>NZ_JBFTLA010000006.1:0-733491 GCF_056396205.1 Paenibacillus sp. 05T425
TAAGCCCGAAGGGCGGCTAAGCCCGAAGGGCGGCCGCGACGCRGTTAGGTGGTGCGGATGTGTCCGGCTGCTACTACTTCATTGAAACTGAAATGCCTCTCCGAACCCTCTTCTAACTTCGTGCCGGACCGAGGGCGAATGCCCGATGCGTGAATCTGGTGTTATATGACGGTGCTTTGAATAACTCACATTTATTTATCATTCTTGAACGAGTTAATAATTTGCAAATCGAAATCAAACTTCTGATGTAATTTATCATTCTCGTACTTATTCAAATAATTAATCATTTCTTCGAGGAGATTTGTTTGAAATAACATTTTAAAATCTGAAGATGAACTTGTATTCAACAATATTCCTCTACGCTTCTCAAGCTCAAGCATTCGTTCAATTACTTCTTTAAATCCTCTAAGTGAGACTTCACCTTTATATTTAAAGTCTCTTTCTAGATCAATGTCTTTTAATTCTTCTTTATATTCATTGATTGTTTCAAAATGTCTACGCTCAGCTAAATCAGCACTTCTTTGAAGTGGACCGAGCCGAAATTGTGTTCTCCATGAAACAAATAAATCAGTAGGTATGCCTAGCTCCTTAGCGCCGTCCCACTGATCCATATATCGTTCTACTATTAATTCATACATAACTTCCTTTAATGGTTTGCCGTACTTAAGTTCGATTTCATCTTTATACTCTTTTTTACTTTTCATGGTTTTCCCTCCCTATATTTTCACTTCGCACTGTCATATAACGTTTGGGATTCACGACGTCCCACCGACTTAAGGCGACGAATGTCGCCGGCTGCGCTTGCGCAGTTAGTCGGTGCGGATGTGTCCGGCTGATCCAACTTCCTCGCGACTGAAACTGCCTCTCCGAATCCACTTCTAACTTCTGCCGGACCGAGGGCGAATGCCCGATGCGTGAATATGGTGTTATCCGATGCCACTGGCTTCTCGAACAACTTTCAATCTATATTTCATATTCTTGTTCTACTTCTGTTTTTGATCTTCCTCTGTTTTTAATCTTCTTCTGATTTTGATCTAACTTTGTTTTTGATCTACCTCTGTTTTTGGTCTGCTCTGTTTTGGTTCTACTTCCGTTTTGGGATCTACTTATTCTTCTGTTTCTAATCTGATCTATGTCTGTCTACTCAACACATCCGCGACACGGTAACGAATCGTATCATTCATGTGTTGGCGCGAGTAACAAGTTTTAGTTCCTCTTGCTCTTTGTTGATATTCTGGCCCTATTCGAATTACAGTGGTTTCGGATAACATCATATTTGCGTACTTCGTAAACGCCTTAATATTTTTAGATATTCGCGTAGTGATTAAACACTCCTTCCTCTGCCGATTAGTTTAATGAAAAGGCAGCCGATCGTATTGGTCAGCTACAGAGGTTTTACACTGTCGTAAAATTACGATAGTTTCATTTACTTTTTCTCATATTTTAGCAAGTTAACGATTCGTTCATAGTCGTAGATGTTATGTGTCTTAAATGCCAACTTATGATTGTTGTTTCCTTCAATGAAGCTAAAAATAATCTAGTCTTTATTTCTTTCATAATCAGCAGAAAGATTGCTCTTATTGATTACTTTGACAAGCTGAGCTTCGGAATCAGATTGAAACATAGACTTCTTCATTATTCTGACATTAGAATTAGTGATCCAAAATTGTCCCTTATTCTGTTCATCATTAATAAGAATCGTTAGATCCTTAACTTTAATTTCGGTTTCATCCGTCTCATTCTCACCATTAGGCGAGGGAGTAATGGTTTCTTTAATTACATTTTCATCACGCATATAGGATGACATGGATGGTATCGACTGAGTAACACCACTGTTTTTATCTAGCAACTTTTGCAGTAAATTCACAATCTCGGATAATCCAATAAAAACAAACCCTGAAATAATACCTGAAATCCACCAATACAAAGCAATTTCTATTTGGAAATCGCCATATTCATCGGTTGCTAATGTAATTCCTGAGATAAAGCTAATCCAAGTAAAAGTACACCTATTGCCAAAAGGCATGTTGAGATGGTATTTCCCATCCTATTCGTTTTCCTTTCCTTAACAGGAAATATATTCCTAGGAAAACCATAACAAAATTTCGATAGAGATACTAGTTATTTCAATGTCTTTTATTCTGTCACCAACAGGCTAAGCATGGGATGTAATTTCGAGGATACAAAAAAACCGTTCCTTTCGTAAATGGTTGGTCGTACTTCCATCTATCAAGAAACGGTTCTTTAAGAATTAGGGGCTATGATTGGATTTCATCCAGCCTAATGGGCTAAATGAGATCAAAAAAGCAGTTTGATTGGATTTTCTACAGGCTAATGAGGTAATTTAGACGGAAATGAGCTACAAAGGCGGTTTAGGCTGTATGTTATCCAATCAAATGTGCTTGATAGCTGTTCAACTGCCTGTTTGGTTGGACGATTTCCACTCTAAAAAACCAGACCGCTCTCTATTACGCTAGCTTATTCTTTATATTCGATATACAGCGCTTCGGCTGCTTGTCTTGCCTGCTGGCGGGCTTGCTCGACATCTGCGCCGCTGCTCAGCGCAACGGCCATGCGACGGCCAACCTTCGTCTCCGGCTTGCCGAAGACGCGTACTTGCGTGTTCGGTACGGACAACGCCTCTTCTAAGCCGCCAACGGCGAAGCTGCTGCTCTCGCGGTCCGCCTTAAGCGTATAGGAAGCGCCTGGCGACAACAAACGGATTGTCGGAATCGGGTAACCGAGGATGGCACGCACATGAAGGGCGAACTCCGTTAAATCTTGTGTCGCCATCGTCACCATGCCGGTATCATGAGGCCTTGGCGAAACTTCACTGAACAATACGCCGTCCTTCGTAATGAAGAGCTCCACGCCATATAAGCCGTAACCGCCTAGCTCGTCCGTGATTTGGCGGGCGATTGCTTCCGCTTCCTCGATCTGACTCATCGTCATATCATGCGGCTGCCAGGACTCAATATAATCTCCGTCCTTCTGTATATGACCGATCGGCGCACAGTAGCTTGTGCCGGAGACCGAACGAACAGTTAGCAATGTAATTTCCGATTCGAAGGTGATGAAGCCTTCCACAATAATGCGCTGCTTCTTCGCTCTTCCGCCTTCCATCGCATAATTCCAGCAGCCTTCAATATCCGCTTCGGAACGGCATACGCTCTGCCCTTTGCCCGATGAAGACATAATCGGCTTAATAACGCACGGGAAACCTAGTACAGCAGCAGCTTGGCGAAGCTCCTCCAAAGAATCGGCGAACTGATAGGGAGCAGTAGGTAATCCAAGTGTCTCGGCAGCCAAACGGCGGATGCCTTCGCGATCCATCGTCAATCTCGCAGCGCGAGCCGTCGGGATGACGCGATGTCCCTCCTGTTCGAGCTCAAGCAGCGTTTCTGTGGCGATCGCCTCTATCTCAGGTACGATAAAATCAGGCTTCTCTTCTTCTATAATACGGCGAATCGCTGCGCCATCCAGCATATCTGTCACATAGCTGCGATGAGCCACCTGCATGGCTGGAGCATGGCTGTAGCGATCGACGGCAATGGTCTCGACTCCGAGCCTTTGCGCTTCAATGGCAACCTCTTTGCCAAGCTCTCCCGAACCGAGCAGAAGCAGTTTACGGGCATTCGGAGATAGCGGTGATCCATACATAATGAGAAAAAACCTCCTGAAAGTAAGCCATTTCCGTTAAACCGCGAGATAAAGCACGGTCTAACCGATGTTCGGCTTTTTTCTTTCATTGTGGAGGTTTCTTCATCAAAAATCAACTATAAATGACTAGATTCCTTACAAGAAACGGTACTGTGCCTCAATTAATCCGTTATATACGCCGCGCTTGCGAATTAATTGTTCGTGATTTCCTTGCTCAACAATCTCACCGTGATCCAGCACGATAATGTCATCCGCATGTCGAATCGTCGACAGTCGATGCGCAATCATGAATGAAGTACGGCCTTTCAAGAGCGCCTTGAGCGCTTCCTGAATCTTCAATTCGGTTTCGGTATCGATGCTTGCCGTTGCCTCATCCAAAATAAGAATACGAGGATCGGCAAGCAATGCGCGTGCGAACGATAGAAGCTGGCGTTGGCCCATCGAGAGCACATTGCCTCGCTCCTCTACCTGCGTATCGTAGCCATCCGGCAAGCTCATGATGAACTCATGGGCATGAACGGCTTGCGCCGCTTTCACGATCTCGTCATCGGTCGCATTCAGACGGCCGTAACGGATGTTGTCGCGAATCGAACCAGCGAAGATAAACGTATCCTGCAGCACGATTCCGACCTGCGAGCGCAGACTCTCGATCGTTACATCGCGAATATCAATGCCGTCGATCAATACGCGCCCTTGCACCGGATCGTAGAACCGGCAGAGCAGATTAATAATGGTGCTTTTACCCGAGCCTGTATGACCGACAAGCGCAATCGATTGGCCTTCTCTGACGTCGATGGTCACTCCCTTAAGCGCCGGTCTGCCAGGCTCGTATTCGAAAATAATATTATCGAATTTCACTTGGCCCTTAATTTTCGGCAAGCTTCTTGCTTCCTCTTGTTCGCCTACCGTCGGCTCTTCATCGATGAACTCGAAGATCCGCTCGGACGATGCCATAGCAATAAGCAGTTGAGAGTACATTTGGCCTAAGCGGTTAATCGGGTCCCAGAAGTTGCCGATGTAGTTCGCATAGCCGACTAGCAAACCGACTGTGATAACATCCTGCTGAATCAGATGTGCACCGTACCAGAACAGAATGAACGTGCCTATTGCTGCCGTAATCTCAATAACGGGACCGAACGCTTGGTTCAGCGCGGAAGCTTTGTTCCACGATTTTACGTTGACCGTATTCATATGATCGAAAAAACCCATATTGTCTTTCTCTTGCACGAATGATTGCGTAACCTTCATCCCTTGAATACTTTCATTCAAGTGCGAGTTGATACGTGATTGCTTAATGCGCACGTCTTGCCAAGCAAAGCGAATCCTTTTGCGAAGCGAAGTCGAGACCAAGAACATGATCGGAACGGTAATCATAACCGCGAGACCAAGCTTGAAGTTCCAGACGAGCAGGATGATTACGATACCGAACAGCTGCACGCAGTCCATCAATAGGTTGACGACGCCGTTCGTGAACAAGTCCTGCAGCGCATTGACGTCATTCGTTACCCGCACGAGCACGGATCCGGCTGGACGTTTGTCATAGAAGCGGAACGACAGCTTCTGAATGTGCTGGAACAAGTGGTTCCGAAGATCATAAATAACTTGCTGCCCAATAATGTTCGTGTACTTAATCCGATAAGTATTAGAAGCCCATTGTATTACATAAAGGAATAACATAATGCCAGCAATAACAAGCAGCTTAGGAATGCTTGCGGAAGCGCCGTTCTCCGGTTGAATCGCTTCGTCGATAGCGAGAATGACGAGCGCCGGTACGCCGAGCCTCGTCAACGTACCTAAGATCATCATTACGATGACGGGCATCAGCTGTTTCGAATACGGCTTCATATACATAAACAGCCTGCGCAGCTGCGCCCAGTTGAACGGCTTTTCGATCAGCTCGTCGTCTTGATATACGAACCGTTCGTTTTTGTTTTTAGCTTTGGCTTGCGTATGGGAACTTGTGCTCATTATACGGTGCTCCTTTTCTGACCTTGCGCTGTTAAAGCTGAAGCGGCATCGTCTTTCTGTAAAAAGTCGGCATATTGAATGTTGTACGTATCGCGATAAGGACCGTCTACCGCAATCAGATCGGCATGCTTGCCGCGCTGTACGATAACCCCTTTATCAAGCACGATAATTTCATCGGCGTGACGCAGTGAAGAGATCCGATGCGCGATGACAAAAGTGGTACGTCCGGCCATCAGCTCCTTGAAGCCTGCTTGAATCTCATGCTCGGTCTCCATGTCTACCGCGCTTGTAGCATCGTCAAGGACGAGAATGCGCGGATTTTTGATTAACGCACGCGCGATGGCGATACGCTGCTTCTGTCCGCCAGACAAGCCCATCCCCCGCTCGCCGACGATCGTCGCGTAACCAAGCGGCAGCTCCATAATAAAGTCATGCGCCTTGGCCAGCTTAGCGGCAGCTTCGATCTGTTCATTCGTTACATCCTTCACTCCGTAAGCTATGTTGTCGCGGATAGATGCCGAGAACAAGAATGTCTCTTGGAAAACTGGCGCGATTTGGCGGCGAAGACTCGCCACGTCCAAATTGCGGATATCCATGCCGTCAAGTTTAATGACGCCTTGCTTCACGGTGTAAGCACGCATCAGAAGCTGAATGAGCGTTGACTTGCCTGAACCGGTCGCGCCGAGCATCCCGATGACCGAACCGGCCGGTGCGTCGATGTTGATGTTCGTAACCGCCGGCGATTTGTCCGGATAGCTGAACGTTACATTTTCGAAGCTTACATGGCCTTTGACCGTCTCGTTAGTTACTTCAACCGCGTTCTCGATATTTCTCACGTGTATATGCTCATTGAGAAGCTCCAGCACCCGCTCCCCCGACGCTTTGAATTGCGTGTAGTTATTGATATGGAAGCCAAGTCCCCACATCGGGCCGATAATGTACCAAATCAAGCTGAAGAAGGCAACGAACTCGCCTAGCTTCAATTCTCCGTTAATAACGAGAATGCCTCCTGCTACAAGCAAGATAACGGCGCTCACGTTCGCCACAAGCTCCATTACGGGGAAAAATTTGGCCCATATGACGGCCGCGCCGACTTGGTTCGTCTGATAAGCCTCGCTGCGCGTCGAGAACTTCGATACTTCATGCGTCTCCCTTGCGAACGATTTGACCGTACGGACGCCTGTAATGTTCTCTTGGACCGCAGTCGTCAGATTACTCATCGCTTTGCGCATTTCACGGAAAGCCGGATGAATGTTTTTCTCGAAGCGAAGCGCCGTGAATATGAGCAATGGAATCGTAACTAGCGTTATAAGCGTCAATTGCCAATGAATCGTCATCATCATGATGCCGCCGAACACTACCATCAGCACCATGTTCAAAATCTGTGCGAATCCGAAGCCGACAAAGTTGCGGATCGCCTCTAAATCGGCTGTAAGACGGGACATCAGATCGCCTGTCTTCGCCTTGTCATAATATTGGAAGGACAGCGTTTGCAATTTGTCATAGCTGGCGTTGCGTAATCTGAATGCTACGCGGTTGCCTAGTCTTCCTCCGAAGAAGCCGTGCAGAAACTGCAAGCAGGCTTTGAATGCGACGACGCCTACGACCGTGAACGCAAGCGCCGGCACCAGATCGAAACGTCTAGGCGTAATGACATCATCGATCAGGTATCGCAGCAGGTTGGGATATACAATCCCAAGTGCCGTAGCGCACATGAGCGCCGCGATCGAGGCGAACATAAACTTTCGTTCAGCCCAATAAAATCGTTTTAATTGCCTTAACACGTCCAAGAAAAAACATCTCCCCGTATGCTGTTTTATAAGTATGAGTGAATATTAACAGCATCCATATACAGGGGCAAACAGTATAAAATTGCGTATATGTGATTGAAGTCGCTTATACTCGCGATATAGGAATGCCACTCCGTCATTGCTCCCAAATAGTCTTAAATCATGACATATATGTGCATATTGCTCCGTTTTTGTATGAAAACACACAAATATAAAAAATGCTATTTCAGACGAATTCAGCGTCCAAAATAGCATTCAGCGATAATTGCGATTGATACGGTTTAGTTCATTGATATTTAGAGATTAATAAGCTGTTGGTGCAGTTCCTTCAGCTGCTCGGAATTCGAGCCGCCTTCAAGGGTACTTTGCTTGCCCGCAGCGTAGGCTAACATGTCTTCGCGCAGTCTTGTCGATGCTTGTTCGGAACCTGTCTGCCAATATTCAGTGTAGAGCACGTTCCATTCGGATATGCGGCTTGCCATCCAACCGTTCAAGGACGGGGCAAGCACATTTTCCAAGTCTTTGCGCAGATTCCCTTTGCCTTCTCCTTCGAAAAACTGTCTAGGCGATTTGAATCGGCTCCAGAGCCACTTCGACTCGATCTCGCCTGCTTCCCATGCCGCAGCTTCCGGAGGCGTAGGCAGACCATCAGGAAGATATGGAATCGCGTCATAGCCATCTAGCGCCTCTTGCAGCACTCCAGCGCAACGTTCATAGCGCTTCTGCAGCCATGTGTGCACTCCGCGTTCCATACGCAGTGAAGTCGCTTGGAGCTCCTGTGACAGTTCCAGCTGAATCAACCGCTGCAATTCGAGCCACGAAGTCCAAATCGCTTTGCGTAGATCGCGTCCATCGTCTTGAAGCGACGCTGGATTGAATGCGAAGTTATAGAACTCGCCGAATCTCTGCTGAATCCGTTTCACGACATAATAGAGCAGCTCGCTAACCTCTTGCTCCAGTTGCTCTGGCGCAGCTGAGGTGCGAAGTGCTGCCAGGTCGCTCTCGCTCGCCGCAACAGCCCTAAGCAAGCCGTTAAGCTCTGCTTCCCGCGCTGCTGCGTCGCCTTCCGCACTCTTCACCCAGCCTGCCACGGTAGCCGCAGCACGCTTAAGATCCTGCTCAGCGGCATCGATCGCCAGCTTGCCGAGATCATTCTGGATGAAGGAGAGGAACGCGCCTTCGAAGGCTTCAATGCCTGAACGGCTTAGCAGTTCGGCGTTACCGTCGACTTTGCCGTCAAGAGCCTGCAGGCTCGATACCGGATAAAGCCTTGGATTACGAATCGCATGTTTCGTCAAGTTATCCTCGACATGCGCAAGCACGCCTTCCAGCTCCTCCTGATCCGCAGCCAAGTCGGCGGCATTAACGAGGAAGAACATTTTGTCCAGTTCGAACTGGTCCTTCACGCGTCCAAGCTGCATCAGAAACTGTCTGTCAGCCTGCGAGAACGCATGGTTATAATACGTGACGAATAAGACCGCGTCAGCGTTCTTGATGTAGTTGAAGGCAACACCCGTATGACGGGCGTTGACCGAATCGGCTCCCGGCGTATCGACGAGCACGATGCCTTGCGCAGTCAGATCGCAGTCATAGTACAGCTCGATCTCGCTAACAAAGCAAGAACGCGCCTCTTCGGCTACGTAACGCTCATATTCCGCTTGATCGACTACCAATTGCTGGCCGAGCTGACCTTCATGCTGCTCCCACCCCGCGCGCGCGGCGCGGAGGAAGCTGTAATGCGGCCGTCCGCCCGCTTGAATCTTATCCGGCGACAGCTTATCGATGGCGCGCATGAGCGAGCCCGCATCCGGCAGCTTATCCTCGGATGCCTGCTCGCCGAGCAGCGCTAACGAATAGCGCACGTCGGAAAGAATCGCATCGCGCGTCTTCATGACGACAAGCGCCGTGCCGTGCTGCCGCTCCGCCGTCGGCGGAACGAGACGGTTGATCGCCGCCGTCGTCGGATTCGGCGATACCGGCAGTACCGGCTCGCCGATCAGCGCGTTGGCGAGCGACGACTTGCCGGCGCTGAAGGCGCCGAAGAGCGCTATGGTGAACCGGCTGTTCTGCAGCCGGTTCGCTTTGTCGCGCATCGCATGCGCGGCTGCTGTTAGAGCCGCGTGCGGCTCTAACAGCTCTGCGGCGCGCAGCAGCCGCGTCGCAGCGCTATGCTGCTGCGCGAGCGCGGCGCCGCCTCCGAGCGAGCGGCGCTTCGCGCGAGCTTCGCCGGCGGCAGCAGCAGCCGCAGCCGCGCTAGCCTGCTGCGGCGTTGCGCCGCCGCTGCTTGCTGGCGCGGACGCATCCGCCGCCGCGCCGGAACCGCCTCCGGCAGCCGATACGCTCGGCGCCGGCAGTTGCGGCTTCGCCGCCGGGCTCGGCAGCTCAGCTGCGAGCCTCGCCGCATGCGCGGCAGCGCGCTCCGCGAGCGCTGCCAGCGCCTCTGCGGCGCCAGCTTGCGAGCGTAGCCCCGCAAGCTGCGCCTGCGCCTCGGCGGCAGCGCTGCTGCTCGCTGCCGCCGCATGATCCGCCAGCGCTTCGATAATGCCGAACGCGCGCTGGCGGTATACCCCTTTCACATCCGCGGCAAGCTCGCGGCTGTAAATCATCGTATATTCATTCCCGATCACGGCTCCGGTCTTCACGCGTTCAACGATCCAACCCGGCTCAGGCAGCCACGTCAGCTTCTCGCCCAACTGCGTTTCCAGCTGTTCCGTGTTATAACCGATCCGTTCAGCCGCTTGGCGAAGCAAATGCTTCACATGCCATTCGATAGCAGCGCTAATTAACGAGTTCAGCTCCGCCCGGAACGCCTCCAGACGGCGCTCCTGCTCGGCAGCCGTCTTAGCTCCTGCGAACAGCAACCCCGCCTTGAAGCCCGGCTTGCGGCTCTCCAGGAACGTCTGCGCTAGATCACGCAGCCCCGCTGGCGTAATATTCGCGTTATCAAGCACCTTCTGCAGCTCTTGGCGAAGCTCGGCGCCGAACATTTCCTTCTGCTCCTGAAGCGAACGAATACGCTTCGTCAAACCGTCCATTTCCGACTTAAGCTGGCTAAGCGCTTCTTCCCCGCCAGCCTCCTCTGTGAGCCGTTCTCTTTCCGGCTCCTGCTGCTCCTGCATCCACTTCAAGTGGCCCTTAACGAGATGTCTAAGCGACGCATCCACGTTATAGGCACACAACGGCGCTCTAAGCTCGGCAAGCTGCTTAAGCAGCACGAGGAGCTTATCCCATTCCTGATGCGGATGGCTCGGTTCGCGCAACGACAAATAAACGATCCCCGCCGGCTCAAGATGCCAAGCATGGAACGCTTCCTCTACGCTTTTGCGATAGCTCTCGAACGACAGCTCGCGATCACGATGCTTATCAATTTGATTAACAATAAAGTATAAGGGCTTGCCCCAGTCCTTAAGCTGCTTCGCAAATGCGAAGTTAATCTCAGACTGGACATGATTATAGTCCATTACGTAGAACACAACGTCTGCCAAATGAAGCGCCGATTCCGTCGCCATCCGATGCGCGTCATCCGTAGAATCAATTCCCGGCGTATCAAGCAGCACCGTATGGTCGCCAAGCGTTTCGCTCGGATAAATAATGGACACCGACGTGAACTGCTCGCCGTCTACGCAATATTTATCAAGCTCATCAATTCGAACCTCAGCCTGCGAGGTGACGCCGTTCTTGATCGTCTCCACAGCGGCGTAAGCTCTGTCTCCCCCGCGGATCGATACGACATTCGCGCTGGTCGGGATTGGACTCGATGGCAGCAGCTTCGTACCGCATAGCTTATTAATAAGGGTGGACTTCCCTGCCGAGAAATGTCCGCAAAAAGCGACAGTAAGCCGACCTTCGGTCAGCTTACTGTTCAGCTCCTGCACTTGCTGTGAATGTTGCTTATCTCCTGCAGCAGCCATATCGCCGGCTGCACTCGCAATAGCTCCCGCTATGCTCTGCACAGTCATTTCAGTCATTGTTCTGCTCCTTACACAGCTTCCTCTTCGTCAGAAGGCAAGCAAATTTCGAACACGTTGCCGTGCTGCAAAATCATAATGTTGCGCGCCTTCTCCTTCATCACGACAACCTCAGGTTTAATGCGCATACGCTCGATGTATTGTTCAGGCACGTCGCCCGAGCCGCTGACCGTAATGCCTTCAACGACGATGTCTTCGTTTTCTTGCGGAGGCGCTTCAAGCACCTGCTCGTAAATATCGGAGAAAAGCTCAAAATTGTTTGTGTACACGGAAATACATTTCATCCTTATCATCCCCTACCAGCTATTTTCAGTTCAGCTTTATTTTTCGTTTTATTGCCAGCCTTCATACGCTGCTTGCCTTCCTTGCACATATCAAGCAATGGACAGATCGGGCATTGCGGATTTTGAGCTTTGCAATGATAGCGGCCGAAAAAAATGAGCCGGTGATGCGTCACCGTCCACTCTTCTTGCGGAACAAGCTTCATCAGCTTCTTCTCGACCTCAAGCACATTATCGTCTAGCTTAGCTATGCCTAAACGTTTCGATACACGATCAACATGCGTATCTACCGCGATCGCTGGTACATCGAAGGCATTGGACATGACGACGTTAGCCGTCTTCCGTCCTACGCCTGGCAGCTCGGTCAAGCCTTCATGGCTTGCCGGCACCTCACCGTCGTATTTATCGATCAAAATGCGGCTTAGCTTCTGGATATTGGACGCTTTACTGCGAAACAGACCGATTCGGCGGATGTCCTGTTCMAGCTCCTCCAGCGGCACGCCTAAGTAATCCTCAGGCCGCTTATACTTTTGGAATAACGATGCGGTTACTTTATTTACCGTTTCGTCCGTACACTGCGCGGACAATAGGACGGCTATCGTTAACTCGAACGGATTGCTGTGATTGAGCTCGCAATGAGCATCCGGAAACATCTCAGCAATGATGTCCAATATATGACGCATTTTCTGCTTCGCATTCATCGTCCTCTCTCCAATCTAACACTATCGTTCAAAGTGTAGCGAAATTTGTCACGCTTAGCAACCGCAAACAGCCACTTTCTATAAAAAAAACTGCCCCGTAAGGCAGTTTTTTCACGAAACATCCTAATTTAAGGCTTTATTCCCTTGCTTTAGTTCACGCGGATAGCGGTCGGCAGCAATCCTACATAAGAAGCCGTAATCGAGCTGCCTACGGAAATATTGCCAATCGTCGCTTCCTTGCCGTCCTTATCCGTCAGCGGCAAGTCTTTGATCGACAGTTCGAACGCGCTTCCCGTTGCCGGCTGCACGCGAATCTTCTTGTTCATGATATCAATCACTTGAACGGTATAAGTCACATCGCGATGCGCTTTAATCTTAATGACGCTCTCTTGCGTCGGATTAAGCTCGACCGTGATGATGTCATCCTTCTTAAGCTGAGCGAGAGGCGTCGTATTCGATCCAGGCGTCTCGACATAGTTGGCCGAGTATGGAAGCGTAAGCGTTGCTCCCGTATCAAGCTTGATTTTTAACTCGTAATCAAGCGTATCGATCGACACGAATTTACCCGTATACGACGTTACGATCTTAATGGAAACGACTTTGTCCCCTGTATAGGACAATATCACTTGCGTGCCTTGCAGTAGCAAGTCGTAAGAGCTTTCGACCGAAATGAACGTGCCATAGAAGTCCACTTTCGTCTTGTCCGTAAGGTAGAGAGACTTCGGATTCTTGCCTTCAGCGTCGACGATCGTAAGCAGCTTCATGTCTTCCACGAAGCTGGCGATCTTAGCTTGATCCAGCACTTCGACCTTGCGGCTTTCGACCTTGATTTTCGTAACCTGCTCGTCTGCGTTTAACGTAAGCTCGACTTGATCCGTTTCTTTCAGCAGATCGTCCAGCGCAGCCTCCTTAAGGCCTTCKATCTCGACCTCAACCTCTTTGGCAAGATATTTTGTGGAGAGCGAGCTGCCCTCTTTGATCGTGATGATCTTGCCGTCCGTCGAGAAAAACAATCCCTTCACCGTGTTTTGGCTAGCGACGGGAGCAGTTACGATTTTGACCACCAACGGCTTGTCGCGGAACGAATCTTGTACGATGCTGATCGGGCTGTCGGCTTTCAGATCGCTTAGCTTCACCGGAGTGCCCGCCGTATCTTCTACGATGACCGAATCGTTGTAATCAAATGGTACCGGGACTTTGTTGATCCATAAATATATTTTTTTCTCGTCGGCCACGTTGCGCAAGAAGGTTCCGGCTACCGTCGTCGTATGTACCGTATCGCTTTTCACTTCTACGTATTTCGCAACGCCGTCCTTGGCAATGACGGTAATATCCCCGTACAGCAGCAAGCTGGACTTGCTGATCGGCACTGTATTCTTGTACGTGTAATAAAGCGTGTTCTCATCCAGCGCATACGAAGTTTCAACACCGTTCTCGTATACCGTCAGTGAAGAATCGGACAGCTTCGATACGATACCGCTCGTCTGACCTTCGTAGTCAACTTCAAACTGTGCTTGCGCGAAGCTAAGAATCGTAGCCAAGCTTGCCCGCGTAATATTCGCTTTCGGCTGGAACGTTGTCTCCGTTACGCCTTTGACGAGCTCTAGCTCGACTGCGGCATTTACATAGCCCAGGTATCGCGAATCGATCTGGCCGCCATCGGTGAACGAGGATGGGGTATTTTTTAATCCGTCAGCCAATCCTGTTTTGCCGATCGCTTTAATAATGAGTTTTGTAACCCATTCCCGCGAAGCAGGTTTCGTACCCCATGGCGTTCCGGGAACGTTGGCCGCTTGCGACATTTCGGAAGTATCAAGCAAACCTTCATTGAAGGCTACCAATACGTATTTTTTGAAACTGTTGCTGACGACGAACGAATCGTTAAACTCAATAACGGCACTCGGGTCGTTGTCTACTTTGTCCATAAGTCCCGCGAAACGAAGCGCCATTAGGACGGCTTCTTGCTGGGAAACGTCTTTGCTTGGAGCGAAGGTGCCGTTCGGGTAGCCTGAAATAATGTTCTGCAGCGCAAGCTTGGCGACATGCTTCTCCGCCCAATGGCCGCTGCTAATATCGCTGAAAGGCGTGTTCAATCCATTGGCAGCAGCATACGCTGCATGTGGAGCAGCCGCATATCCTCCGCCAAAGGCAAGTGACAAAGCAAGCGCCCCGATCACTGCTTTTTTCCCATTAATATGAATTGGCATTTATAAGTCCCCCTATAGTTATGCTTAAGCCTTATATTATTTGCGGTAAGGATGCTCGAGCTCAACATGGCCCATTAGAGTCTCCAACGCTTCACCGTCTACTAGAATATCGACTGCATCTACGAAGTCGAATTGAAACAGCGTCTTGGTGAGCGACTCGATGGCAAGAATCTCGCCCGGTCCTCCCAGCCTCGCTTCATCAGGAAGCAGGATATCGACGGTTGCAAGACCGTCCTCCAAGCTCACTTTGTCGAAGCTGATCGCCTTCCATAAGGAAATCTCTTCTGCTCCGCCGTCCTTCTGAAGCTCAGAAAGCGCAGCTTTCACTAGAGCCAACTGATMGTCGCCATCGCTCAGTTCAATCTCGACTTCGCGTGCTGACGTTTTCGACAATTCGGAATCCGTCGAATACACCGAAATCGTTCGCTTCACAGCAATCGATTGTTCCTCAGTCGGCGGGGTAGTTGCTCCGGACACATCATTGCCAGATGGAAGATTGTCCTGTCCCCCGCAGCCAGTAATCGTCAATGTTAATAGAAAGGCAGCCAGCAGCCCTCTTGCTTTGACATTCGTCATACGACTGAACACCTGCTTTCTATTTCAATTTGAAATATTCCTTAATGCCGGCTACTAGCTCGGCTGCAATCCGATTCTGGACAGCATCGTCATAAAGTAATTTCGCGTCTGCCGCATTCGATAGGAACCCTGCTTCTACAAGCACGGCCGGCATCGTCGTCTCCTTAATGACTTTAAACGCTTCCTTCTTAACGCCGCGGTCTTTGAGTTTCGTACCAGCTATCAGATGCTTGTGAATGACCTCCGCCAAGCTCTTGCTGTTTTCGCGGTAATAATACGTTTCGGAACCGGTAGCGCTGCTGCCCTTCAGGCTGTTGGCATGGATGGAAATGAACATGTCGGCCTTCAGGTTTTCGGCGAACGCGATCCGCTCCAGCAGTGTCGGATACGTATCGCCCGTTCTCGTCATATGAACCTTGATCGACTTCTCGTTAGCCAAAAGCTTCTGCATCTTGAGGGCAACGCTCAGATTAAATTCCTTCTCCCATCTGTTCAGGACGCTTTGGGCTCCTGGGTCGCTTCCGCCATGACCGGCGTCAATAACAACATCATACACGTTATCCGTGACCGGAGGCTGGGGATCTACGGGAACTTCTGGTTCCACGGGAACTTCTGGTTCAGGGTCTGTCGGCGTCTCCGGCTCAGGCGGTACTTCGCCAGACGGCATGAGATCAATTCGGAATTCTCCAACACCTTCCGTCATGATATAACCCGTATCCGCGTTCACATCAAGCACAACTCTCGCTACGGTAGGGCTATTGGAGAAGATCGAATAGCGATAGCCCGTAATTAACGGGTTATCCGTTACTTCCGCTTTCACTTGACCGTTAGCCAGAGTGGCTGCGAGATCGGAGGAATAGCTCGTATTCGGGAAGTCGAGTACGATTCGCTTCGGATTATCGAGCACTTGCACCTTATTGGGCTTGGACGATCCTTCGTAATTGACGATGACGCCGCCAATACCGTCGAAGCCTACGCCTGTAATCCATCCTGTCGGGCCTTTCGGCGGTTGAACGATATGTACTTCCTTCGTGTCTGCCTTCCACTCGAATTCAAGTCCGAATTGCTCGCCAATGAAACGAATAGGAACGAGCGTCGTTTTGTTAACGATGATCGGCTTCGTTTGCATTTGAACCACTTGATCGTTTACAAGTGCAGCATCGTTATTAATAGCAAGCATAATAACTTTGCTTCCGTCATTGATCGTAACTGTTTTGGTCGTATTGTCCCAATCAACTTGGAAACCAAGTCCTTCCGATATGACCCGGATAGGGACGATCGTAGACTCGTTCACAATCTGCGGATCAGCGTCTGGCTGCAGCAGCTGACCGTTCAGATACAGCTTTGGAACAGATTCGGCAGCTTGTCCTACGCTAGCAAACATCGTGAACAATACGGACATGAACAATAGAATGGTTACAAATTTCTTCATTTTCCACCTCGATGACTGAATTGCCCGCATCGAATGTGAACATTCGACTTTTACAGACGCAAATATAGACGCAGCTTGTCAGAAAAAGTTGCGTTTAGAGGAAAAAAGAGGACAATCGCCGTTGCCGGTAATTGTCCTCTTATCATTCAAGCGTTACACTAGCCGAGACGCGCTGCGTGCTTCTGCTCGTAAGCTGTAATCAGCGATTCATGCTGAAGCGTCAAGCCGATATCGTCGAGACCTTGAAGCAGGAACTGACGACGGTGCTCGTCAAGCTCGAAAGCGATGCTAAGGCCATGTTCGTCAGTCAGCAATTTGTTCTCAAGATCGACCGACAGCTTGTAGCCTACATGCTTCGCAGTACGCTGGAACAAGTCTTCCACTTGCTCTTCGCTAAGCTTGATTGGCAGAATGCCGTTCTTGAAGCAGTTGTTGTAGAAAATATCAGCGTACGACGGCGCGATAATGACTTTGTAGCCATAATCGAGAATCGCCCACGGCGCATGCTCACGGGAGGAGCCGCAACCGAAGTTCGCACGGGAAATGAGTACGGATGCGCCATCGTAGCGCGGTTTGTTCGGTTCGAACTCGGCATTTACTTCGCCGCTTTCATGGAAGCGCCATTCGAAGAAGAGAAACTGTCCGAAGCCGCTGCGCTCGATGCGCTTCAAAAATTGTTTAGGAATAATAGCGTCAGTGTCGACATTGACCCGGTCGACCGGGGCGACGATGCCTGTAAGTTGTTTAAACGGTTCCATACCTAGAATACCCCTCTCTCGCGTTCAATTAGTTCAACACTTCGGTTTTGATTTCCCAATCGCGTACGTCTGTGAAGCGTCCGTTAACAGCTGCAGCGACAGCCATAGCTGGCGATACAAGGTGCGTACGTCCGCCGCGGCCTTGACGACCCTCGAAGTTACGGTTGGAAGTCGATGCGCAGCGTTGGCCTGGTTTCAATACGTCCGGATTCATCGCCAGACACATCGAGCAGCCAGCATCACGCCATTCGAAGCCCGCTTCTGTGAAGATTTTGTCGAGGCCTTCCTTCTCCGCTTGAATCTTAACGCGGCCAGAGCCCGGTACGACAATTGCCGTTACTTTCTCGCTTACCTTGTAGCCGCGAGCGATCTCTGCTGCAGCGCGCAAGTCTTCGATACGGCCGTTCGTGCAAGAGCCGATGAACACATAATCGATTTCGATTTCCGTCATAGGCGTGCCTGGTTTCAAATCCATATACTCAAGCGCAGCTTCTGCGGCTTTGCGCTCATTCTCAGTAGGAAGGTCAGCAGGGAATGGTACTTTTGCCGTAATGTTAGTACCCATACCCGGGCTCGTTCCCCAAGTTACTTGCGGGATCAAAGCGTCAACGTCAAAGTGTACAACCGTGTCGTATTCAGCGCCTTCATCCGTCGTCAGTTGTTTCCAAGCCTCTACTGCTTCTTCATAGTTCGCTGGCGCGTATTCGCGGCCGCGAAGGTAGTTGAACGTCGTTTCGTCCGGTGCGATCAGACCTGCGCGAGCGCCGGCTTCGATCGACATGTTGCAGACCGTCATACGTTCTTCCATTGTCAGGCTAGTGATCGCTTCGCCCGTATACTCGATTACATAACCTGTTGCGAAGTCCGTGCCGCCTTGAGCGATTACGCCGAGGATCATGTCTTTCGCCGTTACGCCAGGCTTGCGCTTGCCGTTGAAGCGAATTTCCATCGTCTTCGCTTTCGATTGCTGCAAGCATTGCGTTGCAAGAACGTGCTCAACCTCGCTCGTTCCGATACCGAATGCAAGTGCGCCGAATGCGCCGTGCGTCGAAGTGTGGCTGTCGCCGCACACGATTGTTTTACCCGGATGCGTCAAGCCAAGCTCAGGTCCCATAACGTGAACGACGCCTTGATCGATGCTGTCAAGATCGAACAGCTTAACGCCGAAGTCTTTACAGTTCTGCGTCAGCGTATCGATCTGCTGCTTCGAGATCGGATCGCTAATATTGAACCGGTCTTTGGTAGGTACGTTGTGATCCATCGTTGCGAATGTCAGGTCAGGACGGCGCACTTTGCGGCCCGAAAGGCGAAGGCCTTCGAACGCTTGCGGCGATGTAACCTCGTGCACAAGCTGCAAGTCGATATAAATTACGCTCGGCTTGCCTGTTTCTTGATGAATGACGTGATTATCCCAGATCTTCTCAAACATTGTCTTTTTCGTCATTATGCTCACCCCATCATTTACTTGAATCTTTCTGCTCTGTTAACTGAACCTATCATAGCATTTCTTTCTTCATTGAACCAAGATATAATATCTATAACGTCTATAGGTAATAACTATAATGGAAATAATGTTTACAACTTTTACAATCGAAAGTAGGAAATGACCATGGAGCTTAGACAATTGCAATATGTCATTCAAATTGCTATTGAAAAAAACTTCTCGAGAGCGGCCGAGAAGCTGCATATCGCGCAGCCTTCTCTCAGCCAACAGCTATCCAAGCTGGAGCAAGAAATCGGCGTATTATTGTTTCGCCGTACGACGAACTCCGTTGAGCTCACGCAAGCAGGACAAGTGTTCGTTAATAAATCGCAATCGATACTTGATGCCGTCGAGCAATTGAAGCAAGAGATGGACGACATGGCTCAGATGCGCCGCGGCCGCCTCGTCGTAGGTACGCTGCCGATAACCGGCTCTCATATACTTCCGCTCGTCCTTCCTGTCTTCGGCGCTCAATATCCGCAGATCGAGGTTGTGCTCGTCGAGGATACGACGTCAAAGCTTGAACAATTGACCGCAAGCGGCGGTACCGACTTAAGTCTGCTTTCGCTGCCGCTGATMGATGCGTCGCTGTCCTGGGAGCCTTTTTTAGAGGAAGAAATATGTCTAGCCGTCCCCCCCCATCATCAGCTTGCGAACCGACAGGAGCCCATCGACATTAGTGAATTGCAGGAAGAGCCGTTCATTGTCCTCAAGCGCGGACAGGGCTTCCGTCAAATAACGGTAGAGCTATGCGAACAATCCGGCTTCACGCCTCGCATCGTATTCGAGAGCAGCAATATGGAGACCATCCAGTCGCTCGTAGCAGGCGGCATGGGCATAGCCTTCGTTCCGCAGATGCTTACACGGCCCAAAGGCTCGGAATTCGCTCCCGCCTACCTCTCATTCACGACGAAGCCGACTCGCACCCTTGTTATAGCGAGCCGCAAAGGCCGTTATTTGTCCAAGGCTGCTGAAGCCTTTATTCGAACCTTAAATAAGACATTAACCAATTACCGTTAATTATTCGTTGTAAAGCGCAGGTCTGCGATCCTCGAATACGGGGATTTTGTTTCTTACCGTATCGACTAACGATAAGTCGATGTCGGCATACAGAATCGTTTCTTCCTCGCCAGCTTCGGCGATCGTCTCGCCCCATGGATCAAGCACCATCGAATGACCGAAGAAACTCGTACCTCCGCTCTTGCCCATCCGATTGCAGGCAATGACGAACATTTGATTCTCGATTGCGCGCGCGGTCAGCAGCGTGCGCCAATGATGCAGGCGCGGATGCGGCCATTCCGCTGGCACGAACAGCAGCTTCGCGCCTTGCAGCGCCAGCTTGCGCGCAAGCTCAGGGAACCTGATGTCATAACAGATCATCATGCCGGCTTGCTCGCCCTCGATGGTGAGCGATCCCGGCTTGTCTCCTGCCTGCAAATACTTCTCTTCATCCATAAGACGGAACAGATGAATTTTGGAATAATCCCCTGCTGCGCTGCCTTCACGATCGAAAGCGTACGTAGTGTTGTAGACGCCGTCCGATTTCGCCTCTGCGATCGAACCGCCAACAATATGAACCTGATGCTCTTTGGCGAAGCTTGAGAGCATTGCTTTCGTGCGCTCCCCGTTTTTGTCAGCAAGACTTTCGATTTCAGTAAGCGCGTAACCGGTATTCCACATTTCCGGGAACACGATTACATCAGGTTTCTTTGCCCCAGAAACAGCCTCCTCCAGCATTTCCTTCAACCTGCCAAAGTTTGCCTCCGGATTTCCCGCTTCTATATTCATTTGCAGCAAAGCAAGCCGCAGCCCTGTTGTCATATCCGCTTCCTCCAGTTACATCATTATTTTCCCTAATGATACCCTCTCATGGTTCAGTGTCAAGATGGGAACGTTATGGATACAGTCCTAACTACTATGCAGTCAACAAAGGAGAATTGCCCATGTGGCTCAAACGAGCAACGATCATGCTAATCGCATGTTTCGCAATGATGATGGCAGGCCAATCCGCATCCGCGTATGTATTTGACCCTGCTCAGAGTAATAACGAAACGTTGTCTGAGATTGAACAAAAGCCCGTGCAAGTATTTGATGTCGCTGCCGGCAAAGTCGTCAAGACGATAGCTAACGATGCCAGCTTTCAGAAGATGGCTGCTGATTGGGTTGGCTCCATTACCGACCTTGCTCCCCAACTGTCGGCTGATGAGAGCTGCGGCTATGTATACCGAGTACCGCTAACGAAACCCGTTACGATTAAGGTTAAGGAGATTTCGGTATCGACAGCCGATCTTTTCTTATTTTATTGCAAAGACAAGCCGCCGCTTCTGCTCGCATTTGACGAGAACCGCAAGCCGTTCTTATTTTTAGTCAAAGCCGACATTAAGCCATTTATTCAAAAAGTAGGAATCCCGGCTCTCCCGTAAGGTTTATATCGCATCTAATCGAACAGGCTCGAAGCGACCGCTTCGGCCTGTTTTTTGCTTCTCTTCATGATCCATTCATGCTACATTATTAAAATATATGAAGTATTAATCAGGTGGAGTGAATCGAATGGAAACAAATATCGGGCAACAACGCATTGAGCCTGCGGAACGTATGAAAGTGCTTCCGACGCAATTTTTCGCCAAGCTGGTTGGCAAGGCGAACGCGCAAGCCGCCAAAGGCCATGATGTAATCAACTTGGGACAAGGCAATCCGGACCAGCCGACCCCTTCCCATATCGTAGCGAAGCTGCAAGAGTCAGCCGCGAACCCTCTTTATCATAAATATCCTCCTTTCAGCGGCTACGTCTTTCTTAAGGAAGCTGTCGCCAAGCGATATAAGGAGGATTACGACGTCGATGTTGATCCAGCCACTGAGGTTGCAATTCTATTCGGCGGCAAGACCGGACTAGTTGAAATTAGTCAATGTCTGCTTAATCCTGGCGATGTATGCCTTGTACCGGACCCCGGTTATCCGGATTATTGGTCTGGCGTAGCGCTCGCCGGCGCCGAAATGTCGTTTATGCCGCTAACGGCGAATAACGATTACTTGCCGGATTACACCGCGATAACACCGGATATCGCGAGTCGTGCGAAGCTGATGTTCATGAACTACCCGAACAACCCGACAGGCGCAGTAGCAAGCAGCGAGTTCTACTCGGAGACGGTGAAGTTCGCCGAAGAGCAAGGAATCGTCGTCGCAAGCGACTTCGCGTACGGGGCAATCGGATTCGACGGCAAGAAGCCGATCAGTTTCTTGCAGACGCCTGGCGCTAAGGAAGTCGGCGTAGAGTTTTATACGTTGTCCAAGACGTATAATATGGCAGGCTGGCGCGTAGGTTTTGCAATCGGGAATGCGCAGATCGTATCGCTAATCAACTTGATTCAGGATCATTATTATTGCAGCCTGTTCGGCGGCATCCAAGAGGCAGCTGCGCTTGCGCTTACCGGTCCTCAAGACTGCGTAGTCGAACTTACAGCTAGATATGAGAGCCGCCGTGAAGCGCTGTTCTCTGCGCTTGAGCAGATCGGCTGGAAGGCCGCTCGTCCCGGCGGCTCGTTCTTCTGCTGGCTCCCTGTGCCTGAAGGACATACGTCGCAGTCCTTCGCCGATCTTGTCCTCCAAGAAGCAGACGTTGTCGTCGCGCCGGGCATCGGATTCGGCGAACATGGCGAGGGCTTCGTGCGCCTCGGATTGCTGACAAGCGAAGAACGGCTTCAAGAGGCTGTCTTCCGCATAGGCAAGTTAGGTCTGTTCTAAGCTCCGCTAATTGCCTGGCATGCCGTTTGCCTTGCTTTACAGCGCGCCGCGAAACATGATATGCTAAGTTCAATTGAACACGAAACGTGATGACGGGACCAGTAAGCGAGATCAGGTCGTGAACAGAGAGTAAATTCCGCCGGGCTGTAAGAATTTACCTCGACCCCTTGCCGAACCTACCTCCGAGCGGCCGGCGTTTGCCGGACAGCGCCTACTGTTACAAGGCTTAAGCTGGATGTGCCGACGAAGACGGCCGTCAACAAAGGTGGTACCGCGGAAGTTTAGACTTTCGTCCTTTATGGACGGAGGTCTTTTTTGTTTTTGTTCAAATATAGGACGACATCCGTTTACGCTTGTTGAGTCATGAATCATAATCGGGGAAGTGATTTTATTATGTCCGAACGAATTGTTGTTAAGATCGGCAGCAGCTCTCTCACGTCCGAGGAAGGCGGCTTGAACAACGAGCGGATCCATTATTTTGCCTCGGAGCTTGCCGCTCTGCATGCGAGCGGTCACAGCGTTATGCTCGTTACATCGGGAGCTGTTGCGGCCGGATTCCGTCAGATCGGATACGCATCAAGGCCGAAGGCCGTTCATGAGAAGCAGGCGGCTGCGGCCGTCGGCCAAGCACTGCTTATGCAGGCTTATCAAGAAGCTTTCAGCAAGTACGGTATGGTCGCTGCTCAAATCTTGCTTACACGCGCCGATTTCTCCAATCGCAGGCGCATTCAGAACGCGCTGATGACGCTTGAAGAATTGCTGCATAAGCGAATTATTCCAATCATCAATGAAAACGATACGGTAGCTACAGATGAGCTGGTGCCCAAGTTCGGCGATAATGACAATCTTTCTGCTCTTGTGGCAGCTATGGCGAAAGCCTCCAAGCTGATTATCATTACGGACATGGACGGCTTGTATACCGAGGATCCTCGCAAAAACCCGCAAGCGGTCAAGATTGAGCGCGTCGAGCAAATATCCGAGGATATTATGAAGCTTGCCGGCGGAGCAGGCTCGTCGGTTGGCACAGGCGGCATGCGCTCCAAGATTGAAGCAGCCCGCATTGCCATGCGCGGCGGCGTTCCTGCCTTCATCGGCAAGGTGCAGCAGGAAGGCGATCTTGCGTTAGCCGTAGGCGGCAATGGACGAGGCACGTACTTTGATACGAAGCTGCATAGTCTTCCAATGAAGAAGCAATGGCTTGGCTTTCATTCGATGCCCCAAGGCCGGATCACGGTTGATGACGGCGCCGTTACCGCGCTGATCAAGGGCGGCAAGAGCCTTCTCCCTGCCGGGATAACGGCAATTGAAGGCGAGTTTCATTCTGGAGACGTCGTAGAGGTTGTCACGCCTCAAGGCGAGACGATCGGACGCGGCGTCATTAATTATGAGGCTTGGCAAATCCAAGCGGTCGTCGGGTTGTCGACCGAGGAAGTGAAGCGCCGGGTTGACGTCGGAAGAATCGAAGTCATACATCGAGATGAATGGATTACGTTATAACCATAACGATTCATAAAGGAGGCACATTGAAATGTTAAGTGAAGTGAGACAGAAAGCTACGCTTGCGCAGACAGCCGCGAGCACAATGAATAATCTAACAACCGAGCAGAAGAATGAAGCGCTAGCGCGTATGGCCGATCGGTTAATCGCTGAGAGCGAGGCCATCATTGCGGCGAATGGACTTGATCTGCAGCGGGGACGGGATCAAGGCACCAGCCCATCCCTACTCGACCGACTAGCATTGAATGAGGCCCGTGTTGAAGCGATTGCGGAAGGGCTTCGTCAAATTGTTGCACTTCCTGATCCTGTAGGTGAATTGCTTGAGCAATTCGATCGTCCTAACGGCCTGCGCGTCGAGAAGCGACGTGTTCCGCTTGGCGTGATCGGCATGATTTATGAAGCGCGTCCTAACGTAACCGTTGATGCAACCGGCTTATGCCTCAAGACTGGCAATAGTGTCGTCCTAAGAGGCGGCTCTGCGGCTATCGAATCGAACCGCAAAATTGTGGAGGTGCTGCGCAGCGCGCTTGCCGAGACGGCTCTGCCGGCAGATGCCATCCAGCTCATCGAAGACTCTGACCGCGCTTCCGTCAATGAAATGCTGAAGCTTAACGGTCTCTTAGACGTCGTTATTCCGCGCGGCGGCGCTTCACTTATCCGGAATGTCGTCGAGAACGCGACAGTGCCGGTCATCGAGACGGGCGCAGGTATTTGTCATACGTTTGTTGACGATAGCGCAATCTATCAAATGGCGGCTGACATTGCATTCAACGCGAAGGTTCAACGTCCTTCGGTCTGCAACTCCATGGAGACGCTGCTCGTACACGAAGCATTCGCCGAGCGCCATCTCGCGCAGCTTGCTGAAATTTTCGTTGAAGCGAACGTTGAGCTTCGAGGCAGCAGCCGTGTCGCCGAGCTTTTGAGCGGCGTTCAAGTTAAGCCTGCTACGGATGAGGATTACGCAACGGAATATAATGATTACATTATGAATGTCCGCATTGTCGCTAATCTGGATGAAGCGCTCGAGCATATTCGTAAATTCGGAACGAAGCATTCGGAATGTATCGTTACGGAGAACGCGGATAATGCTGAACGTTTTATTCAAGAAATAGATGCGGCAGCCGTTTATCATAACGCCTCCACTCGCTTCACGGACGGCTTCGAATTCGGCTTTGGAGCGGAGATCGGCATTAGCACGCAGAAGCTTCACGCACGCGGTCCAATGGGACTGCCTGCATTAACATCGACCAAATACCGCATATACGGCAACGGACAAATTCGCGGTTAATCATAATCAACTATTTAGCTTGGAGGAGAATCTCATGACGCAATTAACGCAAACCGGCATTGCATCGCTGCAGCTCTGCTTCTATGGAGCCGGCTCCATGGCCGAAGCAATCGCACGGGGAATCATTAATGAAGAACTACTTGCCTCAGGACAAATCTCAATGCTTAATCGTCAAAATCAAGAGAGACTGACGGAGCTTCATTCCCAATACGGCGTTCAAACGATCCTTCAAGGGGCAAGCAACGATGCTTATATCCAGCAAGCGGATATTATCTTCCTTGCCATGAAGCCGAAGGATGCCGCGGAAGCTATTAAAGGAATGAAGTCGCTCGTATCGACGAATCAGCTTATTATTTCGGTCATTGCCGGACTATCGATCGCATCGATTGAACAACTGCTCGGCGCGCCTGTACCGATTGTTCGCGCGATGCCGAATACGTCCAGTACGATTGGACTTGGCGCTACCGGAATCAGCTATTCGGAGCATGTTACGGAGCAGCAACGACAACTGACAGAGGCGATCTTCAAGTCGGTAGGCATTACGGCGACGGTTGAAGAACCGCTTCAATCCGCTATTACCGGCGTATCCGGCAGCGGCCCGGCATATGTGTACTACTTCATGGAAGCGATGATGAAGGCGGCTGGCGAGCTTGGTCTTGACGCCGGCGCAGCGAAGGAGCTTGTCGTGCAAACGGTACTCKGCGCGGCGCAAATGGTTCGCGAGACTGGCGAAGAGCCAGCCGAGCTTCGGCGTAAAGTAACGTCTCCGAACGGAACGACACAAGCTGCCATTGAGAAAATGGCAGAATTCCAGCTCACGGAAACGATCATTAAAGGCATGCACCGCTCCGCTGAGCGTGCAGGCGAGTTAGGCGCTGCTATCGAGAGGAGCATTAACGAATGAGCGGAGTTTGTATAGCGACGTATCGTACCTATGACGACAAAGCTGATTTTAACAAAAAGGCGCTCTCGA
Organism: Paenibacillus sp. 05T425; assembly: GCF_056396205.1. Lineage (NCBI taxonomy): Bacteria > Bacillati > Bacillota > Bacilli > Caryophanales > Paenibacillaceae > Paenibacillus > Paenibacillus sp. 05T425. The sequence goes on from NZ_JBFTLA010000006.1 coordinate 26,324, forward strand.
TCGCGGTAGGTTTAACGGTTGGCAGTTGGACGGAGCTTCCCGAAGCGAAGAAAGCAGAGATGGAGAAGCATCTCGGCAAAGTGTTGTCGATCGATGTGCATGAACCGGCTAATGCCGCACCCGGCGAGCGATATGCCGATATTCGTATCGCATATCCCGATATTAACTTCAGCCGCGACATCCCTGCCCTGCTCGTCACCGTATTCGGCAAGCTGTCCATGGACGGCCGCATCAAGCTGCTTGATCTCGACGTGTCGGACGACTTCTCATCCGTGTTCCCTGGTCCGAAGTTCGGCTTGAACGGCGTTCGTGATCTGCTTGGCGTTCACGACCGTCCGCTGCTTATGAGTATTTTCAAGTCCGTTGTCGGCCATGATCTCGCTAACCTGCAGGATCAATTCTACAAACAAGCGCTTGGCGGCGTCGATCTCATTAAGGACGATGAAATATTGTTCGAAAATCCGCTTACTCCGCTGGAGAAACGCGTCGAAGTATGCATGGAAGCCGCGCGCAAAGCCGAGCAGGAAACGGGTCAGAAGCTGCTCTACGCGGTCAATCTGACAGGTCCAACCTCGCAGCTTGCTGCTAATGCTCGCAAAGCAATTGCGGCTGGAGCGAATGCCCTGCTGTTCAATGTGCTGTCGTATGGCTATGACGCGCTGCATGAGCTAAGCAGTGATAGTGCGATTAATGTTCCGATCGCATCGCATCCGGCTCTGGCCGGCGCTATGTATCCATCGCCTCATTACGGCATTAGCGCTTCCTTGCTCCTTGGCAAGCTGATGAGACTTGCCGGCGCCGATCTTGCGCTCTTCCCTTCCCCGTACGGTTCCGTCGTCATGCCGAAGGAAGAGAATATGGCCGTAAAGGAAGCACTGCTGCAGCCGCTGCATCAAATGCGGACAAGCTTCCCGGTTCCATCGGCAGGCATTCATCCTGGACTTGTGCCGCTCATCTTGAAGGACTTCGGCACCGATGTCGTCGTGAACGCCGGAGGAGGCATTCACGGTCATCCGATGGGTACGGCAGCCGGAGGACAAGCATTCCGTATGGCGATTACGGCAACGTTGAACGGCGTTCCGCTTCGCGAAGCTGCGCTGCAGAAAGGCAACGAGCCGCTGAAGGCGGCAATTGACGCTTGGGGGATTAAGGAATAATGACAGCTAAGAAACGCATCGTATTTTGTGATTTTGACGGAACCATTACGGTAAACGACAACATCGTTGCCATCATCAATCACTTCAATCCGCCGGGCTGGAAGGAGATTGCGGAGAAGACGCTCGCACAGGAGCTGTCCATTATGGATGGCGTCGGTCAAATGTTCCGCCTCCTTCCTGCTTCGCTAGAGCGAGATGTCGTTGAGTTCGGCATCACGAATGCTGCTATACGCGAGGGTTTCGCTGAGTTCCTAGCGTACTGCAAGGAAGAGCAGATCGAATTCTACGTAACAAGCGGCGGCATCGATTTCTTCATCTATCCGATTTTGTCGCAGTTCGGCATACCGGAGGATCATATCTATTGCAATGGAAGCGACTTCTCGGGTGACCAAATCGAGATTACGTGGCCGAATCCTTGCGATCATGAATGCAGCAATAACTGCGGCATGTGCAAGACGACGATTATGCGCCGTTTTCCCGCTGATGAATATGAGAGAATCATTATTGGCGATAGCGTAACCGATTTTGAAGGCGCGAAGCTCGCTGACACCGTCTACTCCCGCTCCTATCTGACAACGAAGTGCAGAGAGCTTGGAATCGCACATACCGAATACGAGACATTCCATGACATTATAAATAGCATGAAGTCCGAGAGGAGTCACATCCAGCATGAGCTTTGATCAAATTGCATTTGAAGATAAGCAGAAGGCGTTCGCTGATCTGCGCGATGTAAAAGAGCTTTTCTCCTCACGCGGGTGGTTCCCGGGCACAAGCGGTAATTTGTCTGTACGCGTCGGCGATTACAGCCCTGAGCAATTCCAGTTTGCCATTACGGCAAGCGGCAAGGACAAGACCGTTCACACGCCCGAGGATTATTTGTTCGTCGACCAAGACGGCAAGCCTTGCGAGGCAACCCGTCTTAAGCCGTCGGCCGAAACGTTAATCCATTGCGAGATTTACCGTCTTACGGGCGCTGGAGCTATTTTTCACATTCATTCCGTATTCAATAGCATCGTTTCTGAATATTTCTGGGATCGCAAGGCTGTGCCTGTAGATGGCGTCGAGCTGATTAAAGGTCTTAATATATGGGAGGAAGAAGCCCATATTGATATACCGATCGTATCGAACTTCGCTAACATACCATCGATTATTCCTGAAGTAACGGATCGGCTTGATAGCCGAATTCCTGGTATTCTGCTTCGCAAGCATGGCATCTATGCTTGGGGCGCTAACGCGTTCGAGGCGAAACGCCACATAGAAGCATTCGAATTTCTTTTCGAATACGTCTATCGGTGGGAGCTCCTGAACAAACGCTAATCCGTAATCAAAAGAACCAGTCAGCCTGCTATAGGTCGACTGGTTTCTTCGTATCTATAGGGATTGACTTGACTTTGACGCAGCGTCAAGGTCCATCATGGTATCAAGCAGGACAGGAGGAAAACAGGTGAAAGTACATGAAGCAGCACGAAGCTTAGGCGTGACTCCGCGAACGTTGCGATTTTATGAAGAGAAAGGACTTGTTCATCCATACAAAGAACCAAACAGCGGTTACCGTGCTTATTCGGATATCGATATGACGAAGCTTCGCTGGGTCGTCTCACTGAGAGAGCTTGGAATGCCCCTTTCCGTCATCAAAGAAGCACTTCAAGCCATCGATCGGCCAGTAGAGTTCATTCGTATAGTTGACCAGGCAAGAGCTCTGCTCTACGAAGATTGGGTCGCGGCAACGCAATCGCTTCAAGCGTTAGACCAGACGATCCGATCATGGCAGCAGCTGGGCGAAACACAGCTTGCCGATGCCGAAGCAGCGGCTTTGCGTATGAAACAAAATCGGATGATCCGCGAATCATGGTCTGATCAGTGGAACTATAATGAGATGGCCGTCCAATATGGCATAGAAGCACCGCTAGCTGCGCTTGAAGGCCTTATTACGGCAGAACAATATGAGCACGCATTAATTCACACCCTTGAATGGATTGACCCTAAGGAGGGCGATAGAGGCCTTGAGCTTGGCGGCGGATCAGGAAATCTATCAGTCATGCTGGCTAGCGCAGGAGCAAGTCTCACCGTCGTGGAACAATCTGCGGCAATGATCGACCTGCTTCATGCTCGGATACCGCATGCCTCGATTAAGCAAGGCAATATGCTCGCATTGCCGCTTGCCGAATCCAACTTTTCATTTATCGGCTGCAGCTTCGCATTCCGCCATCTCAGCTCGTCTCAGCAATTACTCGCGCTAGAAGAGATGAATCGCGTGCTGCTCCCAGGCGGTCGAATCATAATTACCGATATTATGCAAACCGCGACTTCCGAAGAAGTAACCGATACGCCAGTTCAGCCTCTTCCTCTGCAACACTGGCTCACTGCACGCGGCTACTCCGTTGTTGCCGAAGAGCTCCACTCGTCTGTTTACCTTCTTTATGCCCTTCGAATGAACAAAAACCGTCAGGAAAGTTAATCCTGACGGTCCTATGAAATCATACTCAAGCGTTATCCACAATCCGGCTCCGATTATGAACTTCTAGTTTCGACCGCCGCCGCGGAACTTCTGGGAATGCGCTCGCGCTTCGTCTACGTTCGTAACCCGGTTGCGTCCCCATTCGAACAAAATCCGGTCGATATATTTGAGACTTAGTTTGCCTGCGAACACAGCTTCCTTTAATGCGAGAAGAATGAGTTCCTCTGTATATCGGTCTTGATCAAGCCAGACGCTAATCGTCTCGCACTCGAATGGCGACAGCAGACGGCCGAATTCCTGCTCGAACACATGGAACATTTCGCCGGCGCTTGTAACCGGTTCTGCTGTTGCTTTCATGAGCTGGCGCTCCGCCTTCTTCGTCTCCCGTTTGTGCTCGGCAGTCCAATCAGCCGCCTTCATCAGCCAGCCGCTCCAATTGTATCGCTCCGATTGCATACCGGTAACGCTATCGATATATTCGTCTATCGTCAAAAATTGATCCTTGATGAGCCTGTTCAGCATTTGTCCGATCGCTCTTGAGCCCGTGCCCATACGATTCGCAAGCTCCTCCGGCGTCGGAAAATCGTTGTGCTCTACCTCTGCGAAAGCAATAAGCTGCAGCAGCAGCATCGCCTCTGAGTCGGATAATTCCAGATCCCTATAACTGCGGAGCAGCATGGCTGACAAATAAACGCCGCCTTCTTGCAGCGCGGCAGCCATGCCATGTGAATAGGCTTTCCATATTTCGTTGCTCATCGTCTGCCGGCCCCCTTCTCCTTATGACGAATGTGCCGCCTTAACCAGCTCATACGTATCTCTCGCGATAAGCAGCTCTTCATTTGTCGGAACAACCAAAACTTTCACACGCGAGCTGTCCTTCGATATTTCACGTACTTCCTTGCTGCGAACCGTGTTGCGCTCGTCATCGATCTCGATGCCAAGGAACGTAATGCCCTCGCACACGGCCTTTCTTACTGCCGAAGAGTTCTCGCCCACGCCTGCCGTGAAAACAAGCGTGTCTATACCGTTCATTGCCGCTGCGTAAGCGCCAATATATTTCTTCAACCGATACACATACATATCGAATGCCAGCTTGGCGTTTTTGTCGCCGTCCTCCATCGCCTCAGTAATCTCGCGCATGTCGCTGCTGATTCCTGATATGGCAATCATGCCGCTATGCTTATTAAGCATCGAGTTCACTTCATTCAGCGTAAGCTCTTCTTTGTTCATGACGAATGGAACGATTGCCGGATCGATATCGCCGCTGCGCGTGCCCATCATTAATCCTTCAAGCGGCGTCATCCCCATGCTCGTATCGAACGATTGACCATCCAATATAGCGGCACAACTAGCACCGTTACCGATATGGCAGGATACCATTTTCAAAGACGCAAGCGGCTTGCCCAAGTATGCGGCTGCTTGTCCGCTTACATACGAATGGGAGGTGCCGTGAAAGCCGTAACGACGAATCTTATGTCTGCGATACAACACTTTAGGAATAGGATATAAGTACGAAGTATTAGGCATCGTCTGATGGAACGCCGTATCGAATACGACGGCCTGCGGCACATGCGGCAGATTCGACTCAACAGCCGTAATCCCCATCATATGAGCCGGATTATGAAGCGGCGCCAAGTCGAATAACCTGCGAATCTCAAGCTTAACATCCTGGGTAACGAGAACCGAGCTCTTGAACACTTCACCCCCGTGTACAACACGATGCCCAACCGCATCAATCTCGTTCATACTGCCGATCACGCCATACTCTTTATTTGTCAGCATGTCGATGACCCGCTTAACCGCGGTTACATGCTCTAGAATTTCACTTACGTCGCGAACCTCGGGCTTGCCCGCCGGCTCATGCGTCACAATCGAGGAATCCATACCGATTCGCTCCACTCTGCCGCTCGCAAGCACAGACTCATCCCTCATATCGTACAACTGATATTTTAACGACGAGCTTCCCGCATTAATGACAAGAACTTTCATTAGATTCGGTCTCCATCCTTATCGTATTTGAAAAAACCGACGCCCGACTTGGCGCCGAGATGACCTGCTCGCACCATCTTCTTGAGCACGATCGAAGGGCGATACTTCAGCTCGCCATATTCTCTGAACATCCGGTCTAGCGCAGCTAGCACCGAATCGAGACCGAACCGGTCAGCCATCTCGAATGGCCCATGCTGGAACGAATAGCCGATACGCATCGCGTTATCGATGTCTTCGGCGGAAGCGACGCCTTCTTCCAGCACATGCAGCGCTTCATTAATGAACAGGCAGATCAAGCGAGTCGTAACAAAGCCCGGCGACTCGAATACCATGATGCCTTTTTTGTGAATGATCTCATCGACAAAATGTTTCGCTCTGGAGAATGTATGCTCGGATGTCTTCAAACCGCGCACAAGCTCAACGATATCGATCTTCGATACCGGATAAATGAAGTGCATGCCGATCACGCGATCCGAATATTTCGTCACGCTGGCAAGTTCCGTTAAGCTTAGCGTAGACGTATTGCTTGCAAGAATCACGTCCGGGCCGCATATTTGGTCCAACTGCTCGAATATCGTTTTTTTGCTTTCCAAATCTTCCGTTATCGTCTCGATTACAAGTTCACATTCCGAGAGCTTGTCATAATCTGACGTTGTCTGCACGCGATTCATAATGAGCTTCCGCTCCGCCTGCGTGAGCGCCCATTTCTCGATCTGCTTATCGAGACTTAGGACGATCATTTCCATCCCATATGTCAAACGTTCTTGAGTACGCTCTACTACGATAACGTCCAAGCCATTGGCTGCAAGCATCTCTGTAATGCCTTGCCCCATCGTTCCCAGGCCGACGACACCAACTGTTTTAATCAACACTGCCCATTGCTCCTTTGAATCCGGTATACGATGCTCCCTTATAACCGGAATGCACGTTTTGAACGCATATGTAGTTCATTCTTATTATAACGAATTTCAACAAAAATAGAAGGCGGACATGGTGCCCGCCTTCAAATTGTAAGATTTGTTCTGCTATCATGCAACATATTTCGTCAAGCTGCAACTAACAATTTACGGAATTCATCGCCGCTAAGCATTTCCTCTTTCAGCAGCGTCTGAAGCGAGCTGGTGAACACGCCGCGTCTCTGTTCAAGCATCGTTTTTGTTTCCACCATCAGCTCATCCAATATCGTACGATTTATTCTTGCCCAAGCCTCGGGTGTCATCATCGAGGAATCTACGATCCCTTCCTCGGTCAGACCCGATTCCACTAACGTTTTCACGATATTCATCGCCTGCTCGAAGTCGCCTCGCGAGCCGGTGCTGCGCTCGCCATAGAACATTTCCTCGGCAGCCGCGCCGCCAAGCGCAATCATAATTTGACTGTTCAAGAACTGCGTTGTATACAAGTACCGATCCTGCTGCGGATTGTGCCGCACATAACCAAGTGCTTGTCCGCGCGGCGACAGTGCGACCTGCGATACGCTGCCGGGGCGAGTAAGCTCTGCCATAATCGCATGTCCAAGCTCATGAAGCGCCACGCGCTCTCGCTCTTCCTTTGTCGCCTCGCGGTCGGTCTTCTCGCCCATCATGACTTTATCAATCGCCATGGATAGATGACGCTCGATGATCGTTGCGCTTGATTCACGCATCGCATAGATAGCTGCTTCGTTCATCACACTTTCGAGCTGCGCCCCGGAGAAGCCGAACGACTCGGCTGCGACCTTATCCAAATCTACGGAATCATCCATAGGTTTATTATTTGCGTGGATATTTAGAATATGCAGTCTGCCCTTCTTGTCGGGAAGCTCAACGCCGATATGACGGTCGAAACGCCCTGGGCGAAGCAAGGCCGAGTCAAGCATCTCCTTGCGGTTCGTTGCCGCAATTAACAAGATGCGCGGCGATTCGTTCGGATGGATACCATCCATCTCAGTCAGCAGCTGATTGAGCGTCTGATCATACTCACGATGCTGGCCGCCGTCTCTCTTGCCGCCGATAACCTCGATTTCATCAATAAAAATAACTGCGCTTTTTTTGCCTGCTTTCTTTGCTTTCGTCCGTGCCTCGGAGAACAAATCGCGAATACGGCTAGCACCGACACCGACATACATTTCTACGAATTCACTACCGGAAGCAGCCAAATAAATCGAATCCGTGTAGTGGGCAGCCGCTCTTGCGAGCAACGTCTTACCTGTCCCCGGCGGACCTGCCAATAAAATGCCTTTCATCGGACGTATGCCGAGCTTCGCGATCTGTTCCTGCTTGACTAGAAAATCAAGGGATTCAATAAGCTCCTGCTTCGCGCGATCTTGACCGCCAATCTGCTCGAACATAAGCGGTGCCGATTTAGTGCCGGCGCTGCGCTTCCGGCTTGATGCAGCCGTCATCCGTCCTTTGCCTCTTGCCAGATATACAAGCGCAAATCCTAATACACCAAGCATTACGATCGGAACGACATTCAAGCCAATATAAATAAAGAAAGCAATGAGTACCGGTACAACGCCGATTGCAATTTCCATCCCGTATTGGCGTATATTACGCATTTTCCCACACTCCCATCTGTGCAGGCGTTCTTGGCAATACGATAAACTTAACCGCATCATCCGTTTGCAACGTAATGTAAATGTTATTGTCGTCCATCTCGGTTTCAGCATGAATTGCAGGGTTATCGTGTCCTGCTTCTTCAAGCGCCTTAGGAATATTCGAGTAAGCTTTATTTTCCATCGCTTCCGCTACTTCGAACAGCGCTTGATACCAATAATCATCCAGCACCTTGTTCGATTCGTTAAGAACATCCAGCTTTAGTTCACGGCTGCCTATGGCGCTTTTACCATTATGATTAATCGATTGATAGATCTCGCGCAGATTCGCATCTTGCGATAACGTGACATCAATCGTTACTTGATCCTTGCTCATCTTCGGCTTTGCCGAACTCACAATTCCCGGCACGTCTGCAATCGCATCCTCAAGAGGCGCGGCAACAGCGACTTGATTATATATCGTATATCCGCCGAACAATACAGCAACGGATATAGCGGCTGTAACAATGACCGGTACGACGCTTATTTTTTTCATCTCTTTATCGCCTCCGATTTAATTGATAGATAAACCGTATATCAATCACGCTATACGAAATTATATCATATCTATCAGCAGATCGGTCGGTGTAAAAACAGGAAACGGAGCCTATTGAGGCTCCGTCTTCGCTGGTAGCTTATATTCGTTCAAAAAAGCGCCGCTCGTAAATGAATAAAAATCGTAGTAGTAATGGGTCTCGTCTGCCTTAAGCGTATAAAAGATTTCCCATACCGGTTTGTCGCCAAGCAGCCCAGGCTGCATTCGCTTTACAACAGCTTCAGGCTTCGCGAGGTCGAACTTGGCCCGAATGGCCTTCTTCGCCTCTGCTTCGGATGCTTTCACGACAATCGGTTCCGGTTCTTGCGTCGATGTTTCTTCGTCAGTTTCTTCGTCTACAGGTCGCGGTAGCCATACGTAGATCTGTTCGCCATCCGCATTTTTACCGGAAACAAACCAACTTACTTGATCCCAAATATGCTTGCTTATTTGATCGACTTCCGTCAATTCAGCTGCTTCTATCGCGTCGGCTTTCGCCGCCCTCTCATCTGACCATCGAGGAGACTTGATATCCTTATAATAAATCGCTGTCGTCGTGATAATGATGAGCAGAACGGCGACGATGACAAAGATCCATCGCTGCGTAGTCATAATCGGCGGACGTTTCTTCGTATCCGCGCGCATTAGGCTTGCAGCAAACGCTCGAAGCTCGCTTGCGCTTCGAAGCGGATTTGTTCCTCATCCAACAATGTACATTCACCATTTTGAACAACTTGACGTCCATCTACCCACACATGCTGCACATCGCGCCCCGAGCCGGAATAAACCAAATGCGATACGATATCTGTCAGCGGGTAGAACTGAGGCTGATCCAAATTAATCGCAATAAAGTCGGCTTTCATGCCTACACGCAAGACGCCAATCTGATCTTGCTGCCAAATCGAGCGGGCGCCGTATACCGTTCCCATACGAAGCGCTTCAACCGCAGGGATAGCCGTCGGATCGCCAGATACTCCCTTGTGCAGAAGAGCGGCAAGCTGAATTTCTTGGAACAAGTCCAGGTTATTGTTGCTCGCTACGCTATCCGTCCCAAGCGATACGGTAACGCCAGCCTTAAGAAGATCAGTCACGCGGGCAACGCCGCTCGCCAGCTTCAAGTTGCTGACCGGGTTATGAGATACCGCAACGCCGCGAGCGGCTAGCAGCTCAATCTCGGCATCGTTAAGATGAACGGCATGGGCTACAAGCGATGGCCGGGAGAAAAAGCCGTGCTTGTCCAAATGCTCAACAGGACGAAGTCCATAATCGCGAACGTTTTGCTCTACCTCAGCAATTGTCTCGGACATATGAGTATGAAGAGGCAGGTTATAGTCATGCGCCGCTTGAACGAATCGCTCTATATAATCAGGCGGACATGTATAGGGCGCATGAGGCGATATCATCGTCGTAATTCTACCGTCGGCTTTACCATTCCAATCACGAGCAAAGGCTATCGCTTCTGCCAGCTTCGCGTCTTGCACTTCCTTCTCGCACAAGCCGATAACGCCGCGCGTCAAGCAGCCCCGAATACCCGATTGCTCAACCATCATAGCGACCTGGTCCATCCGATCATACATATCGACGAACGCCGTCGTACCTGTCTTAAGCATCTCGACGATAGCGAGTGCGCTGCCCGCCTTCGTATCTTGATCGACATACTTCGCTTCCATCGGCCACATCTTCTCTTGCAGCCATACTTGCAAATTTTGATCGTCCGAATATCCGCGCAACAGCGTCATTGCCGCATGTCCGTGCGTATTAATCAATCCCGGCATAAAAGCCAGCTTGCTGCCGTCGATCTTCTGCGCATCGGCCGCAACGTCTACAGGCGCAACAGGCGCAGCTTCCCCCAAGTATGTAATACGGTCATTCGTTACGACCATATGCCCTTTAAACGTCATGCGGCTCTCATCCATCGTGACGAATAAGCCGTTCTCAATCCATAGTTGACTCATTAGCTGATTCTCCTTCTCCTGCTAAATAATAGGCCAAGCTAAGCAAATCACGCGTGAAATCGGCGTTGTGAATCCGAATGTGCTCGGGAACGCGCAGAATGGCGGGCGCGAAGTTCAATATGCCTTCGATTCCGGCTTCCACGAATTGATTCGCGACGTTCTGCGCTTCGTGGGCAGGCACGGTAATAATACCGATTCGAATACTTTGCTGGACGATAATTCGCGGCAGTTCTTCCATCGGCAGTACCTGCAGGTTGTTAATGCTCATGCCGATCTTGCTCGGATGAGCGTCGAACACGGCTGTGATTTTCATATTGTCTTTGGAATACTTATTGTAATTGCATAAAGCATGTCCTAGATTACCGGCGCCGGCGAGCGCCACGTTAATCGGTTGATCGACCTTCAGTATTTGTCTGATTTTCTCGATGAGATACAGAACGTCATAGCCGATCCCTTTGCGGCCGAACTCTCCGAAATAAGCGAGATCCTTGCGAATCTGAGCAGGATTAAGGTCGAGCTTAACGCCCAATTCCTGAGATGAAACGGTTTGAACTTCACGAGTGTGCAGCTCGTTCAACACTTGAAGATAGATAGGCAGCCGTCTAACGACAGCTTCTGATATTTTCGTCTGCTTCAACCTTTCTCCTCCTCTGATATCGCTGTTTTTTGCTCATTCGAATCCTTCTTATCTGTTGCACTTACGCTGCTGCTTAGCCACTCTCGCATGCGCAGCACCATTTGCTCCGTATGCATCGTCTCGATCTTCGGGCCTGGTAAGGAATACAGGAAATGCTTGCCGTAATACGCATCGATGATCCGCGTATCGTAGATGATGACAATGCCTTTGTCTTGCGATGTTCGCACGAGCCTTCCGAATCCTTGCTTGAATCGGATGACGGCTTGCGGTATGGACAGCTTCATGAACGGATTTTGCTTCTGCCTGAGCAGCAGCTCTGACTTAGCCTCCGCAAGCGGATGGTTAGGCGGCTGGAACGGCAAGCGTACAATGGCTAGACAGATGAGCGCTTCCCCGGGAATATCTACCCCTTCCCAGAAGCTGCTCGTCCCAAGCAGAACCGATTCGGGCTGCTGCCGGAAACGTCTCGTCAGCTTCGTCCGGTTGCCGCTGTCGATGCCTTGGCCCAGCACTTGTATGCCGGACTCAGACAAACGCTCCTTAAGCGGCTCATACACTTGCTTCAGCATCTTATACGATGTGAATAATACAAGCATTCTTCCCTTCGTTTCCTTCGCCGATGCCGCCAATGATTCCGTCAACATATCTAAGTAGGCTTGATCCACATAGGAACCTTTCAATACCGGGAAGTTGCGTGGGATGACGACGAGCGCCTGCTCCCGATAATTGAACGGCGACGGCAATTGTACGGTCTTAAGCCGGCCTTGCTCCTCGTACCCTGTAAGTCCTAGCTGTTCGGCCGCGTATTGGAACGACTTCTGTACCGATAAGGTAGCCGAAGTCATGACAATGCTGTCTTTGACATCGAAGAAATATTTCTGAAGCTGCTCGCTCACATCTACCGGTGCTGCATACAAATGAACCGAACGATAACGATAGGCGCTGCTCGCCTCAATCCAGAATACTGACGCTGCATGCTCCAGCTTGATGAAAATATGCAATTCATCTTTTACGCGGGTCAAATCCCTTAAAGCACCGTTAAGATCCGTAATGGCGGCTTGAATCGTTGAATCATCCACACGATCCTTAATATCATTAACCATCTTGTCCAACGTTCGAATAATCCGATTCAGCTCCGTATGCACATTACCTTCAGTCGTAACGGCGTCGTCCCACCCGGCTGGCAGCTCGCCGATCTTCAATCGGCACACCGCTTGCCCGGCTTCGCCTGAAGCAAKCTCATTCGATATCGAGGTAAAGCTATAGAACATTTCGAATAGTTTATCCCAATGTTCTTTAATATCGTTAAATATAGGGATGACCGTATCGATTGTCTCAAGCCAAGCTGATTGATGCGCATCATCCTCGTATTGCAGCTTAATTCTAAGCGCTGGAAGCAAGCCAGACCTGGCGTCCTTATAGAGACGCTGTACGGCCTGATTGAACGAGAAATAGCTGACCTGCATGCCAAGATGCTTGCCCGCGACCTCTTCCACATGATGCGCTTCATCTATAATAAGTTGGCTGTAGGTTGGAAGCAAACGATGGTCCGCCTGGATATCGGTGAATAACATCGAATGATTAGTTACACATACATCTGCGATGTTCGATTCCTGCTTGGCACGGTGATAATAACAACGTTTGAACCACGGACATGCCCGGTTGAGGCAGGAATCGGCATCGCTGGCTACGGTTGACCAGAAATCAGCGCCTTTGTTGCCGAAATTCAGCTCCTCTTGATCTCCGGTCTCCGTTTCACCAAGCCAAACGACCATTTGTGCGGCTGTAATGACATCATCTATTGGCGATACAAGATCTTTCGTATTCACTTTGCCTTCGAATTTGCGCAAACATAAGTAATTGCCTCTCCCCTTAAAGATCGAAGCCTTGAAAGGAAATGGCAGCACGTCCTCGAGCAGCGGGATATCCCGTTGCCGAAGCTGCTCTTGCAAGTTAATCGTATGTGTGCTAACAACAATCTTTTTATTGTTGCGAATGCCGTAATACAAGGCCGGTATCAGATACCCTAACGACTTGCCTGTTCCTGTTCCCGCTTCAATAAGCAAGTGCTGGTCGCTGTTTAAGGCATTGTACACTTCATGGAACATTTCCGTTTGCGCTTCGCGCTCCTCGTAATTTTCGAAGCGAGCTTCGAAACGCGCCTTCACATCCGCCAAATATTGTTCGAAAGACAATTCGCCGAGCGAGAAGTTGTCGCTCTCGGCTCGCGGCGGCTGTTCTTCTGTCCATTCTCTAACCTTAAGCGCAAATTGATTAAAGTAATCGTATTCTGCAGGCTCGAACACATTTCGAACTTCCATACGCTGCAGCGTCTCTGCTATAAACCAGCTTAAATCGCTTCCATCGTTAATGAGCGCAGATAGCCGCTGCAACGTAAGCAGCGGCAATTGGCGAAGCTTCTGAACAATTTCGATAAATAAGTTCGCAGTAGCGAGAGCATCGCTATCCGCGCGATGGTGGCTTTCATGCTCGATGCCGAACATTTCCGTTACGGCACCAAGCTGATAAGTCGTAATAGAAGGATATAATATGCGAAGCAATTCAATTGTATCGAGCCTGCGTCCGGCGAACCCATGGTAACCGCAACGATCAAGGGCTTGATTCAGAAAGCCTGCATCGAAACCAACATTATGCGCGATGAGCACTGCATCATCAAGCAAGGGTATGAGCTGTACGAGCACCTCTTGCAATTCCGGCGCATCTTCAACTACAGCATCGTCTATGCCGGTTAGTTGAGTAATAAAAGCCGGTATCGGTACAGTAGGCCGTACGAAAGTGCTGAACGTTTGTAATACTTCAAGCTCTTCCGAAACAAGGACCAGTCCGATTTGCAAAATATCGTCGGACTGGCTATGCCCGGTCGTCTCTAAATCCAGTACTGCAAATTTCATTCGTTCCCCGATCCTCTCACAAACAGCACAGCTCCGTGCTTCCAAAATATAACGATAATTGCAAAGGCGTTTGCTGACATGACTTCAAGTTGTTCAGCGGGTCGGTAAAGCTGGGATAAACTTGATGAGCCTTCATGAACAGCTTCTCCGCATGGGCAAGGTTCATATGAACCGCTTGAATGCATCCTAGCGCATTATAGCCTAAAGCAAGCCATTTAGGGAAGTCCGTTAATGCAATCAATAATTGAAAATGCCGCTGGGCTTCGTTCCAATTCTGCATATGCATATGGGTCATGGCCAGAAACAGACGAGCAAGGTTGCATTCCGGCGATTGCCCTACAGCGACTTGAAACTGCGCCGCGGCTTCAGGGAACATCAATAACTTATAATAACCTTGTCCCTTGGAAATAATAGGTGCAGCATCTTCAGGAATTTCTAGATCCGCTTTGTTGCAAACAGACGAAGCAGAAGCTGTATAAACGGAAGATGCAGCTGGTTCCTGCTCAAGAGCTTTCACAGCTTCGCTGCCGCCTGCCCCTGACGTTGCGGGGGCGGACTTGCTTAAAAGCTCGCCGTAGCTGTCCTTGAAATCAGACAGCTTCTCTTCAAATTCAAGCCATTGTTCGATGAACGAATCGCTCACCTTCTTAAGCTCGTTCATTTGCTGCTCGAACTGTCTTTTTTGCTGCTCGCATGCATCAGGATATTGCTGGATCATCCGATCAAGCAGCTCATTCATTTCAGTAAACATATGCTGGAACATACCGCATCCCGCCTTCGCCAAAGAATTAAGGAGTGTGTTATGCTCATTTTTTGTTTTTACGACGCTTTTCATTCAGCATCCCAGCCGTTACATAAGCAAGGAATTAACTAAAGAACAAACGAACGCTTCACTGCAAATGTTACAAAATCGTTGAATGAAGCTCTTCCGTCAGCGAACGGAGCGGCTTGTTATCGGCATCTAATATCGTTACGATCGGCTTGTGCGCTTTCGCTTCTTCATTGCTCATGGATGCATAAGAAATTATTATGACTTGATCTCCGGGCTGTACTTGCCTTGCAGCTGCTCCATTCAAGCAAATGACGCCTGATCCGCGCTCACCGACAATGACGTACGTTTCGAAGCGTGCCCCGTTATTGTTATTTACGATCTGCACTTTCTCATTTTCCCATATATCTGCTGCATCCATCAAATCCTCATCAATGGTGATGCTACCTACATAATTGAGGTTCGCTTCCGTAACCGTGGCCCGGTGAAGCTTTGATTTCATCATTGTTCTGAACATAGTCCTGTACCTCCGTTCTTTCCAATAAACAATTATCAATTAATCTTGTCGTTCCGAATTTAACCGCCATCGCAAGCAGCAAGGGCTGCATGACTTCAGACAACGATTCCGTTTGCGACAGTGTGTCAAGTCTTGGATAATGAAGCAGCTCCACGTAATCAATGACGGCTTCGCTCGATTGGCTAATATGAAGCTTCACTTTAGCCAATAGACGTTCAGCGTTCATGTCAGGCTCCAGGTACCATTCGCTAGCTAGTGCGAGAGCTTGCGACAGCACAACCGCTTGGCTGCGCTGCTCCGCGCTTAAATAAACGTTGCGCGAGCTTAATGCAAGTCCGTCTGGCTCACGCACAATCGGACAAGGCACAATTTCTACCGGTATATCAAGGTCATTCACGATTTGTTCAATCACGGCTACTTGCTGGGCATCCTTCATGCCGAAGTAAGCGCGATCCGGCTGAACAAGATGGAACAGCTTGCTGACAACTAGACCTACTCCGTCAAAATGTCCGGGACGCGATGCCCCGCATAGGCGATCAGTAACCTGCTCGACGATCAAACGAGTCAGCGGTTTCTCCGGATACATCTCGGCAACTGATGGCATAAATACAACATCTACGCCAACCGATTCTGCCAATGCTAGATCTCTTGCTTCATCCTTCGGATATCGGTCCAAATCTTCATTCGGACCGAATTGAAGCGGATTTACGAATATACTTAATACCGTAATATCGTTATTTTCCTTCGATTGCCGCATCAGGCTTGCATGTCCTTCATGCAAATAACCCATTGTCGGCACAAAACCGATGCTTGCACCTTCTTTTCGGAAGGTGGCTAATTGCTGCTTAAGGTCTGCTTTCGTTCGGCTAATGATCATGACAATCTCACCTCCGCAGCCGACTTCTCTGACTTCTCTGTCGCTACAGCATCTAGCTCCCCTTCTGTTGTTGCACCAGAACCGTTGCCTCCGTATAGAGGTTGAACAGCCGACGTATGCCCCAGGAAAGCATGCTCTTCCGCTGGGAAGGCAGCCCCTTTAACATCTTGAACATAGGACTGAATGGCATCTCTAATCGTGGTGCCGATGTCAGCATACGTTTTAACGAATTTTTTGGGTGTATAAGGCGATGCGTATTGCAGCAGATCATGGTAGACAAGCACTTGTCCGTCACAGCCGCGTCCTGCCCCGATCCCAATCGTAGGAATGGTGAGCACTTCGCTTATTGCCGCTGCGAGAGGTTCCGTTACCAGCTCCATCACGATGCTGAACGCGCCGGCTTGCTCCAAGGCTTTAGCATCATTCATAAGACGTTCAGCTTCCTTGTCGAGCTTCCCTTGCACCTTGTAGCCGCCAAGCTGATGCACGGATTGCGGTGTAAGTCCGATATGACCCATCACCGGAATGCCGGCTTTCACCAATGCTTCGACGTCTGCCGCAATTTCTGTTCCGCCCTCGAGCTTAAGCGCGTGCGCTCCGCCCTCCTGCATGATCCGCGCCGCGTTGCGAAGAGTCGTCTCGCGTGACGCGCAGTATGTCATGAACGGCATGTCGGCAACGATGAACGTTTGCCCCGCTCCGCGAGCTACCGCCCTTGTATGATAAATGATGTCGTCGATCGTTACCGGTATTGTCGTCTCGTAGCCAAGTACGACATTTCCGAGCGAATCGCCGACCAATATAACGTCAATACCTGCTTCCTCGGCTAATTTCGCCGAAGGATAGTCGTAAGCGGTGAGCACGGAAATCGCATTGCGTTCCTGCTTCATTTTTTTCATCGATGTGATCGTCAGTCGTTTCCTCATCAGCTTCTCATCCCCTTCGAATGGTATAAGAACAGAACAAGTCTATTCTTATATTTTAAACACAAAAAAACCTTTTAGCCGCTGCTAAAAAGGTCCCCAAACTGAAAAGGAAACGATTTCTTATGGTGCTTCCTTCTGTCTCGGTCCTAGCGGCTCAGAGCAGAGTGTGCTTTTCCAACCATTTGCATAAAACTTAAATTGTCGAACGATTGTCAGTGCAGCTTCCAAGGAATACCGCCTGATACCGCTATTTTAACAGACTTCTGTCTATTCGTAAACGGATGCGCGCAGCTTATGTCGGTTCGCCCATTTCAGCCGAAAAAATGGGAATGATACTGCCGTCCTCCAATTGAATGTTAATCGCGCCGGATGTATCTAGTCCTACTGGAATGCCTGTTATCGTGCCTTGCGGTGTCACCAAACTCGCTGGTTTGCCAAGCGAAATCGAGAGTGCCTCCCATAACGTAATAATTGGGGCGAACCCTTGCTCTTGGTATAGATCGTACAATTGCTCCCATTCTTGCATGAACTGAACGATAATATCGCTACGCGACAACGTATGTCCGGAAGCGATGCGCAGCGAAGTTGCCTTCTCGAGAAGTCCGTCAACATAATCGGATGGCTCCAGATTGACACTAATGCCCACACCGGCAATTACATAACGAAGCCGTTCGTCTTCTGCAGCAGATTCCAATAAAATGCCGCTTATTTTCTTTCCTTCGATTAACAGGTCATTTGGCCATTTGATGCCTATCGATAGCCCCGTTAGCCGTATCAGGCTTCTGCACAACGCTACAGCAGTAAGCAAAGTCAACTGCGGAGCAAAGTGAATCGGCACGGAGGGACGAAGGACCATGCTCATCCATATGCCTTTGCCTTTCGGCGACACCCAGCCTCTTCCCATGCGACCCCGACCGCTCGTCTGTTGTTCTGCAATGATAAGCGTCCCTTCCGGAGCGCCTTTCTCTGCCGCATCCCTAGCGACAATCTGCGTCGATTGAACGGTGTCGTGCATAAGAATGTGTCTACCGAAGCGGCTTGACGTCATACGGCTTGAGAGCAGATCGGAATCGAGCTTGTCCGGAATGCTCAACAATCGGTAGCCTAAACGTCGGGATGCCTCGAAGCCATAGCCCTCGGTCTCCAGCTTCTGAATCTGCTTCCATATCGCCGTACGGCTCACTTGCAGCTCCTGGCTCATCTTCTCTCCGGATACATATTGACCCGGCTCACGCAAAAACATTTGCAACAGCTTATCGTTACTCATTGTTATTGTCCTCTTTATCCCAAAGTTCGGCTTGCTCGAACAGCGTCTCTCGTTCATTCGCGAGCTCGCAGCTAGCCACATGTACAAGCAGACGATGCAGACATCGGCTCACCCAAGGTCCTGCCGGCTTCATAAGCCGCTGAGCGAGCATACGTCCATTCACATCCAGCTGCTTTAACGTTACGATTGGAAACGCATTTAATTGATCCTTCAACATCGCCAAATCGATTGCATCAGAACCTGATCCGACTTCATGACGATGAAGGGCCGCTTCGACGAGAAGCCAATCCTCCGACATTTGTCTGCCTTCGCGAATGACAGTCTCTACCCACCACCGCTTAAGGGAAGGAGCGTTGACAGCTCCTTCACTCCTCACACCAAGGGCGTTCTCATGCAACCGGATCAATCCTGTAATTCTCATTCTTCGATTATTCGATAGCTTCAGCAGTCGTAATGATTCATCAGCAGCTTCCGAAGAAATTGCACTCTCGATCAACACGGCAGCCCACCTGCAATCCAAATCATCAAGCAGGCTGATCCGCCCATATACTTTACTGCTTTGTCTAGTGGATAAGGTACAATTCCGACTCAAACTTTGAAGCAGAGGCAGCTTATCTTTCAACTTAAACAGCAAGCCGCTCGCATGCAGCCATGAGAGCGCTCTGCGCGGATCACTGCCGGCAAGCATCTTGTCGAGCTCGGCTTGAACGCGTTCCATTGCAATATGCTGCATAAGTTCCCTATGCTTCTTAAGCGCCCTCCATGTGGAGACGGTCGGCTGATAGCCATAGACGGCTATGAACCTGACAGCTCTCATCATTCGCAGCGCATCTTCCTGAAAGCGCGCATCGGCATCCCCGACACAGCGAATGTAACGCAGCTCGATGTCGTCAGAGCCACTGTATGGATCGTATACGCTCCCGTCTTTCTTAAGCGCCATCGCATTGATCGTGAAGTCGCGGCGCAACAGATCGCCTTCCAGACTCATTATGTACGCAACGCCAGAAGGCTTGCGATAATCCTCGTAAGCGGACTCCTGGCGATAGGTCGTCACTTCATAGGTCTCACCCTCATGAACGATCGTAATCGTTCCATGCTGGAGACCCGTCGGTATACATTTTGGAAACAAAGCCATAACCTGTTCAGGCCGCGCAGAGGTTGCAATATCGACGTCCTTGACCGGAAGTCCGATTACCGTATCTCTTACAGCGCCGCCTACAAACACCGCTTCATAACCGTTTTCCTCAAGCTTAGCGACAATTGGCACAGCGGCTTCGAGCAGCGTGGGCAATGTAAGCTTCATACGTTATMCAGCCTCCGATACATGTGTCAATTTGCAGGCACTTTATTCTCCGCAGACGATCATTGGCATTTCTGCTTCAATTCCGAGTACGCGGTAATAAATTTGTTCATATTGAGCAGTAATCACATCGTTGCAGAACTCATGCGTCGCACGGAATATACATGCTTTTCTGAATTGCTCATGCAGCCTCTCGTCTTGCAGCAGTCGAATCGCGTTTTCTGCCATGCTCTCCACATCGCCAATTGGGCTCAAGAAGCCCGTCTCCCCATGCGTAACAAGCTCTGGGATACCGCCTGCGTTAGAGCCGATCGTCGGCACGCCGCATGCCATCGCTTCAAGCGCAACAAGTCCGAAGCTCTCCTTCTCGGATGGCAGCAGCAGTACATCGGCAAGTGAAATAACTTGCGCAACGTCTTCCTGCTTGCCTAGAAAGACAACGCGATCTTCAAGTCCCATGTTTTTGATTTTGCATTGGATCTTGGTCAATTCCGGCCCTTCGCCTACAAGCATCAGCTTCGCAGGCATCTTCTCCGCCACCTTGGCGAATATATCGATAACATCTCCGACCCGCTTCACGGGACGGAAGTTGGAAATATGCATGAGCACTTTCTCGTGCGGCTTGACATAATCGGCACGCAGTGAAGCCGAATCGCGCGGATAATAAATCCGTTTGTCGACGAAGTTATACGTCAAGTCAATCGGCGTCATAATATCGAGCAGGTTTCTCGTTTCGTTAATCAAATCATTCGATACGGCGGTTACCGCATCGCTTTGATGAATGGCTAGACGGATCAAGTCCTTAAGCGATTCGTCTTGCGCCAGTACCGTAATATCCGTACCATGCAGCGTCGTCACTGTCTTCAAGCCATCGCCAATCATTTGCTTCGCCAAATAAGCGCATACCGCATGCGGAACCGCGTAATGGACATGAAGCAGGTCTAGCTGCTGCATCTTCGCCACTTGAGCCATCTTGCTGGCAAGCGATAAATCATAGGGCGGGAAACGGAATACATAATAATCGTTAACTTCGACTTCATGGAAAAAAATATTTTTGTGAAAATGTCCCAATCGGAACGGAATGCTATGTGTAATAAAATGAATCTCATGGCCGCGTTCGGCAAGCAGTTTGCCGAGCTCTGTGGCAACAACACCTGATCCGCCAAGCGTAGGGTAGCAGGTAATGCCGATCTTCAGTTTCTTCGCCACTATTGTCGCACCTCCTGTGCAAGCGTCTATCTGTTTAATGTATTCGACAAGAGCTGTACGATTTGTCTAAAATCCTAAAATAACGTTACAGCATGCGGGCGCTTAATCGCGAACCCTTCGGCATAGGCCCAGCCGCGGGCTTGTCCAAGCAAAGCATCTCTCGCTTCAACCCGTTCAACATAACTATTCGTCAGCGGGGTCGACACACGGTCCTCGCCCGCAGAGGCTTGACTGAATTGCGAGCGATAGGCAAGCATCGATTGACGCTTCACGTCATAATGCTCGCTTACATCCACAACAAGCGATACCTGCTCGACATCGTTTATATAATAATAAATGAATTGTTCGACTTGAACGTGAGGAAGCTCCGGCATATATCGACGAAGTTTGGCGTTGAATACCGCTTCCTCGATAAGCCTGCTGCAATTCACATGATCCGGATGGCGATCTACCCAATACGGCGCGAACACGATTCGAGGACGGAAATAACGAATTTCCGCAACAATACGCTCGATCTGCTCCTTCGTGCCTTCCAGTCCTCGATCAGGCATGCCAAGATTCGTTCTTGCGGATAGACCAAGCACCGCAGAAGCAGCGGCAGCTTCTTGCTGCCTCAGCTCTACGGTGCCGTTTGAGGACATTTCCGCAAAAGTCAAATCACATACGCCTACACGATGACCGGCACGCACATGCTTCGCGATTGTGCCGCCCATCCCAATCTCCGCATCATCGGCATGAGCGCCGAATACGAGTATGTCCAATGACTCCGATTGCGCAGTCCTCACGTTCATTTTGTTTCCTCCGGCTTGTATTTATGTACAAGCTCTCTCCAAGCAAAGTCGCCGCGTTCCAGCGCCTTCACAAGCAGCTCGGCTGTTGCGATATTCGTCGCTACCGGAATGCCTTGAACATCGCATAGACGAAGCAAAGCAATAATGTCCGGCTCATGCGGCTGCGCCATTAACGGGTCGCGTAAGAAAATAATCAAATCCATTTCATTATCCGCAACGAGAGCGCCAATCTGCTGGTCGCCGCCAAGCGGACCCGATCTGAAGCGATGTATGTTAAGCTTCGTCTGCTCCATAATGCGAGTGCCGGTCGTGCCGGTCGAATACAATTGATGAGGAACAAATACATGCTCATAAGCGATAACGAAATTAACCATTTCTTCCTTCTTGCGATCATGTGCGATAAATGCGATCTTTAACATGCCTTTCCCCTCTCCCGCTGCGCAAGCTCATTAATCCATAATATGTTCGAAGCCGTAGACCATCCCGCTGTAATTCATAACCTTCTTCACCGCGAGATTAACACCCGGCATATAACCGGCGCGGTCATAAGAATCGTGGCGAATCTTGAGCGTTTGTCCATGACCGCCGAAGATAACCTCCTGCTGAGCGAATACGCCCGGCAGTCTGACACTATGTATGCGGAATCCGTTGTAATAGCCGCCGCGAGCCCCTTCAACCGTTTCCTCTTCCTTCGGGTTGCCTTGGCGAAGCTCTTGTCTCACCTGAGAGATCAGCTCCGCTGTCTTGATCGAAGTACCAGAAGGTGCATCCAGCTTCTGGTCGCCGTGATATTCGATAATTTCGACATGCGGCATATATTTGGAAGCTTGTGCGGCGAACTTCATCATCAGTATAGCACCGATGGAGAAGTTAGGCGCGATCAAGCCGCCAATGCCTTTCTCCTTGCAAAGCTCGTCCAGCTCCACGATCTGCTCCGGCGTAAACCCCGTTGTTCCCATAATCGGACGAACTCCGTGAAGAATGGATTTCTTAGCATTGCTGTATGCCGCATGCGGCACCGTGAAGTCAACAAGAACATCTGCCCCGGCATTTGCCAGTGCTTCTTCTAGCGTTGCGCTTACGGTTACGCCTGTTTCGCGAACGCCCGCGAAGATCCCTGCATCGACAGGGCCGGCCGAAGGAGCGACGGCTGCGACGAGCTGCAGCGCCTCATCCTCCAGCACCATTTTCACAACTTCCCGACCCATTCTTCCGCTTGCGCCTACTACAGCCACTTTTATTTTCTCAGTCGTCATCGCAATCACCTATTCCTTTTTCGTTTCGTTCCGCCGTTCTTTAGCCGTTCCGACCGCCGTTTRCGGATTACATCAGCGAACAAAGTCCGAGCAGACGAATGTTCGGGTTCAAGCCGTAACGCCTCGCGCGCGGAAGTAACTGCTTCATCCAATCTACCGAGTGAACCATATACGACACCTAATGTATAGAAGGCTTCGAAGCAGAGCGGATCCAGCCTCGTTGCTTCAATAAGCAGCTCTATTGCCTTATCAGGTTGATTCGGATCGTTCAATAGAAGCAGTTTCGCTTCAGTCAGAAGCAGCTTCGATTCTATCGTATGCAAGTGGAATCTGAATTCTGCATTGTCCGGTTCAAGCGCTAACGCGCCATCCGCATAATGCTTCGCCTTGTTCCACTTGCCGCTGCGCGAGCAAGAAATCGCGCATTTATGATAATAACTCGCATTGTCCGGCTCTACCGCTATCGCTTGCTCAAACCAATATATCGCTTGCTCAAAATCGCTGTTAAGGATGAATTCATAAGCTTTCTTGATGCAGCCCTCTCCGTCCATCCGCCCATCCTCCTTGTACACAGGTTGATGGTACAGCATATGTAAGGAGCTTGTTTACAGTTCGGTCGTTTTCTTCGTCCACCGATTAGCATCGCGCGTCGCGAACTTGTGCATGACCTTATCATGAGCCTCGGTGAGATCAATGCCTAGTGAATTAGCGAAGCAGGATAGCAGGAACAAAATGTCCCCGAGCTCCATTTCGACCGAGTTATCCGCCTCGTCCGCCTTCTTAGGCTTCTCGCCGTAGTAGTGATTGATTTCTCTAGCGAGCTCGCCTACTTCCTCAGACATTCTTGCCATAAGCGCAAGAGGACTGAAGTATCCTTCCTTGAATTGCGAAATATAAGCGTCAACTTCACCTTGTATATCCTTCAACGATTTATCTGACATCGTCTTTAATTCCTTTCTGACTAAGCTGCAACTTGGATTTGGCTTGTAGAAATGCCCATATCCATATACGTTTCTATGTTAACGTAAGTCGTTCATGAAAATCAATGTTTTTCGGTTATTGAATGACCGAGCGCAAATGATCTGCACGCTGCTAGGCACATTGTCGCTCACCAGCTGCCTTACGCGGCTTCCTGCGAAGGGCGCGTATGCCGGACAACAAAAAGAGGTCGTCTATTGCGTCGTCCAAAGGCAGGAAACCCGCCGTTTGAAACAAATATACGCAATATCGACCCTCGTGCGATTAATATCATTAACGAAGTGCATGATGTGCTACGTGAAGGATTCAAGTAAGAATAGCTCTATTTCAAAGGCTTGATTCCATACGGCGAGCGTTGATATTTGCGCCAACCCGAATAAGTTAGTACTGCGCAAATAATGGTCCCTAGAAACAGCGCCCAACTAATAGGATTCGTTGAGGCGGCGGGCGCAACGACCGGCAAAACAGCTGTCTCACGTCCTTCATCGAACAATTGAACAAGCTTATCCCTTAGCGCATCCAACGACTTGTTAACCCGTTCACCATTCGATCCGCCGTCTATAATGCCGTCCAATAGCAAGTTTGTATAATGGGCACGAACAAGAGCTTCATCAATTGCGGTATCGCCAAACTGAATGGATGCAGCTAGCTCGATTCGGTTCAAATGCTCGTTTAAGCTATCCATAGCCGCGCTTGCTGCGAGTGCGCCATCGTCTGTCGACCGCTTCCATGATTGCTGAACTCTCGTCCAATCATGAAGCAGAATGCTCTCATATTGCAGCCATAAGGCATGCTCTGGACGCACCAAAGCATCCGTAGACAGCTTAATGCGCGTCGCAGCCATTAGCCAGCCTGAACCTGGCTCACCTCTAACCAAAGCCTGCTCGATCTGGGCGACAGCCTCGTTAATCGCTTCCCAACCAGCTTGTGAACCTGAACCAGACACTGAAGCTTGTTTGGTAAGTTGATTGAACCGCTGAAGCTTTAGAAATGCGGCTTGGCGATTATTCGTATAAGCTGCTTCATACAATGAAGCGGCCGCCTCGTCCAGACTCGCTAACATATTCGCCTCGGAACCTGCTATCAATGAATTGCCGCTAGGGCCAAATATTGTGTTCCCCCATACTGCGCCTGCTGAACCGATCGTCATGACGATACATAAGACGAATGGAATCATAATCCGTATCTTCATGGACATCCCCCCATAGTTTCATTCTATGAGGGGAAGACAAGCGTTATACCTTCTTTCTAAAGCGCCAGACGATCATTGCTGCAAAGAAGCTGAATATCGACAATCCATATGTGAAAGCACGTACGGCAGGAATATCGTCTTCCAATTCATCCGCGAGCCATGGGAAAACCTCATACGAATAATCAATCGTATCATTCAGCAGCAGCCAAGCTGTGCCGACAAGCAGCGCGGCAAATCCGGCTTTCATATAGCGGAAGTATAATAAAGCTTCGACCGCCATCCCCAAATGCGATGCCATGAGCATATAATGCGTCCACTCGAGTTGATCGCCTTGCCAAGCGCCTGCTACGATCATCGCTACTGCCCAAATACCGTATTTCACGGAGCATACGACGGCAAGAGCTTCGATAATAGCACGCCCCCCAGTAACTAGACGCGAAGAACTCCTTGGCGGAAATAGCAAGTAAAGCAGCGCTAGCGTAAAAAATAAGCTGGCAGTCGGACTGTCCGGCACGAACACCAATAACCACGAATCGAAGTTTTCGGATGTATAGATGAGCTGGCTTTCATACCATATGTAGCCGTATACCGTTCCAAGCAGGTTGACCAAGAAGAGCAGCCATAGAAAAGGACGATAAAGCAAAATCGAGCTGTTCCATACCATTTTGTTCATTGTTCTCCCTTCAAAAAAAACCTGACCGCATGATACGATCAGGTTTTTCTATTGCTTATGTTATTCGGTTGCAGCTTTCTGCTTAGACAGCCACGTTGTTAATTGATCTATCTCTTCAGTAGAAAGCTTAGAGCCAAATTCAGGCATAGCTCCGTTATTTTTACCGTTCGTTACGATCTCAACAAGCTCTTCCTTCGTATGCCTGTCGCCTACGCCTACCAGGCTAGGTACAGATCCTTGGCCTTTCAGGTCAGCTGCATGACACGAAACACATTGCGCTTGCTTCGCGATATCCATTGCTGGATCATTCGCGTCAACCAATGCAGCTTCCACGGTTGGCTTCGTATAGTTCGGTCTTTCTTCGCCCTTCTCGGCAGCCTCGCGAGCTTTCTCCTCGCGCTCGATATGCTCTGGAACTTGTCCATTGATCTCGAGCTGGTGCTGATAGTGATCCCACGATATGACCGTCAAGTATACACAAGCAATCAACGTAAGACCCATAAGCGATGAAGCGATCGGACGGCGGTAGAAGCGGCGTTCCTTGCCTGTATCGAGGAAAGGAGCGAGCAGCAAAGCGCCGAACATAACGCCTGGAATACCCATCGTACCTAGAACGATGTAGTCCTGTGATACGTAAGGATACTTAAGGAATTGATACAGGAACAGGAAGTACCAGTCCGGCATCGGAATAAATGCAGCGTTCGTCGGATCCGCAGGATAACCTAGCGGAGCCGGCTCAGCAATTGTCCACACTAGAAAACCGACCAAGACTACGCAACCGACCATCCATTCTTTAAGCAGGAAGTTCGGAATAAAGGCTTCCGACTTGCCCGGGTAAGAGGTATAGTCCGGCGGTATGTTCGGATGGTTGCTTTTCTTAACACGAGAATCGCCTACGTAGACAACTTTCTCGTCTGACTTATGACCATGCGCCATAATAGAATCCTCCCTTCGCTTAAAGTGGTCCAGAAATACCTTGCTTCCGTATCATCAAGAAGTGAGCTGCCAACATGGCGATCAATGCGCCAGGCAAGAAGAACACGTGGATAGCGAAGAAGCGAGTCAACGTCTGAGCGCCTACGATGTCGCCGCCGTATAGGAACGATGCGATATACGGCCCGATATACGGAACGGATTCAGCGATCTGAACACCAACTTTTGTTGCGAAGTAAGCTTTGTTATCCCAAGGCAACAGGTAACCTGTGAAGCCGAGGCCCAACATAATGAAGAAAATAAGCATCCCGACTACCCAGTTCATTTCGCGCGGCGCTTTGTAAGAACCGGTAAAGAATACACGCAGGGTATGTAGGAACATCATTACGATAACTAAGCTTGCGCCGAAGTGATGCATGCCTCGAACGATTTGTCCGAATGCAACTTTGTGCTGCAAATAGTCAACGCTGGCATAAGCATTAATAATGTCCGGAACATAATACATGGTAAGGAACATGCCGGACAAAATTTGAATTACAGTGATGAAGAACGTCAAACCGCCAAAGCAGTATACGAAAGCGGAGAAATGATGAGCCGGGTTAACGTGCTCGGGCACCTCGT
Organism: Paenibacillus sp. 05T425; assembly: GCF_056396205.1. NCBI lineage: Bacteria > Bacillati > Bacillota > Bacilli > Caryophanales > Paenibacillaceae > Paenibacillus > Paenibacillus sp. 05T425. The sequence continues at coordinate 53,851 of NZ_JBFTLA010000006.1, forward strand.
GGTCCGCAACGTCTCTCCAAAGCGGCGTAATGTCTAGACGTTCGTCAATCCAGTTGTATACACTTTTAAACATCTGAAATACGCCCTCCTTAACTCATCCGCGAGTTCGGCTTGACCGGACCGAGATAAACAAATCCGTCCTCAAGCTTCACTTCGTATTCATCCAACGGGTTCGGTGCTACGGCAAGGTTTTTGCCGTCCTTCGTATAACGCGCGTCATGACAAGGACAATCATACTCGTTTTTGCCTTTCGTGTTCCAGCCTATCGTGCAGCCCAAATGCTTACACACCGGCGAAAGTGCAAATACCGTACCGTTGTCATCCTTGGAAATCCATGCCGCGAGCTCAGGATCGCTCACGTACCATCCATCGATTTGATGGATTTTGAATTTGAATTCTTGCGGTTCATTTGTAATTTTGCTTTCTTCAACAACTTTGACAAAAGTGCCTTCGCCCTTCTTCTCAAGGAGCGGGTCCACTGCAAAACGGACCATTGGCAATACCGCGCCGCCCATCATAAATGCAGTCGTGCCGCCGAGCGTATATGACAAAAATTGACGCCGGGACATTTCTTTGCGCTGAACCGGTCGATGCGCGGTCTCGTGTTGTTCGTGGTTACTCATCTTCTGTTCTAACCCCCTTTGCCAACCATATCTCGCGTCTTGCCGCACGGCAAAACACATGACGAACTAGGACATAACTTATAATAGCCTAGGTGCTAGGGAGCGTCAAGAATATGGCTGGATATTTGCGCGTCTAACAAAATGCCGTTCATTAATTTGTTATCATTTTGTCACATTTGACCTTGTCTGCCATAAGTTTTCCCCAAAACCCGATTTTATTATACAAAATGCCAATCGTCGCATCATTCCGTCTGGGATTGCCATAATAACCGAATTTCGTTAGAAACCAACGCCTGTTCAGGAATATTCCCATCTTCATTCGGTCGTATCCATAGGTCGGCTTGCTCGCAGCTCAGTTCAAGCGCCGGATTGGCCGACACAAGGACGACATATTTGAAGCCTGAGCGCTTCAGACCCGCGCACATGGCGTTCACACTTTCAGAGAATGAACCGGATGAAGTCACATAATGGCAGGCCGGATAGGTCACTACACGTCCCTTGAACGGTATTTCAATTAAATCCATTATATCTCGCAATCTCTCCAGCCATTCGGTCGCCTCGTAAGGCTGCTCTGAACCGTCCATACCCGTTACAGGCAGCAAGCAGGTGTCCAAATACGGGCGCAGCTCTTCCCATTGCTCCTTCTCGATCTCGCTAAACTTCATAATCTCTCTCCCAGCCTTCGTTTTGTAAACATCATACCTGAGTTTAATTGATAATTTCTTAGATTTCAAAAAAAAGCTTCCGTTCCGCATAACTTCGGGCATCATATCCCGATATGCGGACTTGGAAGCTTCTTATTTTCACGATTCCAACGGAACTTCGACCACGCTCGCGCCGTTATCGTTTTAATGCATTCAATTGTTTAGCAAGACGGTAAAACGTATCCTCATCGCCAGCAGCCAGCGCCTTATCGATTGCCTCGTGAATTTGCTTCGTCTGAAACTTGAGCACAGCATCGTCCAGCACCAGTTCAGCTGCCAGGCCGAGCATGGCTTCATACGCTACCTTCATTTTGTCCATAGGATACACCTCCAAACCGGCGTTAAGAGATCCTATATTCTATACCTTTCGTCACATAGCTCTCCATCGTCCTTCTCATGCGCTGCAAATCGTCATCTGTTAGTTCTCTTACGACTTTGGCGGGTGATCCGAGTGATAGAGTATAGGGTGGTATTTTTTTGTTCTCTGTAACAATCGAACCGGCTCCTATTAAAGCATATTCACCGATGTCTGCGCCGTTAAGTACGATTGCCCCCATTCCAATTAAAGTGCCTTTGCCTATCGTACAGCCGTGGATGATTGCCCCGTGCCCGACTGACACCTCATCGTCCAGGATAAGCGGCTGATCCGTATTCACATGTCCGATTACGCCGTCTTGGATATTGCAGCTATGTCCAATGCGGATTGGAGCGAGATCGCCTCGCAACACAGCGTTGAACCATACGGTGCTCTGACGTCCTAAGCTTACGTCGCCGATCAGCTTAGCGCCTTCCGCAATATAGACTTGCTCCTCCAACGACGGCATTACCCCTTTGTAAGGCAATAGCATTATCCTTCATCTCCCATACATTCAAGTAGAGAGATACTACCAATTCACTAATTGAAAGTCAAATCATCCGCTGCGTTCAAAATATCGGCTCGGCTAGCGAAACGCCAGCCACAATCGCTCTTCCTGCCTTCGTCATGCGCACAACCGTTCCATGCTCCGGGTGCTCACCCAACCTGAGTAATCCGAGGTGAACCATCATCATCATAATACGCTGCTCGAGTATCATTTCCGCGCTGTCATAATAATACGGCTTAATAAACGGCAGCAGCACCTGACGGAGTGATTGTACCGTCACCCATTCCTCAGACAAAGCATTGATCCAGTGCACCAATGACAACAAATTCGGAATTGGACTCTTATACAGCTTCAACCAGTAACGGTACATCTCCTCGGCTTCGCCTGGCGGCTTTGCAACGATCCGTTCTTGCCCGATTGTCGTTACCGTTAAGACTGCCTGCTGCTCGCTTATGTATTTGGCGTGATAGCAATAGTCATATAGATAGGACATCCGGTTCGGGTAATAATTGAAATGTTTCCCGTAGCCGAACCGCCATTCGCCTTTCCCTGGAAGCTCCTCTCTAACGCCGAATCGATCCAGCAGCTGTACACTGAAGCGCTTGTACATCGAGCCGTCTGGCGTCAATTGGATTTCGTTATGGTAGGCATAATGGAGAAGCTGCCTGATATCATCCTGTATGAGCATCTGTTCGTCACGGTATACCGGCGGTTCATCGGTATACTGCAGCTCTGCGGCGAACTTCCGTTTTAATGTATCGCGAAATCGCGACTTCAAATCGTTCGGCACTTGGAACAAATAACGATTCGGACCGCTGAAGCCATTGAATAACCAGCCCTGATGCTTGAATTTTGCGATGATGTCCCGCGGACTTAATGGCTGCGGCTCCTGTTCGGCCTTTTTCCGGGTACGCTTCGATTTGGGCGGAGGTGCTGCCTCCTCGCGAATTTCGGTTTCGCCGAATCGCGCTTGCTGCACGCGTGCAATAAGATCCTCAAGACTGTAGGAGCTGCGCACTTCAAAGAGAAGCGAATTAAGAAATCGCAAATCCTCCATCTTCATCGTGCTGATCTGCGCTTCAAATACATCATTTCGACTTACCGTAGAGAGAATGGATTGAATCAACTCGTTTTTGGAATGACCGTTGCACTCGCAGCGGTATACGTCTGCAATTCTGCTGAGCTGCTGGATATCTGCGTATCCTAGCATATCCGATAAATTCATCGCTCTCTCCTTTCTGCCTGACGCGAACAACCTGCCTGTCTTTGCCGCGTCTTTTACGTAAGCTTACTGTGTGTGAATTAGCGTCATTTATAACCATTATGGGTCAATCTCGCACATTTAAAACATGATGAAAGCATCGTCTCCGCAAAAAAAGAAGCCACATCATCGATAGAGATGATGTGACTTCCTTCTATTTCAGGCTCGGCTCAAGATGCCTCGTACAATTATGAAGCAGCGGAGACCAAATACCATCCTTATATTCAAGTATCGAATACGATAAATTATTCAGCCGTTCGTCGCCAAGACCTTCGCAGAGCTTATGAAGCAGCATTGCAAGGAAACTGCCATGCGAGACGATCAGCACATTACGTTCATTATATTGTAAGCTTAGCTCCTTCAGTGCGCTAAGCCCTCTCTCCAGCATTTGGTCATCCGTTTCTATACCGCTTGCCACACGGTCCCACTCATCGCCCCAACGATCGATGCGTTCTTCCTTGGTCAGCCCTTCTGCTTCTCCAAAGCTGCGCTCGCGAAGTCTGCTGTCCCCAGCAATCAATGGAATCTCGAGCCTATTCGCAATAATGCCAGCTGAGGTATAAGCTCTCTGAAGGTCGCTGGAAACGACCATATCCCACTTCTTAGGCTCGGATAGGAGACGATCTGCCAAAGCTCCTGCTTGCCTAATGCCATTCTCGTTCAAGGGAATGTCTGTCTGGCCCTGTATTCTGCCAAGCGCGTTCCAATCGGTTTGACCATGACGTACAAATCCTATCAGCAAGAGATGTCGCCTCCCTATCCGCATTGTTGTTATGTTTTTATCAATTTCTCGTCCGAGACAGCCAATTCAGTATAAGCAGTGTCATGATTATGCCAAGCAAGGACAACGCAACATAATATTGCGGGAATGAAGGAACGATCTTAAGCACGAACGGATCGCTAATGCTTGCTACGGGCACTTCAGCGTAGAAGCCTGCATTAATCGTCATCGCATCGCCCGAAGCGTTAGCCGTCTCGATAAGACCCGATAAGTCCGCAATCTGTGCTTGCTGCGTAGCATTCTCTTGATCGAATACAAAAACAAAGAAAGCGCACGCGAACATGGCTAAGCATGCAGCAACAACAATCGCTATGTTCCTGCGGAATGAGCGTGAGAAATGATAACTTTTGTGGGCAACGGGCATCAGCCACGACTGCTCCGCATAGATTCGCTCCATTACTTCACGGTTGACATGCTCTGAAGGTCCAATGAAGTCTTCCTCTTCCGATAAAATGCGAATCAGCTCTTCGCTCTCTTCCCATAAACGAAACTGTTCCGCACATGATTCACATTCCATCAGATGGCTGTCTATGGCTCCGCGTTCAGCATCGTCTTCGGATAACTCCCAATATTGTCCGAAAGTGTTTTGGGCATCGATGCACTTCATCTTGTATTCATCCCTTCGAATTCCTCCAATATCGGCGATTGTCCGAAATAAGGCTCGAGCTGCGTCTTCACGCTGGATCTCGCACGGAACAGCAGCGACTTCACGGAGCTGACCGTCTGACCCAGTATACTCGCGATTTCCTGATAATCGAGCTGCTCATATTCGCGAAGAATGAGCGCAGAGCGCTGCTTCTCCGGCAAATTGTTAATAGCCTCCCGCACCATAGCCATCCGCTCATTGCGGAGCACATGCTGCTCTGGCGCAGCATCGAGCGCCGCGACAGGCTCAAAGCCCGACTCGTCGAGCGAGACGCTAGCCGCCTTCTGCTTACGAAGCTCGCTTAGAACCGTATTGCGAGCAATTGTATATAGCCATGTTGAAAAAGAAGCATCCATTTCCCGAAAGGAATGAAGGCTGCGATACGCTTTGTAAAAAGTTTCGGAGCATAAGTCCTCTGCCATCAGCTCGAGCTTGGCGCTCTTCAGCATATGGTAGATGAACGCTAATATTTTACGTTGATAGCGTCGCATCAGCTCGGAGTAGAGCTCGACGTTGCCATCCTTAATCTCACGTATTAGCTGGGAATCAGTCATGACAGGCGAACCTCCTCCACCTGCGGATTATTCCCGGACGATACATATATATTGTACCTGCCRGACAATGAAAAGTTGCGGTGTTATCACAATAAATTCGATGTAATACGAGTATTAGTACAATTCGAGTTCGAAAGCTAAAATCCTGCTTCTTTCGACAAAAGGATAAAATTCCATAAATTATCATCGACTCTTGGAATCTGGAATCAGGGCAAAAAAAAATAACCGCCTTAAAAAAGGCGGCCCGCACATTGTGCGAATGATTTGGATAGGAGTGGAGAGAAACCATACTGTACTTTTATTATATGTATACGCTTCCAGTTTGTCAATAAGCGCTTTCATTTTTATTCAAACTTTTTTGTAAGCGTTTTTTGGCTAATTGTTCAAGCGTAAACGGCTGTCGCTACGCACGAACCGTTAGCTGCGACTTTGCGCAGCTCGGTTCTGTGCCATCCTTGGCGGCATAAGCTTTCGTTTCGCGTTGAAATATAGGCAGAAGTATACGAGTGAAACTTATACTTTCCTATATTTTAAACAAAATAACGTGCACCTTAAAGGTGCACGTCGTAGCCGCTCGCGGTGAGCTGTTCGATCGCTTGATCTAAATTTTCTTGATTGCGGAACGACAGCCTTAGAATGCCCGGCACGTCTTCCCTGCTCTCAATAATATGCATGTTGCTTAGATTAATCCTCTTATTGCCTAGCTCGCTGGCAATCTTGCCGATTATGCCCGGCGTATCGGGCACGTCGACGTAACAATCGAATGTCGAATGAATGATCCCTTTGCGGCGCTCAGGCATTTTACTGCGGAAATCCCTTGCTGTGCGGAAAGCTTCTTCGATCGATTCGCCATCGGATCGTTCGATCATGTCGGCGAACTTGTTTGTCTCATTGCTCCAATCGCGCAGAAGCTGCAGCAGCACACTGCGGTTGTTCACCAATATATCGCGCCATACGACGGGATCGCTGGAAGCTATGCGCGTAATGTCGCGGAAGCCGCCCGCAGCAAGCGATTCATACAAGCCGTTGCTCTCATTGTAATTGCGAACTTGATTCACGAGCGCAACCGCGATCATATGCGGAAGATGGCTGATGGCGCCTACAATCTCGTCATGTTCCCGAGAATCGACGATAACCATATTCGCCTTCGTATGACTAAGCAGTTCCTTCAGCTTGTCCACTGCGACCGCAGGTGTATGCTGATCAGGCGTCAGCACGTAATAGGCGTTCTCTAACAAGTAGACGGAAGCCGCCTCAACCCCTGAACGCTCTGAGCCCGCCATTGGATGACCTCCGATAAATACCGCATCTCCTAAATCAAGCGTGCGCGCACATGCCGCAACCGACGCCTTTGTGCTCCCTACATCCGTAATAATACAGCCCGGCTTCAAGTTGAATGTGCTAAGCTCAATCAAGTATTCTTCCAGGTTGCCTACTGGGACGCACAAAATGATGAAGTCCGCTTGCTCAGCGGCTTCCCGCTTCGAGGTCGTTGCATAATCAACAACGCCGCGCTGCATATATTTCTCTACCGAGGATTGTCGGTTGGAATAACCGATGACGTGCATATCGGGTTTCCCTTTCAGACAGAGAGCGATAGACCCTCCGATCAATCCGACGCCAAAAATCGCAACCGTAGTCATAAAATTATTTTTGCACCGCCGATTCTTGCAATACCTGCTCCAATGCTGCAACAAACTTCTCGTTCTGCTCATGTGTCCCTACCGAAATACGGACGTAAGTCGGATAGTTAGCCCAGCGCGGTCTTGAGATGATCCCTTTGAAAAGCAGCGCATCGAACACTTCCTGCGACGGACGCTTCGCGTCGAACATCACGAAGTTGCCGTGTGCCGGGAAATAAGGTAATCCGAGACGCTCGAGCTCGCCTGTAATGTACGTTATGCCGCGGTTATTCTGCTCTCTGCAGTAAGCAACGTATTCCTGATCGTCAAGCGCCGCTCTAGCCGCTGCTTGAGCCATACGTGACGTGTTGAATGGCTCTCTTACTTGATTGATGAAGCCGACTATTTCCGGTTGGCCTACGCCGTAGCCGATACGCAGCGACGACAAGCCGTATATTTTCGAGAATGTACGCAGTACGATCAGATTCGGATAGTCATTCAGCAGCTTAATGCCGTCTGGGAAGTCCGGATTGTCGACAAACTCGCAATAAGCCTCATCAAGCACAACAAGCACATGGCTTGGCACCTGCTTCAAAAATGCTGTCAGCTCGTCTTTCGTTACGATCGTGCCGGTCGGGTTGTTAGGATTGCACACCCATAGCAGCTTCGTCCGGCTTGTTACCTTCGCGAGCATCGCATCGAGATCATGCTTGCCGTCCTTGAGCGGCACTTCTATGATATTCGCGTTCTCGATCTCGACATTATGTTTATATTGGGAAAAAGTTTCGTTAGCCATGATCGTCTCATCGCCCGGAGCGATGAATGCTCTCGCAAGCATAAGAATAATGTCGCTGGAGCCTGTTCCGAATATAATCTGATTCGGGTTGACGCCTAAGTGTTTGGCAAGCGCTTCTGTTAGCTCTACACTGGCGCCGTCGGGATAAATACTCACTTGATCAAGCTCAGCGATAGCGGCTGCTTTCGCTTTCGGAGAAGCACCAAACGGATTTTCATTCGAAGCGAGCTTAATAACCTCTTGTAGACCAAGCTCTCTCTTCACGTCTTCGATCGGCTTGCCCGGTTGATAAACGGGAAGATGAAGAATATTGCTTTTTGGCTGCATGCGCCGTTCACCTCTTTAGATATGGACTATAGTCTATGTGCTGTCATCCATTGTCTCATAATTTGAGCAGCTTTTAAAGCATTTTTACTGACAAACATTTTAGCGTCGACGCTTTAAAGCGGCACAAGGTATAGCAGTGAAACGATATACTTTCCTATATTTCAAAGAAGAGGCTGCCCTTAAGTCGCCTTAAGTGACAGCCACTCTTAATGAGGGATATTCAACAATCGCTTATTAAGCCTTGAGACTTGCTACGAAATCGCCGATGGAACGCAATCCTTCTGCTTTCTTGTCGGCATCCTTCAGAAGCGGTAACGCATTTTCGATCGTGCGAACAATGGCGCTGCCGACGATTACGCCGTCAACCTGCTTCTCGAAGCGCTCTACCTGATCGCGGCTGGAAATGCCGAAGCCTACGGCAATCGGTAAATCCGTTGCCTCGCGTACAGTAGAGAGGAAATCATCGATGCCGCTATGGAAGTCAGCTCTGACGCCAGTTACGCCAAGCGAGGAGACGCAATAAACGAAGCCTCTCGCTTTACGGGAGATGCGTACGACTCGATCTTTGGATGTAAGCKCGACAAGCGGTATAAGATGAACGTTAGCCGCTTCCGCAAGCGCGCGCACCTCTTCGTCCTCTTCAATCGGCAGATCAGGAATAATAAGACCGCTGATGCCTTTGCTCTGAACAAGCTCGAAGAAACGATCGAGTCCATATTGCAGCACCGGATTGAAGTAGGTGAACAAGATGAAAGGCAGCTTCACTCCCGCTTCCCTCGCTTGCTCGGCAATGTTAATGCAATCCACCAGCGTAATTCGGTTCTGAAGCGCTCGCTCGGAGGCGCGTTGAATGACAGGTCCATCTGCGAGCGGATCGGAGTAAGGAACGCCGAGCTCCACCATATCCGCTCCCGCATCTTCTAATGTCTTCAATATCTCTACCGAGGTTTCCAAATTGGGATCGCCCATCGTAAGGAATGGAATCAGCGCGGTACGGCCTTCGCTTCTCAGCTTCGCAAATACGTTATCAATGAGATTCATTCGGCGTGCCTCCCAAGTAACCCATAATCGCTTCTACGTCCTTATCTCCACGGCCGGATAAGCTAACGACAATCACTTTATCTTTGCCTAGCGTCGGTGCAAGCTTCATTGTCTGTGCAATGGCATGCGATGATTCTAGAGCTGGAATAATACCTTCTGTTCTTGACAGCAATTGAAGCGCCTCTAACGCCTCAGCGTCAGTTATCGGTACATACTCCGCACGTCCGGAATCTTTTAAGTAAGCGTGCTCAGGACCGATACCCGGGTAATCAAGTCCTGCAGAGATGGAATGCGCCGGCTGTACTTGACCGTGCTCGTCCTGCAGCACATAGCTGAGCGAGCCTTGGAATACGCCATGACGGCCTTTCGTCATCGTAGCCGCATGTTCTTCTGTCTCAACGCCGCGTCCTGCCGCCTCAACGCCAAGCAGCTTCACGCCGTCATCGCCTACGAACGGATAGAAGATACCCATCGCATTACTGCCGCCGCCTACTGCCGCAACGACATAATCAGGTAAACGGCCTTCTTCTTTAAGAATTTGCTCACGTGCTTCGTCGCCGATAATCCGTTGGAAGTCGCGTACCATCATCGGGTAGGGATGAGGTCCGGTAACCGATCCGAGAATATAATACGTATCGTCTACATGGCTTACCCAATAGCGCAGCGTTTCGTTGCATGCGTCCTTAAGCGTACGAGTGCCGGAGAGAACAGGCACAACCTCGGAGCCTAGCAGCTGCATACGGAATACGTTAAGCTGTTGGCGCTTCATATCCTCTTCGCCCATGAATACTTTGCATTCCAGCCCGAGTAAGGCAGCTACGGTTGCAGAAGCGACACCATGCTGTCCCGCACCAGTCTCAGCAATAATCTTCGACTTGCCCATCCGCTTGGCTAGCAAGCCTTGTCCGATCGTGTTATTGATTTTATGAGCGCCCGTATGGTTAAGATCTTCGCGCTTCAAATAAATTTTCGCGCCGCCGAGATGCTCGCTTAGCCGTTCCGCATAATACAACGAAGTCGGTCTGCCTGAATACTTGTGCAGCAGGTAACGAACTTCTTCTTGGAATTGCGCATCCTTCGAATAGTGCATGTAAGCTTCCTCTAGCTCCAACAGCGCATTCATGAGCGTCTCTGGAACGTAGCGGCCGCCGAACTTGCCATATCGGCCGTTCTCGTCTGGTACTTGAATCATGACTCCATCACCCTTCTTACGAATAATCGAATTTTCTCAATATCCTTCTGTCCTTCTGTCTCGACACCGCTTGACACATCTATTCCATCAGGAGCGTACTCATTCAACAGCTCCTGTACATTATCCGCATGAAGCCCACCGGCAATATAAAGCGGCAACTCTATTGATCGTGCGGCCGCAAGGTATTCCTTGATCGTCAGCCAATCGAAGGTATGTCCGGTTCCGCCCCCGGCGGAATCAATAAGTATAGCATCAACAGACCCATTGTAAGGCGTTATGCGCTCAATAGCCGTTTGCGATAACTCAGATATATTATCCGTTGACGAAGGCTTCATACCGAGCGCTTTCCATACTTGTACGCGAAAGCGCTCCTTAATCACGCGGCATAAATCAGCGGATTCGTCGCCGTGAAGCTGCACGATATCAAGCCGGGCAATCGAGAGTACGTTATCGAGCTCCTCAAGCGTTGGGTTAACGAACACGCCGGCTGATTTCGGCCGCTCGCCGCCTCTAGCCGTTAACCGGTTCGTCGATTCGATCAGCGCTGCCGCCGACTCCGGCGTCACCTGCCGCTTACTCTTCGCGAACACGAATCCGATCTCGTTAATAGGCAAGCCGTCCATCGCTTCAATCGTTGCGATATCCTTAAGTCCGCATATCTTGATATGCGGCAACTTTTTGCCGGTCATCGCACCGTCACCGCACCCATAAGATCGTGAACAGAGCCAGCGACATCATCGTGGCGCATGAAATGCTCGCCAATCAATACGCCATGCGCGCCGATGGACTGCAAGTAATCCATATCCGCCCTGCCGGCTATGCCGCTTTCGCTTATGACCGTAACATCCTTCGGCATCATGCCGATAAGCGCCTCCGTCGTACGAAGATCAGTAACGAATGATTTTAAATCACGATTATTAATGCCGATCAGCTTCGCTTTATCCAGCTCCAGCACAAGCTCCAGCTCTTCGCGGTTATGAACCTCTACCAATACATCTAGACCTATCGATTTTGCGATATCGTGCAGCTCGCCCAACGATTCCTTCGTTAGAATCGCTGCGATCAGCAAGATGGCATCCGCTCCAATAACGCGAGCTTCATATACTTGGCGATAATCGATAGTAAAGTCTTTGCGCAGCAAAGGCAGTCCGACAACCGAGCGGATCGCGCTCAAATATTCATTGGCGCCTTGAAAATAATCCCGATCGGTCAGTACCGATATGCAGTCAGCGCCTGTGGTTTCATAAGCCAAAGCCAGCTCAGTCGGATTAAAGTCTGAACGGATAAGTCCTTTCGAAGGCGATGCCTTCTTCACTTCGGCAATCAATCCCATTGAACGATTGCGCACGCCAGCGCTCAATGCGCGCTCGAATCCTTTGCAGCTTGGCAGCTCCTCAATCCGCTTCTCATATTCGGACAATGAGAACGCAGCGCCTAGCGCTTCAACCTCTACCTTTTTCGTAGCAACTATTTTATCAAGAAACATGAGCCAGCTCTCCTGTCGTTTGAATTAGCTGTTCGAGCTTACGCTCAGCTTTGCCTGAATCGATCACTTCGGCTGCGATGGACGCGCCTTCGCGCAACGACTCTGCAAGTCCGCCTACGTAGATGCACGCTCCTGCGTTCGCGAGTACGATATCGCGGTAGGCGCCGCGTTCATCACCATTGAATATGGAACGGATTATACCTGCATTGACAGCAGGCTCCCCGCCCAGCACATTCTCGATCGCCCACCGTTTAAGCCCGATTTCCTCCGGAGTTAGATCATAGGTGCGGACGCTGCCATCCTTCAATTCGGATATTTGCGTCGGTGAGGAAATACTGATTTCGTCCAGTCCATCATGACTGCTGACGACTAGCGCACGCTTAAGACCAAGATCCTTCATCACTTCAGCTACCGTCGATGTGCGCGAACGGTCGTATAGACCGAGCAGTTGACGATCTGCGCCTGCCGGATTCGTTAACGGACCCAACATATTGAAGATCGTCCGAATACCAAGCTCTCGGCGAGGGGCAGCGGCATGACGAAGCGATGGATGATAGTGCTGCGCGAACATGAAGCAGATTCCGATCTTCTCCAAGCAGGCTGCTGCCTGTTCTGGCGAAATCCCTATTTGAACGCCCAGCGCTTCCAACACATCAGCGCTTCCGGTCTTGCCGGACATCGCACGGTTGCCGTGTTTGGCAACGCGAATGCCGGACGCCGCCGCAATAATGGATGATGCCGTAGAAATATTGAATTTATGGATGCCTGAGCCGCCAGTACCGCATGTGTCGAGCAAGCCGTCCTGATCCGTCTGAACATGGCTCGAATGGGAACGCATAACCTCGGCGAATCCCGTAATTTCGTCCTTCGTTTCCCCCTTGATGCGCATTGCCGTTACGACGCCTGCGATCTGGGCAGCGGTGGCTTCCCCGTTCATAATGATGCTCATGACCGACCTTGCTTGCTCGCGAGTGAGGTCCGTCCCCTCAATCAATGATCGCAGCGCGTGCTGCATCGAGTACATTTCCGTTTGCTGCGTCATTACCGAGTCAACCCCTCTCTTGTTTCCACATCGTAATCCGTATTCACCGACTGATATAAACCCGCGTTGCCGCTTGGCTTCGCGAAGATCGCTTCCGCTGCGCGTATCGCCTTCAGCATCGCTTTCGCTTTATTAACGGTCTCCATATATTCGCTCTCTGGAACCGAATCCCATACGATTCCCGCTCCGGCTTGAACGTACGCTTTGCCGTGCTTGAATATAATGGTCCGAATCGTAATACACGTATCCATTGTTCCACCGAAGCCCAAGTAACCGATCGCTCCCGCATATGCTCCCCGCGCTTCGTTCTCCAGCTCTGCAATAATTTCCATTGCTCTTAGCTTTGGCGCGCCCGACACCGTGCCTGCCGGCAAGCAAGAAAGAAAAGCGTCGAAGAAATCTTTATCCTTATGGAGCTTGCCGGATACGTTCGATACGATGTGCATGACATGCGAGTACCGCTCGATTTCCATAAACGAATCGCATTTGACCGTGCCGAACTCCGATACGCGTCCAATATCGTTCCGTCCAAGATCGACAAGCATAAGATGCTCGGCCCGTTCCTTCTCATCGGCTAGAAGCTCCCGCTCGTACGCCAAATCCTCTTCCGGCGTTTTGCCTCGCGGCCTTGTTCCGGCAATCGGCCTTGTCTCCAGCTTATCGCCGCTCACCTTCACCAACGCTTCTGGCGATGTGCCGACAATGACTTCCTCGCCCATCTTCAAGTAATACATGTAAGGCGATGGATTCATCGTCCGCAGGACGCGATACACGTGAAGCGGATCGATGTCCGTCTCAATGCTGAACCGCTGCGAAAGCACCACTTGGAATATGTCGCCCGCTCGAATATATTCTTTGGCCTTCTCGATATTGGCGATGAATTGCTCCTTCGTCACATTCGACTGAATATCGCCCAGCTCATGATCCGTGGAGATCGCCTGGCCCGTCGTAACCGGTGTAGCGGCAGGCTTCTTCAACCGCTCAATTGTCGCTTCAATCTTGGCAACAGCAGCCGCATAAGCTATCGCAATATCATCATCCGTAGCGCCTTCTTTGACGTGAACATTGCCTATCACTTGAAGCTGCTGCTTGAAGTGGTCGAAAGCAATAATTTGATCGCAGAACATGAATTGCATATCGTTCATTTGCAGATCATCTATCCGATGAGCTGGCAGCTTCTCGTAATACTGCAACAGATCATAGCCGAAAAATCCGATGGCTCCTCCCGTGAATGGAGGCAGATCCGCAATTGCCGGACTGCGGAAGGAGCGAAGCCGCGCTTTGAGCAGCTCGATCGGCTTGTCGCGGAGCGTTTGCTTCTCTCCGTTATGCTCGAGCACCATCTCCCCGTTTTTACCGTAAAGCATCATGAACGGATCGGTGCCGATAAACGAATGGCGCGCCCATTTCACGCCGCCTTCTACACTTTCCAGCAGAAACGAGTATTCTTCCTTCGCGAAATGCTGGAATAGTCTGATTGGCGTTTCCGTATCGGCCATCATATAGCGCACGATCGGAATCAGATTGAATTGGCTGGCGAGACGGGTCACTTGCTGCAGCTCGGTTGACATTGGAACGACCTCCATTGGGGATGAAATAGTTAATAAAAATAAAAAAGCTCCTGCCGCAGCAGGAGCGTTGAATGTAGATGATAGCGAAAGTGTGCAGTAATAAAGAAGCTACTCATTGTATAGGAAAATACAGCTCCGCCATGACGCTAAAGCCACTTGATCTGAACGAATCAGAACTGAGCTATGCGTATGCAAAACGATCGTAATTCCCTATGTCCCCTCGGGACGCTCTTCTCTAACCTGCTCTTAACTGGGCTCGACTCATCTAGGCTCAACTGTAAAACCTGCTCTGACTATTCTCACTTACGATCTTCAATATACAACAACTTACGACTTCCCGTCAACCGATGAATATGCCGTACATTAAAGTTTATTAGACGCTTCAGCAGCTCTTCTTTACGACTGCGATAGGTCAGGACGAAGCACGCTGGCTCCGCCTAAATAGACATGCTTAATGTCTGCTAGGCCTTTGTCCGTATTAATAAGGAGCATGAAGCGTATGCACTTCTCTAGACTTCCCTTTACCGGAACCTCAAGCGCGCACATCAGCGGCACAAGCTCCCACCCGCTCGTTTCGCGAATCGCTTTGGCAGGGAACGCTTCATCCAAATCATTCGTTACCGTTATGAAAATACTGCAAACATCGTCCGGAACGATACCATTCTCGGTTATCATAGTGTGAAGCAGCTCTAATGTTGCATCCAGCACCTGTTGTTTGTCGTTAATCTCGACCGTTATCGCACCTCGAATACCTCTTACGCTCATTGCAGCTCTGCCTCCTGTTTCAGTTGTTCAACGATCTCACGCACCCATGATACGGGAACGTCCTTCACGATATCGACTTTGCCAATGGCTGTCGGTACGACGAATACCATCGTACCTTCCTTGAACTTCTTGTCATGCATCATCGCATCCATAATCGCGTCAACGTCATAATGCTCCGGAAGTCGAACCGGCAGGCCGCAGGCGGACAACACACGCTTCGTCGTCGTGTACACTTCTTCGTCGGCACCATATTTCAGCCCAAGCTTGGCCGATCCGATCATGCCGATCGAGATCGCTTCGCCATGAAGCAGCTCTCCGTATCCTGCAACGGCTTCCAACGCGTGGCCGATCGTATGGCCAAGATTCAATATCGCCCGCAGATCGTTCTCGCGTTCATCCTGCGAGACGACCGCCGCTTTCACGCTGCTGCCTTTGTACAGCGCATAGCCAAGCGTATCGGGATCTAGGGCCAGCAGCTTCACTGCATTCGCCTCGCACCATTCCACGAAGCCGGCATCCCAGATGAATCCATGCTTAACGACTTCAGACAAGCCGGCGCTTACTTCTCTTGGAGGAAGCGTCTGCAGCGTTTGCAGATCGTAAAGGACAAGCTCCGGTTGATGGAAAGCTCCGATAATGTTTTTGGCAAGCGGATGATTAACCGCAACTTTGCCGCCTACGCTGCTGTCGTGTGCTAGAATCGTCGTTGGCACTTGTACAAACTTAACGCCTCGCATATATGATGCTGCTACGAAGCCAGCTAGATCGCCGACAACGCCGCCGCCGAGCGCTACGATCGCTGAATTGCGATCAAGACCCGCTTCAAGCGCTTTCCCGACCAGCATGCCGAGCATAGCCAGCGACTTAGAGCTCTCGCCTGCCTCAACGACCGCACTGACAACGCTGAATCCCCCATCTTTCAAGGATTGCTCTAGAGCCGCAAGATGACGACTAGCGACATGCTCGTCGGTGATGATCATAAGCGGTGATTTCTTGCTGATCCCATGCTTGATGAAATAGGAGGAAGCTTCGCCAATCAGACCTTCTCCT
Organism: Paenibacillus sp. 05T425; assembly: GCF_056396205.1. Taxonomy (NCBI): domain Bacteria; kingdom Bacillati; phylum Bacillota; class Bacilli; order Caryophanales; family Paenibacillaceae; genus Paenibacillus; species Paenibacillus sp. 05T425. Next base: position 70,175 of record NZ_JBFTLA010000006.1, read on the forward strand.
ATATAGATCGGATAAGAGCGTTCACCTAATTCAACTGTAAGTTCTCTCATATTAGTAACGCTCCAATTGCGCTTGATAGCTGTTAACGTTGGCGCGAATCTCTTCAATGGAATCGCCGCCGAATTTCTCTAGGAACGCCTTCGCGACTTCCCATGCGACGACATGCTCCATAACGACACTCGCCGCAGGCACGGCACAGCTGTCCGAACGCTCCACTTGCGCAGTGAACGGCTCTTTCGTATCAATGTCTACGCTTCGAAGCGGCTTGTATAAAGTAGGGATCGGCTTCATGACGCCGCGAACAACGATCTGTTCGCCATTGGTCATGCCGCCTTCGAATCCGCCCAGGCGGTTAGTTGCGCGATGATAGCCGCGCTCCTCGTTGTACATGATTTCATCATGTACCTGCGAGCCGCGAAGCTTAGCCGCTTCAAAGCCGATGCCAATCTCGCAGCCTTTGAATGCGTTGATCGATACGACTGCTTGCGCAATGCGACCGTCAAGCTTGCGGTCGTATTGCACATGGCTGCCAAGGCCGATAGGTACGCCTTCGATAATGCACTCGACGATACCGCCAATGGAATCGCCTTCCGCTTTTATCTGATCGATATAAGCAGTCATCTTCTCTTCCGTTTCCTTATCCACAACGCGTACGGACGATTCTTCCGTCAATCGGATCAGCTCGTCGACCGAGAGATCGTTAGCTGGCGCTTCAATCTCGCCGATGCGAATGACTTGTCCGGCAACCTTAATGCCGAATTCAGCCAACAGCTGACGAGCAACAGCGCCCACGGCAACCCGGGCCGCCGTCTCGCGAGCGCTTGAACGTTCCAGCACGTTGCGCAAATCCTTCAAGTTGTATTTCAATCCGCCGTTCAGGTCGGCATGACCTGGCCGCGGTCTATGTACACGGCGCTTCTCTTCATCGCTGCCTTCAATCGGCTCGATATTCATCACGCTCGTCCAGTGCTTCCAGTCGTTGTTCTCAACGACGAGCGCTACCGGCGCGCCAGTTGTCTTGCCGTGGCGTACGCCGCCCACAATGTTCGCAGTGTCCTTCTCGATCTGCATGCGGCGACCGCGCCCATGACCTTTCTGGCGGCGATGGAGTTGAAAGTTAAGTTCCTCAAAGTCGATTTTTAAATTGCTTGGAAGTCCTTCAATAATTGCGGTTAATTGCGGACCGTGGGTTTCTCCCGCTGTCAAATAACGTAAACTCAAGACCAAGCTCCTCCTTCAAAGCAAGCATTTTTGCACTTGCTCGTCTATAACTCTATCTCGCATGAGCCTCAACATCTTTGCTCATTATAGTACAGCCCATAAGGTTTGACAAGAAATCGACAGGCCTCAAAGGCAATATTTCAACAAAGATTTAAAGCGTCAACGCAGTATCGGACAAAAGCAACCGAAATAAAGAAAAATGGACACAAAAAAACTGGCAACATGCTTGTCTATCAAGCGTGTTGCCAGTTTTCTCTTCACTGCTGCTAAACGATCATGAGTTGATATTCATCTAATCATCTGCTTCGACCGCTGTAGCACAGCCTCAGGCATAAGCCGCGGGTCATCAACAAGCCGGACCATTTGGCCGCTGTCAACGCCGATGATTTGCGCGCACTCTTGAATCGATATCAAGCCTCGCCGATAAGCAGCGATTACTTTGCGCTTGTCCACTCTTCTCATCAACCTCCAAATCGCTCCGATTATGATTAGTATTGGAGAAGATGGAAAACGGTATACATGATCTCTAAAGTTAAACGCGCCGGTAGAAGAATGTATCCGCCGTTTCGAAGCCGTATTGCGCCGGGGAGAAGATTTGCTCCGTGCTGCCGACGAACAGCAGACCACCCGGTTTCAGTGCTTTTGCAAATTTATGATACAATAAGTGCTTGGCTTCCTCGGTAAAATAAATCATAACATTGCGGCATACAATGAGGTCGAACGAGCTGTCAAACGTATCATGCAGCAAATTTTGCTGCTTGAACTGAATGAATTGCTTAAGTTGATCCGAGATGAGATATGCTCCGTCCTGCTGCTTGAAGTATTTTTGCCTGCAAGCCGGCGGCACATCGCGCAGCGAACGCTCCAGGTAGCTGCCCTCCATCGCCTTCTTTAGAACATTGCTGTCCAGATCGGTAGCCAGCAGGCTTGTCTTGCCGATTGCCCCCAGCTCTGAGAGCATCATGGCTAGCGTGTAAGGCTCTTCACCCGTCGAGCATGCGGCACTCCATACCTTCAGCCTTGCATTGTTCTTAAGCATTTCAGGGAAAAATCGATTCTGGAGCACATCCCAGCGCGAAGGGTTGCGCCAAAACTCGGAGACGTTGATCGTCATCCGATCCAGAAACTCATTGAGCATGCTGCGATTCTGCTCGATTGCTTTCCAGTAGTCCTCGAAGGTCGCATATCMGTGCTTCATTCGCAGCGTCGTTAACCTGCGCTTCATTTGAGCTTCCTTGTATTGCGATAGATCAATATCGGTCTTTTGCTTAATCCGGGTAACAAACAACGTGAAATCTTGGTCGTCTGACATAAGTCCCTCCGGTGCAAGCGGCAACTAGGCTATTATCTACACCCACCGCTGAATGGTATGCTCGTAATCGACTAACTCATCTGGCTTAAAGAAGATTCCCATTTCACGTATGGCATTCTCGGCAGAGTCCGAGCCGTGAATGAGATTGAAGTTCGTATGTACGGCAAAATCGGAACGTATCGTTCCTGGCGCTGCGTCAAGCGCATCGGTCTTGCCAATAAGCGCGCGCGATAACGCGATGACATTATCACCTTGCCATACCATGGCGAATACAGGACCCGATGTTATGAATTCAAGCAGCGGCTCATAGAACACTTTGCCTTTGTGCTCGGCATAGTGAATCTCCGCCAGCTCGCGAGGGATAATCATAAATTTGGCTGCAGCTAGCTGTAGTCCTTTTCTCTCGAGTCTCGATACGATTTCACCGATCAAACCGCGTTGAACGCCATCTGGCTTAATCATCAGAAATGTTTTTTCCATGGCTAGTCAGTCCTTTCAGCACCGCTTTGGTTTAATAATTACGTTTGCCTACGAAATGAGCAATGTCGGCTAAGTTTTTCTTCGCCGCAATATTCGGCAATCCTTCTAAAGCAGCCAACGCTTTATTTATATATCGGCTCGCAAGCTGATCTGCTTGAGCGACACCGTCGCTATTGCGAATCATTTCAATTGCGCGGCTCGTATCCGATACGCTGCCGCTCTCTCGGATAAGTACAAGCTCGCGAMTCAGCGCTTCTTGAATCCGCTTTTCATTCAAAGCTAGTATAACCGGCAGCGTAATATTTCCTTGCCTCATATCCGAGCCCGGCGGCTTGCCGATCTGCTTCTCCGTACCAAGAAGATCAAGAAGATCATCCCTAATTTGGTAAGCCATACCTACATTATACCCAAATCTGTACAATTTGTTCGCCGTTTCACGATCGGCCTTGGAGGCTACAGCGCCGAGTTGGCAGCTGATCGCGATCAACAGCGCTGTTTTTCTCCGTATACGCAGGAAATAGTCGCGAACCGACTGCTCCATGTTGAAGAAGTCGCGTATTTGCTCCATCTCGCCTACACACATCTGCACCATCGCTTTGGACAAGATTTGGTGGATGACCGGATTTGTCAGCTTAGTCGCAAGCGTCAGTGCTTTGCCATATATATAATCGCCGGTATACATCGCAATTCGGTTATCCCATTGGGATTTAACCGTTAGTCGACCTCGCCTGGTCTCCGCATCGTCGATAACATCGTCATGCACGAGGGAGGCCATATGAATGAGCTCCAACGGAACGGCGATATTCTTCATTACTTCCAAGCTGTAATTGCCGAACTTACCTGAAAGCAGTACGAAAATGGGGCGAATGCGCTTGCCGCCTGCCTTGAGCAGATGTACCGAAGCTTCGCTAAGCAGCGCATGGTCCGTCGTTACGGTGCGCTCCAGTTCTTGTTCGATTTGATTCAAATCGCCTTTCATCTTTGCATACAAGTCTAGTAGTTTCATTCTTTCACCTATTGGGCAGATTGGTCTTCAAAAAAAGTAAACTCGACGTCCCTCGCCAGCAGTCCAAGTTGCTTCGCATAGCGGAAATACAGGGCTAAACCTTCTTGCAGCTTGCTGCCAAAATCATATTGCAGAGAATGAAAATACATATCCCAATAAGCGGCGTCTCCGCCGAGCTGCTTGCAGGCTTGCCGAATTAACGGTTCTAGATGATTTTGGTTATGCTGCTTACACTTAAGAATAGCATCATATGCTGCTTGTACAGCTTCAGGGTTCGAGTGGATAACTTCCTTGCGCGCAGCGACGACCGCATACGTCATACCAAGTCCTGTCCACTCATTCCATAGACGGCCAAGATCAATCACATGCAGCCCTTGTTCGTTCCACGAAGCATGGATCGCAGGATCGCCGATCAATAACGCCGCATCAGCATCCCGAAGCATCTCCTCAAGTCTTGGCTCGGCCGTTACATACGAAGGCGAGCATTCGTAATACATTTCCATTAAAATTTTCAATAAATTAACGGACGTTGCCGATGTTGACGTGACGGCAATCGTAGACGGCCGCTTCAATTCGAGCGGCTCTTTAAGGAACAACAGGATCGAATGGACAGGTCCAGTCGATCCAACGGATAATTGCGGAAGCAGCATATAGCTCTCCGAATGCAAGCCATAGGAATAAGAGGATATGGCCGATATATCTAGCTCGCCCGCCTGCAGCAATCGATTCAGCTCTGCAGGATAGCGGGAAATGCTCTCATAATTCACATGGCCTGCGAACGACTCCAATTGATGAAAGAGCGGCCATGCATTCGCATAATCAATTGTGCCGATGGTAATTGGGCGATTATAGCCCATTGTACTCATCTCCCCATCTTCGATACAAATCATGATCAATATCTGCCTGATCGAGCACCTTTCCTACGAGGAAATCAATCATTTGCTCCATCGATTGCGGTTTATAGTAAAAAGCCGGCATAGCAGGTACGATACGCACCCCTAATTTGGCCAGTGTAAGCATATTTTCCAAATGAATCGCGTGGAGCGGCGTTTCTCTTGGCACAATCAGCAGTTTGCGGCCTTCCTTCAGCATAACATCAGCCGCTCTCGTCATCAAATCATCGGATATGCCGTGAGCGATCGAAGCAAGCGTCCCCATCGAGCAGGGCATGATCATCATGCCCTCTACTCGGAACGAGCCGCTTGCGATGCTGGCGCCAATGTCTGCATTCGGATGAAAAACAAGCCTTCCATCCGTCAGACTGGCTCCGAAGCAAGCTTCCAAAGCCGCTTGCCTGCGCGTCGTTTCCCAACCGAGCTCTTCCTTCAATACGCGCCAGCCCGCTTCCGTAATGACAAGATGCACGTCAAAGCCGCTGACGATCAGCTCTTGAATGAGCCGAATGCCATAAATCGAGCCGCTTGCACCCGTAATGCCGACAATCCATCTGCGCCTGCGGGGAGACGATTTATGACTTGAAGGCGTATCTAGCGCTACCATTGCTTAAGCACCAACAAATCGAAGATCGTGAAAGCAAATAATACGACGCTAAGCGTACCGTTCATACCGAAGAAAGCAGTCTGCACGCGTGACAGATCATTAGGCCGCACGAGCCAATGCTGGTAGAACAGCAGCGAGATAGACACAATCGTTCCAACCAAGTACGCCCAGCTTAATTCCGTCATCATGAATAGCATAATAAAGCCGATCGCGGTCACCATATGCAAAATACGGGCAAACCATAACGCGCCGGCAAGACCGAATCGCGCCGGTATGGAATGCAGGCCTGCTCCACGGTCATAATCGAAATCTTGTGTAGCGTACACAATATCGAACCCTGCAATCCACAGGGCGACAGTCGCATACAGCAGCCATGCCGCCGGATCGAAGTGCCCCGTTACGGCTACCCATGCGCCAAGCGGCGACAAACCGATTGTGAAACCAAGCACAAGGTGGCACAGCCAAGTAAATCGTTTCGTATACGAATACAAAACGAGCAGTGCAACCGCAATAGGCATAAGCTTCAGCGCAATCGGCTGCAAGTTAGCCGCAGCGATGAACATGAGTACGAGTGAAACAACAATAAAAATAATGACTTCTGCCGATTTCAATAATCCGGCTGGCAGCGCCCGTTTCTCGGTTCGCGGGTTGCGAAGATCGATCGCCTTGTCAATGACGCGGTTAAGCCCCATAGCGGCGCTTCGCGCGCCGAACATCGCAAGCGTAATCCAACCGATCTCTTCCCATGAAGGAAGACGCTGTTCCATTGCAACAGCGCCCAAGATTGCTCCCATAAAGGCGAACGGCAAAGCAAATATCGTATGCTCAAACTTAATCATTTCAAGAATAATGCCTATTTTGCGAATCATTGACGCTTCTTCTCCTTTGTCCCCATATGCAACGCTGCAACTCCGCCGGTCAGCGGATACGCGTTCACGCTTTGCAAGCCCGCCTTCTCGAACAGCTTAACGAGCTGCTTCGCATCTGGAAACACTTTAAGCKATTCCGGAAGCCACTTGTATTCATCGAATCGTTTCGCCACCAGCTTGCCCATTAACGGCAAAATTTGACCGAAGTACAAGTTGTACATCGCTTTGAACGGCTGCCAAGTCGGCTTGGAAACTTCCAAGCATACGACCATGCCTCCTGGCTTCACAACGCGTTCCATTTCCTTCAGCACTTGCAGGAAATCGGGACAATTGCGAAGTCCGAAGCCGATTGTTGCATAATCGAATTGATTGTCCTCGAACGGCAAGCTCATCGCATTGCCTTGTACCAGCTTAATCTGTTTGCTAAGTCCTTGCTTGTCCACTTTCGCAGCGCCTACATCGAGCATGTTTTGGCTGAAATCAAGACCAATAATTTCACCCGATACGCTTGCCTCAGCCAGCGCTATCGTCCAATCGCAGGTGCCGCAGCATAGATCGATTGCAGTCTGCCCCGGTTGCATGTTCATCTTCTTCATCGTAAACTTCCGCCAAGCCTTATGCCTGCGGAAGCTAATCAAGTCATTCATCATATCGTACTTCGGCGCAACACGCTCGAATACGCCATGAACATGACTCTTAGAGTTCGCATCCATTTTGTCTTTCACCTCGTCTCGTGAAGGGCCGGTGTTCTGCCCGCCGCTCTGTTCAGCATTTCTTCCAAGATCCGAATCGGCTCATTATTCATGAAATCCGGATCCAGCTTCGCAGTAATCGTACGTACCATCTCAGCAGCCAAGTTAAGCTTAGCCGTCAGCTTACCGTGAATATCGTATTTGTTAACGAGCTCGTATACCCGTTCCGAATCGATTAGCGATTCCGTCAACAGCGCGCGTTCTGACTCCGTGCCGTCTTGCAATACATGCCAGTAGGCCCAGCTATGCTCGAAATTCGAGGCGTCATTCAAACACTCAATCTCTTCTAGAATAACCTCACAACGCGTAAGTGCAACCAGCAGATCCTGCCATGCTCGCGACTGTTCGACATCCATCAACGCTGTGAACGACTGGAACAGCTCGCTGCGAATCTGAGTCATACCGCTCAAATAATCAGTTGCTGTAAGTTTCATTTGCTTCATTCTCATGTAAAGAATCGTCTTAAGACGATTCACTTCGCATACTGCTTCGCTTAGAATCGCAATCATTTCTATTTGCCCTGCTTGCGCGAGCAACTGGTAAAAAATACTGCTGAAGTAGTCGCCTGCAAGCACCTTAAGCTGCTTGGCACGCATGTCACTCTCTGCACGCTGCGTAGAATCAGCGTCGTTATTAATCCGATCATGGGTATCCATTCCGAGTTGAACAAGCGAAGCGACTAGCGTATACAGCTCGCTATGCTTCTCATACACTTGCCCGCGAATGAGGAAAGAATGAAGCAATTGCAGCCTTGGATGCGCAAGCGCAGGCAGATCCGTATGAATCTGGATCATGTCGTATTCGGTATATTTGCTTGCAATGGATGGTATTCGATACGATTTCATGGGGAAGCCTCCGAACAGAGAAGCGCAACAATCGCCGCTCAATAATCTAAACTATTATAGCACAACTTTTTTAAAGAGCATACGATTGCAACAAACGTAACCGACAATCGCTGTCGATTGGCGGTTACAACTTACCGTTTGACGGTCAATATGTACTTGAACAAAGCAGATTTAATAAGCCGTGTCTTTCGCACGCTCGACGGAATAACTCGAAACGCGGCCCAATCGTTCTTCCCACGCAGCTGTAAAGCTAACTCTCAGCCTCTTCCTCCATCGCTCATCATGAACAGGATCCGCGTAACGCAAGGCATCAAGCTCTGTATCCAGCCAGCTATCTGTCTTACGTACGTCTACGGCCGCTAACAGCCTAGGCTCCTGCGGGGTGTCTTCTACGATCCTGACTAGCACGCGCTTCACGTTCTCCAATTGCAGGAACGATACGCGCAGCAGCTTCTCCACATCGGAGAACCAAGAGGCCGGTCTCCCCTCTTCCGCGTTGACTTTAAGATCAATCGACAAGATCGCGTTATGCCAGTCGGCTTTTTTGATCCGTTCGTTCAATTGAGCGCTGATGAGCACATCAACCAAATTTTGATTGGACAGGCGTGCGACAGGTGCAGGGTGGAATACCGCGACTTCCCCTCGCTCCTTAGCGGTTTTCCATATATGATGCGGAAGCGCTGAGAATAACAGCGTAAGCGCAATAGTAGCTAAACATGCGGTTAACAGCGGTTTGCTGATTCGCATCGGACACCTCCCGTTATTGCTTGCATACATCATGTGTATGTATTCATTGTACGAGCAAGTCTGTCCGATTATTCAACCGCTATTGTTGTTCCGCATGAAAAAAAGCAGGCTATGCCTGCTCCGCGCATTGCTTATTGGTCTGTTTCTACCGTACCGTACTTCGTCATCACTATCGCTTTGCCGCGAATCTTGATTGCAGATGTATGATCGGTAAACTGACAAATCAATACTTCATTCCGATCCAGCTTTTCCGTATGATGAAATTTTGTATCTTGCCCTCGAGTCAGGCCGATGACATTCACGCCCTGCTCCTTAGCCTTGATTACAATATAATCTCCGCCTGTAGGTTCCATCGTCTTCCCTCCGCATCTATCAATTCCGTAATTCTTAATGCATACAAAGTTATGTAGACTTTCTTCAAGTGAATTATAGTTGATGAGACTCAAATGTGCAATGATACGGATTGTTTCAATTGTCTCTACGAACGAGAATACGCCTAGGCGAGACCGCCCAGGCGTATACGTAACGAATAAGTATCGGATAAGGAGGTAACAGGTACATCCTTAACTTATTTAATTGGATACAAGGTCTTTGAGAGATTTGCCCGGTTTGAAGGCAGGCATTTTGCTGGCAGCGATTTCGATCGGATCTCCCGTTTGCGGGTTGCGTCCTTTTCTCGCTTGGCGCTCGCGCACCTCAAAGTTTCCGAATCCTACCAGTTGCACTTTGTCTCCGCTTTGCAGCGCATCGGAAATCGCATCAAAAACGGCATCTACCGCTTTGGTTGCATCCTTCTTCGACAGGTCTGTCAATTCAGCGACTTTAGCAATCAAATCTGTTTTGTTCATGGTTTCACCTCCTTAAAGTTTTGCGAAGCAAAACTACTTCGAAAGCATACGCTTAGTTTTGCGAAGCAAAACTACTTCGAAAGCATACGCTTAGTTTGCGTAGCAAACTACTTCGTAAGCATCAAACATATCTTATCCCTCTTATTAACGGAAAACTTCAAAAATATACCTTTTGACCGAACAAACCTATAGTAATACAGCCGATTCGCAATTTCAAGTAGGTAAATGCATTTCTTCCATTCAAAATCGCAAGGCCGCTCCCCGACTTTCGGAAGCGGCCTCGCAAACGTATTTTGGATCGCCTTAGAGAATGATAGCAATTAATCCGCCAGAGCCCTCGTTGATGATACGGCCAAGCGTTTCTTGCAGCTTGTAGCGCGCGTTGTCAGGCATCATCGCGATTTTGCCCTGAATGCCTTCCCTTACGATCGAATGGAGTGACCGTCCGAAGATGTCGGACTCCCAAATCTTGATCGGGTCGTTCTCGAAATCTTGCATTAAGTAACGGACTAGCTCCTCGCTCTGCTTCTCAGTACCGATAATCGGAGCGAACTCAGACTCTACATCCACGCGAATCATATGAATCGACGGAGCAGTCGCTTTCAAGCGAACGCCGAAGCGAGAACCTTGCCTGATCAGCTCAGGCTCATCGAGCGCCATCTCAGCCAGCGTAGGAGCGGCGATGCCGTAACCCGTCGTCTTCACCATCTCCAGCGCTTCGGCGAAGCGGTCATACTCGCGCTTCGCATGCGAGAAGTCCTGCATGAGCTGGAGCAAGTGGTCCTTGCCGCGTATCTCGACGCCGACAACCTCCATTAAGATGCGGTCATACAGCTCGTCAGGAGCATACAGATCAATCTCCGCCACGCCTTGACCCATGTTCATGCCGCTTAAGCCCGCTCTGGCGATAAAATCATATTCCATGAACTGCGAAACGACACGATCGACATCGCGCAGACGGCGAATATCCTTCACCGTGTCACGAACCGAACTTTCGTAGTTGTTGCGCAGCCAGTGGTTATCATTCAGCACCATGACCCAGCTTGGAAGATTAACGTTAACCTCATGGACTGGGAATTCATAGAGCACTTCGCGCAGTACGGAGATAACCTCTTCCTCGCCCATTGTCGCAACGCTAAGCGTCATAACTGGAATATCGTATTTCGATTGCAGCTCATTGCGCAATTGAAGCGCCTCTTCGCCGCGAGGTCTAGTTGAGTTAATAATAAGCACGAAAGGCTTACCCACTTCTTTCAGCTCATTGATGACGCGCTCTTCGGCGACCACGTAGGAGCTGCGCGGTATTTCGGCGATTGAGCCGTCCGTCGTTACGACGACGCCAAGCGTCGAATGCTCCTGAATGACTTTGCGCGTGCCGATCTCCGCTGCTTCCTGGAACGGGATCGGTTCATCGAACCATGGAGTTGTAATCATCCGCGGACCGTTCTCGTCCTCGTAGCCCTTCGCACCTTCAACCGCGTAACCAACGCAATCGACCAATCTCACATTCACTTCGAGCCCGTCGGTTACTTTCAGTTGTACCGCTTGGTTCGGCACGAACTTCGGTTCCGTTGTCATAATCGTTTTACCCGCAGCGCTTTGAGGAAGTTCGTCCACGGCTCTGGCACGATCTGATTCGCTGGCGATGTTCGGCAGCACGACCGTCTCCATAAACCGTTTAATAAACGTTGATTTGCCCGTCCGGACTGCCCCAACCACACCGAGGTAAATATCCCCGCCAGTTCTCTCGGCTATGTCCTTGAAAATGTCCACTTTCTCCACTGAATATCCCCTCCCAATTGATTTTCCGGTTCGCCGCCATCCACCGGACAAGAGGGCAGGCCAGCGACGCAACTCGTACATACTTTTTGGACTAGTAACATCATATGTCCAACCTTACCTTTTATGACGATTCCTTCCCTGAAATCTTTTTTACCACCTCGTCGGTCAACATCCCTTCCAAGATTGAATTATATGAGCGGCCGAGTTTCACTAGTACATCGATATACAAAAAAAACCTCCGCAAGCCATTGATTGGCTGACAGAGGTCTTGCTCTGGATAGAACGATTAGGGCTTGGCCGCTTGCGGCTCGCCATTCACATAGTGGTAGATGGGCGACTTAACTGGAACATAGTCGGAATCGTCGACCAGCAAAGTGCGCAGGTCCAGCTTCTCATCGATGGACATGTCGCCGTTTTTCTGAATGAGCTGCATGATGTCAATGCCATAATCGGCGTACACAACACCGCCCTCGTCTACGAGTGCGTTAATGGATTGTCCTGAGAATACGCTTTGAATGACAGGCGCAGTCTTGTTCATCAATTTATAATCGATTTGATAGAAGCCTGGATACATTTGTTCGCCCTTAGGGAGCTCGCCGCCATTTTGCACATAAGCTTTAACCCACCCCTGAATATCGTTCACCTTCTGATAGGTGACCAGATCCATCAGCTTCACACGCGGGTTCGTCTCCTCGTCAATGACTAGAAAATAGAAGTTGCCGCCCTTCTCGAATGCCGCGCTAGGAAGATCGCTCAAGTAGCCCGTTCGCTGCAGCTTCGCAAAATCGATCAGAAACTTCTCGTAAACTGGGGTTTGTGCATCGCTGTTCTTGATTGGAAGCATGCCCGTCTCGTCCTTGTATTGGTCAATAGCCCCTTGTACGTTGCGGATGGCTTCCTTCGGCGCCGCTTGATTCTGCTTGCGCTGATCATCGGGGTACATACAGCCTGATAATGTTGCAGCAAATAAACTAACTGCTGTTACTATAGCTAATAAACGCATATATTGCGCAAATCTTCTGTTCGTAAATAAAGCCATTGTTAATCCTCCTGCAACAATTGTGTTACGCAACTTGTTAACTACCAGAGAGGCTCATCCTGCTCTGCCTGCCTAGCTAATTGGCGCGCAATAGCCGCCTTAAGCGGGTCAAGCGGCACCGTTACTTCTACTTTGCCGTCGACACGCGCTTGACAGCCGAGCCGGATGCCTTCGCCGTCAAGTCCCGCCAGCTTCCTGCGTTCATTGTCCGATATTGGCATCAGCTCACTGCCAGGAAGCACCGACAGCTTGCACATAAAGCATGCCGCCTTGCCTCCGCAACGCGTCTGAATGAGAACGTTGGCGCGTCTTGCCGCGTCAAGCAGCGTCGTTCCGCGCTTAACCGCAACTTTCTTGCCCGATGGCCAAAACGTAACTTCCGCGCTCAACGCCTTAACCCCGCTTTCGACTCGCTAATGAAGCTGTGCACATATTGCCTTGCTTGCTCCGAGAAGCGGTTAACCGCCTCAATGGCCCTCAGAGCGGGCCCGTCGGCCGAATGATTAAAGCTCTCTGCAATAAGCTGCACCCGATCCTCGCGGGCACGCAGCGCGTTGAACCATAATTCGTGCGCGAGAGGCACGACGTTCGCCTGCTTTGCTGTTCCATCCACTGTAAGCTTAGTACCGTAGGGGATCAGAAGCTTCTTCACATCCGTATGATAGAAGCTGTCAGCTGATGTCACTTCAAAACCGCCGACCAGCTCGACAGATACCCCTTCGATGTTAAAATGACACAAACGTGATCGATACATGTTCGTAATGCTCAAATCCGGTTCATCAACCGCATACCGACTTAACTTATTGTATATGCGCTCAACATCCTCGTCGTCGCAATAGAGATCAAGATCTCGAGGACTTGCTAGAAGCGGAAGCTTGCGCAGCAGCAATCCTGCGCTTCCGCCTACGATCCAATTCGGACAATCACTGCCGGTAACGTCAATTACGGAAGCCAGCGCTCTGTATATTTGCTTATTCTCATTCATCGCCGGCACTCCTTCTTCAGTCATTTAGAAATAAGGCTTATTGGCAGCAGCGATCGGGCCGGCATTCGGCTTCACTATCGCTTGGCAAGCAAGTCGATAGCCCTCCTCGAACTCCTCTGGCTCAAGCCGATCCCATTCATCATCGGTTACTTCCTCGAGTTGGTCGCCGCCCTCTGTTACGAGGCAGCGGCAACGCGCGCATGTACCTCTCGCACAAGAGAAGCTCCAATCCACATTGTGCTTGATTGCCAGATCAAGCAGCGACATGCCTTCTTCCGGTTCGACAACAGCTGTTTTCGTTTTTCCTTTTAGTTCAATCATTGCGTCTCCAGGTCTCCCTTTCGCAGCCCTTAATTATTATATATCGTATGTAAGCTTTCTCTATATGATGGAAAATAAGCCGTATACGAATCCGAGGACTAGCAGTATAAATGCGACTAGCGATAAAACAAATTTTACAACGCCCTTCGTTTTCAAACGGGCGAATGTGATTAAAGCCGCGGCGATAGCCATCAGGCCTATGCCGACAAAGGATACCCACATTTTTGTCATTGCATCCATTTCGAATCGATTCTCCTAATCTGTAACGGAATAAGTTCCCGACTATTATAACATTCGACAAGCCTGACTTGTACCTATCTCGGCACAAAAAAAAGGACAAAAGCCGGCAGGATGTGACGAACGAATGAAAACATTCGCTGTCCTGCCGAGCTCTTGCCGCTATGCGTTACTTCTTCATCATCATTTTCATGATCGTTTCCATGCCGCCRGCGGTCATGCCACTAGCCTTGACAGCTTTAACAATATCGTTAACCGTCGAGTCGGACACTTTCACCTTTGCCATATCCGATACTTGCTTGATGAGCTTGCGAAGCTCCGCTTCGTTTTGCATCGTTTCGGCTGTTACGCCTCCGGCAATTTTTTTCACCGCGCTCTCGGTAATGTTTTTGCCGGTTTTCTTATTAATCGCGCCTAATACGTCTTTGGACATATCCTTGGACAACGCTCTAACCTCCTCATAGGCTTGCGGGCGCAAACGTAAGGCTCGTCGGCATAACATAAAGTATGCCAACGCCTGCGCTCTGCAGCGCTCCTAGCATCATATGAGGAGGTGGACGTTTTTGTATAGGCGTACGTCCTTATCCGATTTCTTCGATTTCATGCGTCCGCAATCGACCCATCAAGTGCTCGACCGCGGTTCTCGGACTCTTGTTCGCGAACAATACCTCATACAGTTGGGCTGTAATCGGCATCTCCACATTGTATTGCTTCGCGAGTTCATAGGCAGCTCGCGTGGTCCTTACACCTTCGACGACCATGCCCATCTTGTTAAGCACCTCTTCAAGCGGCGTCCCGTCTGCCAGCATGTAGCCCGCCCGCCAATTACGGCTGTGCTTGCTAGTGCAAGTGACCACTAGATCGCCTACACCGGCGAGTCCGGCGAACGTAAGCGCATTAGCCCCCATTGCCGTGCCTAATCTTCCGATCTCCGCTAAGCCGCGCGTTAGAAGCGCAGCCTTCGCATTATCTCCGAAGTTAAGGCCATCGGACAAACCCGCGCCAAGCGCAATAATGTTCTTAATCGCGCCGGCAACCTCAACGCCCGGCACGTCCGGATTCGTATAGACGCGGAAGTAGCCGTTCATTAGCGCATCCTGAGCCTGCTCTGCAGCCTTTAGCTTGGCAGATGCGACGACGACAGTGGTGGGCTGCTGGCGAATAACCTCTTCCGCATGGCTTGGACCTGAGAGAACAACTAATTGATCAGCAGATCGTCCGAGCTCCTCGGCTAGAACGGAAGTCATCCGCTTCAGCGTATCACTCTCGAATCCTTTGGTCGCATGGATGACAAGCGTCTCTGGCGACAAGTAAGCAGCAGCTTGTCTCGCCACGTCACGCATCGCTCCTGATGGAGCAACGAAGAGCGCAAGCTCGGCATGCTCCACCGCTTCCTTCATATCTGTCGTAGCTTCGATCAAGCTATCCAGCTTCACGCCAGGAAGGAATTTGCTATTCTCACGATTCGTATTAATATCGCTCGCTTGCTCGGCATTTCTCGTCCAGAGCTTGACCTTGTAGCCGTTAGTCGCTAGCACGGAAGCGAGCGCCGTTCCCCAACTGCCTGCCACGAGTACAGCCGCGATGCGGGCAGTTGATGTATGTTCGTTGGTCATAGCTGCATTCACGTCCCTTTCTTTGCACCAAGCTTGTTCTCAGTGCCTTGGAACAGCTTTACGATATTCGTGCGATGACGAACAAACGCAAATAGACATAACACGATGCTTGCTGTAAGCAAAGGCAAAGAATAATAAAAGGATGCAATTAATAATGGCGTTATGCTGGCGAACAATAGCGATCCTAACGATACGTACCTTGTAACGACGATAGACAAGATGGCAATAACGCCCGCGCATATTGCAGGTACGAAGGCCAAGGTGGCAATGACGCCTACGGTCGTAGCAATGCCCTTACCACCCTTGAACTTGAACCATATCGGCCAGTTATGGCCGATAATAGCCGCTAACCCGGATAATACCGGTATCCATTCATTATCTCCGCCAAGTCCATGACCGATCCATACAGCTGCGATCCCTTTGGCGATGTCCAGCAGGAATACAAGTATGCCTGGGCCTTTGCCCAGCACCCGCAGCGTATTTGTCGCTCCGGCATTGCCGCTGCCATGCTGTCTGATGTCAATCCCCTTGACCCATTTGGCAATGACGATGCTGAATGAAACCGAGCCTAACAAATAGCTCAAAACAACCGCAATGACTCCGTATGCCAACCTTCTTCTCCCCTAATCCTCTTCGTTCTTCCGACGCGTGTAGATACGAACCGGCGTTCCTTCAAAATTGAAGGCAGCTCGAATTTTATTTTCCAAATAGCGTTCATACGAGAAATGCATTATTTCTGGTTCGTTAACGAACACGACGATCGTCGGCGGCTTCGTAGCGACTTGCGTCACATAATTAATGCGAAGTCGCTTGCCCTTGTCAGCCGGAGGCGKGTTAATCGCTACGGCATCGGAGACGACATCGTTAAGCAAATGCGTCTGAATACGCAGCGCATGCTGCTCCGACACATGATTGACAACTGGCAGAAGCTTCTGTAAGCGCTGTTTCGTCAATGCCGATAAATAAACGATCGGAGCATACGACATGAACAAGAAATGATCACGAATATTCGTCGTGAACTGCTGCATCGTCTTCTCGTCTTTCTCGACAACATCCCACTTATTCACGACAAAGATCGACGCCTTGCCTGCTTCATGGGCATAACCAGCAATATGCTTGTCCTGCTCGATGATGCCTTCTTCGCCATTGATCAGTACGAGCACGACATCCGCGCGCTCAATCGCTTTCATCGCACGCATTACGCTGTATTTCTCTGTCGACTCGTAGACTTTGCCTCTTTTGCGCATGCCCGCTGTGTCAATAAGTACATAACGTTGACCGTCACGCTCGAACGGCGTATCGATCGCATCGCGCGTCGTACCCGCGACATTGCTCACGATGACGCGTTCTTCGCCCAGCAAGGCGTTCACGAGCGATGACTTGCCCACATTCGGTCTGCCGATTAAAGCAACTCGAATGACATCTTCATCATAGCCATCTTCCTCAATCTCAGGAAGCAGCTCAACGGCAGCTTCAAGCAAGTCTCCAATGCCTATGCCATGCGATCCAGAGATCGCAATCGGCGTACCGAAGCCAAGTCCATAGAACTCGTACACTTCGTCCATGCGATTCATATTATCTACTTTATTCACAGCCACGACTACCGGCTTGCGCGAACGGAACAGCATTTGCGCCACTTCATCGTCGGCATGCGTAAGTCCAGTCTTCGCATCGACCATGAAAATAATGACGTCTGCTTCCTCGATCGCCAGCTCGGCCTGCATGCGTACCGACTTCATAATCTCATCTTCGCCGTCAATTTCGATACCTCCGGTATCGATAATGCTAAAAGGCTTTCCAGCCCACTCGCCAATACCATACAGACGGTCACGCGTGACGCCTGGCTTATCTTCTACAATTGCTAGCCTGTCGCCGATGACACGGTTAAAAATAGTGGACTTGCCCACATTGGGTCGCCCGACGATGGCAATAACAGGTCTTGCCATAATTAGCTTTTCACTCCTTCAAAAATACTCACGCTAATCATCATAGCAAAAAACTACGGTCTTGGCTAACTTTTCATATTAATGATGATTGACTAGTATGTAGGTTCCATTCTTCAAATCATGCGCGCTTGCATCCAAAATTTTCTCCAGCAGGAAAGATGTATGCTCTAATGCCTTCTCATCATCGACAATAAAAATAGGCGCCCCGCCGTCTACTTGTTTGCCATGCATCGTTACGATTGCGACAATCTTAGCCAAGCTCGCCCGCTCCCTTCTTATTGACGGCCGCCTCTGTCGGCATGCGAACCGCCGACTCCAGGATCGGCACGCGAAGAATGACTTCCTTCCCTTTGTCTTGATCCCGCTCTTGAGGCAATAAGAAGACCGCAAGTCTGCCGTCCTTCAAATCTAGCTTGGCCATCGGAATGAGGGCCGGCTCACCGTCATCGCGATATACGCCCATAATCGTCGCCAAATCGTATAGGATCGCTTGTCTTTGCCCGAGATTGCTCAATGTCACTTTGCTATTGGCATTGATCGGCTTCAAAATATAACCAATACCGCGTTCGGCAATAATTTGCTGATTGCTCTTAAGTCCGACATTCATAATATAAATATCATCTACGAGCAGATCAGGCCCGTCAATGATAACCGGTGCAGATACGACCTCTGCAATATGAGAGATCGACTTTCCCGATTTCAGCCATTCGACCAGCAATAAGGATACTCCTCCTGCTAGAATGCCGATCCATACATTGAACAATACCGCAAACAGGCTTGTAAGCAAAGCCGACATAATGACGAGATAGTTGCGTCCTTCGAACACCATCGCAATGCCTTCTATATAAGTCGAGCCGCGGCTTACTAGCTCCATGCTATCGATCTTTGTCAGCGTTTCGCGCTCCATCTTGCGAACGTCCCGGAATTGCTGTGCCGCCAAGCTTAAAAATGTAATCGCCGTATAGTCCTTATTGTACAGTGCGGGAACTGCAACCGCTCCAAGCGCAGCGGCAATTACGCCTAACGAGATATGAATAATCCGTCCATGGGGATATGTCGGATATTGCCGATAATCGGTTCGAAGCATCAGGAGACGAGCGATTATACCGAAAACAATCCCAAGCAAGACGCCGATAAGATGTTTGTTCTGATCCAAATATTGCAACATTAGGACGAGCGGCCTCCTCTGTAGTTCAGTAATAAATCGCTAATTTTCGACCCGGTCATACGAACGGCCCGGTGCGCAAGACTAGCTAGACTGGCTGCAACAAGTGAAACAAGAAAGCTATCCCACCAAGCCACAGAGCCGATGCTCGTCATTACAATTCCTTTGTATAACATCGCATATACGAATTCTCCGATTACGGCTCCCCAGATCATAATGCCGAACTGCTGCCTGCCGTTGGAAGTACATACGCCGCATAACGCGCCGCTTAAGATCGGAGCATCCCAGCTTGGTCCAAGCCAATAAAACACGGGATCGTAGCTGTACAGCTTCCTCACAATTCCCCACACCAGTCCGACAATCAAGCCGCATAACACCAAATATAGTTTGTTGTTCCACCCCTCATCGCCCCTGCCTGTAACCATTCCTGCAAGAAGCAGCAATATAATAGCAGCATGGATATGAATAACAGCCGTGACAGCCGCTTCTGATCTTAAGTGGATATCGACCCATAAAGGCATCATGAGCATAATGGCGCTAACCGATCCTACTACGATTAATGTTATTCTGCTAACCCCGGGAGCCAGATATTCTCGCCAGCCCGTTGCGAATAAGATCAATGCTGCAATAACGATCCAAACCGAAATAAATCCGGGATTCATCCCATCACCTCTTATCCGCATATTATGCTCCCAAGCATTAACGACTATGCCAATGAAGTGTATTCCTGCATCGCTCCGCACCAAAAAAAGCTATCCCCGTGCGTTAGCACAGGAATAGCCTCTTCCATTCACTCATTATTTCAAATTTTTGAGTTTGTCGCCAAAACGCTCCGCAAGGGAGTAGCTCATGCTTTCATTGCTCAAGCTTACGTTCGGGTTGTCGATTTTTTCAACTTTAGGAGCACGAGGCGCTCTCTCGGCACGCGGGCTTTGAGCTGGCTTCTCAGGAGCTTCTTCCGTTTCTTTGATGCTTAGGCTAACGCGTTTCTCAGCAGGGTTGAAGTCCAAAACTTTCGCTTGTACTTCTTGACCTTCTTTAAGAACTTCGTTAGGCGTAGCGATATGCTGGTGCGAAATTTGGGAAATGTGTACAAGTCCTTCAACGCCCGGAGCGATCTCTACGAAAGCGCCGAATGCTACGATACGGCGAACCGTACCTGTAACAATGCTGCCGATAGCGAATTGACCTGCAGCCGTATCCCAAGGACCTGGTTGTGCAGCTTTAATGCTAAGGCTGATTTTGCCTGCAGCAGGATCAACTTTAAGTACTTTAACGCGTACCGATTGTCCTTCAGCTACAACATCCTTCGGATGTGCAACATGCTGCCAGGAAAGCTCGGATACGTGTACAAGTCCGTCAATGCCGCCGATATCAACGAAAGCACCGAATGGTGTCAGGCGTTGAACCGTACCGTCAAGCTCTTGACCTACTTGCAACGAAGCCATAACCTGTTGCTTGCTTTGCTCGAACTCAGCGTCCAATACTTCCTTCTGGGAAAGGATCACTTTGTTGTTCTCGCGATCGATTTCTTTCACTTTAACGCGAAGCGTACGGCCTTTGTAGCCGCTGAAATCTTCTACGAAGTGACGTTCAACCATCGATGCAGGAATGAAGCCGCGAACGCCTACGTCTACAACAAGGCCGCCTTTGACTACGTCTGCTACCGCTACTTCGAATACTTCGCCGCTCTCGAAATTAGCTTGAAGCACATCCCATGCTTTCTCGCCGTCAACTTGACGTTTCGAAAGGACAAGTTTTTCTTTTTCGTCGTCGATGCTGACAACTTTAAGCTCAACCTCTTGGCCAATTTGAACCGCTTCTGTTGCGTTCTCGATTTGAACAGCGGAAAGCTCACGAATTGGAATGACACCGTCATATTTATATCCAAGGCTTACGTAAGCTTGGTTATCTTCGATTTTGACGATCGTACCTTTGACGGAATCGCCTTTTTTCAAAGACACGAAATTGTCCATAGCATCTTGGCTTACTTCTTCTGMTACAGTTTCTTGAACATTAGTTTCTTCTGACATTGAAATAACCTCCTCAATTCATACCCCAACTTTATTTAAATCCGCTGACGATTGCCCTTTTCTCTCGAAATAGCTCCGCCAGCAGCATTTAAAACGCGCGCTTGCCTTAAGATTGTTGTGCTGCGATCTCGCGAATGCGAGCCATAATGGCATCTGTAACTTTTTCCAGCATATCCGGCGCACCTTCTTCAATAAAAGGCTTTAGATCGATCGGTTCCCCATAGCATACAATCATTTTGCGGAATGGCGAATATTTGCCAATGATCGCTACCGGAACAACGGTTGCCCCGCTTCTGATCGCTATCATTGATGCACCTTTCTTCGCTGCCGTGCCTTCTTGACTGTTACGCGTGCCTTCCGGGAAAATCCCGAGCATATTGCCTTCCTTAAGTAAGGATATCGCTGATTTGATCGCATCTTTGCTGACACCGCCGCGTTTGACGGGGAAAGCGCCGAAGGAACGAATCAACGGACCGAATACCGGAATTTTGAACAGCTCTTCTTTGGCCATAAAATGCACCTTACGGCGAATTTTTATGCCTACAGTCGGCGGATCAAGCAAGCTCAAATGATTCGAAGCGAGCACGACTGGACCGTCTGCAGGAATATTGTCCGTACCTCTTGCTTCCAAGCGGAATAGCAAGGTGTAAATGACCCGGAGCAAAAACCTAAAAATGCGATATAACATAGTTTACTTCGCCTCCGCCAATTTGGTTCGGCTTAAATTAACAATTGCCGCAATAACTTCGTCAATTGTCATTCCCGTGCTGTCCAGAACGACAGCATCGGAAGCACAAACCAGCGGCGAAATGGCGCGCTGCTCGTCCAAGCGATCGCGCTCGGCGATTTCGGATTCCAGCTGTCTCAGTGTAATGGACTGGCTGTCCGAAATTTCGCGATACCGCCTCGCTGCGCGTTCCTGTACAGAAGCTGTTAAGAATACCTTCAGCTCCGCATTCGGAAGCACATGAGACCCGATGTCTCGTCCATCCATAACGACGCCTTTGCGGGCTGCGAGCTGCCGTTGCAGCGCTCCCAACACATCGCGAACCGATTCGATCGCTGCGTAATGGGATACTTGCAAGGTGACTTCCCGCGAACGTATGGATGAGGTAACGTCTTCCCCGTTCACATAAACCGATTGTCCATGTTCTCCGGGCCTTAGATCGATCTGAAGCGATCTTGTCAGCTCGGCCAGTCTTGCAGTCTGCTCAGGCAGAACGCCTGCACGCTGCGCAGTATACGTGACCGCTCGATACATCGCTCCCGTATCAATGTAGACATACCCAAGCTGTTCGGCGACCTTACGTGCTACCGTACTCTTGCCCGCGCCTGCCGGCCCGTCAATGGCAATATTCATACGGTCGCTGTCACCTCCGTGTTGCGTCACGCACAGTCAACCCCCTTTAGATCGAGAGACGGTTGGCCGAATTGATTAACGTATGCGACGCAAACCTCTCTAGCGTAAACGGTCGTTATGCATGCCGAAGCTGCAGGCGCGATCGTTTCGCGGGCGAAATATAAGAACGCAGCAATGCTACTATTCTACCTCTTATATTTCAAGAAAAAAGCAGGCTTTGCCTGCGACGTGAAAATTATACCACACTATACCCGCAGATGCAAAAGAACGGGAAGCTATTTGAGTCTTGTGCCTTCCCACCGATCCACACCCGTCAACCAATGTCTGATCGTGTCGTTTTGGAGCGCAGCCTGTGAACAGACAACCAGGATGAGCAGCGTTATGATCATTTTTTTGAGAAAAGCGCTAACTTCGTCAGACAGCTTAATCATCTGTTTTTTACTTTTTCTCTTCATAAACAGCTCGCGAAAAATAGGAATCGCTCCTCTTTAAATTCGGGTTCTTTCCCTATTTTTCGCCAACCTATTCCACTCTATTCATCGATTGCGATATTCAAGCTGCTTCTCGAAGCAGTATCTAATTATTTTCTGACGCTCGGAATCGCTGATGCTCGCGAACTTAATCATGATCTGATGACGACCGGACTCCATCTCTACGACGCGCACGATCTCCGCCTTGAATGATGCATGTTCGATCGTACCGTTCTTGAATGGGACGAGCAGCCAGCATTCCAGCATCTGCTCTGACTTGAGAGCCCACTTTCCATCGCATATAAAGGAAATGCCGCCGCCGCCTACATCATCCGTCTTGCAGACGAAGCGAACATGATCGGACAGCTTGACCGCGATCTCAAGCTCGGCCGGCACACGCAGGAAATTACGGCGTTGCACCTTCGTAATCCGATCGGGATCGGGCTTGCGAATCTTAATAAGTCGAATGACATCCTCGGCAAAGCCGATAACATGCGAATCGAAATAGTTCTTGATGCCCGCTTCCGTTATGAAGTTGACGGACAGCTCGTCCCCTAGAAACAGCCGTTTGAAACGACCTGTCTTCTCGCTGAGCGGATTTTCGATCAACAAACAGTCTTCTTGCTCATCGGCAATTCGAGACTTGTATTCGATCGCCGCTTCTTCTTCATCGGCAGAAGCGATATGGTAATACAGCATTTGATTTACTTTAGGCAACATTTGGCTCCCCCCATTTCATTGACATTATAGCACGTCGATTAGAGGGGAGCTATATCGTTATTTGTCAGCGGCTTTCGTATCGTTTCGCGTCATTTCCTCAATGGATTCCTCAATGCCCGTCTCTGAATTAATGTAGACACGGTAGAGGCTGCCATTGATTTGTCCCGTATATTCATAGCAGAGTACTTCTTCGCCTAATTCATTGTCGATGAGAGCGAGCTGTTCGCTTCGGACCTTCATCTCCGGATTAAGCGCTTTGCTTGCCTGCGCTTTCGTGAGCACCGGCTTAGGCAGCTTCCGTTCATGCTGCTCGTATACATAATCGGCAGCTTGCAAGCCAACAATCTCGCCATTATCAAGCGCCACCTTCACGGTCAGCTTCTCCGGATAAATGAGTACGCCACCTTGATTATGTACGAAGGTCAACGTACCCGCCCGATCGAACATATCGTAGCTGATTGCATTCATTCCTTTGAAGCCATGCTTCTCCAAGAATGACTCCGCGTTGCTCTTTACTTTGTTCAAGCCAATCTGCTTTTCTCCTATTTCGCGCGGATTCATGAACGAGATGAGTTGGCCGCCCTTCTGCGTGTAATCCAGCTGCAGCTTCCTGTCCTTGCCCGATTCGACCGTAGCCGTATAAGAAGCAAATTCCGTGCCCTTGCCGTTCTCGGTTACTCGGATCGCACCGGCATTCTCGCCGGTGAACTTCGCAGCTTCCTTCTTCACATCTTCCGCATTAACAAACTTGCCGCCCAGCATCTTAATGGAGCGCTTCTGATACATGCTGCTAACGGATGGTCCCCAGTTGATTTCCGGGTACTCGCTAACCTTCTTGTCGACCGTCTTGAAGCCATCGATGATCGCATTGTCGTTATTGGATTTCTCAGACGCAATGGCAACCTCAACATCCATCCACCTCAAGCTGTTCGCTAATACATTGTTCTGAACGCCTAACAAATCTTTCGAAATTTCCTCGGATTTCTTATAGAGCGTCTTCATCGTTGCGAATTCGTCCGGTGTCAGCGGCTGCTTGCTTAAATCTCTTACAGCTGTCTTATAAGCAAAGTTAGCGATATGCGACAGGAAGTCCTCCGCTTCATTGAATGGGAGCAGCGTTAAAGGCAGTTGACTGATTTCATTTTGCGCTTCGCTTGTCAGCCGCCACACATTGACGAGCCCTTTGCGATGGTACGCTTGCGAGGTGGAATTAACCGCCAGCGTGTTGCCTAGCTGCTGATGCAGCTGCTCGACATGGTAAGTCAAGTTATGGAAGGCGCGCTGGTATTGGTTTTCCGCTTTTATGAGAATCGAGTTTTTCTCTTGATGCTCTTGATAGCCCCAGTAGATCGAGCCGAGAAACAAGATTGTCATTATGGGGAACAGGATCGAACTAAGTCGGCGGTACATATGCAAAAAACTCCTTTCTTGTGCAAACCTGGTGTTAGTTTGGTTTGCCAAAAGGAGCTTTATGCATCCATGCTATTCAGTTGACTAACAATCCATCGGTAAACCGCCCTAATAGGCGGTATGCTCTTCAATATCGAGGTCGTTGGTATTGTTGCAGATGCATTGTTTAAAGCCGGTGTCGATACCGCCTTTATCCCGTCGCCCCCGCAGCACGAACTTCTCCCCGCATACATTGCACCGAATGGTCACCTTCACTCGCGCTTCCATCGTTACCCCCTAAGCTTCTAGATGGTTCCTATAGTAGCATTATGGACAGATGAGCTATAATTTAACCTCATCCTCGCGCGACATGAATCGGAACGGCGATCTGGAGTTGGCGGAATTGATCTTACGCAAGCTCCATACCCACAGCACCGCCATGAACGGCACCATGAACCAAAGGTAATTAGAACCGATTGAAATAATAATCCAATCATAGATGGCATGCAGCGCGAATGGCAGCAGCATGGAGATGGCAAGAAGTCTCCTCGTCTTAATCGCGGGAGCAAACTTCGCCTTTCCGAAGTAATACCCCATCATAATGCCGAATAAAGCGTGACCGGATACAGGCAGCAGCGCACGTCCAAGCAAGGTTGCAAAGCTGGCTRGCGAGTAAATTGCATACAGCACATTTTCCATCGTCGCGAAACCAAGCGAAATCGATGCGGCGTATACAATACCGTCATATGGCTCGTCGAATTCAGTATGGTTGTAGATGACGTGAAGAAGAACGAACCACTTCACGAACTCTTCTACTCCAGCCGACTCGAGGAATATGAACACCCCCGTGTAATCGCCTAGCCATATCTCTAGACCGCGCTGAATAACCATAATCGGTATAACGATAAGCAGACCTAGCACGAACATGCGCGCAACCATGTGGATCGGCTCTGCATCGTATTTATCTCTTAAATATAAGTAAGTAAGCAGCGATATGCCTGGTGCAACCGCTGCTGTCAATATAGAAAAAATAAGCATCTAACACCTGCCTTCTTACACCCACCCCCGGAAGCGAACCGCTTCCGCTACTTTGCGAATGCCGGCCATATAAGCAGCGAGCCGCATATCGACTTTGCGGGTGCGGTGAATGTCATACACTTGTTCGAAGCCTCGTATCATCATCAAGCGAAGCTTGTCATCAACCTCTTGTTCATCCCAGTAATAGCCTTGATTGTTCTGTACCCACTCGAAATAAGATACGATAACGCCGCCCGAGCTTGCAAGCACGTCAGGCACAAGCAATATCCCTCGATCGGATAAAATCCGAGTCGCCTCGAGTGTCGTAGGACCGTTAGCCGCCTCAACGACGACCTTAGCCTTAATGTTCGGCGCATTGTGTTCGGTAATCTGATTCTCGATGGCTGCCGGGACAAGCACGTCGCAGTCAAGCTCAAGCAGTTGATCATTGGTGATCGTCTGCTGAAACAGATTTGTCACATTGCCGAAAGAATCGCGTCGATCCAGCAAATAAGGAATATCGAGTCCTTCTTCATTATACAACGCTCCGGACACATCGGAAATACCAATTACTCTCGCGCCTGCTTCATGCATGAATTTGGCAAGATAACTTCCAGCATTGCCGAAGCCTTGAATGACGATTCGCGCATTCGCCAGCTTGATGTCTTTCAGTCTTAGAGCTTCATGGATCATGATAACGACACCCCGCGCCGTAGCGGTCTCACGCCCCTTAGAGCCTCCGAGGACAAGAGGCTTGCCGGTGATGAAGCCCGGCGAATCAAATTCCCGAATGCGGCTGTATTCATCCAGCATCCAAGCCATGATCTGTGAATTTGTCATCACATCAGGGGCTGGGATGTCTTTCGTCGGACCAACGATTTGACTGACTGCTCGTACATATCCGCGGCTTAAACGCTCCAACTCGCGGATGGACATGCTGCGCGGGTCGCAGATAACGCCGCCTTTGCCTCCCCCGTAAGGGAGATCGGCAATGCCGCATTTAAGCGTCATCCATATCGATAATGCTTTTACTTCATTCTCATTCACTGCGGGGTGGAAGCGAACGCCTCCCTTAGTTGGCCCAACTGCGTCATTATGCTGTGAACGATACCCTGTGAACACTTTCGTCTTGCCGTCATCCATACGTACCGGAATTCGAACGGTCAGCACCCTCATTGGTTCTTTCATCAGCTCGATCATATCTTGCTCATAGCCTAGCCGCTGCAGCGCTTGTTCGATTACGATTTGAGTCGCTTGCAGCACATCGGTCTCATTTTTGTCATTCATATCCCAATCACCGCCCTTGTCTCTTTATAATATGAGCGCCATGCTCACAGCGTATTCCATAAGAGACGGAGTCATGCGTTAGGATAGCCTAGAATGCAAGAAGAGCATCTTGCAAACCGGTAAGGTCGCAGATGCTCTCAACGAGGGATGGTGCTTAAAAGTTAAAATGAAGACATATTTGACGAATGGCCGAATCTGGCATAATAACCTTACCGTATTCCTCAAGCATCGCATAAGTGACGGATGTCGCTTCCCCGTATTCTGCAAGCAGGGCAATTACGGCATTATGCTTCGACGAGTCGATCAGCGCAGGCTCTAGTGCAAGAATCCACTTCCCGTTGTACGAGTATAGCTTCCCGTCTTCGGTTAGGCCGGAAGATTGAAGCTGCTTGCACACGGCAATGACATCCTCAAAGTCGCGGAATGAGTACATGACAATATCGCTTTGTTCGAGCGTAACTTCCATCTCGTATATTTCATCGTCCGCATCATCTTCTTCCAACGTGTGGCCGCCATCATGAGCGTGTGCATTCATCTTGCCGCGTGTAACGATGACCACCATACCTTGAGCGGGAAGGGCGAACACTTCAACTGCCAATGGGCCGCTGGCATCGAAACCTAGTTCCGTATATGCCTGGTCCATCATTTCACTGAACAGCTCGTGCACTTTAGGAATTTCGCGCCACATGTCGTCCTTATGGATCCCCCGTTCCGACAAGTCGTCGAACGTCAGGAAAATCCGTATCTTGTCCTGACTCAGCCGTTCGATTTTCATGACAGGATCCTCCTCTGCAGCATCTGTTGTAACAGCGTATGAAATTTTTAGTAAGATGTGATCAATTTGATCAAATCATGCTATGTAACTACTTTATCATGTATAACCGTCGAATGCACTAATATTGGGCAAAAAAAGGAATCGCATAACGCTGGCTAATGCCAATCGTTGACTGCGATTCCGTGGATGCCGGGCTATGCTGTGGCAGCTAGTGGGCAAGGGCTGACGTTTCCGCTTTTATTTTGTCCGCTTCCTTCTTGATAGCCGGATCGCTGCTCACGATCGCCTCAATTTGTTCCCAAGCGGCTTCTGACCTTCCTGCGGAAGCGTCTGTATGCTTTGGGGCGACATTCGCCGCCTCGTGCATGAATCCGTTATTCATTATTTTGGATACCGACTTGCCCATCATATTCGAGGCAGCATTCGAGATCGCGCTCGAAGCCCATGCGAACGTCCCTGGGCGCTTCCGCGATACATACACCGTCGCTGCCGCACCGAGCAAACCGCCTACGATAAATCCGCTTAACTTCATCTGTAAGAACACCTCTTTCTTCGTCGTCTTTCGTATTCAGTTGTTAGTGTGACCGCCGCAGAGAGCCGTCATTCCCGATAAAATAAGGAAATAAGCCCGATTAGCGCACAGCTTGACTGTGGTATACTAATGCCAAATTACAGCAAAACTCGACATAACATTGACGGAGGTAATCTTTAACGATGATGAAACGACGCCTGCCGATTTTAAACGCTCTTCTGACCGCTTCACTATTCGTGACGTTATCCGCTTGCAGCTCCAGTACGAAGACGACAGAGACGGATCAAGCCTCTACAACTATACAGCAGCCCGCTTCCGCTACCACGAAACCGTCCGAAACTCCATCTGCACAGGCAAATGCTGTTCCTCACACCGAGACAACTGCTGCGCCAACCGAAGCCGCAAACTCAAAGCCGCTCTACCGGATGACTGACGCTTACCGCTTCGTACCGATCGATGAAGCTACGAGCGACAAAGCCGTACTTCTTACATTCGACGACGGACCAAATAATGAGACGATTATCGATAGTCTGCTCACTACGCTGGACAAACATAAAGCGAAGGCGATCTTCTTCGTTAACGGCTACAGGGTCAAGCAAAACCCTGAGCTGCTGAAGCTCATCCAAGGCCGTGGACAAACGATCGGCAATCACGCTTGGGATCATAACAATTTGAAAGAAGCCAGCGATGATGCGGTGAAGCAGCAGATTGGAGATGTACAAGATGAGGTAAAGCGATTAACGGGAACCGCCCCCCTCTTCTTCCGACCGCCTTACGGCGCTGGCAACGACATCGTTAAGCAAACAGCAAAAGACCACGGCATGTTATACATGACGTGGTCTAACGGTTCGCTTGATTGGGAGAAACCGGCACGGGATAATCCCGCGGAGGTGATCCGCAATGTGATGGAGCAGCTTCATCCGGGCGCTAATATATTAATGCATGAATTGCAATGGACAGCCGATGCTTTGGATGAGCTGCTGACGAAGCTGGAGAAGGAAGGTTATACCTTCATTGATCCAGCGACTATTTCTCCTATTGGGTATACTTAATACCATAGTAGAACAAACCCGCCACCAGACCAAGAAACAAGACTACAATAAGATTATAATACCATTTCGTTACTTTCTGCGCGCTTGATGGATGTTTCTTGCGTCTTGGCGGCAATGCCGAGACGTCGGTGGATTCGAGACTGCTTGCGGACGGCTCAGCCGTCCCTTCTAGTTGATAATGTTCCTGTCTGCTCGAGCTTCCAGACCTGCTTCTCCTGCTCATGACTCCCTCCTGAATCGAATAATTAAACCCATAATCAAATCAATTACAAAATGCGCAATGATAGCGGACCAAATCGATCCGGTCTCCATATAAATCCAACCTAAGCCGTAGCTGATGGAGAAGACTAAGCCTGTCGGTATCCAATGTTTCAAATAACGCACATGGATGGTCGCGAATACGATACTTGTCCAATATGGACCGATCGCATGCTGAATGGCGCCGCGAAACAACAATTCCTCGCATATTGCTACAATAAACGAAATGAGAACAATATGCCACACCGGCCGCTTGCGAAAAATACGATCGTTAACGCCGCCGTCATCCGTGGCTTCCTCCGGCACGAACCTGGAAATGAGCAGGTCAACCACGATCACCGCCGCCGCTAGTCCAACTCCCCACCACAGGAAAGTAAGCTMTTTCGGAAATTTGAATAATGCAATTATGTTTTGACGCTGAAATAATACCCATATCAAGCCGATAATAAAAGTAAGCCCTTGCGTTGCATACAAGTTAATGAGCAGCATTCTGTCGTCCAGATCGTCAACGGAAACTTTACGTACACGAATATTGCGAATATCGAACTTTTTCATCGTTTCCCGCCCGCCAATCTGTTTCGTTCATATTTTCTTTTTCGGCCTTTTAACCTATACTGATTAGAACTTAGAGACCCACCACATTACATATACATAGAAGGAGTTTGTCATGGAAAAGAAACTATCAGCTAACGCAATGCTATACAGCATCGGATTCGTCTTCATGCTCRCATGCTCGGTTGGCGCATTTTTTTACGGTATTGAAGTTGGCGCAGACCGGACCGAATCGAGATACGAAGCGGAGAAGGCCAGCGCAGAAGCTAAAGAATCGGTCAGTCCCTATCAGCAGCAGGATTTAGTTTCTTTCTATCATACCGTATTTTTGCCTTATCGTGAATTTCAGAACGAGTGGTTCAACGCCGTTAACAAGCTTTCGCAGGGTGAGTCCATTGATGCTTCATCAGCTTTTAAAGAGTTATCTAATCTAGCAAAAAACAAAGCGGGCGAAGCAAGCTCCTTCAATATGCAGAACTCCCCCCTGCTCGGTGAGGCGCAAGTCGGTTACATACGCAGCTTGAAACTATTCGCAGACGCGGCAACCCATGCTGCATCAAGTTCCAAATCTGCAAAGGGCGATGAACTGCTGCAAGTAATCGCCAAGGAGAAAAACTATATTACCGCTACCGCCCAATCATTAACCGCACAGCAAGCCTATTATGATGCTATGCTGAAGTGGTCATCGAGCGTTAACGTCGATATTCCTAACGAATACAAGCTCTCAGCCAAGCTCGATCTCGCCAAGTGGGAGACGCTGCCGATTACGGTCAAGAATAAGCTCATGGCCGATTCCTTGCTCAACCGCAAGCAGATCACGACTTTTTATCCTCATGATCTGACTAGCCGGGTCGATGAATTTATTATTTCCGGTCAAGCCGCGAAGATGAAACTCGGTACCGTGTCCCAAATCGTTGCGCTTCTGCTTGACACGGACGCTGTCCGTAGCGGAGACTTTGCTGACAGTCACGCGAAGCTTTACAAGAAAACGTTGCTTCCGCAGTTGCCTTTCTTCTCCGCGAATGCCGACTAACTAATATTAATCATACTKAAAGTTTCTTAACGAGGCTATAGCCGCCATTCCGCCTGTAACATTGCGGAGGTCGCTATAGCCTTGTTCTTCTAAATAACGGCATACGGCCTCGCTTCGAACGCCATGCGCGCATACGATATACAGCGTCTTGTTGGTTGGCAGTTCATCCAGTCTGCCGGGGATGGTGTTCATTGGAATTAAGGTTGTATGCTCTAAGTGGTAATAGTCCCATTCGTACGACTCGCGTACGTCAATGATTTGCGAAGCATCTGCTTCACCGCTTTCCAAAATTGCTATTAATTGCTCAGGAGCTACATCCTGCCATTTTGTCATTATCCTATACCTCCTGTGTCGTCATTTGTTGCTCACAATGGTTGAATCATATCGAAATTTTCACAAATCAGCAAGTTTGAGCATTGCAATTGTCCACTCGCTTGCTATAAAATAGAAAAGTCCGAGTCTACTTTTAGAATTCACTTTCGTTCCAGCGCGGCAACAGCCGTTATGGCTTGGAATACGCTCCACTTCGGTCACGACTTGATGATCCAACTCTCGTCCCGATGCTGCAAGTCGAAGCCGGGACGGGGGTTTTTCTGTTCATATTAGAAAGCAAGGCGCAATCGCCTTGCACCAATTTAGGAGGCATACTTCTCATGTTTAAAGTGTTAGTTTCCGATCCGATCAGCGATTTGGGCATCCAGCAGCTAGTTGATGCAAATGATGTCACAGTAGACAAAAAACCTGGCCTTAGCGAGGACGAGCTTGTTGCCATTATCGGCGAATACGACGCTCTTCTCGTTCGCAGCCAAACAAGAGTAACCGCTAAAATCATGGAAGCAGGCAAACAGCTTAAAGTCGTTGGCCGTGCTGGTGTCGGCGTCGACAACATCGACCTCGAAGCGGCTACGCAAAACGGTATTATTGTCATTAACGCTCCAGACGGCAATACGATTACGACATGCGAGCATACTTTCGCTATGATGATGGCTGTTGCACGCCATATCCCGCAAGCCTATCTGAAGACCGTTGGCGGCGAATGGGATCGCAAATCGTTCCTTGGCGTAGAGCTTCGCAACAAAACGCTTGGCGTTCTCGGCATGGGCCGTATCGGCAGCGAAGTAGCAAAACGCGCTAAAGCTTTCGGAATGGACATTCTCGGCTATGACCCGTTCATGACGGAGGAGCGTGCAGAGAAAATCGGCGTCAAGCTCGCTTCGGTTGACGAGATTGTTCGCAACGCAGACTTTATGACGGTTCATACTCCGCTGACTCCCGAGACTCGCCACATGATCGGCAAAGCGCAATTCGAAGTCATGAAGCCAGGCATGCGCATCGTTAACTGCGCACGCGGCGGCATTATTGATGAGATTGCTCTCGTTGATGCAGTTAATAAAGGCGTTGTAGCGGGTGCTGCTTTCGACGTATTCGAGGTTGAGCCTCCTGCTGAAGATCATCCATTCCTGACGCATCCGAAAATCATCGTAACGCCGCATCTTGGCGCTTCTACTGTTGAAGCTCAAGAAAACGTTGCTATCGACGTTTCGGAGCAAGTGCTTCACATATTGCGTGACGAGCCGTTCATGAACGCGGTTAACATGCCTCCTATCCCGGCTAATCTGCAAAACATTTTGCAGCCGTACTACACGCTTGGCGAGAAGCTCGGAAGCTTTATCGCTCAATCGACGGAAGGCGCTGTTCAAGAAATCATCGTTAACTATGCTGGCGAGCTAGCTGAAGTTGACACGCAACCATTGACGCGCTACATCGTTCGCGGCGTTCTTGCGCATCACCTCGGTCTTGAGAACGTAAATGTGGTCAACTCGATGCATCTTGCAAAAACAAGAGACGTTAATATCGTGATCCGTAAATCGACAGCTTCCAAAGACTTCACGAACCTCGTGTCCGTGTCGCTTCGCACGAAGAAGGAAGAACATGTCGTATCGGGTACTTTGCTAACTGGCTACGGCCCTCGCATCGTACAGATCGATAAGTTCCCAGTTGACGTTACGCCTGAAGGCAACCTGATTCTGATCTCGCACAACGACAGACCGGGTATCATCGGCCGCGTCGGCACATTGCTTGGCAACAACGATGTGAACATTGCGACGATGCAAGTAGGACGCCAGCTTGAAGGCGGATCGGCTATCATGGTCCTACGTGTTGACAAAGCCGCTCCGAAAGAAGTCCTTCAACAGTTGACAAGCCTTCCTGAGCTGAACACAGCTAAGGAAATCAAGCTTTACTAATAKAAGCGCTGCTTTGAACAAGAACCTCATCTCCCATATGCGGATGATGAGGTTCTTTTATTTTACTTATTGTATAGATACTTACCCCATTGTTTCACGAACAACAAGATTAAACGATGGTTCTCAACAAAAAAAGCGCTCCGCAAGGGAACGCTTTGACAACTATTGATGATAATCGACAGGAAGCAACAGGGTGAACGATGTGCCAACGCCAACAGCGCTTTCGACCACAATACGGCCTTTATGAAGATCGATCAGGTTTTTCACGATCGCAAGACCAAGGCCGGTACCGCTGGAAGAACCGCGTTTGCGGGCTTTATCCGCCTTATAGAACCGTTCGAATACGTACGGAACATCCTCCATCGGAATTCCTTGCCCTTCGTCACGAACCATAATTTGAATGAAGGCTTCTCCATTCACATCCGCCTGATGCCCTGCTATAGTGATAGACTTCCCAGCCGGCGTATGCCTAAGCGCGTTATCAAGCAGATTCGTTAATACCTGCTCTAGACGATCCTCATCGGCCTCCAGCATCGTAAGCGGCTCATTCGGAATATCGATCTGAAGCCGCACTTCTCTCTCCTTCGCATACACTTGGAACTTACGGTGGACGCGCTTCAGAACATGGCACAGATCGATCTCGTGGAAGTTCATCTCCACATGCCCTGCTTCCATCCGAGCGATGTCAAGGAAGTCATTGACGAGCCTGCCCATACGAAGCGACTCGTCATGGATAACCTGCACAAGCTCCTTGCCTTCTTCAGGCGATGCGACAATATCGTCAAGCAATGCTTCGCTATAGCCTTGCAGCATCGATAACGGCGTGCGAATCTCATGCGATATGTTCGCTACGAAGTCTCTGCGCAGCTTCTCAAGCTTATGCTCCTCGGTTACATTCCGTATTACGGCTACTGCACCCCGTACAACGCCGTTCGATTGAAGCGGCGCCATAACGACCGACCATACGTTAGTATGAACATGTACCTTCTCGCTTAAGTCATGCCCCTTCTCCATTACGGATTGGTACAATTCTCGCAGCGGCATCGGTACGCTCTCGTAGTGTGCATCGTTATTCGGCAACTCGTCATCATGCCATTCATGCTTCAGCCCCGACCATTGGTTGATGAGCAGATGGCCGCTAGGGTTTGTCAATATCACTTGTCCTGCCGCATCGAAAGTAATAACCGAATCGCCCATGCTCCGCAGGATGCTGGTCAAATGATTTTTCTCATGATTCAAGTCGTGAATCAGCTTATCAAGCTGCTCGGTCATATGATTGAACGTCTTCGCGAGCTCGCCGATCTCATCCGTCGAACGAATATCKACCCTTGTACTGTAATTGCCTTGCGACACGGAATCTGCCGCGTTTTTAAGCTGCAATAACGGCTGTTGGATCTTTGCCGACAGGAAGAAAGCGAAGAACGTAGACAGCAGGAAACCAATAATGGCAACGACGATGAACAGGATCTTAATATCATGAGCATCCTCATTAAACCAAATATCAATATATTGCAGCAAAAATACGCCTAATATGATGAGTACAACCGCTACAAGCAGCATGATGGTAGCCCAAAGCTTGCCGACCACACTGTTCCACAGCATACGTGTCAATCGTTGAATCAACTTCATTTACTTCGGTACCTCAAGCTTATAGCCGACGCCCCATACGGTCGTTATCATTGCGGCCGCGTCAGGGGACACTTTGTTCAGTTTCTCGCGAAGCCGCTTCACATGGGTATCCACTGTCCGCAAGTCACCGAAAAACTCGTAGTTCCAAACATCCTTAAGCAGCTCCTCGCGCGAGAATACTTTATCCGGCGAGACGGCCAAGTAGTGCAGCAGCTCATATTCCTTAGGCGTTAAGCTTACTTCTTGACCTCCGGCTGTTACGCGGTGCGCGTCATGCTCAATGATCAAGTTAGGAAACACGATGTTGTTGCTGGAGTTAATCTCCTTGGTCAAGAACGCAGTAGCAGACGAACGACGAAGTATGGCTTTCACGCGGTAGATCACTTCACGCGGGCTGAATGGCTTAACAACATAGTCGTCAGCACCGACCTCGAATCCCTGTACGCGGTTCATCTCCTCGCCTTTTGCGGTCAGCATAATGACCGGCGTCGCCTTAATCTGACGAAGTCGCGAGCATACCTCGACGCCATCAATTCCCGGCAGCATTACATCGAGCAATATCAATGCGTAATCCGTATTTGATGCAAGCCGAAGCGCTGTTTCTCCGTCCTCAGCTTCATCAATCGTATAGCCTTCCTTCTCTAAATACATTTTGAGCAGGCGGCGAATTCGTTCCTCATCGTCAACGACTAAAATACGGTTTGAGTAATCGGTCATACGGCATTACTCCTCTCCATTCTTGTGTTAAGTCCCTGAGTAAGAATGCAAACCGGCGATAATCAAGTTGACGCCGATCAATGTAAACAATACAATAACAAATCCGATAACCGCTAGCCAAGCCGAACGCAGTCCTTGCCAGCCTCGCGATAGACGGAAATGCAAGTAGGCGCTGTAGTAGAGCCAAGTAATAAGTGCCCATACTTCCTTCGGATCCCAGCCCCAGAAGCGGCCCCAAGCTTTCTCCGCCCATATCATGGCGAAGATGAGTGCGCCCAGTGTAAAGACCGGGAAACCGATCGCAATCGCACGATAGCTGATTTCATCCAGATCTTCAGGATCGATGCCTTCCATCGCCGGGTGAATCACTGCACCCAGACGCTTGCGGAAGGCAAGGCGGAGCAATCCGTATAAAATGCTGCCCGCAATAACCGACCATACAACGGTGTTAAGCTTACGGCCTGCGTTAACGCCGTTCATCCAATAAGGTGCTTCGAACAGCGGCTTCTCCAAGCCAAGGAAGCTGTCCATCTCGACGACCTGGCTATTGTACGGCTTCACGATCGGCGGAAGCGCATAAGCAACCTTCTCCGTTGTCGTTTGCTCAATGCCCTTGCTGTCGATTTCCGATATCTCTTGAGTAAAGTGCGCTTCATAACCAGCGCCGCGGAAGCCGAATACGGCAATAATAAATCCAACGATTAAGATAAGCGAGTATAGGGTGAATTCAACCCAAAATTGATCTCTGCGAGCTTCCTTCGTCGTCTGTTTGAAATCGACAACGCGCAACAGATACATCAGTCCTGCGGCAAAACCGACTGCGAAGAATGCCTCGCCAAGCGCAGCCGTCGTCACGTGAATCTTAAGCCAGTTCGACGTAAGGGCCGGTATCAACGGCTGTACGTCGCTCGGGAATACAGCCGCATATGCAACGATAATAACCGTTAACGGCAAGGCGAACATGCCGAGCAAAGGTTTGCGATAAATCGCATGAATGATCGTGTACGCAATCATAATGGCCATACCGAGGAAGGTCATGAACTCATACATGTTGCTCGTAGGAATTTGTCCGCTGCCTGCCCAGCGCGTGAAGAAGAACGCTAAGTGAGCCGCAAGTCCAAGACTGGATGTAATAAATGCGATCTTGCCCCAGCGTCGTTCATGATCGGCTGGCTTGCGATTGCTCCATTTCTTGCCGGCAACCGCGATGACATAGAACATAAAGGCAAAGCAGTAAAGAAAGAATGCGACTAGAAAAACGTCGCTGCTAAATTCGACTAAACTCACGCGTTGTTCCCTCCGTTATCGAGCGCCTTCGGATCGACGGTAATCCCGATTTTTTTGAGCGCGCCCGCTACATCCGAGCGCATGCCGTACCAGTTCTTATTCGTATGAGCGCCGAGCGACAGCTCGCCGTCATCTATGCGCAGCCATATTCTGCGGTGCTGCCAATAAGAGCCCATAAGCAGGCCGAGCATCGAGAATACTGCGCCGATCCATAC
This sequence comes from Paenibacillus sp. 05T425, assembly GCF_056396205.1. Classification (NCBI taxonomy): domain Bacteria; kingdom Bacillati; phylum Bacillota; class Bacilli; order Caryophanales; family Paenibacillaceae; genus Paenibacillus; species Paenibacillus sp. 05T425. The sequence continues at coordinate 107,418 of NZ_JBFTLA010000006.1, forward strand.
GTAAGGAAGCGCTCTGTCCATCCTTACGTTCAAATAAGTGGATGCTTCCGAGAACTCGACGTTCTCCATTCCATCAACCTTGATTTCAATCTTCTCAACCAATGCGCCATTAATGACATCCTGGGCAAACTTTACTTTGTCCTTCTGCATCGGGAAGTACATATAAGGCTCTCCTTCGGCTGCAAGTCCAGGACCTTTGACCGTAAAGATGAATGCAGGCGCAATCGGATCTCGCGAAAGCGTTGTCGGTTTGCCGTTGCTATCGAGCGCGAATTCCATGAAATTCGCATATAGTTCAAGCGTATAAGGACCAAGCTCATGTTTAAGTGCCGAGTCTTTCATCGGCAAGTCGAACGGTCCGTACGATTCACCTGTCTGCTTGTTGATAAGCACCGGGTGAACAGCATTAAGGCGCGGCGTCATATCGAAGTCGAACTGATACAGCTTAAGACCTTTGTACTTAAGCGGATCATTGACGATAATATCATGGCGCTTCACTTCCGTAAGCTCCGGCTGCTTCAGCGGATCGTCGCAATTGCTTGAACATGTGTACAATACCGCTTGCGTCTTGAACAGCTTCGCACGCGCTGTCCCTTTCAGCGTCTCAGGCAGCTCATCATCATTATAAAATTCAATGATGAACTTCTCGTTCTTAACGTAATAGTTCGTTCCGCTAATTTGAACCGTATCACCATCTGGTATCGTAATATACGAATCCATTTGGAAGCCTGGAAGGCTGCGAGCTAATATTGCAAGCAAGAACAGGATCAAGCCGATGTGATTGATATAAGGACCCCAGCGGCTGAAACGGTTTTTCTCCGCAAGCAATGAGCTCCCGTCGCGATGGATGCGATACCCTTTGCGCTTCAGCTGCGCGCCGAATTGCTCCGCCCATTGCTCTGGATCGCCTTCAATGGTCTGCTTGTACACCGTCTTCTGACGGTTAATGAATAGCAGATGCTTGCGAATCTGTTGCTTGTTAAGCGCCCGATAAAGCGGCAGCACGCGGTCAAGACTGCAAATGACGAGCGACGTTCCAATCATGACAAGCAAGCCGATAAACCACCACGATTCGTATGTATGGGACAAGCCGAGCAAATAATAAATTTTGCCGGTTAGGCCATACGTCTCCTCATAATAATCGGCAGGCTCGAAGTTATTAATGAATGTATTCTCCTGCGGGTAGATCGTTCCCAACATTGCCGTTACGAATGTAATAATAATTAAGTAAATCGCGATTTTGACAGAAGAGAAGAAGTTCCACACCCGGTCAATGACATTCGGATTGCTCTTCTGCGAACGGCGCGCGACGCCGTCATAACGCATCTCAAGCGGCGTTTCGGTATCTTCGGCTTCGGATGGCAAAAGCGGCTTGCCGCAGCTTTCGCATAATACCGTGCCTACCGAGTTTTGATGGCCGCATTCGCATTTTGTGTTCTCTACGACTAACACAGCTTATCCTCCTAGAGCTGAAGCAAACGTTCAATCCGATCGTCAATCTCTTGCTCCGTCATGCCGCCTACTTTAATCTCCATTATTTTACCGTCCGGTCCGATGAAGAAGGTCGTCGGGTAGGAGCGCAGCCCGTAGCTGCGTTCCGTCTTGCGGCTAACGTCGCGCAGAATTGGATAGTTCAAATCGAATTGGCGAACAAAGTTGTTCACGGTCAAAGTGTCTTCGCTTAAATTAATGGCCAGAATAACGAGGCCTTGGTCTTTCCACTTGGCGTATTGCCGCTCGAACTCTGGCATTTCTTTCACGCATGGCGGACAGAAAGTGCCCCAAAAGTTAACGACAACCGCTTTTCCCTTATAATCCGACAATGCTGTCGTACCGCCGTCCAGATTGGCCAACGTGAATGAAGGCGGCTCGCTGCCTGCCTTTAGCGGACCTTCCGAATCTGACGCGAACAACGTCGATCCGATCGCATAACCGCCTATAATAAGTACGGCAGCCAATATGATGATTTGGACCGTTTTGCGAGATTTTCCCATTAGCTTGCCTCACCACCTGCTTCTATCTCTGCTGAATGAATGACTACTTTAGTACCATTATAACGAAAAGTCGACGGCAATAACTGCCGCCGTCGTTTACTTTTTATGAACTTTATGTGTCTTGCGAGCCTCAGCGAGCAGGCTGTCAATCTCTTTGGGAGTTAGATGTCTGTATTTGCCTCGGCCAAGATCCTGCAGATAAAGATCGCCGAATTTAATGCGTTTCAGACGGACGACTTTATGGCCGATTGCCTCGAACATTCTGCGAACCTGACGGTTGCGGCCCTCGTATATCGTAATCGATATTTTGGCTTCATTATTTTCCGTATCGACGTCATGATATTCAACCTCAGCGGGCGCCGTCATCCCGTCCTCTAGCATAATGCCCTTCTGAAGCTTCTCAAGTGCGCTGCCATGCGGTACGCCTTTGACCGTCGCGTGATACGTCTTCGGGACGTGATGGCTCGGATGCGTCAGCATATTGGCGAACTCACCGTCGTTCGTAAGCAGAAGCAGTCCTTCTGTATCGTAGTCCAAACGTCCGACAGGGTATACCCTCTCTTTAATACCGGGCAGGAAGTCACCGACGACCTTGCGGCCTTGCGGATCCTTGGCGCTCGATATGACGCCCTTCGACTTATTAAGCATGACGTAAATTTTCTTCTCGCCTTTGATCGGCTTGCCGTTCACCGTGATGGCATCAACGGCTGGATCGGCTTTGACGCCAAGCGTCGTTACTTTCTCGCCGTTCACCTCAACCATGCCGGCCATTATCATTTCCTCGCATTTGCGACGGGATGCGACACCCGCTTGCGCTAATATTTTCTGTAAACGTTCCAATGCTTTCACCTCATCCTCCATCATACCGATTAGAAGAACAAAGTACAAGCTGTGTTAGCCGAATATGTATAAGCAAATGAATATCGCCGCCAAAAAACCGACCAAATCGGAGAAAAGACCTACTTTTAACGCATATTTCGTTCTGCGGATGCCGATAGCTCCGAAGTAGACGGTCAGCACATAAAGAGTCGTATCGGTGCTGCCTTGAATCGTTGAAGCAATTCTTCCGATCATCGAATCAGGTCCATAGGTCTGAATAAGGTCAGCGGTGAACGCAAGCGATCCTGCGCCCGTAAGTGGACGCAAGATGCCTAGCGGAAGCACCTCGCTTGGGATACCGAGCCAGTCGAATAGCGGCCTTACGGCAGACAACATCAGCTCCATCGCGCCCGATGCGCGGAACATGCTGATCGCAACCATCATTCCGACGAGATGCGGAATAATATTAATCGCTGTGCCGAACCCGTCCTTTGCCCCTTCGACGAACGTTTCATAGACGGGCACCTTGCGTCTTAACGCCGCATAAAGAGGAATGAATACGATGATGGCAGGAATCATCCATGCGGATAGATTGGTGAATAATTCATACAAGCGTCTCACCCCCGCCAGCAGTAGGTTTTGACAATGATTGCTGTTGATTTTGCGGCTGCTTGTTCAAGTTTAACTGTGGCGGGATCATAGGAGGGGACTTTCTTCTATACCATCGGTCGGCAACAATTGCCGCTGACGTGGCAACGAATGTTGCAGCTAACGTCGTGCCGATAATTTCAGCAGGATTAGCCGAACCATAATTCATTCGAATCGCAATAAGTGTCGTAGGCACGATTGTAATGCTGGACGTATTAAGCGCAAGCAACGTACACATCGCAGGCGTTGCCGTTGACGGATCGGGATTCAACTTCTGAAGCTCCTGCATAGCCTTTATCCCCATTGGCGTTGCCGCATTGCCAAGACCGAATAAATTCGCGCTTAGATTGCTCATTATGTATCCAATTGCCGGATGGTTATGAGGAATGTCCGGAAATAGCTTGCGAACGAGAGGTCCAAGCATTCGAGCCATTGTCTTAAGCAAGCCTGCATCCTCTGCTATTCGCATCATCCCAAGCCAGAATACCATAATGCTTATGAGGCCGAAGCTTACGGTCACGCCCGACTTCGCCCCTTCGAAAGCTGCTTGCGTTACTGCGTCCATGTTGCCGTTTATCGCGGCTACCGCTACGCTAGCCGCGATAAAAAACAACCATATCCAATTCACCATATAAACCGTCTCCCCTCGGTTTTATGCTTTATATGAAACAATTACTTATTAACGCTATCCCTTAATCGATTGCTTCCCGCATCATAAACAGGGGTCGAACCGATCTTCTCTCCTTTCAGAAACCATTGAAGCGACCCGCGTTCGCCAAGTGCATAACTCGTTGAGTTTGGCGGAATTAGAACCAGACTTGTATGAATGGAATCCTGCTCGTCCAGCTCAAGCGGATAACTGAATCCTTGGCCAAGCGCATAGGGATAACCGGCGATCGTTTGCCCCTTGCTGGCAAGCTTCTGAAGCGGATAGTTAGCGAAGCCCCAGTCAAGCATTTGTTTGTGGTCATTCCAGTCATCGCTGTCATTAATGGTTACTGCGGCAAGCTGCTGGCCATTCCTAGTAGCTGAGCTAACGAGGCAGCGAAGCGACTTTTTGGTATAGCCTGTTTTAACGCCGTCCGCACCTTCGTACATGGCTAGCATTTTATTTTTGTTCGGCCAGGTGTAGTCCCATTTCTCGTGCGGATTGGGTACTTTTTTTTCTCTCGTGCCAACGATTCGGGCAAATGTTTTATTTTTGAGCGCATAAGCAGTCAATACGGCAAGATCATTAGCTGAAGAAAAATGCCCCTCTTCATCAAGACCGTGCGGATTTTTGAATTGCGAATGTTTCAGATTAAGAAAACGCGCCTTCTCGTTCATCAGGTGGACAAAGCCCTCCTCTGAACCTCCTACATGCTCGGCGATCGCGGTTGCCGCATCATTGCCGGAGCGAAGCATAAGACCATACAGCATGTTTTCAAGCGTCATTTCTTCGCCTAATTGGAGGTAGATCGATGATCCCTCCTTGCCAACCGCCCTCTTTGGTGTCTTCACCTTATCGTCGAGCTTACCATGGTCGATGGCCACGATTGCAGTCATGATCTTCGTCAAGCTTGCAATTCTCATCGATTGATCGCCATTGGTGCTATATAGGACTCTGCCAGAGCTGACATCAATTAACGCGGCCGCTTTTGCATTCGTACCGATCGGCTTTGGTTTCGCATCTGCTGTCTGTTGAATCGCCAGCGTCATTACTCCTAATAAGAGCATGGAAGCTATAGCGATTCTATACCGCTTAAACCCATTCATTCCAATGATGCTCCTCTCGCTGCAATAGTCTGTCGTTCATTATATGCCTGTACATATTCGTGTAGACGAGCTTGTCGCAACTAAAATGAAAAAATGAAAAACTGCCCTTGCGGGCAGCTTTACATGTTGGATTGCCACTCTCGAGCGATTAACTTACAAGAGGTGATCATTTGCGTCCAGACTGCCCGTAATAACGGTAGACACTGGATCGACATAATTGGATTGCTGCATAGGCTGCTTAATCATCGACTGCACTTTATCGAATACATGAGGCGCAGCGTCAATGACACGCTCCATTAGATGCGTTTGATTATCCAGCGGCACGATCTTCACGCCATGGGTACCTACAACAAGGAAGGCAATAGGCGTAATCGACACGCCACCGCCGCTGCCGCCGCCGAACGGAAGCGACACGGATGCATGATGCGCATCGTTTTGCGATCCGCTCGCATGGTCGGATCCATCGAGCCGGATGTCGCTGCCGCCTGCAACGAAACCGAAGCCAACTTTGGAGATCGGCATAATAATGCTGCCGTCCGGGGTTTGTACAGGATCGCCGACGATCGTGTTGACGTCGACCATTTCCTTGATGTTTTCCATTGCGGTTTGCATTAATCCTTGAATAGGATGCTCAGCCATTGTAACTCCTCCTCAAAAGTTTTGTGAAAAGACGCTTCATTGCAGAGTCATCACAGCAAAACTTGCTCCGAAAGCATACTTTCATTGCGATATGAATAAGAACTTGCCTACGCTTCTTGTATTGTGCGCAGTACAGGTCTGGACTATGTATGAGCTGAGCCTCCGGCAAAGATGTTCTAAACTACACTTTGAACAGCTGTTTTTGCCACGTCCAAGAACTCCCGCCGCTGCCATCTTTTCGTCTTCTCTTCCGCATTCGGAATAACAACTTCATCCCAGCCAGTAACGCGTTGCCAAAGCTCATCTTGGCGCTGCACGACCAATCCGTCGAAAAGTAAGGTCGCTGATATATCGGCGTCACGGTCATCTGCGGGTCGGCTTGGAGCTTGACCATCTGAGAGAGAACACCGATCAGACTCGTTTTAACCGACCATACGAAACCCGTCGTCATCGCTGTCCACATCGCATCGCCGGTTCCAACGGAAGTGTTCCATGTCCATTCAGTCATCTTTACCTTCGTCAGCGTCTGCCTCGCCCAGCCGGTCAAGTTTCGTGTCATCTCCAGGATGTCCTTGAAACGATCCATCGAACGAGCAACATCGTCGGCATTGATCTCTTCATTGAATTGCTTCCAAGTGTTAATCCCCGTATTTGTTGATGACACCTGCTCCTTTAATTGGACAGAAGCGCCCAAATACTTAATAACCGGCACCTTCAAGCGGTAACGATATAAGCCGAACAACGCTTTGATTGCAATTTCGGCGTCGTCATTATTTCCCGATTTCGCAAAATGTCCGCTAACTTTAACGGGAGATGCGATAACAATCGAAAAAATGAACAAAAAAAAGAGACCGGCCGCCGTCATCCAACCAAAAGGATAAAGGGGCATTATGCTTCCTCCATTTCCCTACTTATGGTTGAATATAGTATGACCCGGCGGTCAAATCTCATTCTTTTATTTCATCAAACGTCATTTGTCTGCCGTCTAGGCGCTCGAACAGCAACTGCGTCGTTTCCTCAAGCGCATCGTCGACACTGACATGGCCTGGTTCAGGCAATTCCTTGATTGACGGCAAGCCGAAGTATTCTAAAAATAATTTCGTCGTTCCGTATAATATAGGTCTTCCAATCGCTTCGGCTCTTCCTACCTCTTCGATCAAATCCTTTGATACAAGGGAGCTGATCGCCCGATCGGTCTTCACCCCGCGAATCTCCTCGATATCGATTCTTGTAATCGGCTGGCGGTAAGCGACGATCGATAACGTCTCCAAAGCAGCTTGCGATAATTGCGAACGTGATGGCGAATAAGCCATTCGCTCAAAGTAAGGCGCATGCTCAGGATGCGTAGTCAGTCGGTAAGAACTGGCTACTTCAGCTATCTGAACGCCTCGCATCTCGCGTTCCAAATCCCGCTGCAAGTCGTAGACCAGATCGGAAGACAAATCCGAGTCGATCTCCAAAATGTCGGCGAGCTGCTTCTTCGTTAAGCCTTCATCTCCGGCCATGAACAGAAGGCCCTCAATAATCGACTTCAATTTCGGATAATCCATCTTGCGAAGATTCTCCTCTCCAATGTATGACGATGTCGTCGAACAGCTGATGCTGGAAGCAGCGAATATGCTTCATCTTCATTAGCTCCAGTATCGCTAGAAAGGTGACAACTACTTCGTGCTTGTCCATATTCTCGCGTATAAGCTTCGAGAATCGGACCGTTTCGTATTGCTTCAGCACCTCGACAATATCTCGAATCCGATCCTTAACCGATATTTCATCGCGCTGGATCGTTGAGATGACGTTCCTTCTTGCTGCCCTGCGCAGCGCTTTCTGGAAGGCGGCAACAAGATCGGACACATGCAAGCCTTCGACGGGATTGACCTTCTCTTCTTTCATATAAGGGGTCAAGTCATCCGGCTCACGAGAATAGACGAGGCTGCGTTCGAATTCCTTCTCCCGCAGCTGCTCGGCTATTTGCTTAAACTTACGATATTCAACGAGCTTCTGAATGAGCTCATCACGAGGATCAAGGCCGTCATCCTGCCACTCGTCATATTCCTCCTCGAACACCGGAGGCTTAGGCAGCAGTTGCTTGCTTTTTATCGCCAGAAGGGTTGCAGCCATGACCAGAAACTCGCTCGTAACCTCAAGCTCCAGTTCCTTCATCGCATGCAGATACTCCATATATTGATCCGTAATCTCGCTGATCGACACTTCATGGATATCAATCTCTGCTTTGTCGATCAAATGGAGCAACAGGTCAAGAGGCCCTTCAAAAGAATCCAGCTTGTAAAGCACCGACACTCGTATTTCCTCCCGCGTTCAGCTCTCGGGGTATTATCCCTGCAGCTGTTTCGTCAAATTAGCCATTTCGATCGCGCTGGCAGCCGCTTCATAACCTTTGTTGCCGGCTTTCGTGCCTGCACGCTCAATCGCTTGCTCGATCGAATCGACCGTCAGCACGCCGAAGATCGTTGGCACGCCTGTTTTGAGCGCGATTGCCGCAACGCCTTTGGCTGCTTCATTGCATACAAAGTCAAAGTGAGGCGTTGATCCGCGGATAACGGCACCAAGCGTAATTACCGCATCATACTTGCCGCTTTCAGCCATCTTCTGAGCGATCAGCGGAATCTCGAATGCGCCAGGCACCCATGCGATTTCAACATCGTCTTCCGCTGCGCCGTGGCGTTTGAATGCATCAAGCGCGYCGCCAAGCAATTTGCTGGAAATAAATTCGTTGAACCGTCCGACAACAACCCCATATTTTAAACCTTCCGATACTAAATGTCCTTCATATATACGTGCCATTTTACCATCTTCCTCTCATCCTGAGTAGTTATTATATTTTTTTGGCTGCTAACTGCTATTACGACTGCTGCGGCTCCTGCTCTTCGAACTTGAGCATATGGCCTAGCTTCGTTTTCTTCGTTCGCAAATATTTGCTGTTGCTTTGATTAGCTTCCATCTGAATGGGAACGCGTTCGACGACCTCGATGCCGTAGCCTTCGAGCCCTTTGATCTTACGCGGATTGTTCGTCAGCAGCTTCAGCTTGGAGATGCCAAGATCCTTCAATATTTGCGCGCCTATACCATAATCTCGCAAATCGGCAGGAAAGCCAAGCTTTATATTCGCATCGACCGTATCGAGCCCTTCTTCTTGAAGCGCATAAGCCTTCAGCTTATTAATGAGGCCGATGCCCCTGCCCTCTTGGCGCATATAGAGCAGTACGCCGCTTCCGGCCTCGTCGATCTGACGAAGCGCCGCATCAAGCTGAGGTCCGCAATCGCAGCGGTGGGAGTGGAACACGTCGCCGGTCAAGCACTCGGAATGCACCCGCACCAGAATGGGCTGAGTTGTATCGAGCTCGCCTTTCACAAGCGCAACATGCTCCTTGCTATCCATGATGTTCGTATAGGCGATAGCGCGGAAGATACCGAAGTCGGTAGGCATTTGCACGTCAACGATTCGCTCAACAAGCTTCTCCTTCTCATTCCGATATCGAATAAGCTCTTGAATCGTAATGAGCTTAAGCCCATGTTTCTCTTTGAAGATCTTCAAGTCCGGCAGCCGAGCCATCGTACCGTCTTCATTGATGACTTCGCAGATGACGCCGGCAGGCTTCGAGCCGCACAGAACCGCCAAATCAATGGCTGCCTCGGTATGACCGGCTCTGCGGAGGACGCCGCCTGGCTTCGCGATGAGCGGGAAAATATGTCCGGGACGGCGGAAGTCCGCCGCCTTCGCTGTCGGATCGATGAGCGCTCTGACAGAGAGCGAGCGTTCATATGCCGAGATGCCCGTCGTCGTCGAAGCGTGGTCGACAGACACCGTGAAAGCCGTTCCGTGGTAATCAGTGTTATGCGTTACCATCGGCGGCAGCTCTAGCTCCTCAGCCCTCTCCGGCGTAATCGGAACGCACACCAAGCCGCGAGCTTCCGTAATCATGAAGTTAATGACTTCCGGCGTTGCCATATCGGCCAAGGCGATTAAGTCGCCTTCATTCTCACGATCCTCGTCATCAACAACGATGATTGCTTTGCCCAGCTTCAAATCTTCCAGTGCTGCTTCTATTGTATCGAACGTATTCGAATTTGCATTACTGTTTGTCATCCTGCTTCCCTCCCCGGTGGTATCCAATCTATAAGAACAATCTTATTTTGTATAATTCATCTTTTACAGAAAACCGTTCTCCATAAGAAAAGCCGTCGATAGCTTTGACTTCGGCGCCTCGCTCTCCGGCTGCTTAAAGTGCAGCAGGTGATCGACGTATTTGCCAATGACATCACATTCGATATTAACCGATTCTCCCGGCTTCTTGTTCAGCAGTGCCGTTTCGCCAAGCGTATGCGGAATGATCGATACCGCGAATGTCTGGGCCGATGTGTCTACGACCGTTAAGCTAATGCCGTCAATCGTTATCGAGCCTTTCGGAATCACGTATCGCAGCGATGACGGATCATCCAGCTTAATACGAAATACGACCGCATTCGCATCTGTTTCACGCCCTATGATTTGGCCAGTGCCATCAATATGACCTTGCACAATATGACCGCCGAAGCGCGCGCCGGCTTGCATCGCTCGCTCTAGGTTTACAGCCTCTCCGGAACGCAGCGCATGCAGCGTAGAGCGTCTGAATGTCTCAGGCATAACATCGGCAGCGAAAGAGCCGCCGTCGTAATCGGTAACGGTCAAGCAAACGCCGTTAACCGAAATGCTGTCTCCAATCCGTACACCTTCTAGAACGCGTGCAGCACCGATGGATAACCGCATCGCTTCGCCTTGCTTCTTAACACCTTTCAGCTTGCCTACCTCTTCTATGAGTCCAGTGAACATCGTAGCCCTCCCCTCTATTCCACCTGAGCTGAGCGTTCGTTAACCCAATGAACTTGGATATACAGGATAGCCGGATACACAGATGTCCTCTCCCGCCATCTCTACGGATACGCGCTCCAGTTCAATCGCATCCGACATTTTCTCGAAGCCGTCGAACGTGAACGTTCCAGGCGAAGCAGCTCCGCCAATAATCTTAGCCGCATAATACAAAATAATTTTATCGATGAGACCCGCTTCCAGCATTGCGCCGTTCAGTGCACCGCCGCCCTCCAGCAGGATCGAACCAATCTCCAGCTCGCCGAGCTTCTTCATCGCCTCGCGAAGGTCAACTTTACTGCCTTCGCCGCAAGCAACGACCTCGACGCCTGCAGCCGCTAGCCCTTGTCGCTTGTCAGCATCCGCTTGCTCCGTAGTCAGGACGATCGTTCGCACCGATCGATCCGTAACAACCTTCGCTTCAAGCGGAAGACGCAGGGAAGAATCGACGATAATGCGGGTTGGGTGAATCGCAGGTACGGAAGCACGTGTCGTCAATGAAGGATCGTCAGCCAATACCGTTCCGATACCGACCATGATCGCTTCATGCTGATGGCGGAGCGTATGTACCTGCTCGCGTGCAACAGCTCCCGTTACCCAACGGCTATCGCCCGTCTTCGAGGCGATCTTGCCATCCAGCGTGCTCGCCGTCTTAAGAGTGACGAACGGCAGCTTCGATGTAATGTATTTATTAAACTTCTCATTCATAAGCTGTGATTCAGCCTCAAGCAAACCTACCGTTACTTCAATTCCCGCTTCGCGAAGCCGAGAGATGCCTCTGCCTGCAACCTGCGGGTTCGGATCTCCGCTTGCAACAACGACTCTTGCCGCCTTCGCATCGATAATACGTTCGCAGCATGGCGGCGTCTTGCCGAAGTGGCTGCATGGCTCCAGCGTTACGTAAACCGTAGCGCCTTCCGCTTCTTCGCCAGCCATTTGGAGAGCGTGTACTTCCGCATGGCCCGTACCCCGCTTCAGATGCGTGCCGATACCGATAATACGTCCTTCCTTGACGACGACACAGCCGACAACCGGATTAATACCCGTCTGACCTGATGCTTTGGCCGCCATTGTAAGCGCGAGCTGCATATAATATTCATCATTCAATACGTCCATGAACGCAAAAACACCCCCATCGGCATACTTAACGCCCCGGGGGTGATGATAGATGAATGAAGATAGCCATTGCGACAAATACCGTCTCACGAGCCAGAAGATACAAACATGCGAATTACAATCACCGTCGATTAACGATGGAATGTAATAAGCTTGCAGAAATCCCGTTCGAAATAAACCGCTTTTGCAGCGGTTCACGGTCATTACTAACGCTAATAAAACAAACCTATTTAGCTTGTGAAAGATAGCACAAACTAATAAGCATGAATGACGTAGCTGTCGCAAGCATCTCCTTCTCCCATCCAGACTATACTGTCGGTCCCGGATTCACACCAGGTCCACCGCTTCGTATCGAATGCTAATGCGTTATCGCGTTAACCATTCGATCCGAACCGGGTCACGGACTAACGAGCTGCGACAGGCCTGCGGTTGTCCGCTCCTGCCTTCGCCGCTCGATCACCGCCGGTTGGGAATTTCACCCTGCCCCGAAGGAAAGCTGCATAAAATAATTTATGATTAGTGAATAGTGAAGTCCTTTATACACTGAAGAAATATTACCACTAGCTTAATAAAAAAGCAAGATATCCGTCTAATTTGCTTGGAAATAAAACCGCCGTACCTCTCATTCAATGAGAAATACGGCGGAACTTCTAACAAGCGATTATTAAGAAGCCGTTACTTCGACCTTCTCCATTTTGTCTCCGCCTTTAAGCGCGTCAACAAACTCCATGCCTTTCGTTACTTTGCCGAATACCGTGTGACCGCCGTCAAGATGCGGCTGCGGCTGGTAGCAGATATAGAACTGGCTGCCGCCTGTGTTACGGCCGGCATGGGCCATAGCGAGCGTACCGCGCTCATGCTTGTTCGGGTTGATTTCACAGTTGATAGTGTAGCCTGGGCCGCCTGCGCCAGTACCGTTAGGGCATCCGCCTTGTGCGACGAAGCCAGGTATTACGCGGTGGAATGTAAGACCGTTATAGAACCCGTCGTTTGCAAGCTTCTCGAAGTTTGCTACTGTATTGGGAGCATCTTGGTCGAACAAATCCAAGTGGACTTCTCCGCCGCTTGCTAGTGTGATTTTTGCTTGTTTAGCCATTGCTGCATCTACCTCTCTTTTTCAACAGAATACTATAACGTTACCAATTTCAAGCTTATTTCGCAAGCGCTGATTTTTGCAGTCTTGCCGGAATCACGTCATTGCATACAATATTTTCGAGAGATTCGCGCTTAACGGCAAGGTCAGCCTCGCCGTCTTTCACGAATACGACTGCCGGACGACGGATACGGTTGTAGTTGCTTGCCATTGCATAGTTATATGCGCCTGTGCAGAATACAGCAAGCAGATCGCCGCTCTCTGCCCTTGGAAGCTCTAGATCCCAAATCAGCATGTCGCCGCTCTCGCAGCATTTGCCTGCAATCGAAACCATCTCTTCTTTCGCATCGTTAGCGCGGTTCGCCAAGATCGCTTCGTATTGCGATTGGTACAGCGCCGGGCGAGGGTTGTCCGTCATACCGCCGTCTACAGCGATATATTTGCGAACGCCAGGAATATGCTTGCTCGTGCCTACCGTATAAAGCGTAGTGCCTGCATCGCCAACCATACTGCGACCCGGCTCAACCCAGATCTCAGGCAGCGGGAATTCCGCTTCGGTGAACTTAGCTTTGATAGCGCCTGTAATCGCGCCTACGTATTCGCTGATCGGAAGCGGTGTATCGCCTTCCACGTAGCGGATGCCGAAGCCGCCGCCAAGGTTGATAACTTTGAACGTAAGGCCAAGCTCGGAACGAATCGCTACAGCAAAGTCTGCTACTTTGTCTACCGCCATGCGGAAGCCTTCAACTTCGAAGATCTGCGAACCGATGTGGGAATGAACGCCCAGCACCTCAAGGTTCGGCAATGCGATCGCTTGCTCAATCGCTTGCTTCGCAGCGCCGTTGCCAAGGTCGAAACCGAACTTCGAATCTTGTTGACCTGTCGAGATGTAGTCATGCGTATGTGCTTCAACGCCCGGCGTAATGCGAAGCAAAATGTTTACGGTTTTGCCTTTGTCCGCAGCCAGTGCGTTCAGAGTGTGCAATTCGATAAAGTTGTCGACAACGAAGCAACCGATGCCAGCGTCAAGCGCCATGTTGATCTCTTCATGCGTCTTGTTGTTGCCGTGGAAGTGAATGCGCTCCACCGGGAAGCCTGCTTGCAGAGCCGTATACAGCTCGCCGTCAGATACAACGTCAAGCGACAATCCTTCTTGTTCAGCGATAGCGCACATCGCCATTACACTGAACGCTTTGCTCGCATAAGCGACTTGAAACTTCAAGCCGGAAGCTTTGAACGCTTCAACATATTCCTTAGCGCGTTGACGAACGAGTGCTTCGTCCACGATATAAAGCGGTGTGCCGAATTTATTAGCAAGATCGGTTACGTCGCAACCGCCAATTTCTAGATGACCATTCGTGTTAATATTGCTAGTTCCATGCAAGTACATAGTTTCCCCTCGACTTTCTCTATCTGCACGCAGATAGACGGTTAATTTGCATCTATAGCAACAGTATATCGCAAACTAACCGCCGCCGAAATGGATAATTTCACATTTCATTTGCATTCTTTGTGAACCTACTTCGTCTTTGGCATTCTGTCTATTTGTTGCGGGTGCAATAGATTCGGGCGCGTCCGGTTATAGAGTACAGGCTGGCGAACGATGATGCTCCATAGCGCCTTCAGATCAAATGGTATAAACGGCCACATGTATGGGCGATTGAACGAACGCTCCAGCGTCAGCATAACAATAATCGCCGTAGTCGCAATGACGAAGCCCGGTACGCTGAATGCGGCAACCGCTATGATCAACACCAGCCTTACAATCCGATTGGCAAGTCCAAGCTCATAGCTCGGCGTCGCGAACATGCCGATGGCAGCAACCGCCATATAGAGGATAACCTCGTTGACGAATAAGCCGGTCTGTACCGCAATGTCGCCGATGAGAATAGCCGCGACTAATGACATAGCTGTTGCAAGCGAGGTCGGCGTATGGACAGATGCCATTCGCATGAGATCGACGCCGATCTCTGCCAACAAGAACTGGACGATGAGCGGAAGCTGGCCTGTTTTGTTCGGACCGATAAATTCTAGCGCAGCTGGCTTCATTTCAGGGTGCATAACGAACAGCAGCCACATCGGCAACAGGAACAACGAGGCGATGATTCCGATGAAACGAACCCACCGCAAGTAGGTACCGATAAACGGTGTCTGACGATTTTCCTCCGCATGCTGCATAAGGTCGAAGTAAGTCGTAGGCAGCGTCATCACGCTTGGCGATGTGTCGACGAAGACGGCGACAGCACCTTCCAATAAGTGAACCGATACCGTATCAGGCCGCTCCGAGTAACGAACGAGCGGGAACGGATTCCAGCCGCGCTTCACGGTTGCCTCCTCCAACTGCTTGTCCGCCAGCGGCAGACCGTCCAGCTTCACCATCGAAAACTTATCTTTGATCGACTTCACGAGCTTCGGATCGGCCAAATCGGCAATATAGGCAATACACACATCCGTTTTCGTCCGCTCGCCAAGCTGTAAAATCTCATATCGCAATTGAGGGTCTCGCAATCTTCTGCGAACGAGCGATACATTCGTCATGAGTGTTTCGACAAAACCGTCTCTCGATCCACGAACTACCTTCTCCAGCGACGGCTCCTCCGGGCCGCGTGACGGGAAGCTCTTCGCATCGATAATTAACGCCGCAGGCTCATCATCGATGAACAGCGCAGTTGCGCCCGACATCACACAGGTTAACATCTCGTTCCAATCCTTCTGCTTGACGACCTGCGCGGCAGGCACATACAAATTCAGAAAGGCGTAGAGTGCATCGCCGGACAAGTCATCGGGATGCAAATAGGTCAGTCTCTTCAGCACTTCAGTCAACAGCGTGTCCTTAACGAGTCCATTCATGAACAGAATCGCCGTTTTGCGTTCACCGAACGTCATCTCGCGCACGACGACGTCGAAGCTTGTTTTGTAACCAATCTCATTCTCAAGACGCGACAGAATATCATTCAGCTTATGCGGTATGGGATTTTCCTTCTTCTTATCATCCGAACCCGCTGAAACCTCATGGATTCGATTGCCCATTTGCGAATTAACGGATTGCTCTTCAGATTCGCCTGCCTGATGTGACTCCTCTTGCTTCTGCTCATCGGGCATTGACGCAATATGCTGCTCCACGCCTACTCCCTCTTGCTCGCTTCCTGGATGTTCGGAACGCGTATCCGACATGCTTCCTCACCTCTTCAAGATTATGTTAGAATTACCACTGAAATATAAGCCAATCGAACAATGAGCCTAAGGTCTTGCCAAGCACCATAGCCATGACGAGAGCGACCATATAGTCCGATAAGTTCATTCTTTTGGCTAGAATGGGCAGAACATTCATCACCTCTGTCAATGCCGCGGCGAGCATGCCGACGAACAGCCCGTCGAATAAGCCGGCGCCGCTTTGCAAGAGCAGCGGATGCCAGCCAAGCTCCCAATCCATGAAGTCTGCGAACGTCCAGTACATCGAACCGCTAATAACCGCAGTCTCGAACAGAATAGACAGTCGATATGCGTTCGCAAGCTGCGCAAGACGAGGAATGAGATCAATGACGATCAACAAAGCGACGAGTCCGCTGCCGACCGCCAGCCCGCCAGCCAGCCCCAGCAGCGCGATAAACACATTCGCCAGGACATCAGCCATCGCTTCCGCCCCGCGTCTGATCATAATCTGACTTCTTGCGCATCTCATCGGCAATGACGTAGGCGTTCACATTTTCCTGATACATATAGAGCTCGACTTCCAGCGGATTCGGTTCCTCATTGAACCTCTTGCGGAATAAATGGTTGAAGAAGAGAACCATCCCCAGCCCAATACCGAGCGAGTACGGAATTTGGAACCAAAGCGGATGCTCGATTTGCTTGCCGCTGATCAGCTCGACAATGCGAGTATGTACCTCCTTCATGCTGACATCCGTGTGGAAATTCATAATGGCAAGTCCTGCACCGAAGAAGAGCAGCAGCCAAGAGAGGATGAGCACGAAGATTCGCGGCTTCACCGGTTTCTCGGCGATCATCACGAGCACCTGAGGATCGCCATAGGCTTCCACCGACAACCCGGGGGCTGCTTCTCGGATTGCCTTGACGATCTGGAGAAGGTCGATGACGACCCGATTGCCGTCCGCCTTCTTATGCTCATACAGGATGAGCTGCTTAAGCGACTGTTCCGTCTCTGCGTCCGCCGCCAGCAGCCGAGCCGCTTGACCTAGCGTGACATGCTGCTCCGGGCGCATATAAATTCGTTTCTTGAGACGCAGATAGAGGAGCGAAGGC
This sequence comes from Paenibacillus sp. 05T425, assembly GCF_056396205.1. Lineage (NCBI taxonomy): Bacteria > Bacillati > Bacillota > Bacilli > Caryophanales > Paenibacillaceae > Paenibacillus > Paenibacillus sp. 05T425. The sequence continues at coordinate 124,609 of NZ_JBFTLA010000006.1, forward strand.
TTATTAGCTTCCATCTGTCATCTTCCCTTCTGTTAATTCCATGGTTTATGTTTCAAATATAGTATGAGAAAAGGCTGTTTCGGATACTCATGCTTAAACAGGTAATAAACGGAAAAAGACCAGTCCGCCCTATTGGGCGATCTGGTCTCGAATGGACTGTAATATTTTTTTCTCCAGGCGCGATACTTGCACTTGCGATATGCCTAGCCGGCTCGCGACCTCGGATTGCGTCTTGTCACGGTAATAGCGCAAGTATACGATGAGCCGCTCACGCTCGCTAAGTCCTTCAATCGCCTCGACGAGCGCCAGCTTATCGAACCATCGCTCCTGTGATTCGTCAGCGATCTGATCCATAAGCGTAATCGGGTCGCCGTCATTCTCGAACACCGTTTCATGTATCGAGGTGGGAGGCTTATTCGCCTCTTGGGCGAACACAACCTCCTCTGGCGTGATGCCGAGCCGTTCCGCCACTTCACTGATCGTTGGCAGACGGCCAAGCGTCTTAGACAGCTCATCCTTCATCTTCCGTACTTTGTTCGCTGTTTCCTTAAGCGATCTGCTCACCTTGAGCGTTCCGTCATCCCGCAGAAACCGCTGAATCTCGCCGATAATCATCGGCACCGCATAAGTAGAGAACTTAACATCATAGGACAAATCGAACTTATCTACCGACTTCAGCAAGCCGATGCAGCCGATCTGGAACAGATCCTCAGGTTCATATCCCCGATTAATAAACCGCTGCACAACCGACCACACAAGCCTTATATTGCAGTTAACCAGCGTATCTCTTGCAACTGTATCGCCCGACTGGCTTAATGCGATGAGCCGTTTAACCTCTGCATCATCCAAGTATGGCTGGGCCGTATGTTTCAAATCAGCTTCCATGAGGTTCAACCCCTATGCCCTAGTTGTAGAGCGCTTTTTTCGATTCGATTCGCTTCAGCATCGCAACGCGGGTTCCGCCGCCTGCCGTACTTGCAACCTCGAAGCGATCCATAAAGTTTTCCATAATAGTGAATCCCATACCTGAGCGCTCAAGCTCCGGCTTGGATGTATACAACGGCTGTCTTGCCAGCTCCAAATCTTCTATTCCACGGCCGTTATCCGTTACGGTAATCGATACGGAGTCGCCTTCGATCGTTGCCTCGATCGTTACCTGACAGGACGGATCGCTCTCATATCCGTGAATAATCGCATTGGTTACCGCTTCAGAGACAGCTGTCTTCAAATCGTTCAGTTCATCGAGTGTCGGGTCGAGCTGTGATACGAATGCTGCAACCGCGATCCGCGCGAAAGCTTCATTCTCCGACTTCGCACTAAAGGAAAGCGTCATTTCATTTGTTCCGGTCATGACACCACCTCCAAACTCGTAATGGCGGTACGTTCATTGTCGTGCATCGTTATTATTTTGAATATGCCCGACAACTCGAACAGCCGCTGCACATTCGGGTTGACGTCGCATACGACCATCTTGCCGCCTCGGCTCTTCACTTGCTTGTACCTGCCTAAGATGACGCCAAGACCAGAGCTGTCCATGAATTGCAGCTCCTTCAAGCTCAGAATAACGTGATCCGTCGTCCCGCGGGCAATCGCTTCCTCCATCTTAAATCTCACGACGTCAGCCGTATGATGGTCAAGCTCGCCTCGAAGACGTACGATCAGCATATTTCGGTAATGCTCCAACTCTGCTTGCAGACTCATTAAGCTGCTCATCTCCTTCATTTCGAGATAGAACAAGCAATTCTCCAAGAAGGCGGCCTTCTCCTGCATGCCGACAAAACTAGAAGCATACCGCTATGAGCTGACAAAAACCGCATAACTATTAAGTGTGAAACTTATACTTTCCTATATTTGAACGCTAGTCCGTTCGCTAACCGAACAACCCGTTGAACGAACGTCTGAACATTTTCCAGAAGCCTGCCTTGCCAACATCCTCCGGCGACTGGATCGGGAACTCCTTAAGCACCTGATCGCCCTGATACACAACAAGCTTGCCAATCGACTGGCCTTTCTGAATCGGGGCTTTAAGCGGTCCGTTCACGATCAGCTCGGAGCGAATATCGTTCGTGGCTGCGCCTTTCTTCAGCAAAACGCTGTAAGGGTGGGTTGCGACAAGCGGCAGCTCCTTCTGAGCGCCTTTCTCGATACGTACATTCCCGATGCTGTCGCCCTCTTTGACGAGATTGTGATTCATATATTGCGCGAAGCCGTAATCGAACATTTGCGATACTTCGGCATTTCTTGTTTTCGTAGTTGGTTCACCCATTACAACTGCAATGATTCGCAAATTATCGCGCTTAGCCGTTGCCGACAGGCAATATTTCGCTTCGCTCGTAAAGCCGGTCTTTAGCCCGTCAGCTCCGCTATAGAAGCGGACAAGCTTATTCGTGTTGACTAGCCAGAAAGGCTTCTCTGACGACTTGCGCAAGTAATCTTGATAGAGTCCTGTATACTTCGTAACCTCGGAATGCTTAAGGAGCTCCATCGACATGATCGCTATATCATGCGCAGACGAATAGTGATTCGCCACCGGAAGACCATTCGGATTAGCGAACATCGTATCCTTGAGTCCGAGCTGCTGCGCTCTCTCATTCATCATGGCGACGAATTGCTGCTCGGTTCCTGCCAGCTTCTCAGCCATCGCTACCGATGCATCGTTGCCTGAGGCAAGAGCGATGCCTTTAATCATCTCTTCAACCGACATTTCTTCGCCAGGCTCGAGGAAAATTTGCGATCCGCCCATAGAAGCCGCATATTCGCTCGTTTGCACTTTGTCGGTTAACTTAATTTTCCCGCTATCAAGCGCCTCCATAATGAGCAGCATCGTCATAATCTTCGTAATACTGGCCGGCGGAAGCTTGTCGTGACTATTTTTCTCGAAAATAACAGTGCCGCTCTCCGCATCCATCATAATCGCCGAGCGTGCTGATGGCGCTAGATCTACCTGCGGAGCTTGCCCAGCGGATTCAGATGCGGCAACCTGCTCAGGCGCAGGAGCCGGCTCCTCGGCAAATACAGCCCCCGGCAACGCGAGCGAAATGACAAGAACGAATATGAGCAATTTACTAGCTTTGTTTTTCAACGCTTATTCCTCCTAAATAGTTGACAGCGATTGCGGCCATTTTCGGCTATATTTTCCTCTACATTGTTGACCTAATCTTTGCAAATTATTCCAATCTATCCGTCGTTTGCCCCATAAAAAATAGAGCTGCACCTGAAAGTCTTCTCGACCTTCCGATACAGCTCCAGCTTAATTGATTAATTATACATAACGCTCGACTCCTGTAGACGTTACGACCGATAACAATAATTTACGTTGTTCAGGCTGCTTATCCGTAATCGAATAAGCATCTCGGACTCTAGCCGCAACTTCGTTCGCAGCATCATTATTCTCGCGAACATGAAGAACCGCAAGCGTATCTCCAGCTTGCACAGGATCGCCGACCTTCAGACGAAGCGTCAATCCAACCGCATAATCGATCTCCGCTTCCTTCGTCGCTCTGCCGGCGCCAAGCAGCATTGCCGCAAGACCCAGCTGTTCGGCTTCAATCGCGCTGATATAACCGGCAGCTCCGGCTTTCACTTCGACACGATGCGGAGCACTAGGCAGGCGCGAGAGATCGTCAGCTATGGTTTCGTCCCCGCCCTGCGCAGCTACGAACTGCTTAAACTTGGCTAACGCAGCTCCATTATGCAACTGAGCGCGAAGCATCTCCTTGGCCGATTCGACATCGCCCGCCTTACCGCCAAGAACGACCATATGAGCGCCTAATGTCAGACATAGCTCAGTCAAGTCGGCTGGTCCGCGGCCTTTCAACGTTTCGATCGACTCCGCTACTTCTAGCGCATTGCCAATCGCGTATCCGAGAGGCTGGTCCATATCGCTTATAATAGCTGCCGTATGACGGCCAACCTCCGTCCCGATCTCCACCATCGCTTGCGCGAGCTGCTCCGAATGCTCTAAAGTTTTCATGAATGCCCCGCTGCCTGTCTTCACGTCCAGCACGATCGCATCGGCGCCCGCCGCAATCTTCTTGCTCATAACCGAGCTGGCAATGAGCGGAATGGATTCGACAGTGCCTGTAACGTCTCTCAGCGCATACAGCTTCTTATCGGCAGGAGCCAAGTTGCCGCTCTGCCCAATGACCGACAGTCCGATATCATTGACTTGTGTCATGAACCTCTCGCGCGAAAGCTCCGTACGGAATCCATCGATTGACTCCAGCTTATCGATCGTACCGCCAGTATGCCCAAGACCTTTGCCGGACATCTTCGCGACCGGAATGCCAACTGAAGCGACAAGCGGCGCAATTATTAAGGTCGTCTTATCGCCGACGCCTCCTGTACTATGCTTGTCAACCTTCACGCCGCTAATAGGGCCGAGATCAACCTGATCGCCCGAATTCGCCATCGCCAGCGTAAGAGAAGCCGTCTCGCGCGGCGTCATTCCTCTAAAGAAAACAGCCATCGCCCAAGCGGACATTTGATAATCTGGAACATCCCCTCGGCAATAGCCGTCAATCAAATAAGTTAGTTCAGAAGCGGTAAGCTCTCCGCCGTCCCGCTTCTTATGGATAATATCTACTGCGCGCATAATTGCCTCCTCGTTCTCTGCGCATTAATTCGCTCTCGAAAGCGCGGCTTGCTCCCTCTGCACACGAATGATCATTTCGTCCAACCGCTGACTGAGCGTTATGACTTCACGGTGCAGGAAGGATTGCCTTAATAGCGCAGTTTCCACCATTTTGCTCCGCAATTGCTCCATTTGTAAGAGTAATTGCCTATTCTTATCCATCTCGTTCTCACTCCATCATTCAATGTTCATGGACATTATACGACGATTAAGCGAGCGAACACTGTCATATTAAGTCGATGTAAATGTGACAGTTGTGTTACATTTTTATTTCGTATTTATTACATTTTCCCGATAAGCGCTGTTACAAGTCCCAAAAACTGGTTCTTCACACGTTCCGTCGTTTCCATAACTTCCTCGTGCGACAACGGCTGGTCCAATATTCCGGCAGCCATGTTACTGATACAGGAAATACCGACTGTTTCGATGCCAGAATGGCGGGCAGCTATCACCTCGGCAACTGTCGACATTCCGACAGCATCTGCACCAATGATGCGCAGCATACGAATTTCGGCAGGCGTTTCGTACGTAGGACCAAGCAAGCCGGCATATACGCCTTCACGCAACGTCATCCCTTGCTCTGCCGCAATGTCTCTCGCGATTGCGCGCAGCCGTTTGCTGTACGCTTCAGACATATCTGGAAAACGAACGCCTAGCTCATTGTCGTTTGGACCGATGAGCGGGTTTTTGCCCGTTAAATTAATATGATCGGAGATCAGCATGAGATTGCCTGGATCGTAAGCCAAGTTCACGCCGCCGGCAGCATTCGTTACGAGCAATGATTTGACACCAAGCGCCTTCATGACTCGAACCGGGAATGCCGTTAACTCCGGACCGTAACCCTCATACATATGGAAGCGGCCGCGCATAAGGAGAACCGTTCTGCCTGACAGCGTTCCAATCAACAGCTCGCCTGCATGTCCTTCAACCGTCGAGATCGGAAAATGGGGAATATCGTGATAATCAATCGTCACCGGGTTTTCCAAATGATCGCCAAGCACACCTAATCCTGATCCCATGATAAGACCGATTTCCGGCTTAAGTGTCGTTCTGCTTTCAATAAATTCCGCTGCTTCTTTAATGTGCGCCGACGTCAATGCGTTCATCGTCTGTTCTCCCCATTCTATTGGTTTGTATATGCTTTTATTTCGTATAGATAGAATTAGCCGCTTATTTTCTTTACAGCAGATGCAAGAAACTCTCTCCGTTAGGCGGTGCTTCAACACCGAAATTATCGGCGATCGTCGCGCCAAGATCGGAGAAGGTTGTTCTAGTCTCTAACCTTGCCGTCTTAGCGAATGACGGACTATACAGCATAATCGGTACGTATTCGCGCGTGTGATCGGTTCCCGCATGAACAGGATCATTGCCATGATCGGCAGTTACAATTAGTAAATCGCGCTCGCCTAGCTGCTTTACGAGCTCAGGAACGGCAAGATCGAATTCCTCAAGCGCCTTCCCATAACCAAGCGGATCACGACGGTGTCCGTATAACGAATCGAAATCAACCAAATTCGTGAATAACAAGCCTTTGAACGGCTTGCCGAGCTGTTCAATCGTCTTCGCAATGCCGTCTGCATTGCTTTTTGTTGGCGATGTGGCCGTAATGCCTTCCCCGTCGAAAATATCGTTGATTTTGCCGATTGCAATCGTGTCGTAACCGCCAGCCTTAAGCGTGTCCAATACCGTTGCGTGAGGAGGCTTGACCGCATAGTCATGCCGGTTCGGCGTGCGCGCGAACGCTCCCGGCTTCCCGATGTACGGCCTTGCAATCACTCGGCCAACGGAATGTCGCTCGTCCATCGTCAGCTCTCTTGCGATCTCGCATGCCCGGTACAGCTCCTCCAGCGGAATCACTTCTTCATGAGCGGCAATCTGAAACACGCTGTCTGCCGATGTATAGACGATCCAAGAGCCGCTTCTCATCTGCTCCTCGCCTAGCTCGTCCAAGATTTCAGTGCCGCTTGCCGGCTTGTTGCCGATAACCTTGCGGCCGGTGCGCTGCTCGAAGCTCTCGATCAGCTCGGGCGGGAATCCTTCAGGAAACGTCTGAAACGGGACCTCAATCTTAAGCCCCATTAACTCCCAATGCCCTGTCATCGTATCTTTGCCTACGGAAACTTCCGCCATTTTGCCGTAATAGGCAGCAGGAGGTTCTTTCGACTCCGACCACGCACCGATCGGCGCAATTCGATCGAGGCCCCATCTGCGCATATTGGGCAACTGTAATTCCGGCGATTGCTCCACGATATGCCCTAGGGTATGTGCGCCGGAATCTCCGAAGGCTGGCGCATCCGGGAGCTCGCCGATTCCGACGCTATCTAATACAATCACTGCAATACGATCAAATCTCATCGATGTTGTCCTCCTATGTAGTCTACGCTCTTGGGTGCGCGCTCTTATAGACGTCCTTGATTCGCGTTGTTGGCTGCTTCACATATTTAAGCGTTGTCGCCAGATCGGCATGGCCCAGCAGCTCTTGCACGGAACGTATGTCCGCGCCATGCTCGAGCAGATGCGCAGCGACGGAATGGCGAAGCGTATGAGGCGTAATATCGTCTGATATGCCCGCTTCCTTCGCATATTTCTTGATCGTTTTCCAGAAGCCCTGCCTCGTCATTCTCGTGCCCAAATGGTTCAGAAATAATGCAGACTCATTCTCGTTATGTCTCATAAGCGACTTCCTGCCGTCCCCCAAGTAAGCGATCAACGCTTCTGCTGCCATGCGCCCAAAAGGGACAATACGTTCCTTCCCTCCAGCATCTATACATCGAACGGCTGAAAGCTGCATATGCAAGTGCTCGGCATCAAGGGCAACGAGTTCAGAAACGCGAATGCCAGTCGCATAAAGAAGCTCCAGCATCGCTTTGTCCCGCTTCCCGGCAGGCTTATCCGACTGAGGCGAATCGAGCAACACGGCTGTCATCGATTCGGACAATAATTTCGGAGCCTTCTTTTCTTGCTTTGGCGCCTCCAGATAGATCGAAGGATTATGAATAATGACGCCTTCCTTGGTCAAATAATGAAAAAAAGCTTTCAACGATACGATATGTCTCGTAATCGTTGCCGCCTTCCTTCCCTGCTCCTTAAGATGGAGCATATAACGTGCAAAGTGATGCCTCTGCAACTGAGACGGCTCGCCAATACCCTGTTCCTCGGCATAAGCGGCGAACGCAAGCAAATCTCTCTCATAGGACGAGAGAGTATTAGAGGACAATCTACGTTCGACTTCCAGGTGCTCCAAGTACGTGTTCAGATAAGCCTTCATTCCAATTCCTTTCCATGCTGCTTCTCACCTACAATTATTCCACATTCGCAACGGCAAATCCTGCTTCCGCTATATTTCTGTGCAGCGTGCACAATGCCATGCACGGTTCGCCTTATTCGCCATACCAATAAAACCAACGTAATCTGTCCGCCAAATGACCGCCCTCGGGCGACTCCGGATCGGTCAAAAATACCTTCAGCGCCTCTCCCTTCGGTTCCCTATAGGGATGAACAGGAGATATCGCATCGACCAAAAATCGATAGCCTCCYGTGACTACTAATAATGCCGCAGTAAAAACGACAATAAAGAACAGCTTGCTTGCCCACTTCCTTATCGATAAAACCATCATCATCAGCCTCCGCTTCAAGTGCTTCACGGTTGTCCGCTCGCTACACCTTATGAGGAGGCTGATGTGATTATTCGTTTACGACTCCAGGTTTTCATAAGCAACGCTGTTCAGCCATTTGTCCAGTGCGGTATAAGGCATGCCGGTCGCTGCCGCAACCGGCTCATACGTTACATTGCCCGCATGCGTATTGACGCCCTTCTGCAGCGGTACGCTTCGGCGAATCGCGTCCAGTCCTTTATTGGCCAAATCAAGCGCATAAGAGATCGTGGCGTTCGTCAGCGCGAAGGTCGAAGTGCGCGGCACGGCTCCCGGTATATTCGCAACTGCATAATGAACGACGCCATGCTTCATATAAATCGGATCTTTATGCRTTGTCGGACGATCGACGGTCTCAATGGATCCGCCTTGATCTACGGCTACATCGACGATAACTGAACCCTTCCGCATCATTTGGACCATCTGATCCGTTACTAATTGCGGGGCTTTCGCCCCGGGAATAAGAACAGCACCGATAAGCAGATCGGCATGGTTCACTGCTTCCGCGATATTAAGCGGGCTTGACATCAACGTTCGGAGCCGACCGCCGAATACATCGTCCAAGTAACGCATGCGATCTGCACTCTTCTCCAATATAACGACATTCGCTCCCATCCCCAGCGCAATCTTCGCAGCATTAGTGCCCACAATTCCGCCCCCGATAATAACGACCTCCGCAGGGGGCACTCCCGGAACCCCACCAAGAAGTACGCCGCGTCCGCCATTGAACGCTTCCAGAAACTGCGCTCCTACCTGCACGGACATACGACCCGCAACCTCACTCATCGGCGTTAGAAGCGGCAGACTGCCGTTTGGAAGTTGGATCGTCTCATAAGCAATTGCCGTTACTCCGCGCTCGACTAGCGCTTTAGTCAAATCCGCCGCAGCGGCCAAGTGCAAATAAGTAAATAAGAGCAGCCCTTCACGGAAATAGCCGAACTCCTCTGCAAGCGGCTCCTTTACCTTCATAATCATATCAGCTTTACCCCAAACCTCAGCAGCAGTTGAAGCTATATTCGCACCCTCACGCATATAGTCGCTATCCTCGAAACCGCTGCCGCTGCCAGCACCTTCCTCAATCAGCACCTCGTGGCCAGCCGCCTTCAACATCGTAACGCCAGCCGGTGTCAACGCAACCCGATATTCACTCTGCTTAATCTCCTTCGGCACGCCGATTAACATGATTACCCCTCCCGAGACCATCTAAAACGCTCTTATTATGATGTATGAACGAACAAGCCAACTTGATCGTCCATACGCGATACGTTTTCCAGCAAAGCCTAAAAATATGTGCCCTATCGACAGTCACCCATACGTAAACCGCTCGTTCCCCATACACTGAACTAGCTTAAAGCTGACTAGGGAGGCTCAATTTCATTGCCAAAGCTGGAATCCATGATCAGACGCTGTGCCGCCATCAAGCCTTCGAAACGAACGGCGCGACAAATTATTACTTTACGGTCAAGAAAATCATATAATCGCTGCCTGAAAATGATGAAAGAGAGCGGCATTACTCCATTTAAGGCTGTATCAAGAAGCTTATTGATTGGCTTCCATGTCCTGAAAGGAGCTTCGCCGTCTTCCATATCCAGCCATCCGGAAGTTAGGAAAGTCGAGAAGGATCTTAAAATCAAAATACATGCTGCTGTTCCTTACAAGGCGCCTTTCAAAGTTCCGTACAAAGCTCCATCCAAGCCTAACAAGTACAGGTCTTTCAAACGTTCGCTTCCACTAATGATGACAACAACAAAGCCGACAGCAAAAGCTTCCTTAATAACCTGGAACATAAGTCGCGTAAAAGCGCCCCAAGCATGGGCTACCTCAAAAGGCAGCCCGATGAAGGTCGCTGTCATTGATACCGGCATTGCGAATCATCCGGATCTCCGGATTGCCGGCGGGGTTAATACGATTAACGGCGGCTCGTATAGTGACGATAACGGTCATGGGACCCATGTTGCCGGCATTATAGCCGCGTTAGGAACTAATGACAATATCATTGGCGTTGCTCCGGAGGTTGAATTATATGCGGTCAAAGCGCTGGACGCGAACGGAGAAGGATACGTCTCGGACATTGTCGAGGGTATTGATTGGTGTATCAGCAGGCAAATGAATGTGATTAACATGAGTCTCGGTATTACGGGTTCGGAGAGCAGCGGCGTTCTGCATGACGCGGTACGGAGAGCAGCGAGGCAAGGCATCGTAATCGTAGCGTCTGCGGGAAATTCGGGAGAATCAAGCAAACAAATTGATGAACCTGCTGCTTATGAGGAAGTAATCGCGGTTGCCGCTTCAACGAAAGCCAATCAGATAGCAAGCTTCAGCAGCAGAGGACCAAGCATTGCCATTACTGCGCCGGGGCAGCAAATATTATCGACATGGCCGGGCAACTCCTACAAGAAGTTGTCGGGCACAAGCATGTCTTCCCCCCATGTCGCGGGAGGCGCTGCCTTATTGCTTAGCCGCAGAACTTCTCTAAGTCCGGCAGCCGCATCTACTCAATTGCGCAGGAAAGCGATCAAACTGGACAATTACAGTGTCCTTGCACAAGGCTCTGGTTTAATGCAATTGGATCAAATCTTCGATACCAATTCTTCCGTCAATGTCATAAAGAAAAGATAGGTGCTCCATAGAAATGCCAAAACGGCTTTGCCGTCCAGTTATGCTGGGCAGCCAAGCCGTTTATGATTGAGTTGGGTTGTCGTTTTTTGCTTTGCAGCGGTGGCACACGCCTTGAAAGTCAAGACGATGATCAATGACAAAAAAACCGTATTCCGCTTCCAGCTTCTCTTCGAGAGGCAAAAGCCAGTCTTCTTTAATTTCATCCATTGATCCGCACTGCACACAAATGAGGTGATGGTGATGATGCTTGCTGCTATCGGTCCGAAGATCGTATCTAGCAACGCCGTCGCCAAAGTTCAACTTCTCGACGACATGCATCTCACTTAGAAGCTCGAGCGTCCGATAAACGGTTGCTAATCCGATTTCCGGTGCTTTATCCTTTACGAGCATAAACACATCTTCCGCGCTTAAATGATCATCTTCATTCTCAAGCAATACGCGGACGGTTGCTTCCCGTTGCGGGGTTAATTTGTAGCCCTGGGACTGCAACTGTTGTTTGATTTTCTCAATCCGGGCTTCCATGATTTCCCCCCTACCACATGTCTGCGCCTATATCAGGAAACTTTCCTTTCATTATAGGGGCTAACATGCAATAAAGTCAAACATTTTGCTGTCGTATGATGGCAGCTTAAGACGATAGCAAAGGAGAAGCCCATCCGATAATTGTCGGCGAAACGTATGCTTCGAAGAGCGACGCTCCCGCTAAGACGATGACCATAAGCAGCGTTGTAGAAGTGAAGCCGGCAAGTTCAGGAGCCAGCGTCCCTTTTTGCTGGAGCAGCCTGTTTTTCACCACATAAATGGAGAACGTCAGAGCGGCGACACTTGTAACGATCATCGCCGGTATCGCAATAATATTTTGCGGCGCAATCGATACGAGCGAGAACCAAACCCCTTTCCAAGCATACTGGTTAATAAGCGTGCCGATCGAGAAGCCGACTAACGCACCTTTCAAAAAATTGAGCGCAAGCACACCAGGTATCCCGACAACGGTTATGCCTAGCAGCCAGAGCAGAAGCATCCATTTGCCATGGAAAAAGAACCTCTCCCAGAACGAATCCGTTTCGTCGACACCGATTCCCGCTCCCATCAATCTCACGTATTGATCTACATCTTGAGCCAAATCCTGCTGCTGCTCGAATGTCAGCGCATTAACCATAAGCGCCCCGAATATAGCCCCTACAACAAACAGTACCGCCACGAACACATACAGCGACAAATTGTTCTTCACCATCGGTTACATTCACCACCAAACTCAAACTATACCGCACATTAGCAGATAAGCGTGTCCATTTTTAGTTTATGAGTGATCTTCCGATGGTATGACGAGCTCTAGATGCGTCCAGTTAATTGATATAGCTTCCATGCGTATATGGCAAGTATCGTTTTGGCATCGCTTATGCGTCCCTCGGCTATGTAGGCATCAGCTTGCTCCATCGTGATAGCCTCGACATTCAAATCCTCATCCTCGTCCGGGCTTTGAACGCCTTCCTCCACCTGTTCAGCGAAGTAAATATACAACTTCTCATCCGCAAAGCCTGGAGACGTATAGAAGGCGCTCAGCAGCTTAAGCTCCTTTGCTCTATATCCTGTTTCCTCCTCCAGCTCTCTTGCTGCCGCGGTCAATGGATCTTCTCCCGGATCCAGCTTGCCTGCAGGAATTTCGATTTGAAATTTTTCAAGCGGTTTTCTGAACTGATCTACGACAAGCAGCTTGCCGTCCAGCAACGCCATAACAGCGGCAGCACCAGGATGCTTCACAATTTCTCTTGTAGCTGTTCGTCCCTCGGGCAATGCTACCGTATCCACTTGCAGCGAAATCATTTTCCCTTGAAAAATGGATTCCGTACTAATCGTCTCCTCGCGCCAAAGCTCGCTTGATTGTTTCTTATCCATATGTACAGCAGCTCCTTCTACGGGTTATTCACTAGATGGCATAGGTTGTCCATCTGTCGCATACCTATCATTATATCAAATTACGAGAGGTGCGATATCCATGAAACAATATGTCGCTTCGAATCAGCTTCGTTTAGTCGGCAAGGCTTGGGAAATTCGTCACCAGCTGCGCAAGCTCAGCGCTGCCGCAGGGGCGGATGCCAATTACAAGCTGCTGTCCGACTTCACTGGAGGAACGGCCAATCGTCGCCCTCCTATCGATCTGAAGGTAGTTTCAGATCAATAATCGCTCTGCTAATTACTAAATAAAACAATAAGCCCTCCTGCGGTAACAGCTGCTTAAGCTGATAACCTTCAGGAGGGCTACTTCATCGTATCGATTATCTGCTAACAGCAGCTTGTTTCATAATTTCGACGACCAGCTCGGTAACTTTGACAAGATCATCCGCTTTAATTTGTTCCTTCGTCGTATGAATATGCTCGTAACCCACAGCAAGATTGACAGTCGGAACACCTAATCCATTGAAAATGTTCGCGTCGCTGCCTCCTCCCGAGTGGAAAGTGCGAGGCGTGCAGCCGATTGCGACAATCGCTTGCTTCGCTAGTTGAACGACAGGATCCTCATCATCGTATTGATAAGCGGGGTAGATAATTTCACTTACGAGTTCGCCTCGTGCGCCATACTCAGTTGCGGCGCTTTCCACTGCCTTGCGCATCGCTTCGATCTGCGCATCCAGCTTATGCTGTACGATGCTGCGCGCCTCGGCATCAATCTTCACGTAGTCGCAGACAATATTTGTTGCGCCTCCCCCTTCGAACCTGCCGATATTCGCCGTCGTTTCGTTATCGATACGGCCGAGCGGCATTCTAGCAATTGCTTTGGCTGCAACTTGAATCGCGCTAATGCCGTCTTCGGGATTAACGCCGGCATGGGCCGATTTACCGTACATCTTAATACTCACCTTCGCTTGAGTAGGAGCAGCTACGGCAATATCGCCAACCTTTCCATTCGAATCAAGCGCGTAACCGTATTTCGCGTCCAGCTTCGATGCATCAAGCGCGCGAGCGCCTAGAAGTCCCGATTCTTCGCCGACCGTAATAACGAATTGGATCGGACCGTGGGGAATCGACTGTTCCTGCAACACGCGTATGGCTTCGAATAACGCAGCAATTCCCGCCTTGTCATCGCATCCGAGTATCGTAGTCCCGTCACTGCGGATATAGCCGTCATCGTCCAATTGAGGCTTAATGCCATTGCCAGGCGTTACCGTATCCATATGACAAGTGAAAAATATGGGCGGAGCGTCCGTTAACCCATCCGTTGCCGCAAGCTTGGCAAACAGATTGTTCGCACCATGGCCAGTCTTCGCAGCAGCGTCGTCTTCATCAATGGACAAGCCTAATGATGTAAACTTCTGCTTTAACACTTTGCTTATCTCCTGCTCGTGCTTCGTCTCGCTATCGATCTGCACCAGCTCCATAAATTCACTCACTAATCGATCTTTTGCAATCATTTACGTTTCCTCCATTCATCAAATTCGTATACAATAGAGACAGAGACAGGCAATACGCAATTTCAAACCTATTATTCCAGAAAGGGGCTGCATGCGCATGGGCAACCGTAAAGTCATTCGTATCGTCGCCATAATTCTTGTATCCGCCATGCTTTTATCGACGTTAATCGCTGGACTCGGCTCTTTGCTGTACTAATTCCGGCACGTCGAACTTAAATTGCTTTGCGAAGAATGGCAGCAACTCTGCAGCTGCTTCCTCCACCGACAGGTCGCGTCCGGTCAGATCATTAAACGATGTGACGCCGTACTCGCCAATGCCGCATGGGACGATGCCGTTGAAGCCTTCGAACGCAATGCCTTCCTTGATATTAAGCGCAAAGCCGTGACTCGTTACGAAACCGCGGCGATTGCGCGCTTTGTTGAACTTCACTCCGATGGCGGCGATCTTCTCGTCGCCAACCCATACCCCTGTATATTCCGGTTTTCTGCCCGCTTCTATACCGTACACGCCAAGCCAATCGATTATCGCCTGCTCCAAGCTACGCAAATACGCATGCAGATCCAATCCTACCGCATCGAGATAAAGAAGCGGATAGCCGACGAGCTGTCCTGGACCATGGTAGGTAATATCTCCGCCGCGGTCGATCTCGTATAAGGAAATACCACGCTCCTTGAGCTCTGATTCATTCAGAAGCAAGTGCTCAGGATTGCGGTCCGATCCAATCGTATAGGTCGGTGGATGCTGAAGAAGGAGCAGCGTCTCTTGACGCTCCTCCCGGTCGATTTGTTTGACGTATGCTTTCTGAAGCTCCCACGCTTCCGCGTAGTCCAGCATAGGTATATAGTGGGCTTCCAACCTTTCTGAGCGTTCTTCGTTGTCCGCAGCAGCCATGTTGGTATTCCCCTTTTCTTAATACAATTTGCTATCTAATGTGAAGCTTTCGAGATTGTCTTTCACCCGCTGCAGGAAACGTCCGCAAATAACGCCGTCCAAGATCCGATGATCAAGCGACAAACACAGGTTAGCCATGGAACGTACCGCAATCATGTCATTAATAACGACAGGGCGCTTCACGATCGATTCGAACGTTAGAATTGCAGCCTGCGGATAGTTAATAATCGGATATGACAATATGGAGCCGAATGAACCTGTGTTGTTCACCGTGAACGTTCCGCCCTGCATATCAGAAAGCGTTAGCTTCCCTTCGCGCGTTTTGCGGGCGAGCTCTTCGATCTCCTTCGCAAGTCCTGCGACATTCTTATGATCGGCATTCTTAATGACCGGGGTCATAACCGAATCTTCCGTGCCGACGGCAAGCGAGATGTTAATATCGCGCTTCACGATGATTTTGTCCACAGCCCAGACGGAGTTCATGATCGGGAAGTCTTTGATCGCATTTACGACCGCTTTAAGCAGGAATGCAAGATAAGTCAGGTTCACGCCTTCGCGCTTCATGAACTCATCCTTCAGCTTGTTGCGGAGCAGCACAAGATTCGTAACGTCTACTTCGATCATAGTCCATGCATGCGGAATCTCACTAACGCTTTGGCGCATATTCCGTGCGATCGTACTGCGAATCGGCGTGACGTCGATGAAGGTCTCGCCGCGACTTGGCGAATTCGAGCCCTCAACCTCAATCTTCGGCAATCTTGGCGATTCGGACAAATGAATACCTGACGACCGAACCTGGGCTTTCGGATCCATGCTTGCGGAAGAGACCGGAGTCGCGTGCCCTCCCCCGCCTGCTTTACCTGCAGCGCCAGATGCGACGTAGGCAAGCACGTCCTTGCGTGTAATTCTTCCGCCTAGACCAGTGCCCGGCACATCAGACAATCGGATGTTGTGCTCGGCAGCCAACTGCTGCACAGCCGGAGAGAGCCTGCCTCTCATCGGAGCGTCAGCATCTACGATAGGCGCTCCAGACGTCACTGACAACGCAGCGCTGCCATTAACGGTTGCCGCATTGTTCGTCGATGCTCCGCTAGAAGCTGAAGCATCTGCATCACCAGCTTCGCCTTCAACCTCCATTAGAGCGATCGGCGTCCCGACAGGAACGGTCTCACCGTTCCCAACTAATATTTTCATAAGCGTGCCTGATACTGTGGAAGGCAGCTCGGCGTTCACTTTATCCGTCAAAATCTCGCAGATCGGCTCATAAACATCTACCCAATCGCCAGGCTGCTTCAACCATTTGTCGATTGTGGCCGATACGAGTGATTCCGCAAGCTGCGGCACGACGACTTCGATCATCGTTTTCAATCTTCTCATCCCCTAACTGACAAGCACATGCGTGCCATGCAATTAATACAACGCCAAGTTACGCATAGCTTCTTTCACTTTATCCTTATTAAGCATGAAGAACTTCTCACCCGGCGGATTGATCGGCATAGCCGGCACATCCGGTCCGCATAGACGCATGATCGGCGCGTCTAGCTCGAATAGCAGCTCTTCCGCAATGATAGCCGACACTTCTGCGCCAACGCCGCCTGTTTTGTTGTCCTCATGTACGATCAGCACCTTGCCGGTCTTGCGAACCGCCTCCAGCACCGCTTCCTTATCAAGCGGTTGGATCGTTCGAAGATCGAGTATATGAGTGCTAATACCTTCGTCGGCAAGTTCGGCTGCTGCCTGCTCGATGAAGTGAAGCGGCATGCTGTAGGAAATAACCGTAATATCATCGCCTTCGCGTAATACGTTAGCTTTGCCGATAGGTACAATATAATCGGTGTCAGGCACTTCACCCGTGACAAGCTTATAACACTTCTTATGCTCGAAGAACAGAACCGGATCCGGGTCGCGAACGGCAGCTTTCAGTAAGCCCTTCGCATCATAAGCGCGATATGGCGCTACAATCTTAAGTCCCGGCGTTCCGAAAAATACAGACTCCGGACATTGTGAATGATATAATCCGCCGAAGATGCCTCCGCCGATCGGAGCGCGTATCACGAGCGGACAGCTCCAGTCATTATTTGAGCGATAACGGATTTTGGCCGCCTCGCTTATGATTTGGTTGGTAGCAGGGAACATGAAATCCGAGTATTGCATCTCGGCAATCGGCTTCATGCCATACATAGCAGCTCCGATTGCAACTCCGGCAATGGCTGACTCGGCCAGCGGAGTATCGAGCGCCCGCAGCTCGCCGAACTGTTCCATAAGCCCTTTGGTTGTCGTGAAGACGCCGCCTTTAAGACCAACGTCTTCGCCTAATACGAATACGTCATCGTCGCGCTCCATTTCTTCTTTCATGGCAAGCCTGATCGCATCGATATATTCAATAACAGCCATTATGGAGTCCCTCCTTGCTCTGCATCGCCAGCATAGACGTGAAGCAATGTCGATTCAGGAGTTGGGAATGGCGCTTTGTCGCCGTAAGCCGTCGCTTCATCCAGCACTTTGCGTATACGAAGCTGCAGCTCCTCGTCTTGCTCCTCCGACCAAATGCCGCTATCGATCAAATATTGCTTATATTTCGGAATGCCGTCTTTTGCACGGTTCATGTCAACCTCTTCCTTCGTCCGATAGGCCAGATCGTTGTCCGACGTCGAATGCGGGGAGAGGCGATACATTAATGCTTCTATAAGAGTCGGCCCTTCGCCTGTAACAGCGCGTTCACGCGCTTCCTTCACGACGCGGAACACCTCAAGCGCGTCATTGCCATCCACCTGCAAACCTTTGAAGCCATAACCGATGGCACGATCCGCTACCTTGCCTGCAAGCTGCTTGTGAAGCGGTACGGAAATCGCATATTGGTTATTCTCGCACATGAGGATGACAGGCAGCTTATGTACGCCTGCGAAGTTGCAGCCTTCATGGAAATCGCCTTGATTGCTTGAACCTTCTCCGAAGGTAACGAAGCTGACAAACGGTTTCTTCTTCATCTTAGCCGCGAGCGCAATGCCTACTGCATGGGGAACCTGCGTCGTTACCGGACTGGAACCTGTCACAATACGCAGCTTCTTCGACCCGAAATGCCCCGGCATCTGACGACCGCCGCTGTTAGGATCCTCCGCCTTTGCGAATACCGACAATAACAGCTCTCTTAGCGTCATGCCAACAGCTAGAACGAAGCCATAATCACGATAGTAAGGCAAGTAATAATCATTATCTCGGTCCAGCGCATAAGCCGCAGCAACTTGCGCAACCTCTTGGCCGATACCAGAGACGTGGAAATTGATTTTTCCTGCCCGCTGAAGCAGCAGCATTCGTTCATCGAACTTGCGTGCAGTCAGCATTGTTGAATACATTTCAATTGCTTGCTCATTGCTGAGCCCTAACTCCAAATGACGTGCATTTTGCCCTGTAGAAGCGAATTGGGTCATGAGGGTATTCCTCCCTTTACCAACTATTAAAACCTGGTCCTAAGACTTGATATTATTTATTATAACCGTATTTCCATCAAAAAGAAAACCGTTATTGCATGAGCTTCTCTGATGCAAAGCTGGATTAATACGCAATAGCCCGCCCATCAACGGCTAACATCGCTTCGCCAAGCGCTTCGGCTAATGTCGGATGCGGGTGGATCATCTGTCCGACTTCCCAAGGTGTCGCGTTCAGCAAGCCCGCTAACGAGGCTTCGGAAATCAGATCCGTCGCATGAGGACCAATCATGTGAACACCGAGAATATCATTTGTTTTATTATCGGCAATGACCTTCACGAATCCTTCCGCTTCTCCTAGAACCAATGCTTTACCTATCGCTTGGAACGGAATTTTGCCCGTCTTGATCTCATGTCCCAGCGCCCGAGCCCGATCTTCCGTATATCCGTACGAAGCGATCTCGGGACGCGAGTAGATGCATCTCGGAATGAGATGATGATCGAGCGCCTCGGGTTTGCCGCCATTAATATGTTCAGCCGCGATTAACCCCTCATGTGCTGCGGCATGCGCTAACTGCACGCCGCCGATTACGTCACCGATTGCGTAAATATGCGGCTCGCTTGTTTGTCCGAATGCATTCACGGCAATCGCACCGTTTTTGGTTTGAATATCCGTATTCTCAAGTCCTATACCTTCGATATTCGGCTGCCTGCCAACCGATAAGAGCAGCTTCTCAGCCGTTAACAATACGTTGCCATCCTCGGTAGCGGCAGAGATCGAAACCTCGCCGTCCTTCTGTTCATACGTATCGGTATTTAATTGAATGCCGGTAAGCACTCGTACACCGCGACGACGCAATATCTTGGTCAACTCTGCGGATACATCAACATCTTCGCCTGGTACTAGACGCGCACCCGCTTCCGCAAGCGTTACTTGCACACCGAAGTCTTGCAGCATGGACGCCCATTCGACGCCGATCACGCCTCCGCCGACAATAATAATCGACTTAGGCAGCTTGTCCATAACGAGTGCTTCGTCGCTTGTTAGTATGTATTCGCCGTCTGGCTCTAATCCCGGCAAGGTACGCGGCCTTGAGCCTGTTGCAATAATCAGATTTGTAGAGACGACCGACTCCATCTCACCGTCAGGAAGCTCTACTGCGAGCGACCCGCTTCTAGGCGAAAATATCGAAGGACCGATAACGCGTCCTTTTCCCTCAATGATCTGAATGCCATGTTTTTTCATCAGGCTTCGAAGACCTTTGTGGAGTTGTTCCACCGTCTGCTCTTTGCGGAGCTGAACATTGCCGAAGTTAAGACCTATTGCTCCTTCGGCTACGTCTACACCGTATTTATCCGCCTCTAGAAGCGTCGCATATACCTCTGCGCTGCGCAGCAGCGACTTGCTTGGGATACATCCTTTATGAAGACAGGTGCCTCCAAGCTTATCCATCTCAACGATTGCTACGGATTTGCCTAATTGCGCGGCACGAATCGCAGCAGTATATCCTCCGGGTCCACCGCCTAAAACGGCTACATCCACTTGTATTGCCATTTCGTTCCCTCCATTACTCCTATAAATAATATATGCATGTCCTAACCTGAAATTCGTTGTCGGTCTATCTCACATGAAATCTAACGCAAACCATTCACTTCTATTGTACCTGTTTTCAAAACCTTTTACATCGCCCAATTATGAATTAGACAGCAACTTGCGAAAAAGGTATGATAGTAACAACTGTTTATTATGATCTTCAAGGAGATTCTACGCAATGAAATTATTAATTTCCCGCATTATTGCCATTGTCTTGCTCGTTATACCAGGCTTGCTGGCCTGCTTCGGATTTCTTCGTATGAAAAACGAATTATTCGATTATTTCTCCCAATTCGGCAACGATGCCATTACACCTGACTTCCACTGGCTTTCTTTCCTGCTTGGATTCGTCATGTTCGGTATCGGTGTCGGCTTCATCGGCGGCTGGACCTTTTTCCGAGATCGCAAGCGAAATTATGTCGCAACCCGCTTCAAACCGAAGCGTCCGCGCCCGCCTAAGCCGTCTGCCAACAAATAATGATATTTTCTTTGAACGACGCAGCAGGCTGCAGGAAGAGTAATCTTTCCTGCAGCCTGCTGCTTTTTTTGTAGACAATTAATGAATGATTATCAGCAAAAGTTTACACCCTTCTAACGAATTGGTGCAAATCTTACAATTTCGATCATCTTTTTTTATCTTTATATAATAGTTGAGTTCTATACTGGTCACATAACTTGCGAAAGAGGTGATCCTTATGATGAAAATTGTATTCGATGTAGCAGTAGACGGCAAAGTAAAAGAAACGATTCAGCCTAACGACCTGCGACTCAAAGATATTCATAATTTTGTTCAGGCGCAGTCAACGGCCCTTATTGAGAAATACGGCAGCAATGTGTATTTAAACCGCAGAGTCATCTACTAATTCGAACATGTCCAATAATGAATTCGCATGTTCACTCCTACTTCAAACGCTGCTCCACCCAATATCCTCAGTCACAAATTCATATCGCCCTCATCTCCAACTACTTAAACCATCAATCATTGAAGCGAAAACGAATGAGAAGACTTAGACGAAGCATTGACGAGCGCTGCTCCGCAAGGAAAGCACAAGTCATTCCTAGCTCGTATAAGTCTTCTTTTTTCTTTCCGGCAAATAAAAAAACACTGCTTCTCTACTGGCTGCAAAGAACCAATAGAGAAACTGTGCTTGTAAGATAAACCTTTTGCTTACGATTAAGATACCTTGTGCTCGATTCGCAGCTTGTCCGCAACCATAGCGATGAACTCCGAGTTCGTCGGCTTCGACTTGCTGATATTAATGGTGTAGCCAAACAGATGGCTGATGCTGTCAATGTTGCCGCGCGTCCATGCAACCTCGATCGCATGACGAATTGCGCGTTCGACGCGGGATGGCGTCGTCTTAAACTTTTCAGCGATTGCCGGATACAGCGTTTTCRTAATTGCGCCAAGGATCTCGATGTTGTTGTACACCATCGTAATCGCTTCACGCAAGTATTGATATCCTTTGATGTGCGCAGGAACGCCAATCTCATGAATGATGCTCGTAATGTTAGCATCGAGATTTTTGCCTTTGGCAATTGGAACTACATTCGATTTGATCGATGATGAGCTTGTTGCATAGCTGCCGTTCGTTGTGAACGTCGGATTACCGACAAGCTGACGAATGCGGTTAGCCAGCACATCCATATCGAATGGCTTCAAAATATAATACGAGGCACCAAGCTGAACCGCTTTTTGAGTAATGTTTTCTTGTCCAAAAGCCGTCAGCATAATTATTTTTGGCATTKGGGACAGGTTCATTTCTTTCAAACGCTCTAGTACGCCAAGACCGTCCAAATGCGGCATAATAATATCCAGTATGAGCACATCGGGAATCTTTCTCGTTTCTTCGAGATGTCTCAATACTTCTTCTCCGTTATAAGCAACTCCGCTCACACTCATATCACTTTGTTCGGATATGTATTCCGATAACAAGTTAGTAAATTCTCGGTTGTCATCTGCCAATAATATTTCGATCTTATGCAAGGTCTGGTCCTCCCTTAAATGATATTCATGATTACCTTCCCAAGTTGTCTGCTTTAAAGTTTTCGACATATGGAGGTGAATTCCTTCTGTCGAAAATTATTTTTCTTTATTTTTTATCCTTATTTCGTTATAATAAATAATTTATTACATTCGTCGAGCAATTTCGTAATCGTTCGACAAATATCGGTATTTTATGAAATGAAGAAGGTCTGCTGTCATCATTAGATCACAGCAGACCTTTGGTGTGCTATTAGGCGGCTTCTCCAAGCCAGCTTGTGTCCTTAGAACGCAATAACACTCCCGCATCTTGCAGCATCCATTCAATAAAGCAGCCGTAACCGGAAGAAGGATCATTCACGAATACATGGGTAACTGCTCCAACAAGCTTGCCGTTCTGAATAATCGGACTGCCTGACATGCCTTGCACAATACCGCCAGTCTTATTGAGCAGCCGCTTATCCGTAATCTTAATGACCATGCCTTTGGTTGCCGGGCCAGATTGCTTGGATACATGCGTAATTTCGATATTGAAGCGTTCTACCTTCTGACCATTCAGGACCGTCAATATTTGGGCTGGGCCTTCGTTGACATCTTCGGCAAACGCTACAGGCACCGATCTTTCGCTGTAGCTATGGGTAGGCGTTTCATTCATTTTGCCGAAAATGCCAAATGGCGTATTTCGCTCAATGCTGCCTAATATTTTGCCTTCCTTTACGAAATGAGCAAGCTTCGAACCAGGCTCGCCATTCTGACTCTTATTGATGGATGTTACGCTCGACTGAAGGATTTGACCTTCGCCTACTTCAATCGGAGTTTGGGTATCCATATCGGTTATGACATGCCCGAGCGCCCCGTATACCCCCTGATCAGGGGCATAGAACGTCAACGTGCCTACACCTGCCGCTGAGTCGCGGATGTACAGGCCAAGACGCCACACCTTATCCTCGGCATCATAAGCCGGATTTAAGGATGTTTGACTTAACTGTCCACCGCGCTTATAGACGACGTTGAGCGGCTTGTTATCCGTCCCTGCACGATCTGTCAGTTCGGCAACCTTGTGTACTTCATTGATCGGTGAGCCATTGATCTTAACTATCAAATCGCCTAATCTTAGTCCCGCAGCTTCGCCAGGAGATTGCTTCATTCCATCCTTGCCTTCAACCTGATGATGTCCAACAACAAGTATTCCAGCTGACTTCACCTTGACGCCAATCGTTTGGCCTCCAGGTATGACTCGCAAATCCGGCACTACATTAACCTTAACAGTTTTGAACGGAATTTTACCAAATAATTTCATCTTCACTTGCGTTTGACCGCTTTGATGCGGTTGAAGCGACATTGGTTCATTAAGATTGACTGACAAGGACTTGCTTGTTGATCCGTTAATCTGGAGCATCTGAGGGTCGACGGTTACTTCTGCATGTACCGGAACTCCATATTGCAATCGTTTCATCTGGCCTGCGAACATCCGAAGCTCATTCGGAACGGCGGCATAACGCTGAAACGGGGCAGAGAGCCCAAGCATGCAAACGAAGAAAACGAGAAGTAGGCCAAACCATCGCTTCCGTTGATTGGAGTTCAATGATTTCACGCTCCCTGTGATTCCATCGCATGACGAAAAGGTAAGTCGCCAATGGCGTACCTTTAAGTTACCCTGCCCCGATTGTTTTATGTCCGCAAAAACATTCCCTTATTGGCTTCCATTACGCCCCTTTCTGACGATGCGCCAAATCAAGCATTTCTTGTGCATGATGCCKGGTTTTTTCCGTTACTTCCACTCCGCCCAGCATTCGTGCAAGCTCATCAATGCGATCTCTCTCCAGCAACGCAGATACTGAAGTAGACGTACGTTCGCCGATCACTTGCTTGCGGATCTCATAATGATGATCTGCCATACATGCAACCTGAGGCAAATGAGTAATCGAGAATACTTGGCATTTCCCCGATAGCTGGGACAGCTTCTCGGCAATCGATTGCGCAGCGCGGCCGCTAACCCCTGTATCCACCTCGTCAAAGATGAGAACGGGCACTTGATCGATTTCCGCGAAGATAGTCTTCAAGGCAAGCATAATTCGAGACATCTCTCCGCCTGAAGCGATCTTGCTAAGCGGCTTAAGCGGTTCGCCCGGATTCGTCGAAAGCATGAACATTGCTTCATCCATGCCGTTCGCATGCAGTCGAATGACGCTTTCTCCCTTCGACTCGTCCTTGCATGGCTCGAGCTTCACGCGAAATAAGGCATTCGGCATCTGCAACTGCTTAAGCTCCGTCTCAATCGCTTCTGCCAGCTTCATGGAGGCATGCTCACGCAGCTTCGAAAGCTCCTTGGCATTGTCCAATGCTTGCGCATACAGCTTCGCTTCTTGAGCGCGCAAGCTCTCGATAAGCTCATCTCTATTCTCGATCTTGTCGCGTTCGGCAGTCGTCTTCTCGAGATACGACAATATATCAGGGATGCTCTCCCCGTATTTGCGCTTCAATCCGTTAATTAAATCCAAACGGTCATCGATATGCGATAACTGATCCGGATCGGATTCAATGCTGTCTCGATAATCCCTTAGTTGGAATGCCGCATCCTCCGCCTGATAAAAGGCCGCTTGCAATTGCTCAAGCAACGGACTAAGCTTGGCTGCATCATACGTCTGGATATCGATCAACTTCGCAACTGCCTTACTTACCGCATCAAGCCCCTTGCCGCCATACAGAAGCGTATAGGCTTCGGATACCGCGTCCATACGTTTGCCAGCATACATCAGCTTACGACGTTGCTCCGACAACAACTCATCCTCGCCAATCTTCAACTGCGCGTTCGTGATCTCCTCGATCTGGAATCGATACAGATCAAGCATCTGCACATTATGCCGGGCCGAGCTCTCGATATCCTTCAATGCGTGTCTTGCCTGCTGAAGCTGAGTGTATACCTCGCGGTATTGCAGCTTACGTTCAATTAGCAGGTCGCCGGCGAACATATCAAGCCACTCCAAATGCTGTTCGGTTCTTAAGAGTGATTGATGCTCATGCTGTCCATGAATGTTGACAAGACACTCGCCGATCTCACGCAGCATCGTCATCGTCACTAGCTGGCCGTTCACTCTGCTGCTGCTCTTGCCTTGCGATGTGAGTTCGCGCCTGATGACAAGCATCTCCTCCGAAGAGGCATTCACACCTTGCTTCTCTAATACGCGCCATACCGGATGGCTGGAAGACAAGTCGAACATCGCCTCCATCTCGGCCTTGTCACAGCCGTATCGAACCATGTCTGCGGAGCCCCGTCCGCCGACGACCAGACTGAGCGCATCAATTAGAATCGATTTCCCTGCTCCAGTCTCGCCCGTCAACACATGAAATCCATGATGAAACGTAACGTGTACCTCTTCAATAACCGCTAAATTCCGAATAGACAACTCGCGCAGCATGGCTGATTCCTCCTTAGTTCAATAAGGCGAGAAGCTGCTCAACAAGCTCCCCGCTTTGCGTCTTCGTCCGACATATAATTAAGATCGTATCGTCCCCGCAGATCGTACCCATTACCTCCGGCCACTCCATGTTGTCGAGAAGCGCGCCGATTGCATTCGCTGTACCCGGCAGACATTTCATAACAACCAGATTGTCCGTAAAATCAATATGTACGAAATGATCGAGCAGAGCCCGCTTAAGCTTATGAACCGGATTCTGGCGCTGCAGCTCTTGAGGCAGCGAATACTTATACTTTCCTTCGCCGGCAGGCACCTTAATTAGCATAAGCTCCTTCATATCGCGAGAAACCGTAGCTTGTGTAACATGCAGCCCCGATAGGCGCAGCGCTTCAACGAGCTCGTCCTGCGTCTCAATAACTTGGTTCGTAATTAAATCTTTTATCTTGAATTGGCGAATACCTTTCATAAAAACCTCCGAAGCCCAGTGGGCTAAATATGAAAATGAATCTTGCGTATTATTCTTTCCTTCGCGTCCACAAACAACACGCCTGAGCATTGAGGCAGCAAGAGCGCATAGACGAGCAGCCGATCACGAACGCCGCTGCCTGTCCAATCCATCGGCATCCGTTCACGAGCCGACTTCACAATATACGTCTTGTTGTCCATTTCCGCAACATAATCAATATATAACCGGCTTCCGAGCTCTTGACCGTCMAATTCAACGGCAATAGGAATCAAATGCTTGCCTGACACAACCTCGTACCCGAACCGCTCCAGCAACAAAATATTCTCATCATTGGGAGACAGCGTTCCGCCCTTGCCGAGCTTGAGTCTGCTTACACTTGACGGGGCATGAAGCCACCTATAGAAAGCTCGGAACATCCAGATAAGCAGCAAGCTGCCTGCTAAGAGCATGATGAACCAATCACCGTATTGCGACATTAGCAGCCCTCCATTGCTATAAATACCGACCATAACATAATGGTTCGATATCAGAGGGCCATATTCCTGTCTTAGCCTTAAATACGTTCAAATAAAAGCGAACGCTTGTTTGGTGTCTTTAGTTTATCAAATCATAGAACATATTGTAAAGAAAAAAAGATGCCCCAGCAGAACTGATCTGCTCGGCATCCTTCCTGAATGCTTTTATTTTTTGCCGCTGGAGAATGTTGAATTCGCTTGCGCTACAAGACCCTCCACGTCAAGCGACCCCGGCACAACAGCCCCAGCCTCGCCGCTCCAGAGCCAATAAGCAAGAAATTCGATATTTCCTTCGCCGCCCGTAATCGGTGAGAACGTAATGTTCTGCAGCGTATATCCGAGTTCTGCTGCCATGTTTAATACGTTATGAATGACTTCCTTATGAACGTTGGACTMGCGGACAACACCGGACTTGCCAACTTTCTCCCTGCCTGCTTCGAACTGAGGCTTAATTAAGGCGACAATTCCAGCACCAGGGGACAGAAGCGTCGCTAGCGTTGGTAATATAAGCTTAAGCGATATAAAGGAAACATCTACGGTTGCAAAGGATGGCTGTGGTCCAACCAAGTCTGCCGGTTGCATATATCGGAAGTTGGTTCTTTCCATAACTCCTACCCGCTCATCTTGCCGCAGCGACCAATCTAGCTGATTGTAACCTACATCAATCGCGTACACGTAGGATACTCCATTCTGGAGTGCGCAATCCGTGAACCCTCCGGTAGAAGCACCTATATCGAGCATAACGCGGCCGTTTAATTCAATTTCGAACGCTTTGATCGCTTTCTCAAGCTTCAAACCTCCGCGACTTACATAAGGGTGAATAGCCCCTTTCACCTTAATGTCTGCATCGCGGGCCACTTTCATGCCGCTCTTATCGATTGGCTCGTCATTAACGAGCACGAGCCCGGCCATTAATGCTGCTTTGGCCTTCTCCCTGCTTTCAAAAAAACCGCGCTCCACGAGCAGGACATCAATACGTTCTTTCGCTATCGTTGTCATCGTTCTCCTTAATGCTTTCCTGTTACACGCTTGATGCGGCGCGGCATCATTTCTTTGAACTCCGTAGCAACGCGCTCAGCCGTAAGTCCAACTTCTTCACGCTGCTCCTTAATGGAACCATGCTCGATAAAGCGGTCAGGCACACCGATAATTCGGATTGGCAAGCCATACTTGCCACTCAGGGAATAAAATTCCAGCACGGCACTGCCTAGTCCGCCCATCTCTGAGCCTTCTTCCAGCACGATCATTTGCTTGCCTTCGGCAGCCAGATTCAATAACATCTGCTCGTCGAGAGGCTTAATGAAACGAGCATTCACAATCTGTATGTTATGGCCTTCGCGCTTCAACAATTCAGCAGCTTCTTCAGCAACTTGAATCATCGGTCCCAGCGCGATAATGACACCTGAATCGCCTTCTCTAACCGTCTCCCACTTGCCGATCTCAAGTGGTTGCGGATTAGGATCAAGCGGTACGCCTACGCCATTAATGCGAGGATAGCGCACGGCTATCGGCCCTTCATTATACTCAACTGCAGTTACAAGCATACGTCTAAGCTCATTCTCATCCTTAGGCATCATAAGCACCAAATTAGGCACATGCCTTAAGAACGCAATGTCGTATACGCCATGATGCGTTTCCCCATCCGGGCCTACGAAGCCGGCACGGTCAATCGCAAAAATAACGTTTAGATTTTGGCGGCAAATATCATGAACGACCTGATCGTATGCCCGCTGTAAAAACGTCGAATAGACAGCATATACCGGCTTTAGACCTTCCATAGCTATTGCTGCGCACATCGTAGCGGCATGCTGCTCGGCAATACCGACGTCAATCATTCGTGTCGGGAATTGACTTGCAAAGCGCAATAGACCCGAACCGCCTGGCATAGCCGGTGTAACGGCAACAATTCGCTCATCCTTCTCGGCAAGCTCAATAATCATATCGCTGAACACATCCGTATAGACCGGAGGTCCGACTGCCTTCATGACTTGACCCGATTCAATCTTATAAGGCGTAATACCATGCCACTTAAACGAATCGGCTTCCGCAGGGGAGTAGCCTTTGCCTTTCACGGTAAGCACATGAACAAGCACAGGGCCTTGGATATTATCTGCTTGACGCAGGATATCGAGCATCTGTTCCATGTCATGACCGTCGACAGGACCCAAATAGGTTAATCCGAATTGCTCGAACAAAATACCGCTAACGAGCAAATATTTCAAGCTGTCCTTGAATCGCTCCGCTGTCTTAGCCAGTTTCCCGCCGATTGCAGGAATTTTGTTAAGCAGCTGTTGAAGCTCATCCTTAGCTTTCTGGTAATGCCGATCCGTGCGGATTTTGCCCAAGTAGTGATGAAGCGCTCCGACGTTCGGTGCAATAGACATCTCGTTATCATTCAAAATAACGATCATTTTTTTCTTCTCATGTCCGATATGGTTAAGCGCCTCTAGCGCCATGCCGCCCGTTAACGCACCATCGCCGATAACGGCAACGACGCGGTTGTTCTCGCCCTTCAGATCGCGGGCAAGCGCCATACCCATTGCAGCTGACAATGACGTGCTGCTATGACCGGCTTCCCATACGTCGTGCTCGCTCTCCGCGCGCTTTACGAATCCGCACAAGCCCTTGTACTTCCGCAGCGTATCGAATTGATCTTTGCGTCCGGTCAATATTTTGTGCACATAGGATTGATGTCCGACATCATAAATAAACTTATCTTCTGGACTATTAAATAAATAATGCATGGCAAGGGTCAGTTCAACGACTCCCAAATTGGGAGCGAGATGACCACCCGTAACGGATAGCTTCTCAATAAGAAATTGCCGTATATCGCTCGCCAGCTCATTAAGCTGCGACACTGACAAAGCTTTCAAATCTTGAGGCCCGTTAATATGGTCAAGCAGCAATTTACTTTCCTCGCTTTCGCGGACAGCAGATTTACTGTCCCATGAACGTCTACATCTGAATACTAGCAAGCTCGAATGGGAGCCCCGTTCGATGCGTATACTGTACAGTTTAACATACAGTAAACGTATTTCCCAATACTATCAATACTTGAACCGCGATTAGTGATCGCGCTGCACAAGATAATCGGCTATTTCGAGCAATCGATCCGGTGAAGCAAACTCCGCTTCAAGTATCGCTGACTTCGCTGCTTGCGTAAGTCGCTCGACTTGCGCCTTGCTCTCTTCCATTCCGATTAGAAACGGATAGGTTACCTTGTTCTGCGCTACATCGCTGTTCGTTTTCTTGCCAAGCTTCTTCTCGTCGCCAATCAAATCAAGAATATCGTCTTGAATTTGGAAGGCCAATCCGATGTTCCGGCCATAAACCGATAGAAGCTCAAGCTGCTTCGGCGTAGCACCGCCGATACGCCCGCCCGCCGTAACACAGAATACGATCAAATCGCTCGTCTTATGAAGGTGAATATACTCAAGCTCACTAATGGACGTAATCCCTTGCTCACCGAGCATATCGGCTACTTGACCCCCGACCATGCCTGGCGCGCCGGCAAGTCTCGCCAAGTCTCCAACGATTGCAAGCGCAATATCGGCAGATAGTCCGCCTTCATTCGCCGCTTGCGTAACCAAATAGAAAGCATGGGTCAGAAGCGCGTCGCCGGCAAGAATCGCCATCGCTTCTCCGAACACTTTGTGGTTCGTCGGCTTGCCGCGGCGGAAGTCATCATTATCCATCGCCGGCAGATCATCGTGAATGAGCGAATACGTATGAATAAATTCGATCGCGCTTGCAACGGGCATCGTCTGCTCACGCTTCGTTCCCTCGCCGCCAGCAGCTTCCGCCGCAGCTAATACGAGTGCCGGACGAAGGCGTTTGCCGCCCGCTTCCAGCGAATATTGCATGGCATCGCGAAGCTTCTGCGGCACATCCCACTGCGCGGGAAGCGAATGCGTAAGGGCTGCTTCTGTCTCAGAAGCGCATTGTGCCAAATAGGCTATAATTCCGTCTCTCTGACTCAAGCTTATTCTCCTTTATCGTCGTTTGAAGGCGCAAACGATTTTTTCTGAAAGCCCTGCTCCGACTCCATTAGCAGTTCGATCTTGCTTTCGACCTGTTCAAGCTTGCCGCCGCATAGCTGCGACAGCTTCATCCCTTCTTGAAACAGCTCAATAGCCGCTTCTAACGGAACATCGCCATTCTCAAGCTTAGCTACGATTGATTCCAGCCGTTCCATCGCCTGTTCGAAGCTAATTTCCTCGTTTATCGCTGCTTTCACCGCTTCGTTCTCCTTCCGTTGACCTAACCTCACAGTCCAACTGACCGTCAGCTAGCTTTACTTTAATCAAGGCCCCTGTCTCCACTTCGCTTATCGATTTGATCAGCTTCCGTTCATGCTCGTCATAAACGAGGCTATAGCCTCTCGACATCACTTTGAGGGGACTTAAAGCATCCAATTGCTTCATCATATTATATAGCTGCATCTTGTTGTCTTTCACATAAGCCGCCATCGCTTGTTCCAACCCTTTGGAGGTGCTCTGCAGCTGCTTAGCTGCGAATGCAACCCGTTCGCCAGGATGGTGTGCTGCAAGCGCTGTCTGTTGCCTCGCAAGACGCGTATAACCTCGATCCGCTATGCGCTTCATTCGAGATTCAAGCCGTTCCCGCAGACGATCCAGCCGCTGTGCTTGATCCAACATATATTTCTTAGGATGAACAAAAAAAGGAGAACGCCGCGCTCGCGCCAATCTCTCTCTTCGATCCTGCAAAGCGTAACGCAACGCTTGTTCCATACGCTGCTGCTTCCGAAGTAACTGCTGCTTCAGCTCTGCCACATGAGGCACAGCCAGTTCAGCCGCTGCAGTAGGCGTCGCAGCTCGCAGGTCGGCAACAAAATCGGCTATCGTGAAATCCGTCTCATGTCCGACTGCACTTATGACGGGGATTCGAGAAGAGGCTATGCTGCGGGCAACGCTCTCTTCATTGAACGCCCACAGCTCCTCTAACGACCCGCCGCCGCGGCCAATAATTAATACGTCCGTCTCGCCGAAACGATTCATTGCTTCTATCGCTTTCACAATTGAAGGCGCTGCCTGCGTTCCTTGAACAAGAACGGGGTATATGTATACCGGAATAGAAGGAAACCTTCGTTCCAGCGTTGTGATAATATCGCGTACAGCAGCCCMGGTAGGCGATGTAATGACGCCTATCGCACGCGGCAGGAAAGGAAGTGCCCGTTTGCGCGATTCCGCAAACAAGCCTTCCCCTTCCAGCTTCGCTTTCAACTGCTCATAAGCGAGATATAGGCTGCCAATGCCGTCTGGCTGCATCGCAGTGACATAGAATTGATAGTTGCCGTCCCGCTCGTAGACGGATACATTGCCTCGTGCTAACACCTTCGAGCCTTCGCGAGGAATGAACGGCAGACGCTGATTATGCGAAGCGAACATGACAGACTTAAGTCTGCTGTCGCTATCCTTAAGCGTGAAGTACATATGACCGCTGGAATGATGCGTGAAATTCGATATTTCGCCTCTAAGCCATACATCGCTTAACAGCGTATCTGAATCCATTTTCATCCGGATATAACGATTTAATTCTTTGACAGAGTAGACACGAGGCTGATTCGCCACTGTTCTGGTCACTCCCCGATTCCATTAGCTCGCTTAGCTGAAGTAATCGTATTTTGCATGAGCATCGTAATCGTCATAGGGCCAACTCCGCCGGGAACCGGCGTTATGTATCCCGCAGTCTCCAAGCAATCATCATAATCAACATCGCCAGCTAGCTTGCCGTCAGACAAGCGGTTAATGCCGACATCAATAACAATGGCGCCCGGTTTAACAAACTTGCTGTCGATTGCCTTCGCTTTGCCGATGGCCACAACCAAAATGTCCGCTTGCTTCGCCAGCTCTTCCATGTTAGCCGTCTTTGAATGGCATACCGTTACGGTTGCATTCTCGCGAAGAAGAAGCATCGCTACCGGCTTGCCTACGATATTGCTTCGACCGATGACAACGGCATGCTTGCCCGCAATATCGACGCTGCTGCGCTTAATTAGCTCGATAACGCCAGCAGGCGTACATGGAAGCAGGCTATCATCGCCGATTACGAGATTGCCTACGCTCTCGGGATGGAAGCCGTCAACGTCTTTATCGACGCGAATCGAATCAATTACAGCTTTCTCATTAATATGCTTCGGCAGCGGAAGCTGCACGAGAATGCCGTTAATCGTCTCCTGATTGTTCAGCTTGTCGATTAACGCAAGCAGATCAGCTTCGCTCGTATCTGCCGGCAGGCGATGAACCTCGGAATAAAACCCAAGCTGCTGACAAGCTTTCTCCTTCGAACCGACATATACTTTCGAAGCTGGATCTTCTCCAACCAAAACAACAGCTAACCCAGGAACGATACCTTTTTCCTTAAGGGCAGCCGCTTCTACGACCATTTCCGAACGGATAAGATCCGATATTTTTTTGCCTTCAATAATATGTGCGCTCATTGCATTCGTCCCCTTCAAATGTCATTAGAGTACTCAATCATTCGTCAATCTTTTGTCAGGCAATTAAGACTTAAGCTCGTCCAGTTCCGATAGAAGCTTGCCGAGCACGCCATTGACGAACTTGCCCGATTCTTCCGTACCGAAGTGCTTCGCCAGTTCAATTGCTTCGTTGATAGCCGCTTTAGGAGGCACATCATCGCGGAATACCATTTCGTAGCAGGCTACGCGCAGCACCTGACGGTCAACACGCGACAGCCTGTCCACTTGCCATCCCGTCAAAAATTGCTGCAGCATGCCGTCGATTGCCTGCTTCCGTTCAACGACGCCAAATACAAGCTCGCGGACGAATTCATCGGTGCTTCCCACTTCAGACGGATTTGCGCCGATCTCATTTTCTTGACGCAGCTCGTCCATCAGCATGTCAATAGCCTCTGAGGCTGTTACTTCATTCATTTCCAGTTGATATAGGCTGGACACTGCTAATTCTCTTGCTAATCTTCGTTTCATATGACCTCCGCGGCAGCTTAAATGCCGATTTAATTTCTAACATGACTATCTAGAATCGAAAAAACCTATGATCTCCTCCCTGCCCGTAAACGAGCATTGGTCCGGTTTGCGGAGTAAGGAGGAGACCACAGGATCATCTGTACGGCCGGAATCTGTCAAGTAGCGAATCCCAAAGCTTTTGCCAAGGCAATAAAGGTCCATCGCTTGATTCTTTGTGCTTGCCAATCCAATATCCGATCGATACGAGAAACCCGACAACGAGCATATCCCAGAAGCCGCTTATTAAATATATAATGCCCAATAACAATCCTGTTGCCGCGCCGATTATCCGTTTCCAATAGGCTGCCCACAATTGTTTCCATACCACTTGGAAGCCCACCTCTATTCCACGCGACTCTTGAACGTGCCGGATTGAATGACATTAGCGACATATACAGCCACATTCATAACCGGGATACCGGCTATTTCTTCAATATGCTCCTTAACGGAACGTTGTATGTCTTCCGTTAATGTCGGAATCGAGCTTTCCCCATCGACGACTGCTCTTAGGACAATGTCAAGACCTGCATCAGTCGCACGTATGCGGGAGCGCAAATCCTTCACCCCGCGATGACGCGATGCAGCCTTAAGCGACAGATTCTCAATCGTTTCGAGCGAGATGCGAATATCGCCAAACTCCGTACGTTGATCAATAGATGGAGGTAGCGCAGAGCCTCGTTTAACCGATACGACAAAAAATCGCAAGCTTAATACGAATAAAACGATTCCGAGTACTGCCGTTGTAATCTGAAGCGAATCGTAACGGTATAGATCGGAAATGAAATCGTTCATTGAATCTCTTGTTACAGCGCCGAATCCAACGCACAGCAGGATGACGGAAATTAATCCAACCACGATGCTGTACAGAAATAGAAACAGCTTGTCCATGACTTTGACCATGCGCACCGACTCCTCCCGCCAAACCGAATGAAAACCCCCTTGCGCCGAGCGGCATGCCCATACACGAGGGGGTTGTACGGAATTCAATTAAAAAAATAACTATTTTACGCGTTGTTGCTGATCTTCTTCTACCGGTTTTTCCGCCTGTTTGAAATGTACATCGTGAATATGTACGTTCACTTCAACGACGTGCAGTCCTGTCATCATCTCGATCGAACGCTTCACATTACGTTGAATCTCCGAAGCGATCTCTGGAATACGATTGCCGTATTCAACAATAATGGACACATCAACAGCTGCCTCGCGCTGGCCTACTTCAACCTTTACACCTTTGGACAAGTTTTTGCGGCCAAGCAATTCGGCGATACCGCCTGCCAGTCCACCGCTCATTCCCGCAACGCCTTCAACCTCAATCGTCGCAAGTCCTGCAACAACCTCAATAACCTCTGGTGCAATTTGAATCGTGCCAATATCCGTTTTCTCATATTCAGCAGCAATAATACTCATGATGGTTGTACACCTCCCTAAAGTTGCGCGTACCCGGTAAAGCCGAGCATTTGACCGCATCTTATTTCTATACTATAACATTCGCTACGTTTTATGACAAACGTAACGACTTGTTCACAAGTAAGGTGAAACGGTTAGCACCGTCCTCTGGAGGCAGACGCGTTTCATTCCGGAAAAATATAAGCTTAGTATAAGTATAAAACTTATAAAGTCTTATATTTTTAGAAAAGTTTAGGCCTCTGGGGAATTAATATCATGCTCTTCAAGGAACTTGATATCAAAATCGCCTTTGACAAACTTCGGATGATTCAGCAGCTTCAGATGGAACGGAATCGTCGTGCGAATGCCTTCAATGGCAAACTCGGATAATGCCCGTTTCATTCTCGCAATCGCTTCTTCACGCGTCGATCCCCATACGATCAGCTTCGCAATCATAGAATCATAATGCGGCGAAATCGTATAGCCAGGATATACGGCGCTGTCAATCCGAACGCCCGCTCCGCCTGGAGGCAGATAAAACGGGATGTTGCCCGGCGACGGCATGAAGTTCCGCTCGGAATCTTCCGCATTGATACGGCACTCGATCGACCAGCCGTTAATATGCAGATCCTCTTGGCTAAAGCTGAGCGGATTGCCCTCTGCAACCGAGATCATTTCCTTAATAAGATCAACGTTCGTGATCATTTCCGTCACGGGATGCTCAACCTGAATACGTGTGTTCATCTCCATGAAGTAGAAGTTGCCGTCTGGACCAAGCAGGAACTCGAGCGTGCCTGCACCGGAATAATTAACGGCGAGCGCGGCACGGACAGCGGCCATCCCCATTCTCTCGCGCAAGCCTTCCGAGAGCACCGAGCAAGGCGCTTCTTCTACGAGCTTCTGACGTCTGCGCTGCACGGAGCAATCACGCTCGAACAAGTGAACGGCATTGCCGTGCTTATCCGCCATAATCTGAATCTCAACGTGCTTCATACCCGTCAAATATTTTTCTAAATATACGCCGGCATTGCCGAACGCTTTCTGTGCTTCTTGCTGGGCAGTCGTAATTTGCTGGATAAGCGATTCCTCGTTGTCCGCAATACGGATGCCTTTGCCTCCGCCGCCGGCCGTCGCTTTGATGATTACCGGATAACCGATTTCACGCGCGATCGTAATCGCTTCATCCATGTTCTCGATCAAGCCGTCCGAGCCAGGAATAATCGGCACATCAGCAGTTTTCATTGTTAGCTTGGCAACCGCTTTATCGCCCATCTTGCTAATAGCCTGCGGAGAAGGTCCGATGAACGTTATGTTGCATGATTCGCAGATTTCGGCGAAGTCGGCGTTTTCAGCCAAGAAGCCGTAACCCGGGTGAATCGCATCACATTCCGTAATGGTTGCCACGCTCATAATATTCGTTAGGTTCAAGTAGCTGTCCTTCGACGCTGTCGGCCCGATGCAATAAGCTTCGTCAGCCAAACGAACGTGAAGCGAATCGCGATCCGCTTCCGAATAGACGGCAACCGTGCTTATTCCGAGCTCTCTGCAAGCCCGAATGATTCGAACGGCGATTTCACCGCGATTTGCAATTAATATTTTTTGGAATTTCACAAAGGAACCCCTTTCAACAACAGTTTCCCTATTAGGTATTACAGCTTACTCCGGTTTAACGAGGAACAGCGGTTGTCCGTACTCGACAAGCTGACCGTTCGTTACGAGTACTTCTACGATCTCGCCCTTCACTTCGGCTTCAAGCTCATTCATAAGCTTCATTGCTTCGATGATGCAGACGATGCTCTTATCCTGTACGCGGTCTCCAACGCTCACGAATGCGGCTGCATCCGGTGACGGGGAGCTGTAGAACGTACCAACCATTGGCGACACGATTTTGTGCAGGTTGTCTGTTTGCGGTTTGCTAGGCGCTGCTTCCTGTGCTGGAACAGCTGCCGGAGCTGCGGCTTGAACAGCAGACTGCTGAATGCCTTGAGGCGGCAATTGCGCATATGTATACGTGCTTGGAGCCGCTTGCACATTCACCACTTCTGTTTTGCCAGGCTTGCGGATAAGCAGGCGCGCCCCTTCGTTTTCAATTTCCAGCTCATGAACGGAAGTTTGATCAACCAGTTTGATCAATTCTTTAATCTCGCTCAATTTGAACATGAATAGATTCACTCCTTAAGTTTGCGGGTAGCAAGCAGCGAGATTTCGCCAGCCACTACGGCTTATTGTTGCCACACGTTCCCAATGTTCACATAACGTTAAACATTATATCATAAACCGTCCTGAACACGAATCATTTTTTCTGACAAGCCTTCACCTTGCGATCCTGCAAACGAGAAAAGCCCCGTTCTCCGACGGCACATTGGCCGTACGAAGCGCGGGGCTAACATCATTTCAAGCGCTTATGCAGTTATGCCTGCGGCTCGTATTGTACCGAGATTTGGTCGGCCTTCAGTTCCAGCTTCGTCATGACAAGCTCCATGATGGCAGCCGCTTCGCTGCGCTCCAGCTTCTCGCTCGATACGACAACGTTATACTTATCGTTCTCCTCATCGATGACGACCATTTCGTATTGTTTCTGCAGTTCTTCCTGCAGCTCGGAAATCTTCGCGTATTTCGCCTCCACGCTCTCCAGCTGGCCCGCAGCTTCTTGACCTTCGTCCGGGTTCGTGAGCACGTTGCCTACTGCGGCAAGCGCCTTGTCTGTCTCCTCTACCTTCTGTTGATCTTGTTTGGCAGTCAGCTCACTGAAGATACCGCCGTCCGTATAGCCTTGCGCCTCCACTTGCTCAAGAGCTGCCTTCTCCGCATCCGTTAACAGCGAGTCATCTGAAGGCTGCTGCACATCGTCAATGACCAGTTCGTTTCCGTCAGTCGATACCTCAGTTGCGTTTTTGCCGCCTTGCTCCGTTTGCGTGTTGTCCGTTACGAGATCAGGCGATTCAACGTCCTGTGTGAATAAATAATACGCCGACAATACCACCATTAAGCTTAACATCGAAACGAGCCACACCGTTTGTCTTTTTGTGTTCATGAGAACACCCTCCCCAACTGATCAATTTTTTAACGCTTGCTAGGCACTACAGATATGCGGTTAACGGACACGCTCACGCCTTTTTCTACGGCATGAATGATGAGCTTCCTCACCGTCTCATTCTCCGCACCCTCAGCTACGATGAGAATGCCGCGAATGCGCGGGTTAATCGTCTTCGTAATAATCGGCTTCTGGTCGCCGGATACCTCGTAGAGAACGACTTGCCCTTCCTTATTGATGGAAGTAATATGTCTTCGTCCGCCGTTCTTATCGTTCTCATCTTGGATTTGCTGCGATTCCTGCTCGTTTTGTTCGACGACAATCTCTTCGGTTGCATCGACCGTTACGAGCACATTAACCGTACCCACCCCGACGATTTTCTCCAAAATATCTTTGAGCCGCATCTCAAGCGGCTGCTCGATAGCGCCAAATTTGGAATCGAACGACGAGGCTCCGTTGCTCCAAGCTGCTTCTTCTTGAGGCGGCGGATTCTCATCCGGCGTTTGCGGATCGACCCTGTTAAACGTCAGAAATGAATTCAAGATCATCAGCGCCGCTCCAATTCCGCCGACGATAAGCAATATTCGCAGCGTCTTCACTCGCTTCGGGCCGCTTGGGCCGCCGCCGACCGCCGATTCTATGCCTTCCAGCCATTTGGCCACCGCGCTGTTCCTCCTCATTCGCTTCTATGTCCAAGGGGTCAATATTATTGCTCATTAACTTGTTGTCTTACGACAATAGCTTTAGCCGCTATTCCCCAGCCTTCCGCCATCAAGCCTCGTATCGCTTGCTCCTCAGCGGGAGCAGCCGATTTCCAGCCTTCGTCCTCCGAAGAATCCGAGGCCGGTGCCGAGTGATCGTCCTTCTCCCCGTCAGCTCCAATTTCGTTCTCTATATGGATGTCTATCGCAATCGCCTGCACCTCCTTGACAGAGTTCGAATCCTCATCTCCTGCCTTCGCGGCGTCTTTCTCTTTTGTTGCAGCCTCTAAGGAAACTGTTACTTTGTCCAGACGAGGCGTCCGAACACCTGCATCCGAGACCCAACTCAGTTCCGCGTCAACTTCTG
Source organism: Paenibacillus sp. 05T425 (assembly GCF_056396205.1). Lineage (NCBI taxonomy): Bacteria > Bacillati > Bacillota > Bacilli > Caryophanales > Paenibacillaceae > Paenibacillus > Paenibacillus sp. 05T425. The sequence goes on from NZ_JBFTLA010000006.1 coordinate 163,713, forward strand.
ATACGGGGGCATTCAACTGCTTCACCAGTTCACTTTTAATCGTTTTTTCCAACGTGATTTCGGTCAGCTTGGCAGCTTCTTGATCACGTTTCTCGGTAAGCTTCTGCGCATTCTGATTAATCTCGTTCATCCCCTGCATCTTCAAGCTTTGTTCGGCTGCTGATTGCGTCCAAGCAGAGAGCCCTTCGTCCAGCATCGAGTTCATATCGGTCTGCAGCAACTTCATAATCGGAGACATAATCGTCAGCAAAATAAAAAGTCCGACAACGAGCCGCACATACCGCAGCATCGCTTTGTTTGGCAACAGCAGTTCAACGAAAACGGCGATTAGGATGACCGCTATGATGTCTCTAAGCCAATCGCTAAGCCAAGCAACCATCGCCTACTCGCTCCCTCCTATCTGACCATCATTGCGGCGTTGCCGGCTGTCAGGATAATCGTCACCGCCAGGAAAAACATCAGACTCACGGCCGCAAGCGCTGCGAACACATATATCATCGTTTTCCCAATCGTCTGCAGGCAGGTTACGATGGGCGAATCGCCAAGCGGCTGCATGATCGCTCCTGCCAAATTGTAGATGAGCGCAAGCGTCATTATTTTGATCGCTGGGAATGAGCTGATGAATAACAGGATAATAACCCCGGCTAATCCGATTGCATTCTTCGCCAGCATTGAAGCCGATATGACGGTATCTGCAGCACCCGAGAACATTGGACCAACGACGGGAACAAAGTTGCCGGCTACGAATTTGGCAGTCCTGAGCGTAACACCGTCCGTCACCGCCCCGGTTGCGCCCTGTACGGATATGACGCCAAGGAAGATGGTGAGCATCGCTCCAAGTACGCCAACGCTTACGTTGCGAAGCAAGTTCGCGAGCTGCGTCACCTTGAACTTGTCGGTTAAGGCGCTCGTAATATGGAGCACGGCCGAGAAGAACAGCAGCGGAAATACGACCGTATAGATCAGCGTGCCGACTGCGTGTATCATGAAAATAATAAGCGGATGAAGCACCGACACCGACACGACATTGCCCATCGAAGCCAGCAGCGTCAAGAGCAGCGGCACCATCGCAAGCATGAATTGAATCATGCTCTCGATCGCTTCCCTTGCATAGCCGATTGCGACGTGAAAGCTGTTGACCGCAATAATAATCATGACCATGTACGTAATGGAGTAAGCGACCTTACTGACGGCATTTCGTTCGAAAGCGTTCTGCAACGTTTCGAGAACCATGCTGAACACCGTCAAAAGCACAATCGTGACGAGCAGCCGCCCATTATAGAGCACTTCATGCAAGAAGTACTTCATGATGCCCTTCAGCACATCGGTTAGCTTAAGCCCTCCGCCGCCAGGCATAATCATTTCCATGAAGCTCGGCACACGCTGTTCGGGAAAGTAACCGCCATATTCGCTGCGGAGCTTATTCCAATAGCTCTCTACCGCGTCTGTATCGAGCCCGCCGATCTGATCAGCGGCCAGTTCGTTCGTCAACTGCTCCGACTGGCTCGTCCCGGCTGCAGCAGGCTCTTCTGCATAGATGCCGGCTTCTCCCGACACCGAAGGCACGAATGAGAATAGCAGTACGGCCGCCATCACGGCGAGCAGCAGCTTGGCCCGATCTAAGGTGCTGGATATAGTCAGCATAGGCATCAGCTCCCTGCCGGCAGTAAGCCGATCACTGTCTCGACGATGACGCTTATGATCGGTACGGCCATGACAAGGATGAACACCTTGCCGGCGAATTCTATTTTTGACGCGATGCTTTCCTGCCCTGCATCTCTCACAATCTGCGCTCCGAACTCGGCGATATAGGCAATCCCGATTATTTTCAAAATCGTCTTCAGGTAAATGGACGGAATGCCCGACCGATTGGCCAGATCCTCAAGCACCGTGATGACGATGTCGATCTTGCCGATCAGATACAGGAAGATGAACAATCCCGTAAATGCCGTAAGCAGGAAGGCGAACATCGGCTTCTGCTCCCGTACGACAAGAATGAGGACGGTTGACATCAGGCCGAGGCCGACGACTTGAATGATTTCCACTTCGTTCACCTACTCGAATGCGTCTAGCTGCAGACGTCTACTGGAACAGAAATATCGTCTTAATTTCTTGAAAAAGGTCGTTCAACAGTCTTACAACCATCAGTAAGACGACAACAAACCCGATGAGCGTTACCCATTGCGCCATATCTTCCTTTCCCATTTGCTTCAGAACCGAATGGATCATTGCAATGACGATCCCGATGCCGGCAATTTGGAAAATCGCGCTCACATCCATGTTCATCCGTACGGCACCCCATTACACCATCAATATGACGATCAGCGCTGCGATCAATACGCCAAGGCTTTTCCACATTTTCTCATAGCGACCTTGATCGTCTCTGGCTGCATCCTCTTCCGATTTCAATTGCAATAAAGCTAGCCGCAAATGCTTCATCTGATCCTCTTTGTCGCTTATACCCAGCGTTGAGCCAAGACGCAGCATAACGGCTTGCTCGCCTGAACGCATCGAGGTGTATGGCCATTGCTCGTTAACGGCTTGCTCCCAGCTTTCGCGGAATGATTTCTCATCGCCTTGCCACACCCCGCCCGCTGCACTGCGGAACAGCTCGGACAACGGTGCGGGCGAGGCTTCCGCCGTTCGTTCGAGCGCCTCAGGAAGCGGCGTATGTCCGTAGCCTATCTCCGTCTCCAACCGTTGCAGCGCATGAGCGAGCTGCCTAAGCTGCTTCGGCCGATCCGCAAATCTAGCGGCCTGCTGGAAACCGATCATCGTGCCCGCGATCAGGATGAGAACTGCTCCAAGCAGCTTAATCACGGCTCACCAGCTCTGAACCGGCTGCTAGTGCTTGCCTCGCGCCGAGATGAAGCAACGACCGGGTCAAAGGTGTCATACCGCTTGCCGCCCGAAGCTACAACGCGATGCATAATTCCATCTGCCGTTCGCTTCAGTTCAACGACGTTAGCGAAGGTCCCTTCGTCAAGGAGCTTCTGAAGCACCGGCCTTCCCCGCGCATCCTGCAAATCGTACGCGTGCGCGGTCGCTACGACACTAACACCCGCATGACTCGCCTCCCGAATCGCTTCGCCATCCTCCGGACGACCAATCTCATCGGCGATGATAACCTCAGGAGACATCGAGCGAAGAAGCATCATCATTCCCTCTGCTTTCGGGCAAGCATCCATGACGTCGGTGCGAGGCCCAATGTCGAACGTCGGAATGCCCCTCATGCATGCAGCAATCTCTGAACGTTCATCAACGATGCCAACCTTGCGCCCTTGCCAGCCCTCCAGATCGCTTTGCTGCCAATAACCGTAGCTGACCGATCTCGCAATATCGCGGATGAGCGTTGTCTTGCCTTGCTGCGGCGGTGCTAGGATGAGCGTCGATAGCAGCGTCTTGCGCGACTTATCCAGCAACTTAGGCAGCAAGTGTGTCGAAGCTCCGAGTACTTCTCTTGCGATTCGGATGTTGAATGCCCCGATATCCCGAATTCCTCTTACCGTCCCGCCGTCCAAAATCGTTCTGCCAGCAAGTCCAATTCGATGGCCGCCCGTAACGGTAATAAAACCTCTTCGCAGCTCTTCTTCCATTGCATACAWGGAATAGTTCGTAATTCTCTCAAGCAGCTTACGGCATAGATCGCTGCTCGACTTATACGTATCGTCCGTAGTCGATTGCCGGAGCGATCCGTCGTTTGCAACAAAGCGGGATTGACCGCGAAAACCAACTTCGAGCGGACGTCCCTCCCGGATTCGTATTTCCTCTAGCTGCTCTTTAACCTGAGCGGGAAGACGCTCTAGCAACGACTTTAATTCAAGCGGCAGCAAATGTATGACTCGCGACAGCATGCTCATCACTCCTGGATGTTTGTCCTCTCGTAGTTCCAATTGTATGCAGATAGGGCGAAAATATGACTCGCCCACGCAATTGCTAGAATCTATTATTTTTTCAAAATACCGATCATTAGGCAGATGATACCAATCGCAACCCAGGTGAACTTCGCCGGCGAGAGCTTGTCTGCCATACCGATTAGTCCGATTGTCGTCGTGGCGAGCAGGATGACGGGCCCGACAAAAGCGAGCGATGAATTGATGATTAGCGCCTTGTCGATTTGGTTCAGCTTCAACATGAGCAGGGCGGCGCAAATCTCGATCGTACCGGACATTAACCGAAGCGACGCCATCGACAATACGATTTTGTTCAACACGTGAAATCAGCCTCCTTTCCAATAAGATGCTATTACCTATGCTTATGCTTGCTTGTCTCTATTTCATGCAGGGCACATGCCTAACAAATGACGCATATAGTAAACCATTGGATTACAATACTGTCCCAAGCAAAGCGCGGGCAAGGAGACGATCGTCATGACTATTGCATCAGCCACGGGCTGGAATCGACTATTGCAAGATCCTAGCGGCAAACGGGCTGCTAGCCGAATGAACCGATTCGGACAAACGATGGTGATCGACAAAGGGATGGGCTTCCATCAGTTCGCTGATTTCGTGCAGCTAGCCGGTCCGCATGTCGACATCGTTAAGCTAGCATTCGGCACTTCCGTTCTCTATACGCCCGAGCTGCTTCAGCAGAAGCTCACGCTGGCTAGAGAGCAAGGACTTATCGTTATGCCTGGAGGCACGCTTCTGGAGGCTGCAGTTGCTCAGCAAGAAATCGGTTCTTTCATGGATACGGTATGTCAGATGGGCTTCAACGGCATTGAAGTGTCAGACGGCACGATCGAGCTGGACCGCAAACGAAGAACCGGCCTTATTAAAGAAGGCATTTCCAGAGGACTCCACGTCATTACGGAATATGGCAAAAAGGCAGCGGGCTCATTAATCGATCCCGAGGAGCTAGCCTTCACCGCGGAATGTGACTGGGATGCAGGAGCTATGCTTGTAACCGTTGAAGCTAGAGAATCCGGCGTAGATGTCGGCTTATTCGATGAATCCGGCAAATGCAGGGACAGCATGCTGGAAGAAGTCATTAGCCGGGTTGCGGAGCATAAGCGGCTCATGTGGGAAGCGCCGCAGAAGCAGCAGCAGGTTCATTTGCTTCGCTATTTCGGCGCTGACGTGCATCTCGGGAACATTGCGCCTTCAGACGTACTGGCGCTGGAGGCTATGAGGCGGGGCTTGCGCTCCGACACCTTCGAGTTCGGACAGTCGGATACGTTCTTTTATATGATTTGATGCTTTGGCTATGACTGCGAGGTCTATAACAATAGCCGAAGGAGAGGCGGAGACGAGACGATGCAAGTGCAAGTCATTTCAAGCGTTAATGAGGCCAGTTCGGCCAAGTTCCATCATAAAACGGCAATTATAATCGATGTTCTGCGTGCTACGAGCACGATCATTTCCGCAATAGAGGCTGGCGCTTCCTGTGTCCTCCCTGCGGAAACGGTTATGGAGGCGCGCGCGCTCCAGAAACCGGGCGACCTGCTAGGAGGTGAACGATTTTGCCGTAAAATAGCAGGATTTGATCTAGGCAACTCGCCTGATGAATATTCCGAGCAAAATGTAGCTGGCAAACGCGTCATCTTAACGACGACAAACGGAACGAGGGCCATTCACAAATCGATGAGAGCGGATTATGTACTTACCGCCTCGTTGCTGAATGCCGAAGCAAGCGCCAAAGCAGCGCTTGACCTGCGCCGAGATGTCGTGCTGTTATGCGCGGGCAGCCATGATGAATTCGCTATCGAGGATGGTTTATGCGCCGGACTTGTACTGAACAAGCTGCAAGAGCTTGGCGGAGGGCCAGTAGAGACGGACGACTTCGGAATCGCTATGCTCGCGCTTTATCGCAATCGGGCAAACCACATTGTCGAAACCTTGTTGAGTGGCATGTCGGGTAAACGGTTATGCAAGCTTGGCTTCAAAAAAGATGTCGAAGCCTGTGCGGCTGTCGACGTCTATCAGACCGTTCCAAGGCTGAACGGGGATTTGTTGACGAGAAGCTAGAGTGACATATTGACGACCGCTTGTCCATATAATGAACTGTTCAAAGGCCGCTTATCAGGTGGTTTGCTGGACATATCATTGTTCGAGGAGTCGTTGGGGATGGTCGGTGAAATTATATTAGTAGGCTTGATTATAATTGGTTTAGTTGGCCGATCTCCGATCATCGCCACCGCCGCTTGCCTGCTACTCGCAGTTAAGCTCGTTCATTTGGAACGTTTTCTACCTGCGATTGAAAGGCGAGGTTTGGAGATTGGCTTATTATTTCTAACCTTCAGCGTACTCGTCCCTTTCGCATCGGGACGGATCCAGTCGAAAGAATTGTTAGCGGCGCTAAGCTCCTGGCCAGGCTGGCTCGCCCTGCTTGGCGGCGCTGCCGCCACTTATATTAACGGCAAAGGGCTCGAACTGTTGAAGGTCGACCCTCAGATCATTGTCGGGCTTGTGCTAGGCTCCATCGTCGGCATCGTCTTCATGCGCGGCATCCCTGTCGGGCCGCTTATGGCTGCCGGTATTACAGCTATATTGTACAAGCTGTTTAAGCTTATGGGCGGGTAGCTGCATGATTTCCGAATAATGAAAAAAAGCCCGCTCGGCTGATACCGACGCGGGCTTGCTTAACTTATGATTGCGATTAGCGACGGTCCTGCGGTCCGCCTACGAATACTTGCTCTGCCGTGTCGAGGTCGTATGCGGTATGAAGCGCACGTACAACTTCGTTCAGCGGCTCTGCTGAAATAACGCAGGAGCATTTGATTTCGGACGTGCTTACCATTTTGATGCTTACGCCGAGAGAAGAGATCGCCGCGAACATTTTCGCAGCTACGCCTGGATTGCTGACCATGCCTGCGCCAACGATCGACACTTTGACTAAATCTTCCTCGGAGCTTGCTTCGCGATAAGGGAAAGAGGAGCGAATGCTCTCGATTACGTTAATCGCTTTGTCCTTGTCGTCACGCGATACCGTGAAGGAGAAGTCTGCTTTGCCGTCCTGCACGCCGCTTTGAACGATAATGTCAACGTCGATGCCGTTGCCCGCCAACGCTCCGAATACACCAGCAAGCACGCCAGGAATATCCTCAACGCCGATAATGCTGATTCTAGCTACATTTTTGTCAAACGCGATGCCGCGAACGACCACGCCTTGCTCCATGACCGCTTCCTCCTTTACGCTCGTACCTTCATTTTGGGTAAAGCTGGATCGAACAACCAGCTTCACATTGTTATGCTTCGCATATTCCACTGCTCGCGGATGCAATACTGCCGCTCCAAGATGGGCAAGCTCCAGCATTTCGTCATAGGAAATTTCATTCAGCTTGCGGGCATTCTTAACGACGCGCGGATCAGTCGAATAGATCCCGTCAACGTCGGTATAAATCTCGCATACGTCCGCTTTGATAGCAGCTGCAAGCGCAACGGCCGTCGTATCCGAGCCGCCGCGGCCAAGCGTCGTTATTTCGCCTTCCTCGGTCATCCCTTGGAATCCGGCAACGATCGCAACATTGCCTTCCTCTAACGCTTTGAACAGCCGGTCAGGCTGAATATTGGTCATCTTCGCTTTACCATGAACAGCTTCAGTGCGGATGCCTGCTTGCCAGCCCGTGAACGATTGTGCTTTATGACCCTCCTGATGAATCGTCATCGATAGCAACGCGATCGATATTTGCTCACCTACGGTAAGCAGCATATCCATCTCGCGCGCCGGCGGATTCGGATTCAGCTCCTTCGACTGATCGATTAAATCGTCGGTCGTATCACCCATGGCAGAGACGACGACCACGATTTGGTTGCCCTCCTGCTGCCTTTCAATTATACGTTTTGCTACGCGCTGCATTCTCTCCGGTGTACCGACAGAGCTGCCGCCAAACTTCATCACTATCAACGACAAAGCTGTTCACTCCCAACCTTGACATATACATACAAGTCAATATTATAACACAAATCGCAAGCTAATGGGTATATAAACCCACAAAAAAAAACCGTCCGAATGCAAGCACCGGACGGTTTTCCATCATTTTCAAATCCCGCTGCAACTAAGCGCGGGAAATGTATTTACCTTCGCGCGTGTCGATCAGAAGCACGTCGCCTTCGTTGATGAACAAAGGAACTTGAACCGTAAGACCAGTCTCAAGCGTCGCGTTTTTCGTTGCGCCTTGAGCCGTGTTGCCTTTCACGCCCGGCTCCGTTTCCGTTACTTTCAGATCAACGCTCGTTTGCATCTGAATACCGAGGATTTCGCCTTGGTAGCTGGAGATGTTAACGTTCATGTTCTCTTTCAAGAAGTTAAGCTCCCATTCAAGCTGTTTCTTGTCGAGGTTGAATTGGTCGTAAGTCTCGTTGTCCATGAACGTATATTCGGAACCGGAGTTGTACAGGTATTGCACTTCGCGGTTCTCAATGATTGCACGGCCGATTGTCTCGCCCGCACGGAACGTTTTCTCAACAACGTTGCCGTTGCGAAGATTGCGCAATTTGGAACGAACGAAAGCCGCGCCTTTGCCCGGTTTAACGTGCTGGAAGTCAATTACCGAGAAGATGTCGTTGTCGACCTGTACGGTCAAGCCTGTTTTAAAATCATTTACTGAAATCACTGAATATACCTCCTGAATAAATTGTTCCTATCCCAAAATAATGAGCTCTTTCGGAGATGAGGTTAATATTTTAATACCGGTTTCCGTAATCACGATATCGTCCTCGATACGAACCCCGCCGAAGCCGGGAATGTATATGCCAGGCTCTACCGTTACAGTCATGCCGGGGGTTAAAATCGTATCGCTGAGCTTCGACAATCGGGGCGATTCATGAATCTCCATGCCAAGGCCGTGACCAGTGCCATGTCCGAATAGATCGCCGTAGCCGTACTTCGCAATAACGTCACGGGCAAGCGCATCCGCTTCACGGCCGCTAATGCCCGGCTTAATATGCTCAAGCGCATGTAACTGCGCTTCCAGCACGATAGAATATATTTCACGGTGCTTCTCGGTCGGCGTGCCGACCACTACTGTCCGTGTAAGATCAGAACAATAGCCTTGATAATAAGCGCCGAAATCAAGCTTAACAAATTCGTCTTGTCCTACAAGGCGATCACTTGCAACACCATGCGGAAGCGCTGATCGCTCACCGGATGCAACAATGGTGTCGAAAGAAGATGAAGTTGCGCCATGACTGCGCATGAACACTTCCATCTCAAGGGCAATATCCGACTCTCTGATGCCCGGCTTAATGATATTCAGAATGTGACTGAACGTCTTGTCCGCCAGATCGGCAGCTTCTTGCATCACCTTAAGCTCTGCTGCGTCCTTAATCATCCGAAGCTTCTCTACGAGCGCGCCGGAAGGCTGCAGTTCAATGCCTGGCAACGCCTCAGCCCAAGCTGAGTATTGGCTGTAGACGACATGATCCTGTTCGAAAGCTAGCTGCTTAATGCCGTGCTTGGCAAGCAGTTCACGCACATCGTTAATCGGATTCGCACCATGCTCCACGATCTGAAAGCCTGCCGCCTGCTGCGGCGCTTGTGTACGATACCGGAAATCAGTGAGCAAATAGCTTTCGTCCTGCGTAATAAGCACCATTCCTGAGGAGCCTGTGAATCCGCTGATATAGCGGCGATTAATATCGCTCCCGATTAGAATGGCTTCATAGCTTGATTCCACTAGCAGCTTGCGCAGACGGTTTACTCTTTCGTTTGACATAAGCTACACTTCCTTTCATTCACTTACTTTGCAAATGCCGTGCCAACGCATCCAAGCCCAATAAGTAGCTATGCGCGCCAAAGCCCGCAATCTGTCCGACGGCAACCGGAGCGATAACCGATACATGCCGGAACGCTTCTCTCTTATGAATGTTGGACAAATGCACTTCAACGATCGGCAAGCTTACCGCGCTAAGCGCATCTCGCAGGGCGTAGCTGTAGTGCGTCCAAGCGCCAGGATTAATGACGATTCCGTTAGCAATGCCGAAAGCACTATGTATCCTGTCGATCATCTCGCCCTCATGGTTCGTTTGGAAGAAATCGATTTCGAAGCCAAGCGCCTCGCCCTTCTCCCTCACAAGCGATTCAATATAGGCCAGCGTTTCCGTTCCATACACCCCAGGCTCTCGAATGCCCAGCATATTCAGGTTAGGACCGTTTAGAACGAGAACTTTGCTCATGAATTAACCTCCCCTACGAACGCAGCTTTGTGTGCCCGGTAGAAGAGCACATCTGTCGTCACGCTGGGAAGCTCGAGCGATGTATTAGAGTTTAAGCTGATACTGCTTTCATTCTCTAGCGTAAACGGCTTTCACATTTTACCACAAATGCCGGCCGCTTGAGAAGTGATAACTCATGTCGGTGCCGGAATCGGCTCCCGCGAAGCTTCGTCCGTAAATTCGAAAGCGATGGAATAGCCGACAAACAGCCCCCAAAGAATGAATACGCAGATCTCTGTGAACAATGTATTCCAGCCAGATTTCGTAATTGATGCCGTCATACCGAGCATTGGGCCTAGCAATAAGAAGATAAGCGCCCACCAGAATACGCCGTAACCGATTCCCGGCCATGGGCCGCGCAATTTCCCGAGAACCAGCTTATACAACAGTGCCGCAGCAATTGAAAATAAGACATAGCATCCTACTCCGGCTAGTCCCCCCCATCCCGTCCTCAAAAAAGACTGCTTAAAAAACGGATCGCCTATAAACCCCGGCAGCACGGTAGTAAACTTAATTTGATAGAACACCCACCTAAGTCCGCCCCATATGATTCCGGCGTAAAGTCCTATCATCATCGGGTACGTCCATGGATTCGTATGATGATCCGAGTAGACTTCCTGATCGCTGCGTTTGTTCTTAGCCAACGTCGACATCTTAATTGACCGCCTTTCTTCGCTATCTTGTATCTGACTCCTTTATTATGTGACAATCGCCTTCTTCGCAATTCATCAATGCCACACGAATAACAGAATCAACATGCACCTATAACATGCGCTGCTGGATGATGATGACGTTGGCAATTCACGCATAGATCAAGTACAATAGACTTACAAAACGATAGACAGATTCGTCGCAATAGGATTGATGACGAAACCTTACTTTGGGGATGGTGACAAGCTCTTGCCGCAGGATATTAGACGCGCTTATGGCGGACAAGCTGTTATCGAAGGCGTAATGTTTGCAGGCAAACACGTTAACGTAACGGCCGTACGGCGCAAAAACGATGAAATCGTATTTTACGAGGTCCCTTCCGTCTCGAAGCCTTGGGTACAACGCTTAAAAAAAATCCCTTTACTGCGCGGCGTAGTTGGCATTATCGAATCAAGCGCCAAAGGGTCGCAGCATCTTAACTTCTCCATGGAAGCTTATGCGGAGGATGAGACGAGCGAGGCCAAGGATAACAAGGCCGACGCTAACGCACAAGCAGCTTCAATCGATGTTACGAAAGAAAGCAAGGAAGAGAAGAAATCCGGAGGCTGGAGCATTAGTATGGTTGTCGGCGTAGCCGTTGCCGGCGTCCTGTCCTTCATCTTCGGCAAGCTCATATTTACTGCAGTGCCTGCCGCGCTGGAAGAATTGCTATTCGCAGGGGTATTCAGCAACAAAATCGGTCATAATTTATTAGAAGGACTTATTAAAATCATCCTGCTGCTTACGTATCTGTATTTCATCTCGATGACACCGCTCATCAAGCGTCTTTTCCAGTATCACGGCGCTGAGCACAAGGTCATTAGCGCTTATGAAGCCGGTGAAGATCTGACGGTGCGCAATGTTCAGAAATACAGCCGTCTGCACTACCGTTGCGGTTCGAGCTTCATTGTATTTACCGTTATCGTCGGCGTCGTTATATACTCGCTGCCCGTCTTCACATGGGATTCGATCTGGGAACGCGTGTACATCCGTGTCCTCCTGCTGCCAGTCGTGCTTGGCATCTCCTACGAGGTGCTGAAGTGGACGAACGCGCTTAGAGACATTCCGGTACTACGTTACCTTGGCTATCCAGGGCTATGGCTTCAGCTATTGACGACCAAAGAACCGCAAGACGAGCAAGTTGCCGTATCCATCGCTTCCTTCAACCGGATGCGCGAGTTGGAGCAACAAATGACGAAAGCTTAATTTCTAATAAGAAAAGAGGAATAGCGATGAGCAGAGTACAAGGAAAATGGAATGGATGGTCAATTACGATATTAATTTTGCTCGTAATCGGAGTGTTGTTCAGCATAACGACGAATCCGTTCGGCTTCATCCTTCCCATCGTCATACTCGGCGCGATCTTCCTCCTTTACAAATATCCGCCTTCGTTCTTGCAAGGGTATCGCCGCACGGGTCAGAGCCAGACGCGCGTCAAACAAGGCCGTTCATCAACGGCAGCTAAGCCGAAGACGAGCCGTCCACGTTCCAAGACGGTGCCGTTCCGAGTCATTGAAGGCGGCAAGGACGACAACGATATGCCTAAGTATCACTAACAACGAAAAAAGGGATTGCGGCCCGCGCGGGCTGCAATCCCTTTTTTCATTATTCATTGCTATGTACTCTACTCGCTGTCCAGTTCGGAGCGCAAGGAGCGAAGCTCCTCCAGCCGCTGGCTGTCACGGCGGAAATATTCAACCAACGTCTCAATGCATGTAATGGAATCCCAGCTCAAATGATGCTCGATTCCTTCTACGTCGCGATAAATATTTTCATCCTGCACGCCAATCGTCGTCAGGAAATCTTCCAGCAATTGATGACGGTCAACCAACCGCTTGCCCATTTTTTTTCCTTTATTCGTAAGAACAAGACCGCGATACTTCTCATAGATCAAATAGTTGTCTTTGTCGAGCTTCTGTATCATCTTCGTGACCGAGGACGGATGTACCTCTAAGCCTTCCGCAATATCCGAAACACGCGCATATCCTTTTTCGTCGATGAGCTTATAAATTCTCTCTAAGTAGTCTTCCATGCTCGGAGTCGGCACCTGAAGAACCCCCTAACCCTGCATCTTCACCTTGTTTCCTCGGCGTTACTCTATGTATCATACACTGTACGAGCCTGACACTGCAACCTGTCCGAAACGCCGCACTGCATCTTTCCAGTTTGGTTCGTCCTTGAATTCCATACACTATAAGCAATGATGCCAAGCATGAATGCCATTATTCGAGGAGGACTTTGCTTACATGAGCGCTAACGTGATTGATCGTCCGAAAATAGACCGTTCAACGCTTTCCTTCGTCCCCGAGCTTGTTTATTTCGAGCCCTCCGCGCTCGATTACCCGAAAGGCAAACGCATTTTTGAATGGGTGAAGGAGCAGGGCATTCCTTATCGTATGACAACCTCGCATAACCGCATTACGAATCTGCCCGGCGATACGGAGCTGGAGCAATATAAAATTGCAAAACGCACGCTTGTCGTCGGCATTCGAAAGACACTCAAATTCGATACGTCCAAGCCTTCAGCGGAGTACGCAATTCCTATCGCAACTGGCTGCATGGCGCACTGTCATTATTGTTACCTGCAAACAACGCTGGGAGCTAAACCCTATATTCGTGTCTACGTCAATATCGACAACATCATCGAAGCGGCCAAAGGTTACATTGAAGAACGCAAGCCCGAAATCACCCGCTTCGAAGCGGCTTGCACCTCGGACCCTGTCGGACTCGAGCCCATTACTGGCAGTCTGCGCGAGTTGATTGAATTCATTGGCGAAGAGCCGTTGGGAAGGCTTCGATTCGTCACGAAATTCCATCATGTCGATTCGCTGCTGGATGCAAAGCATAACGGCCACACGAGAATAAGGTTCAGCGTTAACGCCAAATACGTCATTAAACATTTCGAACCGGCCACCTCCCGTTTCGAACAGCGTATCGAAGCGGCGGTCAAGGTCGCCAAAGCTGGTTATCCGATGGGCTTCATTATCGCGCCGATCATCTGGCATGATGGCTGGGAGGAAGGGTACGGCGAGCTGATTGCCGCTCTGGCTGCCGATTTGCCTCCTGAGGCAAGGCGTGATCTCACGTTCGAGTTAATTCAGCACCGGTTCACGAAGACGGCTAAAACCGTCATTGAGAAGCGTTACCCTCGTACGAAGCTGGAGATGGACATGGAGAAACGCAAATACAAATGGGGCCGCTGGGGACAAGGCAAATACGTATATCCCGATGAACAGGCAAATGCGCTCCGCATGTTCATATCGGAGCGCATTTTCGAGCATTTTCCGGAAGCGAAGATCGAATACTTTACTTAGAACTTCAGCCATTCCGGCGTTATTGAATTAAGCCAAATCGTAATTTGCGTCATCTGATCCGTGAATAGCAGCACGCCCATGAGCAGCATAACACCGCCGCCGATCTTCATGACAAGGGAAGAGTACTTCAGTATCCATCTTGCCGTTCCTAGGAAGAAGGCCAATACGAAGAATGGGATCGCGAATCCGAGCGCATAAGCTGTCGTTAACTGGAACCACGTATCCGGCGACGAGGCTGCCAAGCCAAGAATTGCAGTCAACACGGGCCCTACACAGGGCGACCAGCCTGCCGAGAAGCCGATGCCGAACACGAACGAGCTGATATAGTTTGATTTCCGCGGAATCAGATTTTTCCTCGTGTCTTTGAGCAGCAGCTTCGGCTGGAATAGTCCGACCAAGAACAAGCCCATCAGAATAATAAGTATTGCCGACAATTGACGGATAAGCTGACGATATTCGCTGAAAAATTCCGCGAACAGATTCGTCGAATAACCTAAAGCATAATACACCGTGCAGAAGCCCAATATGAAGAAGAACGTATGCGACATCATGCGCATGCGCTGCTTCTTCGTCTGGTCGTTTTCTTTCAGATCGGATACCGAAATACCGGTTATGTACGATAGATAAGACGGATATAAGGGCAAGCAGCAAGGTGACACAAACGAAGCAATGCCGGCGGTAAACGCCAGCCAAATATTAACATCGGTCAAACCATTTCACCTCAATCTCGAATCAGCTGATCAGTTGCCTAGCTTCAATCCCCGCTTGAACACGAGCAACAGAAGCAAAATAACGATTAGCAGCAATACAATCGTTCCGCCTGGCGCAAGGTTCCATACCCCCGCAATCAGCAAGCCGGCAACGACAGCAATCTCACCGATAATAACAACCGAAATAACGCTTTGCTTGAAGCTTCTCGCGATAATTAGACTGCACGCAGCCGGTATCGTTAATAGAGCCGATACGAGCAAAGCGCCTACAATCTTGATCGATACGCTAATAACGAGTGCCGTAAGCACGCTAATCATAACATTATAGAAACGGACGGGCAACCCGCTTACTGCAGCCGCATCCTCATCGAACGTAATGAGAAACAGCTCCTTCACCTGCGTTCGGATCGCAATCAGAACGACAAGCGTTACCACGCCAATCAAATAAA
Organism: Paenibacillus sp. 05T425; assembly: GCF_056396205.1. Lineage (NCBI taxonomy): Bacteria > Bacillati > Bacillota > Bacilli > Caryophanales > Paenibacillaceae > Paenibacillus > Paenibacillus sp. 05T425. The sequence continues at coordinate 179,030 of NZ_JBFTLA010000006.1, forward strand.
GATCGCCGCTGCTAAGCGTGTAGATGCTGCCGAATAAGTAACTGTTCACGTTCATGTTGAATCCTTTGCCAAGCGTGAACAGCAGCGAGGCCAGCGCCACCCCGCCCGACATCATTATGGCCAGTGACAGCTCGGCATACGTCTTATACGCTTTGCGAAGCTTCTCGATGCCGAATGATGCGGCTATGGCGAACACAAGACCTACCGCTATCGGGTAGACACCAATAAGGAATCCGAGCGCAACGCCGGCAATCGATACATGCGACAGCGTATCTCCGATCATCGATAATCTGCGCAGCACTAGAAATATGCCCATCAGCGGCGCAGTAACACCAATTAACAAGCCCCCGATAAGAGCTCTTTGAAAAAACTCGCTAGTAACGATCTCCAATCCGAACAACCTCTTTCCCGCTCTCCAATTGCTCCCTTAGCCCTTTCAAGCTATGTGCCAAATTGCTCTCCACGCAATCCTGCGTCTCATGCGAATGTCTAATATAGAACTTCAGCTTGCCGCTCTCCGAAGCCGGCTGCTGGCCGAGGTACGACCGAATCATATCCATGTCATGCGACACCATCAGAAACGTCATATTATGATGCTGATGCATATGCTTGATCATATGGAAGAAGCTTTCCTGCGTCTCGGTATCGATACCGACCGTAGGCTCATCCAGAATGAGCAATGACGGATTGTTGATCAGCGCCCTTGCGAGAAATACGCGCTGCTGCTGACCGCCCGAGAGCAGACCGATCCGCTTCTCGCTTAAGTCTTCGATCCCCATAGCATGAAGCGCATCATTGCATTTCTGATGATCTTCCTTCGTTACTTTCTTGAACAGCTTATTCCGCCCATACAGTCCGGACAGCACCACTTCTCTCACTACCGCCGGAAACAACGGATTAAGCGAGTTCTTCTGCGGCACATAGCCGATCCGTTCCCATTGCTTGAACTTCTCAATCGGTTGTCCGAACAGACGAATCTGCCCCTGCGTCGGCTTGAGTAAACCAACGATCATTCGCAGCAATGTCGTCTTGCCGGCGCCATTCGTTCCGATTAAGCCGATGAAATCGCGTTCCTTCACACCGAAGCTTACGTTCGAAATGACCGACTGCTGTTGGTACGAGAACGATACGCCGTCGAGTGAAATAACCTCCTGATGGCAATTCGGCGTTTCGTTTATTAATGTTTTTGGTTGCAGCATGTTCTATCTCCTTACAGCAATAAGGGGCTATATCTCAGCGATATTAGCCCGCTTGCCTGACTATCGTTACACTTTATTGTAATGCTTGCGTCAGATATTGCAAGTTTCGTTCCATAAGCGTCAAGTAGGAGTCGCCTGCCTTCTCCTGCTCCGATGTAAGTCCTTCCAGAGGGTTAAGAACTTGCGTCTCTACATCCGCCTCATCGGCAAGCGTCTTAGCTAAGTTATCGGATACCAGCTCCTCGAAGAAAATAACGCGAACATCGTTTTCCTTGACGAATTTGGCGATTTCCAACAAGTCTTGCGCGCGCGGCTCGGCGTCCGGGCTTAATCCCATAATGGCCACCTGATTCAAGCCATAGTCTCTTGCCAAGTAACCGAACGCCTGATGGGATACGACGATATCCTTTTTACTCGCTTTTGTTAGCTCCGCCGTATATTCAGCATCGATTGCAACGAGCTTTTCTTGAAGTGCAGCAAAGTTTTGCTCATAATCGGCTTTATGTGTACCGTCTGCCTCGATTAAGCTATCCTTAATGTTTTCCGCCAAAATCAGCGCGGATTTCGGACTTACCCACGTATGAGGGTCCAAACCTTCATGGTCATGGTCCTCTTCGCCTTCATGCTCATGCTCGTGTTCCTCTTCTTCTTCGCCATGAATCAAAGTAATGCCTTCGCTCATTTCCTTCACTGCTACGCCGCTATCCTTGGACAACCCTTTCTGGAAATCCTCAACCCAGCCTTCTAGCCCAGCCCCGTGGTACAGGAATAGATTCGCGTTCGAAGCCGTACTCAGATCCCGGCTTTTTGGCGTCCAGTCATGCGGTTCAACTCCTGCTGCGACGAGATTATCGACCTTCACATGCTCTCCGCCAATTTCCTTAGCCATAAAATATAAGGGATAAAAGCTTGTAACGACGCTCAGCTTGCCGTCTTGTTCCGTATTGCCCTCTGCTGTATTCGTATTATTAGATGTATTGCCGCAAGCCGCAGTCAATAGCGCGATTGCTGCAACTAAGCTTATAGCTAAGTATCGTATTCCTCTTGATCTTGTTCTCATCATGTTACACTCCATTTCTTCATTCCTAGGATGATAGCCGGCTGCCTAACTTCGCTTTGCCTTAATCGTAATCGTTATGATTACGTTTTGTATTATACGACGACAGCTATAGGCTGTCAACGATAAATATAGTTTCATTCCGATTCGGAAGGCGCGTCCTATCTCCTGTATTGACCCGTTTGATCCTAAATATAAGGGGACGGCAAAGAGGCTGACCCCTTCCGCCAAAGCGTTCAGGATCAGCCTCTGCCTTATTTAGATGGCTGCCAACTTACTTAACGATTGCCCCGTTCGGCATCTCGTCAGGAACGGTAGCCAGCGTCAATTGGTCGCCATGCGAAGCAGCGAGTATCATGCCTTGCGACATTTCGCCGCGCAGCTTAACCGGCTTCAAGTTCGTCACGCAAATGACTTTGCGGCCAACCATCTGCTCTGGCGTGTAGAACTTCGCAATGCCCGAGACGACCTGGCGCTGCTCATAACCAAGATCGAGCTGCAGCTTCAACAGCTTGTCGGCTTTCGCAACCGGTTCAGCCGCGATTACTTGCGCAACGCGAAGCTCTACCTTCGCGAAATCATCGATGCCGATTTCTTCTTTCGATTCCACGGCCGTCTCCGGCTTGTCTGCCTTTGCAGACGAATCAGAAGCAGCAGGCGCTTCCGACGCAGCCTCTGCCGGCTTGACGCCTCCCCCCATCGTTCCCGCGATATATGCAGCTTCTTCTGCCATCTCGAGACGCGGGAAGATCGGTGTACCTTTCGTTACGTGAGTGCCTCCGCCAATGATTCCAAAACTCTTTGTGCTCTCCCATGTCGTCGACTCGCCTTCCGCGATGCCAAGCTGACGCCACATTTCGCGAGGCGCATTCGTCAGGAACGGCTGCAACAGGATCGAGATAATACGCAGCGATTCAGCAAGATGGTTCATAACCGATCCAAGCTCGCCGACTTTAGCAATGTCCTTGGCAAGCGCCCATGGCTGCGTCTCGTCGATATATTTGTTCGTGCGGCTGACGAATTGCCAGATTGCAGCAAGCGCAACCGAGAATTCCATGCCTTCCATCGCCGCTTCCACTTGGGTTACCGTGTCGCTGCCGAGCTTCTTGAGCGATTCGTCGAAGTCTGTAGGCACCAGGTTCGTTGTCGGAATAACGCCGTCAAAATATTTGTCAATCATCGCGACTGTACGATTCAGCAGGTTGCCAAGATCGTTCGCGAGATCGAAGTTAATGCGATCCACGAAGTTTTCCGGCGTGAACGCTCCGTCTGCCCCGAAAGGCACTTCACGCAGCAAGTAATAACGAAGCGCATCCAAGCCGTAACGATCGATAAGAACGACAGGATCAACGACGTTGCCCTTCGACTTCGACATTTTGCCATCCTTCATTAGCAGCCATCCATGCGCGAACACTTTTTTCGGCAGCGGCAGGTCAAGCGCCATGAGCATAATCGGCCAATAAATCGTGTGGAAGCGGACGATTTCCTTGCTCATTAGATGTACGCTTGCAGGCCAATGCTTGCGGAATTTCTCGTCATTATCGGTGTTGTAGCCAAGCGCCGTAATATAGTTGGACAACGCATCGATCCACACATAGATGACATGCTTCGGATCTCCCGGCACTTTAATGCCCCAATCGAATGTCGTCCGCGATACAGCGAGGTCTTCAAGACCCGGCTTAATGAAGTTGTTGATCATCTCGTTTTTGCGCGATTCGGGTTGGATAAAGTCTGGATGCTCTTCATAGTATTGCAGCAAGCGGTCCGCATATTTGCTCATCCGGAAGAAGTAGCTTTCCTCCGTTACCCACTCGACCTCTTTGCCGCAGTCCGGACATCTGCCGTCTTCAAGCTGGCGCTCCAGGAAAAAAGATTCACAGGATGTGCAATACCAGCCCTCATAGGTGCTCTTGTAAATATCGTCCTGCTTCAAGAAACGGTCAAAGATTTGAGCAACAACCTGCTTATGGCGCTCCTCTGTCGTCCGAATGAAGTCATCGTTCGTAATATCGAGCTTCTTCCAAAGCTCCTTGATGCCGACCACAATATCATCTACGAATTGCTGCGGCGTCTTGCCTTTCTCTTGCGCTTTGCGCTCGATTTTCTGGCCATGCTCGTCCGTTCCTGTCAAATACCATACATCATAGCCGCGAAGACGCTTGTATCTAGCCATCGCGTCACCCGCGACCGTAGAATAAGCGTGGCCGATATGGAGCTTATCGCTCGGATAATAGATCGGCGTAGTAATGTAAAAAGGTTCATTCTTAGACATCGTTTATTCGACCTCCCGTATTGTTCCTATCGTACTTAGACTTGCCAGTGAACGCAAAAAACTCCCGTCCAACATGGGACGAGAGTATGCACTCACGCGGTACCACCCAAATTTCGCTCAAGTTATGAGAGGCTATTAAGCCTGCCTAACTCGAACGCTTCGTGTGCCGTCTGCTAATGACGGCATGCCGTTAACGCCGGCGCTGCGCCGCAATCTTACCCAGCACCCGAATGATGCTGCTGCTCGAAGGCGGATCCTCCAGGACCATCTTCCAATCGCTTCCTTCACCGGCTTGCACCATAATGACCGGCTCTCTGAGCAAGGAATGCCATTGTACTTATCCATTCATAGGACGTTACGATTCAGTTCAATAATCGATTAGATAATAAAAATATACCGAAGCAACGCGGCACTTGTCAAGGTGATACGGCTGACGCCGTCCCTTAGTCGGCGAGGCGCGTTTCATTCCAGTGAAATATAGGCGTAAGTATAAGAGTGAAACTTATACGTTCCTATATTTCAAGAAGACGCCTCACTCCCGTCATTCACCGGCGGAACGGGATCATAACCTCCCGGGTGGAAAGGGTGGCAGCGGGCAATTCTTTTTGCCGCAAGCCATGCCCCCTTGGCCGGACCGTGCAGCTCGATCGCCTGAAGCGCATACATGGAGCAGGTCGGATAGAAGCGGCAGGTTGGCGGCTTCAGCGGCGATATCACTTTGCGATAGAAATGAATCGGTGCTTGAAGCGTTATTCTTAGCGCCCGTCCGCTGCCCATTATCGTTCGCTCGCGGCCGTATCTTCCTGCACGCATTCCTTGCAATAGCCGAATACCTCGAATTTATGCTTCACGACGCGGAAGTCGTCGGGCACAGCCGTCTGCTCCATCGGACAATACGTGATTGGATAAGTGCGTCCGCATTGCAGGCAAATCATATGATGGTGATGGTCATGCTCCCTGCAATGAAGCTTGAACTTCACGCCCTCCTCGAACATAACCTGCTCAAGCACACCTAGCTCCTCCATCACTCGCAAATTGCGGTAGACCGTGTCAAAGCTAAGTCCGGTATACGATTTTCCCATATATTCATAGACTTCCTTAGGCGCCAAATAACCGGGGGACTCGGCGAACAGCTTAGCGAGAGTCTTCCTTTGGTCCGTAATTCGGAGACCACGACTTGCCATGCTTTGTATAATTTCATCTATCGTATGCAATGTCAGTACCTCCGTTCATTGAAAGTTGCTATCTTCATAATGCCGAAAAAAAAAGCTCTCGTCAATGAGAGCCTCCATTTGCAGACGTACCTATAATAGCGGTAAACGACGAATTTTAGCCGTTCATTCGCATATTTATTAAGAAGCTGACTACCATAGCGATTAACAACGCAACACTGATCACACCAAACAGCAGCCTTCTGCCCTTGCTCTTGGCAAGCCGTTCATGATCAGCCTGAAGAGCCGCTTCCTTGTATGCGCGGTGCATGAACAGGAAGACGATCACGGAAGTCACGAACAATATATTAACGATAAACCACATTAACGTCCAGAACAACGACGATTCCTCCAATAAGATGGCTACAGCGCGCTATAGAAACCATTCGTTTAATATGTACATGAATACGCCGAAGCTGACGACAGCGCCGCCGAAGCAGAACCAGCCTGTCCTGAACTTCTGCTGGAACATTCGCAATATGCCGAAGCTGAGCAAACCAAATATAAGCAATAAGAACACGATACCCAGTATAAATAACGCAGCGGATACGTCACTAACATCAACTAAAGACACAGGTTACACTCCTCTATAGACTAATATATACACGTCACTAGCCATTATAAGGGATAAGTCTGCCATTATCCAGCCGTAAACCCGGTCGATTTCGTGACAAAACAAGGAGTTCCTGCAACAAATGAAGCGGCCCCCCTTGCCTGCAAAAGAACTGGATATCCTCGCTACCAGACAATATACGACTCATGATAGGTGCGATTGACGGGCCGCTTGCGCAATTTCACATGAAGGATATCATCCTTCACCTGTGCTTTGCATATTCGCGGTTTAACGAGTACCGGCAGCTTCACGGTCTCTTTATTTCCTTTCGGCAGCCCTTCCACTCGGACTCGATCTTCGCGAATGAACAGCCTTACCTGTTCACGATCCGTATCCTTTGGCAAATTTATTTTTACGATGACAAAATGGTCCGTTTCGGAGACTGCCGCCGACTTCGAGCCGGTTATTACGCCGGCAGCCTCAGGCAGCGCTTTGGTCATCAGCTTCCTTACATATTGCTCCACCCAATCCGGCTCTTTGAGCACCTCGAACCCTTTTGGAAGCTGCTGCCCTTCCATCCATTTCTCGATATCATTCCATTTGGACGCCATCAGCACACCTGCCTCCCTGCACTACTGCCAATATATGCGCCAGCCTAGTCGATGGATACTGCCGGCTGATTTAGCAACAGCAAGTACTTGGGCGGGTAACGTCTAGGCGAATGCCGCATAAGATGTAATATCAGAGAGGCCAGCCAGACCGATTCATAGAAGAGGGTGAACGTCATGCCAGCAGTCGTAGGTTTTGTAAAAATAGTCAGTGTCGGATCGAGCTCGATCGTTCAGTTCGGCGATGCCGTGCAAGTATCGCCCAATAGCAGTTCCAAAACGTACGCAGGGTCGGGATCCTTCCTGACGGGCAGCTTAACGAATTCCAACAATGCCGTCAGCGCAACGAACACGCTTGATCCGGATTTGCAAGACAATACGCAAAACGAGGTAGCCTCGGGAGTTAACGTCATATGAGCTGGACCATTCATCAGCAGATTACGATCAATTCGATGCGCATAGACAGCATCTCGAACAGCTCGGTGCTTCAGGTAGGCAGCGCAGGTTCGATCCGATCATTGTCCCAGCTCTTCAATACGGGCGGCTTCTCTGGGCCTGCTCCGCAGCTCAGCTCGGAAAATCCGTTATCGTTCGTGCCGCTTCCGAATCCTTCATAATCGCTAGTAAACATACCGTTACGTCAGGAGGTGGAACGTATGCAGCAAGGTCCGCTGTCACCTTGGCAAGCCTGGGCGCATGACGTGATGCATAAGCTAACCGTCCAGCAAACGATTATCGAGAAGCTAGAGCAGCAGGTTGCCGAGTTATGCGAGCAGGTGAAGCTGTTGGAGGCTAAGCCTGCTTACAATATCGAGAGCATCGAATATCATTTTGACCAATTGAAGGTTGAGAAGCTGGATGGAACATTGAATATCGGCATGACCGCTCCCGGCAGCGGCGGCGATCACTTTCCTGGGTCCATCGAGCAAATATCTGTACCTTCACCCGCACCAGCACCTGAGGTGTTCCCGTCAGCAGCTCCTGCAGTGACGCCTCCATCCCCGTTGTATAACGAAATATTCAATAATATGAATCGATATCTCGATACGGATGCGACCGAAAGACTTATCGCCATGGAAACCGATCTATGCATCCCGTTAGATCCGTTCCACCGTAGAATCATTCTTAATGATATTAAGAAGCAGATGCCAACACGAATCAATTACTATATGCAACAATCAAACAACAGCGGCAACGATAATGAAACTCCGAATACAAACGAGAATACAGGCGAAGTTGTGCTTGTCAAAGCAATAAGAGATGCAGACGCAGCAATGCTCGCCTATATGCAGCAGCTACAAAAAGGGATTCCACCATCAGGAGGCAATGTCTAGATGATTCAATTCAAAGTCGTTAATCATGCGCTCACCGTTGGACAGATCGAAATACTCGGCGTATCGAGCGCTTCAATGTTCCAGATCGGGGACACCGACTACGTCACGTTGAACTCGATGTTCGATACGCCGCCGGAATCGGTCATCGTAGGTCCCGTAGCGCCGCTCCCGCTCCCGGAAGGAGCGCAGGAGGAGGGCGCAGCGAGTGCCGAATAATAGCGGTCCAAACGATTCGTTCCCGATTCGGACAGCGCGAATTGCCGCCGTATACCTCATCGACGTCTCGTTGTCGGCCGCCGTACAATTCGGCGATCGCGGCGAGACGAATGCCAGGCTTCGCGCATTGGCTGTGCAGCGCAAGGAAGATCATACGACGGCCGGCGATGTCTTTTTCGAATCATACCGGATCTTTGATCGCCAATTGCCCGAACTKGTTGATCCGCAATACGAGCCAGGGCAAGGCGTCCAGATTGAGAGGATTAACTGCAACCCGTATATTACGGTCGGCTGTATTCAAGTTACGGCTACAGGCGCGGCATCCAGCTTCCTTGCAGGCAATTGCATGAACGTTAACTTGGAATCCCGAATTAAGCATATCCGGCAATATCCGCRGCCTAAGCCTGTCCCCGGCGCTTTCTGCTGACAAAGGCAAATGCCAGGAAAGGCAGCAGCCTACGCAAGATTAAAGAATCAAATGGTAGGCAAAAGTGGAATTGCATCGATACAGGTACAAATGTCTAGTTCTCTTCTGCCACTGCCGCATACTTTATCTTGTGATTAAGTACAAACATCACACTAAACTTACTTTTCAGGAGGAATGAACTATGGGATACCCTGTAGCAGGTGTGGGTGCTGGTTGCGGTAACGGCCTATGGTCAAATACGGGTACTATTCTTGTTCTCTTCATCTTACTAGTCATTATATTGCGCGCAGTTGTATTTTAACTCCTGCCTATAGATGAACAGTGCAGCCGAAAGGCTAATCCAATATGGGAATTAGAAAGGCAAGGCATCTCCTAGTGGCGATGCCTTGTTTGCTTTAATGAGTCGGCCACCGCTCGCATATACATATTGAATAACCTATGCAAAGGATGAAGCGAATGATGGATTTGAAACCGCTTCGAGAGAAAATAGAACAATTGACCGAAGAATTGCTGAGATTGCAATCACCAGACGGCGCATGGCGGCTGTGCTTTGACGACGGCCTGACGACCGACAGCAACATGATTATGTTACTGCGGATATTGAACATCGCCGATGAGCCCTTTATCCGTTCCTTAGCGATTCGTATTGCTTCCCAACAGCAGCCTGATGGCTCCTGGAAACTGTATCATGATGAGCGGGAAGGCAATTTGGACGCAACGGCCGAGGCAGCCTATGCGCTGCTCTACGCCGGCTTATATACCCCGTACGATGCGCCGATAGTTAATGCCAAGAAATATATTCGCAGCCGCGGCGGCTTGGCTGAGGTGAAATCATTGCTTACGCAAGTATGGTTGTCCGCTTCGGGACAGGCGGAATGGCCGAATGCCTTGCGCGTGCCTCTGCCCTTCCTGTTCGGCGAGCACCCTCTGTTCGATCTATTCACATTGTCAGGCCATGCTAGAGCTCATATTGTCCCTACCGTCATTATGGCGAACAGTCTTTATGCTAGACGCGCGCCAAGCGCTCCCGATCTGTCCGATTGGTTCATTGACGGGCATCTGGAATTCAAAAATGATCCTCCGATCTTCGCGGCTTTTTCCGCTTTATTCGATACGATAGCCCAAACCGGATTGTTTGCTGATGCTTCTCACGAGGCATGGAAAAGGGCTGAGCAATACATGCTCGATCGACTCGAACCGAACAGTACGCTGCTCACCTTCTCAACAGCAACGATGTTGATGATTATGGCGTTGCTCGCATTAGGCTACGATGACCACTCGCCATTAATTAGCCGTATGGTTGCAGGCATTCGCTCGCTGCTATGCCGTGATCGCCCCCATATTCAAGTCGCTTCCGCGGAAGTATGGGATACGGCGATGCTCAGCTACGCGCTTCGAGAAACCGGACTTCCGCCTTCGAGCTTCGCTCTGCGCAATGCGGCAGCTTATTTGAAAGTTAGACAACAGACCAAGCTGGCCGATTGGGCTATTCACAATCCGGATACGCCGCCGGGCGGATGGGGCTTCTCTGACGTAAATACACTATATCCCGACGTGGACGACAGTACAGCAGCGCTGCGRTCATTGCTTCCTTATGTAGCGGAATCAGACACTGCGGGAGCAACGAATATCGAGGATGATCATGCCGCATGGCAAAGAGGCCTTAACTGGGTGATGTCCATGCGCAACGACGATGGCGGATGGCCTGCTTTTGAGCGCCAAGGGAGTACGACCCCGCCAAGCTTTCTAACTTTTGAAGGCGCAGCAGACATCGCTGTCGATCCGTCAACGGTCGACCTAACGGCACGTACGCTTTATTTTCTAGGCAAAGAGCTTCATCTGACGTCATCGTCAAGCTGGCTGGAGGATTCAGTTCGGTATGTGTTGTCACAGCAGCAGAAGGATGGCAGTTGGTACGGTCGTTGGGGAATTGCTTATACGCACGGCACAGGGGCTGCCCTTCAAGGGCTGACGGCTATCGGCGTCGCCAACGATCATCCCGCTGTGCGCAAGGCGGCTGCTTGGCTGCTTAGTATTCAGAATGCAGATGGCGGATGGGGAGAGTCCTGTCTAAGCGACAAAGTGAAGCATTACGTTCCGCTGCATGCGAGCACGCCCTCTCAGACGGCATGGGCGCTTGATGGTTTAATTGCAGTATCTCCGAAATCTACGCCGGCCATTGAGCGCGGCATAAAGGCATTGCTGCAAGCACTTGATCGAAACGACTGGACATACACATACCCGACAGGAGCAGGCCTGCCGGGCAGTATATACGTTCATTATGTGAGCAACAATTATATTTGGCCGCTCTTAACGCTAACGTCCTATATTCATAAGTACGGAGGCAACTAAGATTTCGCCGTTAATGGTCGCCGTTTACATCCATTTTTTCTGAAAAGCAGCAATTTCCGCATATTCATCTGTCAGCAATCGCGACAATCGAATATAGATCGGCATGATCTCTGCATAAATAGCGGCATTGTGCTTATCAGGCTGATGCTTGCGAGAACCGCCGACCATCTCGGAGACGACTTGCAGCGAGGACACCTCGCCTAAGCTGTACAATCCGAGAATGGCTGCGCCTAGACATGAGCTCTCGATACTCTCGGGCACTTGCAGATCTTGGTTGAAAATATCGGACATCATCTGGCGCCATAGCTCAGAGCGGGCGAAACCTCCTGTCGCTTGGATGCTAGTCGGCTTGCCAATTAAGTCCTCCAGCGCCATAAGTACGGTATACAAGTTATAAATAACGCCTTCCAGAGCGGCGCGAACGAGATGCTCCGTTCGGTGATGCAAGCCCAGGCCGAAGTATGAACCTCTTGCATTAGCGTTCCACAGCGGCGCTCTTTCGCCGGATAAGTACGGATGGAAGATCAAGCCGTCAGAGCCAGCGCTCACTTTGGCGGCCAGCTCCGTAAGCAGCTCGTAGGCGTCGACTCCGCGCTGCTTCGCTTCATCCGCTATATGCGCTCCGATCTGATCCCGAACCCAACGGAAGATCATTCCCCCATTGTTGACCGGGCCCCCGATGACCCACAGGTCATCAGCCAGCGCGTAACAGAACGTACGGCCAAGCGGATCGGTGATCGGCTTATTCGTAACGGCTCTGATAGCGCCGCTCGTCCCAATCGTAACCGCAACAGCTCCAGGCTCTATCGCATTGACGCCTAGATTCGACAGGACGCCATCACTGGCGCCGACGATGAACGGCGTCGAAGGCAGCAGATTCATCCGCTCCGCATAACCGCCATTCAATCCTTCAAGCTTGTAAGTCGTCGGAACCGGCGCAGACAATTGATCAGCCGTAACGCCTGCAACTCGCAGCGCCTCCTCGTCCCAATACAGCTGCTCAAGGTTGAACAGTCCAGTAGCCGAAGCAATCGAATAGTCAATAAAGTATTGGCCGAACAGCTTGAAAAACACGTACTCTTTAATCGATATAAATTTATAAGCGCGCTCGAACAGCTCCTTCTCATCATGACTGAGCCATGCCAGCTTGGAAAGAGGCGACATCGGATGAACCGGCGTGCCGGTACGCAAATAAATTTCATGACCGTTCAGCTCGTTCTTAATTTTATCCGTCCACTCCGCGCTGCGATTGTCTGCCCATGTGATACATTGCGTAATCGGCGTGCCTGCTTCATCAACCGCGATAACGCTATGCATAGCCGAACTGAATGATACGCATACCACCTCGTTAGCCTGTACGCCCGCTTGTGCTACGGCTTGTCCGATCGTCTCGATAACCGCCTGGAATATTTGCTCAGGATCTTGCTCCGCGATCGCCGGCGACGGCGAATGAAGCGGGTACTCGATGCCATGACTGGCTACGATAGCCCCTTTCGTCGTGAACAATACGGATTTTGTGCTTGTTGTTCCTATATCAACGCCAATCATATATTTAGTTTCCATTGCTAGTCTTCATCTCCCTATGTTAACTCGCTGCATAACGCAATAATTCCCTCTATAACCTTACAAGGGATTAGGCGCATGCGCAACTTTTCTATACGAGTCGGATAGATAAATGGTTTACCAATTAACGGTTTATGGTATACTTCTCAACAATACACCGCAACGAGAAGGGAAATCCGCCATGGTGCAAAATATGCTCGGAAAAATCCGCTCCTATCAAACAAGGTTCAGCGAGAAAGAAAAGAAAATCGCCAATTACATATTAGAAAATCCCGAAAAAATTATCCATAGCACCATCAGTGAAGTAGCTGATGATCTCCACGTTGCCGAGGCAACCGTCTTCCGCTTCTGCAAGCATATCGGCTATAAAGGCTATCAAGCAATGAAGATCGCGCTTGCTTCGGAGATTATGTCGCCCGCACAACAGATTTACGAAGAAATCAATGAATCCGACGACGCGAAGACGATAGCCGAGAAAATATTCAAATCGAATATACGTACGCTGGAGAACACGTTCCAATTGCTGGACGGCGATGCGTTCCATAAGGCTGTAGAATTGCTGTCCCAAGCGAAAAACATTTATTTCTACGGTATAGGCGGCTCATCTGTTATCGCCATGGATGCCGTCCATAAGTTCTATCGCTGCGGCAAGCAAGCCTTCGCCTTTACGGATGCCCACTTCCAACTGATGTCGGCATCCCAGTTGGATCAGAACGATGTTGCAGTCGTCCTCTCCCATTCCGGAACGAATAAGGACACGCTGCGCATACTGAAGACGGCAAGCGACAATGGTGCTAGAACGATCGGAATAACAGGTTTCCCGAAGTCTCCGATTAGTCAGAACGTCGACGTTGCGCTCCATACAAGCTCTGAGGAGACCGAATACCGCTCCGAGGCTTTGGCCTCCCGGATCGGACAACTAAGCCTGATCGACGCGCTATATGTGAACGTCTTGATTGCGAATAAGGACAACGCCAAGTTATCACTGGAGAAGATTCGCCAAGCCATATCCGAAACCCGTATTTAAATGCAAACAAGCTGCCACGTCGCATATATGCGCGGGCAGCTTGTTTTGCGTTCACATGAATGAACTAGTTATCTTTATCGCGCAGCGACTTATACTTCGCCGCATATTTGCTGACGCTTTGCACGAAGGTCGCATGCGACCACGTAAGCGGTGCAACGGACAACGGTGTTCCATCGTACGGATTCAACTGCTCCGGCAACAGACCGCTCTGCAGAGCATGATCGGATACCCATTGAAGCGTATTTTTGGCGCCTTCGAGCTCCTCGATCGACTTCGCTGAATCGATCTCGAAGTTGGCAACCCAAAGCGTACAGATGATCCAAGGGTTTCCCGGCACTTTGTCGATTTCGCCGGATTGCTGGAAGTAATAATCATTCGTATAACGGGCGATACCGCCGATCTCCGTCTTGACCTGCAGCCCTTCCTTAATGGACAGCATCGTCTTCACGACACGCTCGTCCTCGACGGGCAGTACGCCGAATTCAAGAATGCCGAACAAGCTGCTCTCCAGCGTCATATCTTTCACCCAGCGGTTGTCCTTCTGAATGAGACCGCGAGCGAATCGCCCGCTCTCCTCATCCCACAAATGTGTAATCATTCCGTGCTTGATCGATTGTGCCGTATTCTTATAATGATCACTGCGCTCGTAATCACCGAACAGTTCCGTGAAGAACGCAGCTGCCATCAAGCCGCCGTATACGGAAGCCGCCGTATACGTCCATATGCCGTAACGTTCTTCCCACAAATCATAGCTCGGCTTCGGAAGCGACAACGAATGCTCCATATATTGGCTCAAGAAGGAGGCCGCTTTGCGAATCAGATTGCTATAAAGCGATTGCGGCAATTCAATAACCTGATTCCTCGTGTAATCCTGCCACAAGGCGAACAGAACTAGCGCTGTCTCATCCTCCTGTATCGGCAGCCGCCTGCTTCCTTGGACGATATAAGGATGCCAGCTTGAGCCTACTGTACCGTCCGGATTGTATTTATGGTATAAGTAGCCCTCAGGCGACAACGCCTGCGCGCAGAAGTGGAAGAATGGCGCGATGACGCTCTGATACCCGGCCATCGACATCGCATCGGCAATGAGCGCGCCGTCCCGAGGCCACATATAGCTATAGTGGTCGCGATTGTATTGCAGGATATCGGTGTCGTTCGCCGCCAGGATGGCGCCCCGCTCATCAACCTGCGTTCTTACGAGCAGCAGGCTGTGCTTGAACATCTTCACGACATCATGCGGCAGATCGCCAAGATCGGTCTCCGCACGGCGCAGCCAATGCTTCCAGTAAATGACCATCCGGCTTAACAGCTTCTCGGGATGGTTCTCGTGAACGTATTGGTTAAGCTCCTTGACCTCCTCGAGGTTTTTGCCAATGGACATCCAGTAATAGACCGTCTTGTCGCTGCCTCCGGATACAACGGTTCGGAAGCTGATCGTACTGTCGACCGATCCTTGGGCAATCGAGTTGCCCATGAGAACGCCGTCCTCCGCGTCCCTCCAAGTGCCTTCGGCCGATTGGAATCGCTTAATGCCCGTTGAATATTGGGTCATGCCGCCTTCATCGGAGAAGCCGTTGAACATGAAATAATTAGACCGCTTGTAATGATACAACGTATGATTTTCCGGATAGTAGACCGCTGTATCGCCGACCTCTGAGCCGTCGATCATTAGATCCTGATGGAAGAACAATCGTACTTCTCTTGTCTCGCTCGTTTTGTTGCGAATAACGACGCGCTTGATATAGATGCATTCCCGCTGGTGGATGCCGTCGTTCATTTGCAGTTCGATGCCGAGACCTTCATGCCTCGCTATAATGTTCGTTACGAGCGAATCCTCGATATAATCGAGCTCGAACTTCCATTCCGGCTCGTCGAGCCAGCTGAACTTGCCCTCCACCCAGATACCGAAACGACAATATTGACCACCTACATGGTTGAGTTGTCCTACGAACGGATAATAAATATCTCTAATGTAGCAATGCTGGTCGAGGTTCAGCAGCATCTTTCCGTTGCCGATTACAAGATGACGGGCCATTGTTCTTGCTCCTTTCGATGCGGAATAAGGTCGGTATACAACGATAAATACGCTTTGGCGGAGCGATTCCAGCTGTAATCTTCTTTGGCTCCATTCGCTACTATCCGCTTCCACTGCTCCTCGTCGCGATACATCGCAAGCGCTCTGCGAACGGTATGCAAATAGTCATGCGCATTGTAATTCGTGAAGCTGAAGCCATTGCCTTCGCCTGAATATTCGTTGTAGGCGTGAACGGTGTCCTTCAGACCGCCTGTCTCGCGAACGATCGGAACGGTCCGATAACGAAGCGCTATGAGCTGGCTTAAGCCGCAAGGCTCGAATTGCGAAGGCATCGCGAACAGGTCGGCGCCCGCATAAATAAGTCGAGCCAGGCCGTCGTCATAACCAATCCACACGGCAGCCTTGTTCGGATACCGAGCCACGATATCATTAAAAAATCGCTCATAACGTTCATCGCCGGCTCCAAGCACGACGAATTGGATATCGTCCTGCAGCAGCTCGTCCAGCGTTGCCATAATGAGTTCGAAACCCTTCTGCTCCACCAGCCTCGATACGACGCCTATGACCGGTACGCTCTCTGACTGAGGAAGGCCCAGCCTCCGCTGCAGCTCCAGCTTGTTCTTGTGCTTACGGCTAAGCGAGCTGCGATAAGGCGTATGCAGCGCCGCATCGTTCATCGGATCGAATGCCTCTTCGTCAATGCCGTTGACGATACCGACGAGATCGCCAGAGCGATAGCGCAGCAGAGCGTCAAGCCTTTCGCCGAAATATTCCGTTTGAATTTCCTCCGCGTACGTACCGCTTACCGTTGTCAGCTTATCCGCATAGACAAGTCCGCCTTTCATACAGCTTGCCGCTCCATGGAATTCAAGACTGTCCGCACCGAAAACATCATCGCCCGCACCCAGCAAATCTTTGAGCAAATCAATACCGAACAATCCTTGATACTTTAAGTTATGAATCGTGAACACTGACTTCGTATACGCCCAAGCAGGATCGAAAGCATAGCGCGTTCGTAGCAAGAAAGGAATGAGTCCCGTCTGCCAATCATGGCAATGAACGATATCCGCCCGGAAATCCATGTAGCGAACGGCTTCCATAATTGCGAAGCAGAAGAATACGAATCGCTCCGCGTCGTCCCCATAACCGTATAGTCCTCTTCGCTTAAAGTAGAACTCATTATCAATCAAGTAATAGGTTACGCCATCCAAAACGCCTCGGAACAGCCCGCAATGCTGATTGCGCCAGCCGAAGGATACCGTAAAATGATCAACGAACTGAAATTGCTCAAGCATCGACAGCGGAATCTGCTCATACTTTGGCAGCACGACGCGCACATCTGCGCCTCTGGCATTTAACGCCTTAGGCAGCGCTCCCGCAACATCAGCTAAGCCGCCAGTCTTAGCCAGCGGCACTGCCTCAGAGGTTGCGAACAATATATTCACGGGCCTCTCTCCTCCTATGCGGCTATCTTCCGCTTATGCGGCAGCCTTATATAATTTTCCTCTTGCCGGCAAGAAACGGAGAACTTTCTACCCCGCGTATATCGCGTGCAGACTCTACCTCTACATCCTTATCCAGGATGCTGTGCGAGATAAAGCTATTCTCGCCAATGATCCCGTTCTGCATAATAATGCTATTCTTAACGACTGCGCCTTTGCGAATATGGACACCGCGGAACAGAATGCTGCCCGTAACCGTTCCTTCGATCCGGCAGCCGTTCGCAACTAGCGAATTGCTCACTTTAGAACTTTCCAAATATCGGGCAGGAGGCTCATCCTTCACCTTCGTATAGATCGATCCCGGTTGGAAGAAGAGCTCCTTCCATACTTCCGGCTTCAGCAGATTCATATTATTGTGATAATAGCTCGATAACGTGTTAACGACGCCTAAATAACCTTCATACATATACGCCTGCACATTGAGCTTATCCAGCCTCGAAAAAATCGCATGACGCACGAGATGATCTTGCCCCTGCGCCAACGACGTCTCCACAAGCTCCATGAGCAGATCCTTGCGCATAATATACATTTCCATCGAATGAATATCGCTTACCATACGTCCAAAGTGATCTTGGATTGCAGTAATTCTGCCATCTTCGTCCATCTTCACCTTGCGCGCTTTACCTAATATCGGTTCGGATTGCTGCTTGCAGACGACAGTTATATCGGCAGCTCGATCGAGATGCGCTTGGATAACAGGCTCGAAGTCGATATTGCACACCATGTGGCTGCGTGTAATAACGACATAATCTAACGACGAACGATTGAAATAATCGCGATGCTGATAAAAATGATAGAGATCGCCGCGGCTAATCTCTTGAATATCATCCGTTGCAGGCGGCAGTACGAACAAGCCGCTTTGGCGATGGTTCAAATCCCAGGGCTTTCCTGAGCCAACGTGATCCATCAGCGAGCGGTACTTCGTATGAGCGAATATGGCTACCTTCGATATGCCCGAATTAACCATACTGGATAATGCAAAGTCGATCATGCGGTAACGACCTCCGAAAGGAACAGTCGCGAGGCAGCGGCCTTGCGTCAGACGGTCGAGCTCATCCGTCTCATGGATTAAGTTAATGACACCCATCACTTTATGCTTCATGAATGCTCCACCTCCTGCAACAGATGCTCGTTCGTCACATATTGGTCTACGGCAACAACCGTAATCGCATCATCATCCGGCGAGCCGATCGTTACGCCGGCTTGGATGACCGCCCCCTCGCCGATGATCGCTCGGTGAATCTTGGCACCTTCACCAATTCGGACATTAGGCATAATGACCGATTCGGTAATCGAACTATTTTTGGCGGCATTAACCCCATAGAACAACACCGATCGATGAACTTTTCCTTCCAGCATGCAGCCTTCCGTAATAAGCGATGCCGAGATTTCGGCAGATACGCCTACATGATGGCCTGGCTGATGTGGACTGACGGAATAGATTCGCCATGAGGAATCATTTAATGTGAGCGGCGGATCATCGGCGAGCAGATCCATATTCGCCTCCCATAAGCTGTCGATCGTGCCGACGTCCTTCCAGTAGCCCTTGAACGGATAGGTGAACAGCTTCTTCCCATCCTTCATCATCGACGGGATAAGGTCTTTGCCGAAGTCATGGCTCGAAGATCGATTAGCTTCATCATATATCAAATATTTCTGCAGCTCCGACCAGGTGAATATATAGACACCCATCGATGCAATATTGCTCGTTGGTGTTTTTGGCTTCTCTTCAAATGCGGTAATACGGTCTTCATCGTCCACATGCATAAGTCCGAAACGGCTGGCTTCGCTCCAAACGACTTCTATGCCGGCGATCGTCACATCTGCGCCGCAGCGCTTATGATGGTCTAGCATAAGCTCATAGTCCATTTTATAAATATGGTCCCCCGATATAATGAGCACGTACTCGGGATTATAACGTTCAATGAAGGACATGTTCTGATAGATTGCGTTGGCCGTTCCCGTATACCAAACGCCGCCCTTCTGCTTCACATAGGGAGGCAGAATTGCCATACCGCCGTCACGACGGTCCAGCCCCCATGGACTGCCTATGCCTAGATATCGGTTCAGTTCAAGAGGCTGATATTGAGTCAATACGCCGACCGTATCAATACCCGAATGAGCGCAATTGCTCAAGGTGAAATCGATAATGCGGTATTTCCCGCCGAAGTAAACGGCTGGCTTAGCCAAATCCTTTGTCAATACGCCAAGCCTTTTGCCTTCGCCTCCCGCGAGTAGCATTGCGATCATTTCTTTTCGGCCCATGGACACCAACTCCTTCTCAATGTGTGTCCCCCGGATCTAAGGTGAGCAGCATAAAGGTGAATGGGGGTAATTGAAGCGAAATGCTTTGATTATGCCCGTGCCAAGCGATAGGCTGACTGCTGTAGCTAGGCGAACTCTGTGAAGCTGTTCCTTCTTCGTGCGTATTATTGCTATGCATTAAAGAGCGGTAATTTCCTCGCTCTGGAACACCGATGCGATAGGGGTTATATTCATTAGCTGAGAAATTAGCGATTATGATGGCGAAGCTGGATTTACCGCGGCGGATGTAGGAAATAACAGATTGATTGGCATTATTCGCGTCAATCCACTCGAAACAATCCGGCTCGCGATCCCTCTCCCACAAAGAAGGCTCATTGACGTAAACATGGTTGAGAGACTTGACATAGCGGTGCATGCTTTGGTGGGAATCGTATTCCAGCACCATCCAGTCCAGCATATCGCTGTCTTTCCACTCGTCGAATTGTCCCCATTCACTGCCCATGAAGAGCAGCTTCTTGCCTGGATGCGTCATCCAGAAACCGTAGAATAAACGTAGTTGGGCGAATTTTTGCTCATAGGAGCCAGGCATTTTGTTCAATAAGGAGCGTTTGCCGTGTACAACTTCATCGTGTGATAGCGGAAGAACGAAATTTTCTGAGAATGCATAAAGGAGTGAGAAAGTAATAAGATGGTGGTGGTGCGAGCGATCAGCCGGATCAAGCGCCATATAGCGCAGCATGTCATTCATCCAGCCCATATTCCATTTAAAATTGAATCCGAGGCCGCCTTTGTAGGTAGGCGAGGTGACGGCAGGCCATGCGGAAGAATCTTCTGCTAGCATTAGCGTGTCGGGGTAATAATGAAACACCGTTTCATTAAGCTTCTTCAAGAAGCGAAGGGCATCTAAGTTGTCGGCACCGCCAAGCCAGTTGTAGGTATGCATCTCGGGCGGTTTGTCCATATGTAGATTGATCATGCTTGCAACGGCATCTACGCGCAATCCGTCGATATGGAACATTTCCATCCAGAAGACAGCGTTAGAAATCAAGAAGCTTACAACCTCATTGCGGCTAAAATCAAAAGCCAACGTGCCCCAGAGAGGCTTCTCTGCGCGGTTCGGATCCGGGCCTTCGAAGAGGGGCGAGCCGTCGAATTGACGCAAGCCGTGGTCGTCCTTGCAGAAGTGGCCAGGCACCCAATCTAATATAACGCCTAAGCCATGAGCATGGCAGGTGTCAACGAAATACATAAGTCCTCTGGGTGTACCGTAGCGACTCGTCGCACTGTAGAATCCGGTAATTTGGTAGCCCCATGATTGATCGAGCGGGTGCTCCGACAAGGGCATGAGTTCAATATGAGTATATCCCATATCAGCGGCATACGGAACTAACGACCCGGCTAATTCCTCGTATGTATAGAAGTGTTCTTTTCCTTTGACTTTCCAGGAGCCGGCATGCGCCTCGTAGATGAGCAGCGCATTCGTATAAGGGGATTTGTTCGGTTTGGCTGCTTGCCATGACTCATCTTGCCAGGCATAACCTTCCAAACTCGTGACGATGGATGCTGTGTTCGGGCGTCTCTCTGAATAAAAGGCATACGGATCGGCTTTCCTAATACATGCGCCGGATTGCGTAACCAGCTCATATTTGTAAATCTCACCTTCACCGATATACGCAACAAACAAGACGAATATGCCTGTTGTTCCGATTCGTTCCATGAGGTGACGGCTTCCATCCCAGTCGTTGAAGGTTCCAACTACGCGAACCTCCAGGGCATTAGGTGCCCACACGACAAAGCGGACCCCCTGGATTCCATCCTGGCGGATGGGATGCGCGCCCATGAAACGGTAGCTGTGAAACGAATTGCCTTCATTAAACAAATACAATTGCTCATGGGATAAACCGTTTGGAACCGTTTGAACCATCCGCTCCTCCACCCTTCTGGATGTCATTTGCGAGTCAAATAGGTTTAGATACCCATATTATACATCGTTTTATGAAAAATCACAGCATGTTTTCATAGTTTGCGACAAAATGTCAGATTTATTTACGTGCATGTTACACAAAGCATTATTTTATTCAATTGGAAGACATTACGCGCTGGATATAATAATGTTTGGAGCAATAACCTTTGGTTACCGCTTCCTTCGTGCAATTCACCCACTTGCAATCTGCGGTTGCCTTAACTCGACGCGGCCTGACGATAGACGGATCTCCATGTCTCATGAGTCTCTGATGGTGCATTGCGCACAAACCTCTTGCCTTTATCGACTTTGTACAATCTTCCATGTTGCAATTATCCATCGGTAGTCTCCCCTTTGTACGAGTCAAGCGCGCAAACGGCTTACGCCGTAGGTGAAATATGAGCTCGTTTTGAGCATAAAGCCTATATACAGATTGATTTCACGGTAAAAAATGTGTAAAATCACTCATTCATTCATATTATCGAGAATTCCGTATAGAATAAAGGCTGTAAATCGGTAGATTACGCCTTTAAACGCGGTTCTAGGCTCTATTTGCACGTTATACATGGCGCAGAAGTTTTGGAGTTTAATTAATTAAACCAATTTCTAATAGAAATAGTTGATCTTGAAACAATTTGGAAGTCTCTTGTGTGCGTTCGGCAGTTATTCTATACTTTTAGTTGAATATTACAAATGCTTATGCTTATGCTTGTGCAAAAAAGAGGAGAAAACTTCATGTCACCCTACTATCGCTTATTCCAAATCTTTGACAAGCCCATCATTATTCTAGGAATGGAACACGGAAAGGTAAGAATTATCGATGCTAACGAAAGCTTTTCGCGATTGCTCGGTTACACGTTGGAGGAGCTTAAATCGAAGGAAAGCGCTGGACATCTGCTAAAGTATAACATCGATACGACGAGGCAGACGCTTAAGAGCGAGTTCGGAATTTTCACAAAAAACAATAAGCAAATTCCAGTACGCATCGACCAACAGCCGATACCGAAGCAACCAGGCGAAACCGAGCTGATCAGTTTTGTCACATTCGAAGATCTAACGGCCTATAAGTGGATCGAGCAAAAATGTGAACAGAATAAAGTCATCATTAGCGGGATCATTGACGCACATTCCCATATTCGCTTTCTACGCGACAGCGTCGCTCCGTTATTGTTCGAGCCTGACCGAAAAATGGAGGACGAAACGCTCCTGAGCTTTATTGCGGATAACGAACATGCCAGAGTAATGGAGGCGCTTGCAGAGGCCGGAACGATGAAAAAAGAAAAAAGTCTGACGCTGCTAACGAGCAGATTAAGCGGCATTGAGCTGGAATTGTCAATTACGTTCACACCGATCATTGACGGTTTTGGCGACACCAAAGAATACGCATTCGTCATATGGGATTTGAAGCCTGTCGACGATACAATAGATTCCGCGATGAAGCTTAAGATATGGATGGCCAAGCGGGATATAACCGCCGGGATGCTATCCGAAGCAACGGGCATATCGATCCAGACGATCTCGAAGCTCCGAAATGGCAAGATTGTGAAGCCGCAACGGCTGACAGCCGAGCTGATTGCTTCCGAGCTGCGTGTAGATATTCACGATATATGGACGAAAGTCGGCAAATAGCTCGGCTTATCCAGCACTATACATTGCCTGTACAGGGACAACCGTTTATAATAGCTAAGGCTGATTAATGCCGGTCATTTCTGTATGTCGGCGCGCGGTTCGCAAACTCCCGCGTTATCAAAACTAGGAGGAAAATATGTTTAACTTATGGTTTGGCGCTCTTTTTATGATTATCCATTTCACATTATTTCTTATTTCGTATCGAATGTTCGGCAGAATCGGTATTTACGCTTGGATCGGCATGGCAACCGTGCTTGCTAATATTCAAGTCGTAAAGACCGTCGAATTGCCGCTTGGCATCATTATTACGCTCGGCAACACGATGTACGGCACCATCTATCTCGCATCCGATTTGCTTAACGAGAAGTACGGGGAGAAGGCAGCCAAGAAAGCGGTATGGTTCGGCTTCTTCACGCTAGTTGCAACTACGGTMATTATGCAAATGGCGCTATTGTTCGAACCCGTTCAGGAGCCGTTCCCGCTTGAGGTGCAAGGGTCCCTTGAGACGTTATTCGGCCTACTGCCGCGAATCGCGCTTGGCAGCTTATGCGCCTATTTCGTCAGCCAGTTTCTAGATGTCAAAATTTACTCGGTACTTAAGCGGATGTTTCCAGCACCGAATAAGCTTTGGATCCGCAATAACGGCAGTACGCTCGTCAGCCAGCTTGTAGATACGCTGATCTTCTGCACGATCGCGTTCGCCGGTGAATACGAAAGCGACGTCTGGCTGTCGATCTTCCTTTCGACATACATTATCAAATTTATCGTCTCGCTTGTCTCGACCCCTTTCCTCTATGCGGCTAGAAGTTTTACGTTTAAGGAAGAAAGTCATTAATAAAACGAACAACAAAGAAGCGATCCCGTTAGATACGGGATCGCTTCTTTGTTGTTCGTTAAGATTGTATCGGCATGATTCCGATATCGTCGAGCATCACTTTGCCAGGTCCGTCTACGAATGCAAAAGATATTTTCGTTATTTCAAACTGCTCTATTGATTCATTCTGCGTCTCGAACGCGTCCAGAGGAACAATAAAAGTTTGGAACACCGGCTCGTTCGATTGTTTGTACTTCTCGTCTTTCATTCGCTCCTCCAGCCATGGAAGCGTCATAAAAGCTGTATACGTCGGCGGACTGACAGGCATAACCTCGGATAATGGCAATTCAAGCGTCTGGCCGTCACTCGACGTTAGAACGATCTCCAGTTCCGGAAGCGGAGGCAGCTCGGATAATCCTTCAACCTCAGCTTCAGCTTCTATTTCTGTATCTATTTCGTCATTTGCCTCAGCGTCGGCTTCTGCCTTCTCATCTTCTACAGCCTCGTCGGCTAATAAATCCCGCTCAAGATTTGCCAATGAGAATATTAGGCTCGATGATGTCGTCTCGGAAGCCATTTGTTCCGTTACGCGCTTCGGCAGCTCAAGCTCGTATACAGCGCCTGGCTCCTCCCATTCGAGCGACACTGCTTTTGTTCCTTTATTTTTTCCATCACGATCCTTGGCATTCGTCACTTCCCACTCCGTCATCCCTTCAGCCGAAGCTTTGCCCCCGCCGCTTATCGTTGTTTTGACAGAGCTGCCCTCATACCTTGTTATCTCCGTGAAATTAGACGATTCATAACGATTCACGTACGTGCTGTCAGGCAGCCAGTCCAGTACCGTGCGGTAGTCATGGAACATTTCGGTATATTGATCCTCGCCATGCAGAGTAGCCTCGAGAAATGCGGAAATGTACAGCTTCGCAATATCTCTCTGCTCATCCCCCTCCAGCATGCCTTGTCGGTTCAAGAACACGCCGCCAGGCAGTCGCTCATCCATGATTCCCCAAGCGGTGTTGAATTGGCTGTGATTCGCATCGGCTATATAAAGTGAAGCCTTAAATCCATCTGAATCACTCGAGAAAGACGTTCTGCTGTACTGCCGATCACCGTAGAAGGAATTCACATCTCCGTCACGCGCGCCTTGCAGCGTTAAATAGTTGACATCCTTCAACCGAGCGGACTTGTCATCCACCTGTTTGTCGGTCGGCGCGATGGCCACTACCGAACGAATCTGAATGTCTTCCAAATTCGTCAATGATTTATCCTCTATGAACCATCGATCTTCGTCGGCAGCCATCGCTACCGCTTGTCCCCCTCTGGAGTGACCGATGAGCGAAATCTTGTCCATATCGACTTTGTTCGTGAATGGATTGTCCATGCTTTCATTAAAAGTTTTAATCTGCTGAAGATGCTTAAGGAGCATCCACGCACGCACCTTCATATCGTTGTTCGGGATACCCGACCAGACCGAATAATTCAAGAAATTCTCGTCTACGGAAATGGCGATCATACCTCTGCTTGCTAGCAATTCTCCCAAATAAGCATAACCACCATCCGAGAACTGCTCCATCAGATGATTCCCGTGTACGATTAGGACAAGCGGAAACGGCCCCTCTCCCTCCGGCATCCATACTCTGCCGTTAATCGGGAGCTTATGTTCATCAAAGCCCCAGAAGCGCGTCTTCAGATTTGACCATTTCGTAATATACTCCGAGGCGTCCACGGAATTTGTCATCCAATCCACATCTTCACCGAATAGATCCCGATGCTTATCAGCCCCGCTTCCGTAACTGAACGAAGTGAACTCATAAGTTCCTGGAAGAGCTGGATTATCCGCATGGACTGGCGACACAGCTTCTATCGCCGTTTCTTCTCTTTGCGGCATCGACGCTGGATTCGGCCAGCCCGCCAAAGTAATGATCAGAGCGATAATGACCGACAAGCTTACGGCGGTCATCCATTTGTAGCGCGGCTTGGTCCGCCACTTGAGAAGCACTCCGAGCATTACACCAAGCAAAGCTCCTATAACCGCATACAATGCAGCTAATATAACAGACATTAGAATGCCAAGCTCAGCAAAATATAAAATCATATACGTTTCTATACCCACGTAGAGCAGCACTGCCGCAAAACGTCTAGGAACGGGAACGTAAGCAAACGACAACAGGATCGATACGATGAATGCGGATACCCCGATTGCCAGCACATTCGCGAGCAGGAAGAGAATGGTGTCTGTAACCGCTCCTAGACCGGTAGGCATCCCCATTACGGCCGTATACATCGAAAGCGATCCGAAGACGATAAGACTGCCTGTAGCGATTCGCCATACGAAGCTGTCGCGGTCAGCACGCAATTCATATCTTAATTTCAGCCATGCTGCGAACTTGATCAGCTTACGTTGCTCTTGTATCGCTAATTCCATAAGTTCTCCTTAACGGTGAGCCAATTGCGGCCGTCATGCTGTTCAATCCTAACGGGAACGCCAAAAAACTCGCTCATCGTCTCCGTCTTAAGCACTTCATCCGTGGAGCTGGCGGCGAATACGGTCCCATCCTTAATGAGCAGCGTCTTCGTGAAGCAAGGCAATATTTCTTCTACGTGGTGCGTTACATAAATAATGGTAGGCGCATGTTCTTGCTCCGCAACTGACGAAATCATGTACAGCAGTTGCTCGCGCGCGAATACGTCCAGCCCTGTACACGGCTCGTCCAATATTAGCAGCTTCGGCGATGCCATCAGCGCTCTCGCAATCAGTACGCGCTGCCGCTCGCCTTGCGACAGCGTATCATAGGTACGCTGCATCAGCGCCGCGCAGCCCAGCGATTGCATGAGCGCTTCGGCTTTATCCGAATCGTTATCGTCCGTACGATCATACAAGCCGATCGTTGCAAACTTGCCGCTTAGCACGATGTTGAATGCCGTCTCGCTGCCGTACAGCTTCTGCTGCAGCGATGTGCTGACCCAGCCGATGCTTTTGCGCAGCTCGCGGAGATCGAATTCACCGAATTTTTTGCCGAGCACTTCCATTTGACCGTCAGTCGGCCATATATACCCATTAATCATATTGAGCAGTGTCGTCTTGCCTGATCCGTTCAAGCCGAGCAAGCACCAATGCTCGCCCTCCTGCACCTTCCAATCGATTTGCTGCAAAATCGTTTTGTCACCGCGATCCCAAGATACGCCTTTTATGTCTATAACCACTGGAAAGTCCTCCCGGTCAATGTATGCTTATACATGTTGTACGAATGATTTATTTGACGATAATTTGACTTCACACTTCATATCAACCATTATTATCATACAACGATTCTTGCTGTACGGGTACCGTTGACTTTTGTGAATTTCATATATTTTTACAAACTCAGGAGTGATTATCCTATGAAACCCGATCAAATCAAAGAATGGTCGCATTTTTTTCTAACGTATAAATTTGCTTTAGATGAAGTGGAAACAAAGCTTAATATTTTGAACGAGGAATTCCAATTCATTCACGACTATAATCCAATTGAGCATATGAAGACGCGCATTAAGACGCCAGAGAGCTTAATGACGAAGCTGCGGCGCAAAGGGCTCGATATATCGCTCGAGGCAGCCAAAGAGCATATAAGAGACATTGCAGGCGTCAGAGTCATCTGCTCCTTCTCAACGGACATTTACCACATTGTCGACATGATAAGCATGCAGAGTGACGTCAAAATCATCGAGATTAAGGATTATGTAAAAAATCCAAAGCCTAACGGCTACCAAAGCGTCCATCTTATCATCGAAATTCCCGTATTTTTAACGAATCGTACGGAGTATGTAGGTGTTGAAATTCAAATTAGGACGATAGCGATGGATTTTTGGGCAAGCCTCGAACATAAAATTTATTACAAATTCGATGAGCGGATACCCGAGCACATTCAGCAGCAATTAAAGGGCTCGGCAACGATGATCGATTCGCTTGATCGTCAAATGCTTGCTCTCAATGAAGAAGTACAGCGCCATCGCACACAGACGCTCGAATAGACATAACGCACAACAGCTCCCCGCCATAATGGCAGGGAGCTGTTTGCTTATTATCCGCTTTAGGTTATCGCGTAATAAAAGGGAACGATGACTAAATACATAACAACTGCCAATAATCCGATCGCCATAGACCAACCGCCTAGCCCTCTCGCGCTTTGCCTGTATGCAATGAAGCCAAGAACGGCTGATGTTGCGCCAAGCAGCACAGGCCATACAAACCATGACGCAATTGCAAATACGAGCGCCACCCAGCCTAATGCATATCCCCCGCTGCGCACATCATTGCCTTCATCCTCATACGCGGCATACCCATTTTCCTTCCGATCCCGCTCTACATAAGCGCCTGGAGCGCCAACTGCAAAATCGGCTGCCATTTCTTCATTTACATTGTTTAGCGAAGCGTTCGTTAACGGATCGATGACCGCCGGCGTTTGGCCGGTTTTTCGAAGTTCATCATCATGTTCATGCTCGAATTTCTCCATCGCCAATCACTCCTTTGGGTTAAAGGTGAGGCAGCATGTAGCCGACGATTGCTCCGCCTGATCCTCATGGAACAGTCCAAGCTCGTCTCCAGCAAATTCTTCATGATAAGAATGACTCGAATGCTGATCAATTTCAATCGTGATCTCTTTTGCATTGCATCCATTGCCTTCTTTCCAGAAGGAACAATTGGACACCGTGCAGGATACGCCATTCGGCATAAAAAAATCACCTCCGTTATCAAGTTTCCCTGACCGAAGGTGATTCATTCTTGCCTTATTTTTGTCCTTGCATACGGCGCTGCGTCATGTAGTCGTTCTCGTAATACGCCAATTCGTCGCGCAGCTCCTCAAAAATCTTCGATACGCTAAGCACGATGTCGCGAKCTTCACGAATAGGCTTGTAACGGAAGCGAATCGCGTCTTGTCCCGTATAAGCGTAACGTCCGTCCTCGGAATAACATTCGTTCTTCGGATAGAAAAAGGCGCTTACGCATTGGTGGTACACTTCATAAAGCGCGCGTTCTGCAAAATCGGTATCGAAATTGGGGCGTCTAAGAAGAACTCCCAGCTTTTCAACCGAGACTTCAGAGAACACCAACAAATGTCTCAAATCGGATAAAAGTCCTTTGTAGAACAGTTGTGCTTCCTCGCTGCTGTCCTTCTCGGACAACTGCGACAGCGCATAATTGTTCAGAAACGGTTCAAGTTGATTAACCGCGTCCTTCAATTTGTTGCGAGTGGATTCGCTGATCGAATTTACGTTAGCAGATGGCATTATAGGTAGATCCCCTTTCATTTCACTCAGAAAAAAACTGTAGGCATCAACATCGTACCACAAATTGCATGGAAGTGGTACTGGCGATTGACTCTTTTTGCTTCGCATATTTTGCCGCCATTAGCCGAACTCTAACTTTTAGGCATCTCTTCAACTGAACGATTTATTTGGAGGTTTCGAATATGAGAAAATATTGGATTGGCGCGTTTACCATTGTTGCTCTTGTCGCCCTGCTTATTCCATCGTCCCGGCTCTTCACACCGGGAAACGTTAAGGAAACCCCGCGAAAGTCAGAAAGCTTCGCCGTTAAGCGCGAGCAAACGCTTAAGCTCAATACGCTGCAAAACGATATGAATGCTACCGCCTTGTTATGTACAACGGAATGCTCGCGTGATTTCCACAAGTTGATGAACGCAGGCAGCTCGTCACGCAAAGATTCCGAAAACTCTGTTGAGCACCTTATGCATGAACATCATCATATGCGTTTCATTAGCTGGATCAACGGCACACGCTCGGTTGAACGCGGCGAAATACCGGATTCGGCCGATTCCCACGTTGCGCAGCAATATGTGAAGACAGCGAAGCTGCAAGTGATGAAAGGCGCAAAGTTCGAATCGCCAACGTTCAATGACAAGGATGGCAACCGGTATATGGTGCTAGGCGTTCCGGATTCGAAGCATCCCGGCATTGGCGTTGTCGGCGTCATTAATCAAAATATTATCAAATCCGTCGAGGCACATCAAAAACGGAACTTGCGTCTCATTCCATACCCTGCAGAGGGCAATTACAAGATCGAATCGGTGAAACCAAATTCCACGATCGATACGACTGTTCGCACCGGCGAGGACAATGGCAATGCCAGCCATTATCATATTCGCGATGCGGTCATTCACTTTGCCAGCAGACCTGATAATCGCGAGCTGGAGCAGATCAAGCGCGATATTGACGCCGTATCCGTACAGCAAATCGGGGATACGTACGTGTTCCGATCGAAGAAGCTTGAAACCGAGAAAATGCTGCAGTATTTCCGTCAAAAATGGAATCCAGAGTACGCGGAGCCTCATTATTTGTACATGACGAACGAGAAAGTGACAGATAACGATATCGTTCCGAATGATGCGCTTTATTCCGAATATCAATGGAACTTGCCATCCATTGAAGCGGAGAAGGGCTGGAAAGTTTCCAAGGGTGATGAACAAGTTATTGTCGCGGTGCTCGATACAGGCGTGCAGAGCAACCATCCCGACTTGCAAGGTAAGCTTCTAGACGGCATCAATCTTGTCGATGAAGATAAAGATCCCGATGACGATGTGGGTCATGGCACGCATGTCGCTGGAATCATCGGAGCTTCAGTTAATAACGGCGAAGGCGTCGCAGGCGTATCTTGGTACAATAAAATCATGCCTGTTAAGGTGCTGGACAGCAGCGGCGCAGGCTCAACCTATACGGTAGCCCAAGGCATTATATGGGCAGTCGATCACGGCGCAAAAGTTATTAATATGAGTCTCGGCAACTATGCCGAAGCCGATTTCCTTCATGATGCGATCAAATACGCTTACGAGCATGATGTCGTCATGATTGCCGCCAGCGGCAATGACAATACCGACCGTCCAGGATACCCGGCGGCATATCCAGAGGTGTTCGCGGTCGCTGCCACTGACAGCAATAAAGAGAAAGCTTCCTTCTCCAATTATGGTGATTACATTGACGTGGCAGCACCGGGAGACAGCATCGCCAGTACGTATCCGGGAAGTCAATACGCTGCATTATCGGGCACGTCAATGGCATCGCCGCATGTCGCTGCGCTTGCAGGCTTGATTCGGTCGGTTAATCCGGAGCTTACCAACAAAGAAGTTATGGAGCTTATGCGCAGTTCGTCCATTGATCTCGGCACGAAGGGCAAGGATGATTACTTCGGCTACGGTGAGATCGATGTGAACAAAGCGCTGCAGGCAGCCTCCAGTTACGGCAATGCGCTCCAGACGTTCCCAGATCAAGTGAAACGCCGCTTGGACAACATTGTTCGCAGATATAGATAAAACAAATAGAAGGTTGAGCAGAGGATGCTGTGCATCCTCGCTCAACCTTCTTCGTTTGTCATTAATTATTGGTCGTGCGGAAAGTTTGCCGTAAGCCGGGTTCTGTACTTCTAGTGGTGCGAACGGGAACGACCCTCCCACGAGGAAGCGACAATCATCTATCTAGGCCGCACATTGCTATACGGCTCCAGCAACCAACCCGGACGCGCCTCAGGCTAAGGCTGCAGCCTTGCGGCTGCTGCGTCCTCTCGGTCTTGCTCCAGATGGGGTTTACCAGGACTGCAGTCACCTGCACTCCTCGTGGTCTCTTACACCACGGTTCCACCCTTGCCTGTGCCGGCCTAAGCCAGCCATCGGCGGTCCATTTCTGTGGCACTATCCTTCAGCTCGCGCTGACTGGACGTTATCCAGCATCCTGCCCTGCGGAGCCCGGACTTTCCTCTCGCGGCAACAAGGCCGCCAGCGATTGTCTGTCAAACTTTCCGTAGCACGATCTAGTATACTAGGTATTCAGTCAAAGCTCAACCCTCTAACTCGTTCCAATTGATATTGGAACAACAAGCCGCATTGCAAACAAGGCCCTATATGAACGTGAATGGTTCAGTATTTAACGTAGATGCAATTACTTTCGTTTCGCTTTTGGTCGCCTGCAGCTGACCATTCAGCCACTCGGCAACCTGCTGCTTCATAACCTTCTCGATGTTATGGCCGGGGTCAATAATGGCGATTCCGGCTGCCAGTGCATCATGCGCGGTATGATAATCAATATCCCCCGTTACGATCACATCAGCACCTGCAAATATAGCGTGACGGACATACCTAGCTCCCGATCCCCCGAGCACGGCCGCTTTGCGAATGCTGCGGTCCAGTTGACCGACGACTCGAAGCGCAGGCACGTCGAATGCCTGCTTCAAACGTTCGGCAAGCTCGCTTAGGCTGACTTCCTGCTTCAGCTTACCCACTCTGCCAAGTCCGAAGGCACGACCCTTCAGATCGACAGCGTACAAGTCGTAGGCTACCTCCTCATAAGGATGTGCCTTCAACATCGCTTGTACCGCCTTGCGATGAACGCTGTGCGGAACGATGACTTCTATTCGCACCTCGTTAGCGTGCTCCAGCTTGCCTTGCTCGCCAAGGAATGGATGAGTACCCGGTCCTGGCAGGAATGTACCCGTTCCTTTGATATTGAAGCTGCACTGGCTGTAGTTGCCTATTTCGCCCGCTCCTGCGCGCCATAGCGCCTCCAGCACTTGCTCATGATGGCTCTCCGGCACGAACACGACAAGCTTATAGAGCTTATCCGTATGAACCTCTTCCAGACACTGACGTCCGGAAGCTGAGATACCGATCTGATCAGCCAACCAATCGTTGATGCCGCCATCGGCAACATCGAGATTCGTATGCGAAATATATACCGCAATATCGTTCTTGATCAGCTTCTCGTAAAGCTTGCCTGMCGGCGTTGAAGTATCGAGCTTCGCCAGCGGACGATAAATAATCGCATGATGAGCGATGATAAGACCAGCACCTGCCGCAATCGCTTCATCCACGACCTCGTCGGTTACATCAAGCGCGATTAACACTTTATCAATAGCTTTATTAAGCGTCCCGAGCTGCAGTCCGATCTTGTCATTTTCTACCGCGTAATGCTTGGGAGCTAGTTTCTCCATCAATTGGATGACCGTATGTCCGTTGGCAAACATTGCAATACCTCCTGCGTAACATTCATTTCCGCACGGAACTGATGAAGCTTCCGCTCCGATTCTGCTAATTCCGACTTTGCAAGCTGCTGACAGATGCGGTCCAGCTTTTCCAACTCCATACGCCATTTCTGATGCAGCAC
The DNA here is from genome assembly GCF_056396205.1 of Paenibacillus sp. 05T425. Classification (NCBI taxonomy): domain Bacteria; kingdom Bacillati; phylum Bacillota; class Bacilli; order Caryophanales; family Paenibacillaceae; genus Paenibacillus; species Paenibacillus sp. 05T425. The sequence continues at coordinate 212,207 of NZ_JBFTLA010000006.1, forward strand.
AGGAGTAGGTTTCCGCAGCAGGTGCGGTCCCATTTGAAACAGTACCGCAATACCTTTCTCCTCATTCAGCTCGACGCTAAGGAAACCGCTGTTATACAGCTTATTATTCAATTCAGCTGCATCTACAACAAGGACAGCTCGCATAACTTCATAAATTTTACCGTCTTCTTCTATAATGCTCTCATCAGCCAAGTACCAGCTATGTTCATAAAGCCATCTTCGTACGATATCTTCACCGACATTCGGCTGCAGAACGAGCTCACGCACACCGCTTAGCTTCCCTGCCTGTAAGCCTGCTTCCAATATTTCGCTCATCAGACTGCCGCCCATGCCCGCTATCGTCACCGTATCGGCTTCGCCAGGCTTCAGAACGGATAAACCGTCGCCTTGCCGAACGGACAACCTCGAACTCAGTCCAGCATCGGCTGCCTGCTTGCGAGCGGCCTCGTAAGGACCTTCGTTAAGCTCTCCGGCAATACCCGAAGGACATTTTTCCGATTGAAGCAAGTAGACGGGCAGCATTGCATGATCAGAGCCAATGTCGGCTATTCGCGAGCCTTCCGACACATAATCGGCAATCGTTTGCAGTCTTTTTGATAATTTCAGCATTATACAACCCACACCATCCATTTTTTTCGCATTAAAAACAACAAACCGCCGCCAACGCCAATCTTGACAATCAATTGCAGTTGAATCCAAGCGATTTCGTCTGAAAACAACATGGCGTACAGCTCAGGCATAAACCATACTAACGCACAGGTGACGAATAGTACAGCCGATACCGGCTTCTGCCAACGATGAATGAACCAGCTGCCCCATGCGAACAAGCACGCAATCGGCAGCCAATATAACTGAATTTCGTACCACTTGGAAGCTCCCATGTAATGCGACAGCAGCCATGCGTATACAAGTATCGAAGTGATCCAGCCGCATAAGTGCAGCACAGGAATACGAGCCAATATGCCATAGGCTACCCATAAGAGCGCACAGAAACCAAGCAGGGCCACTTTGGTCCACCACTCCGTTATATCATGCAATCCGTACATAAACAGCCCACCGCCTAATAGAAGCAGCATCGCTATTCCGGTTAATGCTAAGCCGGCAGCCTCATTATGCTTTCCAAGACGTTTACCAAGCCACAACAAAACGACTACCGCCAGTACGATAACACCTATTTGCAATAGCGGATGAAAAACGCTAAAATAAAAAACAACGAAGGAAATTAAGGTAAAAGTTCCAAATGTAAGAAACCATTGCATGCCTGTAGCCCGCTGTACCGCCGCAACCGCTTTTCGTGCGGTGCTCGATCCGCCGGCTGCTCGGGAGGATGGACTGTCCGTTTCTTGATCCGCGTACAGATTGAGTAGAAAATCGCAATATTGATCGGGCAACAGCTTGCTCCTTCGCCAATGCTCGATTTCTCTTACAATGATTTGTCGGCGATCCGAATTCATATTGGTTCTTATCCTTTCCGTCTTACCGTTTTGACGTTTCAATGTATGTATCGGATTCAGACCTATGCTTTATTAGAGATAATGTGTATACGGATCGGGTCGAACTAGAAAAAAAAGACCTCGCTGCAGGCGCAGAAAGGTCATTGCAGTACCAAACAAACCAAACGTTATTCGAGGAAATCCTTCAAGCGTTTGCTGCGGCTTGGATGACGCAGCTTGCGGAGCGCTTTGGCTTCAATCTGACGAATACGTTCGCGCGTTACGCCAAACACCTTGCCTACTTCCTCAAGCGTACGCGTACGACCGTCATCAAGACCGAAACGCAGACGCAGTACGTTTTCTTCACGCTCGGTAAGCGTATCTAGCACATCCTCAAGCTGTTCCTTCAGAAGCTCATAAGCGGCTGCATCAGCAGGCGCAAGCGCTTCTTGGTCCTCAATGAAATCCCCGAGATGCGAGTCGTCCTCTTCCCCGATCGGCGTTTCCAATGATACCGGCTCTTGAGCGATCTTCATAATCTCGCGTACTTTCTCCGTGCTAAGCTCCATCTCTGCAGCAATTTCCTCTGGCGTCGGTTCACGCCCCAGCTCTTGAAGCAATTKACGAGATACGCGAATAAGTTTATTTATCGTCTCAACCATATGCACGGGAATCCGAATCGTACGCGCTTGGTCCGCAATGGCGCGCGTAATCGCTTGACGAATCCACCAAGTTGCATACGTACTGAATTTGAAGCCCTTCGCATGGTCGAACTTCTCAACGGCTTTAATTAGGCCCATATTGCCTTCTTGAATCAAGTCAAGGAACAGCATGCCCCTGCCGACATAACGCTTCGCAATACTAACGACGAGACGCAAGTTCGCCTCTGCCAATCTGCGCTTCGCTTCTTCGTCTCCGTTCTCGATACGTTTGGCGAGTTCAACCTCGTCATCTGCCAGGAGCAACGGAACACGTCCGATTTCCTTCAGATACATACGTACCGGGTCGTTGATCTTGATGCCTGGCGGTAACGCCAGATCGTCGTCAAAGTTGAAGTCGTCCTGTTCGCGCTCTTGTTCCTCCCCAGCACCGCGAAGCGGATGATCCTCGTCATTTTCGTTAAGCACCTCAATACCCAAATCATCAAGCTGCTCGAAAAATTCATCAATCTGTTCTGGATCCTGATCGAAAGGCGATAATTTCTCCATAATCTCTTTGTAGGTTAATGAAGATCTTTTTTTGCCGTGCTCGATCAGCTGTTCCTTTACATGATCTAGTTTTTGTTCCGTATCTAGTTCAGTATGTTGATCATTCGCCATATTCCGACTCCCTCCTCCCTAGAAACTACTCCTCAGTACGATCCTTAAGCTGTCTGTCTAGGGTTATAATCTCAAGTCCTAATTGCGCTGCCAGCAAAGCGTTGCCTGACCGCTCGGCGCGCAGCATTTCTTCTTTCTTGCGTTCAATTTCCTTAAATTGCGGTACCCTAACAATATCTCGGATATAAGCGTTCATCGTTGTCTCATCAAACGGAAAATCGCTGTCGATCATGAGAATCGATGCCGCTGTACGCTCTAATTGATCATCCTGCAGCGTAGCTACAAAGCGGCTGGCATCCGATTCATGACCTTGAGCATAATAAGCGTATAAGTAAGCAGCGAGTGCCGCATGATCCTCCATGTTAAATGCGTCACCGATTCGGTTATGGACGGCTTCAGCAACCTCTTTGTCTCGCATCATAACGTACAACAGCCTTCGTTCGGCATGCGTGTAGGCAGGCAATACAGCCGGAGGTCCGGACGTACGGCGCTTTTCATTTCTACCATTATTCCACGAATTGTCGTTATTATCCCCTTGCGGTTTCTTTTTTTGCAGCTCCTGCACCTTGCGATGGCAATCCTGCTTCAGAGACTCGAGCGAAATATCGAACTCGCGGGACAATTCCTTCAAATACACTTCGCGTTCAATGGGCGAGCTAAGCTCCGCTACGATATCCATTGCTTCCAGCAGATAGTTTTTTTTGCCTTCTTCTTTTAGCAGTATATGGTTTTTCCTTGAATATATAAGCTTAAATTTTGTAACGGATACCGCTTGATCGACGATCTCGCGCAGAAATGCGTCCGGCCCGTATTCACCTATATATTCGTCGGGGTCTTTCCCCTTCGGGAGAATTGCCACTGTCACCTTCAAACCTGCCGCTTCCAGCAGCGGGATCGATTTGAACGCAGCCGCTTGTCCAGCATCATCGCCGTCATAACAGACGATCGCCTCTTCCGCTTGTCTGCGAAGGATGGCGCAATGTTCCTTGGTAAGTGCGGTTCCCATCGTCGCGATGCCGTTCTTGACACCAGCGCTCCATGACTTAATGACATCCATATAGCCTTCAAAAATAACAGCCTGCTTGCTCTTGCGAATTGCAGTCCGTGCATGATGCAAGTTATATACGATTCTGCTCTTCGTAAAAAGCATTGTCTCCGGGGAATTTAAGTATTTCGGCTGTCCGTCGCCTATAATGCGCCCCGCAAACGCGGTCGTTTTGCCGTCTTTATCCCATATCGGAAACATGATGCGATTACGAAAACGATCCACATAGCCGCTTCCATCCGTTTTTGCCGATAACAATCCGCCCTTCTCCATCAAGGCCAGGTCAAATCCGCGCTTCTCTAAGAAGTCTGCTAATCGATTCCATTCGTCCGTCGCGAAGCCAATCATGAAGTGATCAATCAGCTTATCGCTTAGTCCCCGCTCGCGCAAATAACGCTTTGCTTCTACGCCCTGCTTCGAATTGTTCAGCATGTAATGATATAGCTTAGCTGTAAGCTCATGCGCTTCGATAAGCTTGGCGCGCTCGGCGTTCTCCGGATTATTGCTCCCGCCATCATCTGAGCTCCAGCTGTCAGGTACCGCAATGCCGGCATCCTCCGCTAGTGCCCGAGCAGCTTCAGGGAAAGAATATCCCTCCAGCTCCTCAAGAAAACGAATGACGTTGCCGCCTTTCCCGCAACCGTAGCAATAGAAGATTTGGCGTTCGGGCGTAACGGTGAACGACGGGGTCTTCTCGGAATGGAACGGACATAAGCCCTTCATATATTTTCCGTGCTTCGTGAGATGAACGTATTTTCCGACCGTCTCCACGATGTCATTGTGCTTCAAAATCTCGCTAATGACCTCATCGGGTATTTTTGCGAATGTCATCGTTCATCACCTTCATCCTAGTAACACGTAAATAATATTCGCTATGCGTCATGTTTCTCCTGCTCAATTCGTAAAACTTTTGTCAACTTTTGTTGAAATCGCTCACGATCGGCATCATTCATCGCTTTCGGCCCCTTCGTCTTACCCCCGCTTCGCCTCCGTTTGGCAAGCTCATGACGGCGTTCCATCAAGTAATCAATGTTGTCATTCGTATATTGCTCGCCGCGAGGCGACAATACGATCGCGCCTCTGCCAATGGCTATGCAAGCGAGACCGAAGTCCTGAGTAATGACGATGTCGCCGGTCGTAATATGGTTAACGATATACAAGTCCACCGATTGGTCGCTGCGGTCCACTTGGACAACTTCAATTCCCGGCTGCGCTTCCAGCCGATGATCATAGGATGCGACCATCAGGACGCGTACGGGAAAAGATTTGGTCGCTTCCGCAATTTCTTGCTTAACCGGGCAAGCGTCCGCATCGACAACAACAGCCCTAGGCTTGTCCTTTATCATGAATCACCGCTCGTTCTCGATTTTCACATTTATACTGTACTATTATATACGGCAAATAACGAAAAAATCCTGCATACTGCTGCTATAAACAACGTGGCTAAGTCAGTCTGACCTGCTCCATAATGAGACTGGCTGTTTCCTCAACGGCCCGATGCGAGACATCAATGATCACACAGCCCAGCTGCTTCATAATATCTTCAGCGTACGCGAGTTCTTTCTCGATCCGATCCGTTGTGGCATACGGTGCCGTATTTGGCAGCCCTAGTGCCTTAAGGCGCTCCTTGCGGATAATGTTCAAATAAGGCACGCCGATCGTCAAGCCGATAATTTTATGCTTTGGAATCGTGTATAACTCTGCCGGCGGCTTAATTTCGGGAACGAGCGGGACGTTGGCGACTTTAAATTTTTGATGAGCCAGATACATGGACAACGGCGTTTTCGACGTTCTGGATACGCCAACCAGAACAATATCCGCTTTGCGTACGCCTGAGGTATCGCGCGCATCGTCATATTTCACCGCGAATTCGACCGCTTCTACTTTACGGAAATAATCCTCGTCCAGCGCATGGTTAAGCCCCGGCTCTTGGCGTGACTTTCTTCCTGTCCGTTCTTCCAGCGTCTCGATAAAGGAGCCGAGCAAATCAATTGCAACGACTCCCGCTTCATCAGCCAGCTTCTTTACGCTATCGCGTAATTGGGGAATGACCAGCGTATACAGCACAATGGCTCCGCACTGCTTCGCTTGTCCGATGATACGCAACAACGCAAGCTCGTCGGTAATAAATGGCGCTCGGCGAATATCGGCGTTAATCGGATGAAATTGAGCAATAGCTGCGCGAACGACAAGCTCACCCGTATCGCCAGCAGCGTCAGAAATGACATATACGATTACTTCCGCTGTTGAATTAGACATTCAATCATCCCCCTTTGCGAATATACCGGAAGTCCGGCGGCAAACAGATCGATATACTTCGGGTAAGCTACCACACTAACTTCGAGAAGTCAGCAATGGAAGATACATCCCCTGCGATAGCTGCCAATGTAGCCAGTCGGTTGTTCTTAACCGCTTCTTCAGGCGCCATAACCATAACATGCTCGAAGTATGCGTCAATTGCTGGTTTCAGCGAAGACAGCAGTTGAACCGCTTGCGCTATATTACCTTCCTTAACCGCAGCCTCAAAGCCAACATGCAGCTCTTTCCATTTTGCGTAAAGCTCGGACTCAGCCGATTCGGCGAATAGCKCAGCCGACACTTCGAATATKGTTGCTTTGGAAGCCAAATTGCATACACGGTTGAATGCTTCTACAGTCAGCTTGAATTCAGAACGTTCTTCGCCCGCAGCCAGCGATTGAATAACCATTGCGCGTTCAATCGTAAGACTAAGATCATCAAGGCCTGTTGCCATAACCGCATCGACTACGTCGTAGCGTACGCCTTGCTCGGACAATACGTTTTTGATCCGCAGCGCGAAGAAGTCTGATAAGTCTTTACGGATGTCGGCACTGCTGCGTTTCAAACCGCGAGCTTCGTGCACGAACAAAGCCGCCTCATACAACTCGCTAAGCTTCAGCTTCAAGCCATGCGACAAAATAATTTGGACGATACCCGCCGCTTGTCTGCGCAGTGCATACGGATCCTGCGAGCCGGTCGGAATAATGCCAATCGAGAAGCAGCCAACGATCGTATCGATCTTATCTGCCAAGCTTACGATTGCTCCAGTAAGCGACGATGGAGCGCGATCGCCAGCAAACCGCGGTTGGTAGTGCTCATTAATGGCTTTCGCTACTGCTTCGCGTTCGCCAAGCTTGCGAGCATAATCATCGCCCATGATACCTTGAAGCTCTGGGAACTCATAGACCATCTGCGTAACAAGGTCGAATTTGCAAATATCCGCAGCGCGGCTGACGTCGGACGCCGTTTGGCTGTCCGTTTGGAGCTTGTTGCTCAGCAAGTCGGCCGTTGCACGAATTCTTCTTACTTTATCCGCAACAGAGCCTAGCTCCTCGTGATACACGATATTTTCAAGCTTTGCGAGTGCCTGAGCAATCTCAAGCTTATGATCCTCTTCATAAAAGAACTTCGCATCGGATAGACGAGCTCTAAGAACCTTCTCATTACCTTTTGCAACAAGCTCAATCGATCTGCGGTCGCCGTTGCGCACGGTTACGAAGTTAGGTTGAAGCTGGCCTTCCTTGTTGAATACGGGGAAGTAGCGTTGATGCTCACGCATCGAAGTAATAAGCACTTCCTGCGGTATGTGAAGGAATGCCGGATCGAATGTGCCGAACAATACGTTCGGAATTTCAACGAGGAACAGCACTTCCTCCAGCAAGTCTTCCTTAATGGCGATTTCCCAGCCCTTATCCGCTGCAAGCTCTTCGATCTGCGCAACGATCAGCTTCTCTCTCTCGGCTACATCAACGATAACTTGCTGCTCGCGAAGCTTCTCTGCGTATTGACCAGCTTCTTCGATAACGGCCTCGCCGCCAAGGAAACGATGTCCGCGGGATATTTTGCCCGTTGCCACGCCTGTAATTTCGAACGGAATAACTTCCGCTCCGAACAACGCGACTAACCAGCGAATCGGGCGAACGAAACGAAGCTCATGCGCGCCCCAACGCATGTTTTTCGGGAATGACATCGATGTAATAAGCGACGGCAAACCTTCCGGCAGTACGCCAGCCGTATCCGATCCAATGCTGCTCTTCGTAGCATATACATACTCAACACCGGCAAGCTCTTGGAAATAAAGCTGCTCCGGCTCTACGCCTTGGCTGCGTGCGAATCCAAGAGCCGCTTTGCTCCAATTTCCTTGCTCATCTTGCGCGATTTTGCGCGAAGGTCCCTTCGCTTCCTCGTTCATATCCGATTGCTTCTCAGCGACATCTCGAATAAGCAGCGCCAAGCGGCGCGGAGTCGCAAACGCCTCAACCTCGCCATGCGAGATGCGCGATTCTGCGAGCCATTTGACCATTTTATCCTTCAACTGATTCATTGCACCGCGCACGAAACGCGCCGGCACTTCCTCAAGTCCGATCTCCAGCAATAAATCTTTAGCCATTGTGCTCCACTCCTTTCTTCAGCAACGGGAATCCGAGACGTTCTCTCTCCTCCAGATAAGTCGCAGCGCATGAACGTGCCAAGTTTCTGACGCGAGTAATATAGCCCGTTCTCTCCGTTACGCTGATTGCCCCGCGGGCATCAAGAAGATTGAACGTATGGGAGCATTTCAACACATAATCGTATGCAGGGAATACGAGCTTCTGCTCCATCGTCTTCTTCGCTTCTTCCTCATACATATTGAACAGCGTGAACAGCATAGCCGAATCCGATGTTTCGAACGTATATTTGGAATGCTCGAACTCCGGCTGCTTGAACACGTCACCGTACGTAACGCCTTCAACCCACTCCAGATCGAACACATTTTCCTTCTCCTGAATATAGGAGGCAAGGCGTTCCATGCCGTATGTAATCTCTACAGCAACTGGATTCGCATCAATGCCGCCAACTTGTTGGAAGTACGTAAATTGCGTAATTTCCATGCCATCCAGCCATACTTCCCAACCAAGTCCCCAAGCGCCAAGCGTTGGCGATTCCCAGTTATCCTCAACGAACCGAATATCATGATCAAGCGCATCGATGCCGAGACGCTTCAAGCTCTCCAGATAAAGCTCTTGAATATTGTCCGGCGACGGCTTCAGGATCACTTGAAACTGGTGATGCTGATAGAGCCGATTCGGATTCTCGCCATAACGGCCGTCTGCAGGACGACGCGAAGGCTCTACATAGGCCACGTTCCATGGCTCTGGCCCGATCGATCGCAGGAAGGTCATCGGGTTCATCGTACCCGCACCCTTCTCGGTGTCGTAAGGTTGAACGAGAATGCAGTTCTGTTCAGCCCAAAATTGTTGAAGCGTCAATATCATACCTTGAAAATTCATCAAAACCGTCTCCTTCTTCCTCGTTTATTGTCCTTTGTCGGACTGTGGCTGGACATCAGCAGAGGCGATGGGTAACTGGAATCACAAAAAACTCCCGCCTCTACGCCTGTTGCCAGACGTAGGGACGAGAGTTGTATCCCGCGGTTCCACCCTACTTGGTTCGCTTATTGAGAAGCAAACCCTCTTTTCGTTCGTTCAGACTCAGGAACGCCTCTTCATCGTCATCGTTCGTCCAGGCTTTCACTATCCCTGGCTCGCTATTCACGTCGATTATTACGATTACTTTTTCCTTCATAGTCCATATACATATTAAGTTATTGTATTCGGTTTGCCATGCAATGTCAACTAAATGGCTTCTAGCCTAATGACTGCGAGTATCGTCGTTATGGGACGCTATGACCGCTTTGCCATGTACACGTTTCTCCAGCAGATCCTTCATGCCCGCATTTCCCATCATAAGGACGCATACGAAGGCAAGACCGGCAGGAACGATGGACCATAGGAAAGTGACCGATACCGATTCCGATAATGCAGCCACGATCTTATCCATGACCGGAGCTGGAATTTCTGCGCGCTTCTCCGGAGAAAGCAATTCGCGTGCGTTATCCGTCATAGGCGCCCCACCTCCGCTTCCTTCACTGCCTGCGAATGCTTCGGCCATGCCGCTCGTAAAATGATTGCGCTGAATGATGCCGAAGATCGTAATGCCGACTGTCATGCMGAGCGAACGGACGAATGACATCGTCGATGTCGCGCTTCCTCGCTGACGCATATCGAAGTCATGAATCGACGACATGCCAAGAACGGAGAAGGAGAAACCGATACCGAAGCCGGTAATGAACATATAAACCGACAATAAGAAGCGCGTCGTATCAGGCGTAATTGTCGATAACAGTATAATGCCGGTAATAAAGATAACCGCCGATAACGTCATGACACTGCGGTATGAAATCTTATTGGCAAGAAAACCGCCAAGCTGCGCTGCGAATACCGAGCCTAGTGTCATCGGCAGCAGCGTTAGGCCTGCATTGACGGCCGTGCCTCCAAAGACCCCTTGAACGAACATCGGAATATAGAGTGCCGCCGTAATGAAGGCTGCACCGTAGAATAAGCCTGCTCCGGTACTGCTGGCAAACAACCGTTTCTTGAACATGCTGAACGCAATAATCGGTTCTTTCGCTTTTGTTTCCACGAAGAAGAATGCGATTAACAGAACCGCAAAGGCTGCGAAGAGACCGATGATTTGAACGGAATCCCAAGCATATTCCGCGCCGCCCAGCTCTAGGGCAAACATTAAGCAAACGATCGAGCCGACTAACGTCGATGCGCCCCACCAGTCGATTACTTGCTTAGCATGCGACAAAGACTCTTTGTAATAAATAATAATGAATGCCAATGCAACAAGACCGATTGGTACGTTAATGTAGAAAATCCAGCGCCAATTCACATATTCCGTCAAATAAGCTCCGGCAAGCGGACCGAACAAGCTGGACGTGCCGAATACGGCACCGAAGAGACCGCCCATCTTCCCGCGCTTCTCCGGCGGGAAAATATCGAATACGATTGCGAACGCGATCGGCATCATAGCGCCGCCGCCAATCCCTTGAATCGCGCGATAAATCGTAAGCTGTGTAATCGATTCCGCCGTTCCGCATAATACGGAACCAATCAAAAATAACGATATGCCGAGTACGAAAAACCGTTTCCGCCCATACATATCCGACAGTTTGCCGAAAATGGGCATGCCTGCCATTTCGGTGACAAGATAAGCAGAAGTTACCCACACATATTTGTCCAGACCGCCAAGATCGGACACAATTGTCGCCATTGCCGTCGATACGATTGTGTTATCGATCGATGCGACTAGAATGCCGAGCAGCAAGCCCGCGACAACGAAGCCTAGTCTGCTTTGTTTTGCTGACATAATGTCATTCCCTCCATCATTTGTATATAGCCAACCAACATCATCAAGCATACTGCATGGATCAGCTGTATGTAACCATCGACAGCAGTAGCCCTGTCTCGGTCTCTAGACGGAGACGCTACTCAGGCGGACTGAGCTTATCAAGCTGATCGAGGAAGCTTCGCGACTTAAGCTGCAAGCTCATATGCGTATCCATTAATTTGCGCATGCAAAGCTTCAGTTCTGCCTTCGTCTCCGGTCTTACTTGGATCTGGCCAAGCCTGCGCATATCCAATCTGCGAAATAACTTCAGCAATTTATATGCCCCTTCGCTAAGCGGCATGGCGAAAGGATCTTTGCCTGTGCATCTCGAACATAACACGCCGCCGGCATAAGGCGATAACCGAAACGGTCCTACGACATTGCCGCAATGCACGCATTGGTCGAACTCGGGCGCATAGCCCGCTGAGTCGAGCATCCGCATCTCATACAGATGCGACACGATCTGCAGGTCCTTGCCCTCCTCTAGTGCTGACAAGCAAGCCTTCAACTGCTCAAAATGATAGTTGCCGACCTCATCATCCTGCAGCGCGCGGTCCGTCAGCTCAACAACATAAGCTGCATAAGCCGTTTTATCTAATTGCTCACGCAAAAGATGGTGAGATTCAATGATCTCACCATGATTAAGCGTTCCGAGACCGCTCGTGCGAAAGTATACAAATTCCCCGTATGTAAAAGGCTGCGCAAGCGATCCGTGCTTGCTCTTCACCTTCTTGGCGCCGCGAATAAGGACACCGGCCTTGCCATTCGTATTCGTCAGCAGCGTTACGATCTTATTGCCTTCTCCGTAATCCATGCTGCGGATAACGATTCCTTCCACTCGATACAGCATATTATTTCCCCTTAAAGCGTAAATGGCTTACACCGTCCCATATCGGCGTAAGCACATTTTTTCGCAATTGAAATGATGCTTTGTCTCAAGCTGCTGCTAGCTGGAGCTATCCTCTAATTCCATCATGGCATAATCGTCGTTTTCTCCAGCTTGCGCGCCATCCTGTTCCAAGATGCCCATTTGATCCATTTCTTTGTACAGCATGAAGGATTCGACATCCCCGGTCAACGTAAAATACTTCCACGAAAAATCTCGCATTCGTATCCATCCCTTTCCGTGTCGGAAATGCTGCTCCAGACGGTATTAGGATGCGATAAAGAAACGAGGACTATCCTTAGCAAATTACGTCAGCGAAGGTCAATCATGCCTGAAGCCGAGATCTTTAAGAATTCGCTCCTGATTGCGCCAATCCTTCTTCACCTTCACCCATAATTCGAGGAATGTGCGCGAGCCCAGCAGCGCCTCAATGTCTTTGCGAGCCTGCTTGCCGACTTCCTTCAGCAGCTCCCCTCGCTTGCCGATAATAATCCCCTTCTGGGAATCACGCTCAACGAAAATGACGGCTCCGATATAGACGACGCCATTGTCCTGTACCTTCATATCTTCAATCGTTACGGCAATGGAATGCGGAATTTCTTCGCGGGTCATATGCAATATTTTCTCACGGATAAGCTCCGAGACAACGAATTGCTCGGGATGATCCGTGATCTGATCGGCAGGATAGTATTGCGGTCCTTCCGGCATATAGCGCGACAATTGCTCGATCAACGTGCTCACGTTATTTCCTTGCAGAGCAGAGATCGGGATGATTTCAGCAAAGTCGAACAGCTCATTATATTGCGTAATCATAGGTAGAAGCTGTTCAGGCAGCACTTTGTCTATCTTGTTCATGACGAGGAATACCGGCGTCTTTACTTTCTTAAGCTGCTCGATAATGAAGCGATCGCCGCCCCCAAGCCCTTCCGAAGCATCGATCAGAAATAAAGCGGCTTCCACTTCCTTCAGCGCACTTTCCGCCGTGGCCATCATATAATTGCCTAGCTTTGATTGCGGCTTATGGATACCCGGCGTATCGAGGAATACGATCTGCGTATCATTCGTCGTATAAACCCCGTGAATTTTGTTGCGTGTCGTTTGCGGTTTGTCGGACATAATAGCAATCTTCTGACCAATCAGATGATTCATCAGGGTCGACTTGCCGACATTCGGCCGTCCGATAATAGCTACGAAGCCGGAACGGAACTTTCCTTTGCCGTCCCCGCGGTTGTTCGATGATTGTTGATTCATAATAGGCTCTAGCTTTCCCCTTTCTCTAGTGAAGCAGGCGTGAACGCCCCCGGCAAAAGGGCGGAGACGGTCGACACCGTCCACTGTCCGTTCATATTGCCCATAATAACCGGCATATCCGGTAAGCACAATTCTACAAGTACCTGTCGGCATACACCGCATGGCGCAATCGGTCCATCCGTATTGCCAATGACCGCAATCGCCTTGAATTGGCCTGGTCGCTTTCCGTCTGCGACAGCACGGAACAGCGCGGTACGTTCCGCACAGTTAGTAGGTCCGTATGCAGCATTCTCGACATTGCAGCCATAATGAACATGGCCCTCGTCGTCTAGCAAAGCCGCTCCGACTTGGAAGTTCGAATAAGGCACATAAGCGCGTTCCATCGCTTCCTTAGCCGAGTGAAGCAACAACGTATAGGCTTCCGATAAACCTTCGTAATTCATTGTACCATACCTCCTGCAATATCATTGCGTCTATTATTCAACCGGCAAGCAGCAACTTTATATTCTAAGAAGAAACGCCAGATGGCATCCTTTCTATAGACGCCATCGTTTCGTCGAAACGTATAGAGAAAGTATGAGCAAACTCATATACTTTCCTATAAGTCAAAGCAAAGTCGCCATAACGGCGGACCTAATAAGAGCAACCCAATTACAACTGCCGCAATAGCCGCAAGAAGAACAGCGCCAGCCGCGACATCCTTCGCCGCTTTGGCGATTGGATGTATATCGGGGCTGGCTAAGTTCACTGCCTGTTCGATTGCCGTGTTAACCATCTCCGCTGAGATGACGAGGGCGATCGTTAAGATAAGGATTGCCCAGTCTCCTCGCGGCAATGACACCAATAAACCAATGCCGCAGGCTAGCGCCGCGGCAATTAGATGGATTCTCATATGCAATTGCGTCCGAATGGCAAACCGAATGCCTGCATTCGCAACCGATAAGCTATGGAGGAACTTGCGCATTAGCGTGACAAGCCAGCTTGCTGAAGCACAGCTTCCTGCTTCGCCGTCATTTCCGCTTCACTTGCCTCATCCTGATGATCGTAACCGATCAAGTGCAGGAAGCCGTGAACGAATAGGAAGCCGATCTCCCGCTCAAGGGAGTGGCCATACTCTTCGCTTTGGCGCAAAGCCGTCTCGGCCGATATAATGATATCGCCAAGCATGCCGGATATCGGATCCACTTCATCCTCCGATTCCACTTCAAAAATAATGTTAAGCTCGTCCACTCCGTCGTCCTGCATCGCGAAGGAAAGCACATCCGTCGGCCGGTCGATATTGCGGTATTCAAGATTCAGCTTATGAATTTCCTCATCGTCCGTGAAAGTGAGCGTTACCTCTCCTCCTGCGATGCCTTCCTTCTCGCCTGCAATGCGAAGCAACTGCTCCAGCCTGCCGATCCAAACTTCCGGAATTTCTACCTTCTGTTGCTCATTGCTCCAATCGAGCTGCAAGCTCATGACAAACGCTCCTTTGATTTCACATCTTCGGGATACTCAATCCGCGAGTGGAAGATGCCTATAACGCTTTCCTTAAGCGACTGCGCGATTTTGTCCAATTCCTTCAGCGTCAGATCGCACTCGTTGTACTGATTATCGTCAAGTCTGCTTTTAATTATTTTGTGAATCATCGCTTCTATATGCTCAACCGTCGGGTTGCGCAAGCTTCTTACTGCTGCTTCTACGCAATCCGCGATTCCGACAACTGCCGCTTCCTTCGATTGCGCTTTCGGCCCCGGATACCGGAAGTCATCCTCTGTAAATGTCGGTTCGATGCCTTGCTCCTCCGCCTGCTTATATGCTTTATGATAAAAGTATTTAAGCGAAGTCGTACCGTGATGCTGCTCTGCAATATCGCGGATCGGCTTAGGGATATTATGTCCTTTTAGCAGATCTACGCCATCTCTGGCATGCGCCACAATAATCGACTTGCTCAGCTTCGGATCGATCGTATCATGCGGGTTCTCGATATTGGTCTGATTCTCGATGAAATAGTTCGGTCGCTTCGTCTTCCCTATATCGTGGTAGAATGAGCCCACCCTGCATAATAAGCCGTCTGCGCCTATCGCTTCCGCCGCCGCCTCGGACAAGTTGCCGACCATTACGCTATGATGGTAAGTACCCGGCGTCTCGGTAAGGAGCTTCCGCAGCAGCGGATGATTCGGATTCGATAGTTCAACGAGCTTGAGTGCCGATAGAATTCCGAACGTTATCTCGAAGAAAGGCATCAGACCGATAACGAGCACCGCCGTAACAAGTCCGCTCGCGAACGCGAACGCGACTGAATAGATGAATGGCATCCGGTCGAGCTGCTCATTAAGCAGGAGCATCGCAATAACCGACAACGAGCCGAACAAGCTGACCATAATGCCGGCCTTCAAGATCGTAGAGCGCTGACTGGCGCGATGAATCGAGAAGATTGCAGCGAACGATACGGCGATGATGAAGAAGCCGTATTCGAAGTCGAATATTTGATGCTGCGACGTATTCAGTATAATACTGCCCATGATCGCGAACAGGAATGAACTTACGATCGCCAGGTGAATATCCAGCAGCAGTGTAATAAGCATCGTTCCCATCGCCGCCGGGGCGAGAAAACCGACATACGAAGCCGTATCGGTCTGTGTAAGAGCAACGATCTGAATCGTAATAATGTTAATTAGGAATACAAGCCACAGCATAAGCAACTGTGAATTATTGTACTTCGGCTTGATGCCGTTAATGCTGCCGGAATTGTGCAAGTAAGCGTATAGCAGCACGGTGAACATAATCGACATCATCAATAATCCCAGCTGCGGCCAATAGTTTTTCTTTTCCTGCAGCAAAGACGAATCGACTAGCAGTTGATACAGGTCAGGAGTAATCGTCTGTCCGCGCTTGACGATTAGATCGCCTTCCTTGATGACGACAGGCGTCGTATTCTGCTTCGCAAGCGCCTTCGCATCATCGGTCGCCTGCTTGTCGAGAAACTTGTTCGGCATGATGGCGAATCGTGCAACCTCTTGAACGATTTCACGGCTTGTCCGATTCGCCAGAGGGCTCGCATTCACAAGCTCCGCTACCTGCGTACGCGCCGTCTCCGCCTCGCGAAGCTGCTCGACGGACAGCTTGCGCACGATATCGCGTGCAACGTCCCGCATTTCGGCCAGCTCTTCGGACGTCAGATTCGGCATCTTGTAGAACGCTTCTTCTGGAATCGTATATTGCTGATCCTTAGCAACAAGTGACATTTCCTCTAACAGCCCATCATTATACGTGCCCTTGCCTTTATTCGTCTTAATGAAATTGTCAATATAGGCAGAATAACGGCCCGGTATTTCGTTGCGATATATTTCGATCTTGTTTTGCGTCGATACCTGGTCATCCGCATTCAATTGCTCAATCCGAACAAGAATTTGTTCGGCAAGCGCTTCATTGCGAAGCGGAACGATCGAGTAGATCGTATCGATTCGCTCTGCCGCGTCTTCCTCCGCTTGCCGCGTCGCTTTCTCGTCCTTAATCTGGAACGGCGCTTTAATATCTTTCTCGCTTACGGCG
The DNA here is from genome assembly GCF_056396205.1 of Paenibacillus sp. 05T425. Lineage (NCBI taxonomy): Bacteria > Bacillati > Bacillota > Bacilli > Caryophanales > Paenibacillaceae > Paenibacillus > Paenibacillus sp. 05T425. Next base: position 228,911 of record NZ_JBFTLA010000006.1, read on the forward strand.
CCTTCTTGTATATCATAGGTTTCCGGAACCAAATACGGCGCCAAGCTGAAATAGAACAGCAGGACGAACAAACACAGCAGCACCCACTGCACGGCCGTGCTCTGCTTCCAGCGAGCCGATCCGAGCGACTGCGAGCTGCTTGGCTGTTTATCCGCTTGAGTTTGGTTCATGCAGCACAGTCCTTTCTAGGTTCTGTTCTCAGCATCTGTATTGTAGGCAACAATGATTTTCTGAACTAAGGTATGGCGCACGACATCTTGTTCGGAGAAGATCATGAAGCCGATCTCTTCGATGCCTTGCAAGATTCGACGCGCTTCGATCAGACCGGAGTTTTTGCCCCTAGGCAAATCGATCTGCGTTACATCGCCTGTAATAACCATCTTCGACCCAAAGCCGAGCCTGGTGAGAAACATCTTCATCTGCTCCGGCGTCGTATTCTGGGCTTCATCCAAAATAATAAAAGAATCGTCAAGCGTACGTCCGCGCATATAGGCAAGCGGCGCAATTTCGATAGAGCCGCGCTCAAGCGCTTTCGCCGTCTGGTCAGGACCAAGCACATCATGGAGCGCATCGTATAGCGGACGCAAATAAGGATCCACTTTCTCCTGCAAGTCGCCTGGCAGGAAACCAAGGTTCTCGCCCGCTTCAACAGCTGGACGTGTAAGCACGATGCGCTTCACCGAGCCTTCCTTAAGTGCTGCTACCGCAAGCACAACGGCTAGATACGTCTTACCCGTGCCGGCTGGACCTATGCCGAACACAATATCCCGTTTGCGAATCAACTTGACATAATGGCGCTGACCGATCGTCTTAACTCGGATCGGCCTGCCTTTAAACGTGGTCGTAATTTCCGCTTTGAACAGATCGAGCAGCTCTTCTGCCTGCATCGATCTTGCCAAATCCAGCGCATAGGATACGTCGCGCTCCGACGGTGTATATCCGCCGCGAACGAGCTGCAACAGCACCTGGTACAATTGTTCTAAGGAGTCAACCTCCGCAGATGGGCCGGTTATGACAATTTCTGCTTCCCGTGAAGAAATAGACGATTCAACCTGTTGCTGCACCATACGCAAATACTTATCTTGAGGGCCGAATACGGCTAACCCTTCCGCCGCGTTACCGAGCGGGATCTTTACTGACTTCGTCTCCATTTGCAACAATTCTCAATCTCCCTGTAATTGAACTAATGGCATTTCGGTTACGATAGATTGCTCGACTTCAAAAACAACTTTCATATAAACTTTACCATTGTCTGTCTTTTCATGCAAAACCTTTTCGTCCACAATGACGGCATCGGCTCCCGCTTTATCAATGACCGCAGCCTTCGCTTCCATCAATCCGATTCCTCGCGCGTCAGCTTCAGTGAGCTCTCTTTCCTGGATTTCCGTTTCCATGACCGTTTCCTTCAAACGCCCAATCGGAAGCGTCCAATGACGCCACGCCGTCTTCTCCTCCACACGAATCGTTTCCGATTGCTCGTAGTCATGCCCGCCGAACCCGCTGACTTGCAGAGCACGCGAACCAAGCACAAGATGCCACTTCGTTTTTTTCTCCCCCGTATACACCTTCGCCTTCTGTGTAAGAGGAGCGGCAATGTCGAATTGGTACCAGACGAGCCCTCTGACTACGCCTTTGGCGACGACGGTCTGAGAGTGCATCTCGTTGCCGATCGTTCCCGAGATGAGTGTTTGTCCCTTTTTGACGAACGCATTTTTCTTCACGACAGGTCTGCCTCTCTCGGCAATAATCTGCGTAACGACCGCATCGGCAGATGCGACCAAGTGACGCGGGCTCTGCAGCTCTGGCAGGTCGGGCGACGTCGATTCTACGACTTGGATGACGACCTTAGTCCCTTTCTTCTCTACGCCGATCCACGACGTCCCCGGCAGCTTCGTAACGAGACGCTTGGACAATACGTCGGCATCAGCAAGTTTGAACGACCACTGCAGCGGATACAGCCCCTCTTGCTTGGCAACTGCGCGAATCTGCTCTTCCGTAAGCTTCACGTTGCCTTTCACTTCGACACTCCAGACGAGCGAGGACAATAAGAAAATAATAGCCAGAAACAAAACAATACCCGATGTGAACAGCAATCGCTTCTCCGCTTTTACAAGCCAGAACGGCAATCCTTTCCGCCGAACCACATGCGCGCGGCAGCCTGTCTCTTTTAAATACGCACGAAGTTTGAAATAGTCGCTCACGGATACCTCAAATTGAAGCAAGCCCCCGCTCGTCCAACGTATGGAAGACAGTTCGAGTCCCCCCGTCAACGCTTTATTGACAAGCTGTTCAGGCTTGCCCCCTCGGATATGAACCGTCACGATTCCTTTCATCCACGGTGTGCTCTGCAATTTCACTACTTTCCCCTCCTCGTTCGTCTTCCATGTCCTAAGTCACGGAATTAACTGGATATTGGCTATTTGACCTTCGATGAACACTTCCTCTGTCCAGATCGTCCGTATAACCAGATCGCTGCCCGTTACCTCCAGCTCTCCCTTCGTGAGAGCGAGACGCAGACGATCCGTTGAAAAATGGACGACTCCCCGATGATTCTCGATATATAGTTGGCGATCCCCGATCATTGTCAAGCGGGGAAGGTCGTAGACGACGTCCTGAGGCATATCAAGCAGATCGGCTGTTAGTTTGCGAAATCTCTTTTTCAAGCGACTCATTGTTCGTTCCATGCCCCCTCGATATGATCTATCCCGCCAGCCCTGTTGTTATAAAAGGCCAAACCCGCTTCGATTACACGATGATCTTTTAAAAATATGCTCGGCGGACTGGAAATATGAAGCCTTTAAGACACAACAAAAAGAACGGTAAGTAAGGCATTCTCGCCTCACTTAGCCGTTCTCGAATAATCATATGGCATTAACCGGACTACTTACGGAAGGAACGCTTCGCACGCGGCGGGCCTAATATTTCCGACCAAATTACCGCCCGTCTGATGTCCTCCGCTCGCAATTCCTGCTTTGCATTGCCGCTTATCTGGGTTGAGCGATGCGCCATATTGGCATGAGACGCTCTAGAAGCCTCTGACGCCCGCCTAGCCTCTTCTCGCGCCTTGCGCTCAGCCAAACGTCGTCCCTGCTCCAAATCAGCCTCACGGGCCCTCTGACGCTCTCTCTCTATCGATGCGTGCTGTTCCTCGATCTGACGCCTGCGCTCTTCCTGGAGCTCCTCGGCATGGTTAGATGCCGGCTGTCCGCCGAAGCTGGCCGTTTGCCTCGGCTTACGCTTCTCCTTCGCCTTGCCCATAAATGTTGCTACGAAGCCTAATATAACGACTATCGCAACGATGTTATCGAGCAGGAACTGGAATAGTTGCATCTCTTAACGGCCGTCCTTACCGTCTGCCGGCCCGTCTGTCTTGCTGATCGAACTGCGCATTTGCGTATCGGCCTCAATATTTTTTAGATTCATGTAGTCCATAACGCCGATCTTGCCGCTGCGCAGCGCCTCCGCCATTGCCAAAGGAACCTGCGATTCGGACTCGACGACACGCGCCTCCATTTCGACGACCTTCGCTTTGTTCTCCTGCTCCTGCGCAACCGCCATTGCACGCCGCTCTTCCGCCTTCGCTTGGGCGATCTTCTTGTCGGCCTCAGCTTGCTCGGTTTGCAAATGAGCGCCGATGTTTTTGCCTACGTCTACGTCCGCGATATCGATGGATAAAATTTCGAACGCCGTACCCGCATCAAGTCCTTTGCCAAGCACCGTGCGCGAGATCATATCCGGATTTTCCAAGACGTCCTTATGGGAATTCGCCGAACCTACCGTCGTTACGATACCTTCGCCGACACGGGCGATAATCGTTTCCTCACCCGCACCGCCGACAAGTCGATCAATGTTGGCCCGAACGGTCACTCTGGCTTTAACCTTCACTTCAATACCGTCCTTCGCTACGGCTGCAACGATAGGCGTCTCAATGACGCGCGGATTAACGCTCATTTGAACCGCTTGGAGCACATCGCGGCCCGCAAGGTCAATGGCTGCCGCCCGTTCGAATATTAGCGGAATATTGGCACGCTGCGCTGCGATTAGAGCGTTCACGACGCGGTCTACATTGCCTCCCGCGAGGAAGTGACTCTCTAACTGATTAATATTAAGGCCCAGCCCTGCTTTCGTCGCCTTAATGAGCGGATTGACGATCCGGCTCGGAACAACGCGCCGCAGACGCATTGCGACGAGCGTAATAATGCCGATTCGCACGCCTGAAGCTAGTGCGGATATCCACAGCATAATCGGGAAGAAGCTTAGAAAAACAGATAACAAGACGATAACGACAACTGCAATAATCAAGAACGATACAACAGGATCAAGTGTCATGTATTCAACCTCCAATTCGAATTTGAGCAGTTAGAGACAGCTTACTCTATCCATTCTTTAACAACAACCCATGTGCCCTCTGCTTTTACAACTTTAACTTTGCGGTCAGCAGGAATGAATTCTCCAGCTGTCACGACGTCGACGCGATTATCGCCGATCACGATCGTGCCGGACGGGCGCAGCGGCGTTACTGTAATGCCCTCTAGTCCCAGCAAAGAGTCCTTCGCATCAGCCGATACATAACCGTCTTCCGTTGTCAGCTTGTCGCGCAAAATAAACTTATTCCAAATGCCTTTGGTCTTATACCTTTTCACCACAAAAGCAATAACGAGTACAGCCGCCACAAGTGCGACGACGATGGAGATGAAAGCGGTCATTGGATCGGAAGCCGCAATGACTACGCCTGTAATTAGAGCTGCCGTTCCTAACAGGCCAAGAATACCGAAGCTCGGCACGAAAATTTCAATAACGAGCAGCGCGATGCCGACTATGAACAGCACGACGGATTCGATCCCGGCGAAGCCTGCTACATAATGGCCGAAGAAGTAAAGTCCAAAACCTAGCAAGCCGACTATCCCCGGTACCCCGAAACCAGGCATGAGCAACTCGATAACGATGCCCGCAATGCCAAGCAGAAGCAGAATAGTCATCACAATCGGATTAACTAACCATCTTGCGACATTTTCAGCCAAAGAAGGGTTCACTTCTACGAGTGTTCTTCCATCCAACTGCAACCACTCAACGACGTCGTTCACAGAGCTTGCCGTGTAATCGGAATAACCAACCACTGCCGCTTCGCTTGCCGACAACGTAAGAATATTTCCTTTGAGCTTATCTCTGCCGATCTTGTCAGTCAGCTTCAACTCGACATTCGGATCGACCATTGCCGCTGCAATATCGCCATCCCGTCCATTCAGCTGGGCCGATTCCATCATTTCCTTCACCCAGAACGATACCGTCTTCGGATTGTCGATCAGCTCGCCTGAACCGTTCACGACTGCCGCTGCGCCAATCGTGCTGCCTGGCTGCATCACGATATGCTCCGCATTCAGTGCGATATAGGTCCCGGCCGATACAGCTTTCCCTTCTACGAAAGCGGTTGTCGGAATATCGCTGGACCGAATCATATGCCCGATCTGCTCCGCATTAACGACTTTACCGCCTAAAGTGTTAACTACGAGGATAATATGCTCGGCATTTGCTTCCTCCGCTTCCTTGTAAGCCCTTTCTAGAAAAGATTGAAGTCCTGACTCCACCGTCTGCTTGACCGGTACGATGTAGACAGCAGGCCCGATAGGAGACGTCGTATCCGCTTGCGCTGTTTCCGTCAACCACGGCAACATGCCGGCTATCAGTACAGTCAGCAGCAGCGTTAATATTGAAACGCGGACCGCCTTGTTGCGCCACTTCGAATTGTACAAGATAAGGCTACCCCCTTTTCATTGTMGTATTCCCTACTACGAAATTGTGACGAAATTGTTTCAATTAAAAATATAGGAAAGTGGAAGGTGACAGCCGTTTCACCTTGATACGCGCACATAGCAAAAAACACCCCGGTTAAGGGGTGTTTGCAGTCCGAACATATCGTTATTGCAGAAATTGCTGTACAAACTGATTTACTAGTTTACCGTCAGCACGTCCTTTTGTTTTTGGCAAAAGAGCGCCCATAACTTTCCCCATGTCGGCTTTGGAAGAAGCACCGAGTTCCTGGATGGTCTGCGTTACAATCGCTTTAATCTCTTCTTCAGTCAGCTGCTCGGGAAGGTATTGACTAATAATTTCAATTTCCGCTGCAAGATCCGTAACGAGATCGTCACGGCCGGCCTTCTTAAATTCTTGGAGGGAATCTTTACGTTGTTTGATCTCACGACTTAATATATCAAGCACTTCGGTATCTTCCAAAGGGCGCTTAAGATCGATCTCCAAGTTTTTCATTGCCGCACGCATCATACGAATTGTGGACAACTTAAACTTGTCCTTATCCTTCATCGCTTGCTTCATATCGTCGTTCAATCTTTCGCTCAGGTTCATTGTGGAAGGATCCTCCTAAAACTTTCTCTTACGCGCAGCCTCGGACTTCTTCTTGCGCTTCACGCTTGGCTTTTCATAATGCTTGCGTTTCTTCACCTCAGCTAAAACACCATCTTTAGCGATGGAACGTTTAAAGCGGCGAAGCGCAGCATCAATAGTTTCGTTTTTACGAACTTTAGTTTCAGACACCAGTTTTCCCTCCCTCCGAAACAGACCGTCCAGAGCTTATAACACGGTTTATCAAATTTCATTATATGTCAAACCAAAAGCGAAAGTCAACTTTGGTTATCTGCCAATAATGGGCCAACATTCTTGCCGCCTAACAGATGGACATGAAGATGAAAAAAGGTCTGACCGCCGTCTGCGTTTACGTTGTTAATTAACCGATAGCCAGACTCTGCTATTCCTAGCTCCTTCGCAATGAAGCGGGCAGCCTTGAATATTTCAGCTATCACGGCATCGTCTTCTTCGGTAACGTCATTCATCGTCGCAATATGCTTCTTCGGAATGATTATGATATGTACGGGCGCTGCAGGTGCGATATCACGGAATGCAAGAACTGAGTCGCTTTCATACACTTTCGTCGACGGAACTGTTCCTTCAACGATTTTGCAAAAAAGACAATCCATTTGAATTCACCCCTTTGCGACCGTATTTACTCTACTATCATAACGAAAAATAGAGTCTTCGTCCAATCCAACGTGAAAACGGTGCAAAGGAGGTGTCGATTTTGATTTATTGCTGCTTGATTACTTGCTCCATTTTCTTCGCGATATCCAGCCATTCAAGTCCGCTTGCAAGCCGAATCGACGCTGCCCGATTCTCGCCGATCGCGTAATTGAAGCCGCCAAGCGCTTGCTCCATCTCCTCGAAATCAGCCTTAAGCGCAGCAAGCTGCTCTTGATCATTATCGCTTAGCCTTCCTTCCTGATGGGCAATTCCCGTCAGCTTGGCAGCCGCAGCGTTGATATACGCTTCCGCTTCCTCTGCTCCGCTTGCGGCATCAGACTCAGACAGCCCTCCCGCTTCGGTCATCAGCTCGCTGACCGCATAGCCAACCGCAGCTGCCCGGCCGATCTGATAGGCAAGTTCGTAACGGTCTGCTTGAGTGGAGCTCTGCGCTAGCCCATCAATCACTTTGATCATTTCTTGCGCGTATAAACGTGATTCCGTCAGCTTCTCAACAACTGTTTGTCCAAACTCGTAATTGTTCTGCTGCTTGTTCTGCAAATATTGTGAATATAAAAACACGTTGCCGATCAAGCTGAATACGAGCAGGACAAGCGTAATGGGCAATGCGATCGGACGTTTGCCCGCGTTCTGCTTCTCCATTGCTTCAGCACTCCTTTTCACTGTTAACCTCGAACCTCTAACCCCTAATCCTAACCGATGTGCCGCCATCGAAGAAAAACACATAGCTTTCGTCAATATGTCTTCCCAATACCGCCTCAATCGCTTCAGCATACAGCTCAAGCTGGAAACGATGACGCTCGGCAGCAAGATCCCAGTCCTTCATGTAGATGCGGTCAGTCTTGTAATCAAGCAGGACAACACCGTTCTCATCTTCGAATAAACAGTCGATAACGCCTTGAATCAATATCGGCTCGGCCGCAAGCGTATCTCCAGATCCTGGATAGACGCGATTCGCCGGGAACATACAGCTGAACGGAACCTCTCGTCTAACCCACTGCGCGCCGCGAAGCCTTTCACCAAGCTTACTCTTAAAGAATGCTGCTACAGCATCCAAATCAATTGCTTCTGCATGCTTTACTGACAATAACCGCTTATCTATCATCGAATCGAGCGTGTTCTGCAACTGCTCCCGATCTGCTGGCGCCGTGAGCGACACATGCTGCATAAGCAGATGGTTCGCCGATCCTTTCTCGGCTGCAGTTAAGGCGATTTCCTCCATGAAGGCGGGCCTGCGAAGCCTGAACGTATAGCTGCCGCTGGCGGTCTCAGAAGTCGGACTAACCTGCGATGATGATCGGCTGTCTGATCCCGTTTGCGGTTGTCCTTCTTCCCATGTATGATGTTCGGCGGCCGCTTCTTCAGGCATTTCCGCATATAGACGTTTCATCTCGGTCACCGATGTTTTCGCAGCAATTCTTGACGCTTCTTGGTGCGGATACTCCCACTCCAAGCGGCTGCGAAGCTGCTCATCGACTGCCGCGTCCTCAAGCAGGGCGAGCGAGGCTACAGCTTGCAGCCGTTCTTCCTTCTCGGCACCAAGCTCATGTTGTTCGGCAGCGGCTGCCGCTTCCATGCCGAGCATCGACGCCGGCACGATGCCGCTCCTCCATTCCAGTACGGACGCGCTGCGTTCATCCTCGGCATCCGATAACGATAACTGCATCTGGCTTGCTGCAAGCGGACCTAACCAATCCATGAACGAACGAGCCGAAGCGATTCGGAAATCGGATAACTGTCCTTCCGCATCTATTGAGGTCAGCCAGCGCTTAAGCTTGGCTTCGGCGTCTGAAACGGTGCCGACAAGAAACATTTTCTCCTTCGGACGCGTTAAGGCGACGTATAGAATACGCATTTCCTCCGCTAGCATCTCCATGCGCATCGTACGTCTAATGGACAGATTGGATAATGACGGATAGCTGATGCGCAGCTCCGTATCGACGACACGAGGGCCGAAGCCAAGCTGCTTGTGCATGAGGAAGGAGCTGCGAATATCTTGCTGATTGAACATCTTCCCAAGCCCAGCAACGAATACAATCGGGAATTCAAGTCCTTTACTCTTATGAATGGACATAATTCTTACGACATCTTCCTGTTCGCCCAGCGCTCTTGCCGTACCTAAGTCGCCGCCGCTGTCCTTCATTCGTTCGATGAAGCGGAGGAAACGAAACAGACCTCGGAATGAAGTCGCCTCATACTGGCGCGCGCGGTCATGAAGCGCTCGCAAGTTAGCTTGGCGCTGAACGCCTCCCGGCAAGCCGCCGACAAAATCAAAGTAGCCGGTCTCCCGATAAATATCCCATAACAAATCCGCAAGCGAACCTTGTCTCGCTTCATTGCGCCATCTATCAAGACGAATAAGAAAGCCATTCAGCTTGCGTCTCGTTTCTTCGTCCAGACGGCCGTCAACAGCCGCCCGAAGAACCGCGTCGTAATAAGTGGAGCCAGGAGATGGAATGCGGATGTTCGCTAGCTCCTCCGCCTGAAGCGAGAAGAGCGGTGATCGAAGCGCGGCGGCCAGCGGAATATCCTGATACGGATTGTCGATGACCCGCAGCATGGAGAGCATCGTCTCCACCTCCGTTGCATCGAAGTAGCCGCTGCTAAGCTCCGCATAAGCGGGAATGCCTGCCGCTTGCAGCTCCTCAATGATGATCGGAGCCCACTGCTGTGTCGCCCGAAGCAGGATAACGATGTCGCGCCACTGCATCGGCCTGTTCACGCGGTTTTTGCCGTCGTAGACGTTAAAGCCGTTATCCAGCATAGAACGAATCTGTTCGGCAATCCATCTCGCTTCAAGCTGAGCCGTCTTAAGCTCTTGCGTGTTATCTATGGCAACCGCTCCGCCGGCCGCTTCATCATCAGATTCATCCTCTGCTGCCGATGAGTAGACGCTTTCTCCGGTTTCGTCCTCGCTGTCCTCCTGATCTCCGCCTTTGCCTTTGTCCAACACGGCGAATTGAATTTGGAAAGCATTCGATGATTGCAATGGAGGCGGCGGATAAGATGCTCCGCATACGAGCTCAGCCCGGCGGTCATAATCCATCTCGGCCACGTTCTCTCGCATGATGGAACGGAATACGTCATTAACGCCGTCCACGACTTCGGATCGGCTGCGGAAGTTACGAGCGAGGTCAATGCGCAGCCCTTGCTCCGCATTCGCAATACCGGCAGCCTCAAGCTCCTTCCTTGTCGCGTAAGATTTGTATTTCCGCAAGAACAAGGTAGGATCGGCAAGACGGAATCGATAGATGCTCTGCTTCACGTCGCCAACCATGAACCGATTGCCGCTCCMTGCTCGTTCAATCAGCGAAACGATCGCTTCCTGCACCATGTTCGTATCTTGATACTCATCCAGCAATATTTCGTCGAATTGCTGCTGGAACTCGATCGCGGCAATCGAAGGCTTCAGCTCGCCCGGCGTCGAGCTCGGATCACGAAGTATCCGCAGGCAATAATGCTCCAAATCGCCGAAATCCAGCAGCCCTTTCGCTCTCTTGGCCGCTTCATAACCTTCACCAAATGCAATAACCAGTTCTGCCAGCGTCGCCATTAACGGCGCCAGCTCCTGCAACTCCCCGAGAAACTGTTCGGCGTCCCGTCCGAATAATTCGGCTGCCAGCCCGGCTATAAGCTTCTTCGCTTGATCGCGAAGCGCCTTCGCCTGCTCTTGGAGGTCCTTGTTATATTCGTCGCCGCGCATCGCCTTCAGCTTGCCGAACTGTGCCGTCTGGAACGGCTCAGACCAGTTCTCCCAGCCCTGCGCCTTCACGCTTGCAATCAATTGCTCTACGAGCTGAAAATCTTCTTCGAAGGTAGCCGCATATGGCGAAGGACCTCCTGGCTGACGCGTTAAATCCATCGCCTGCAGCAGCAGCGAAGCCGCCCCTTCCAACGTTAGAAGTACATGGCCCGACAATCTCTTCACCCATTCGCTCTCGCCGAGCTCAGCGGTATCGTTAAGCTCAAATGCCGCGGCAGTCTGACTCAGCCAATAGGAAGGCCAAGGATGGCTTTGCGCAAAATCATACAGCTGCTGCACAAGGCGGTAGAGCGGCTCATCTCCGCGCTCGCCGCCGAATTTGTCGGCAAGCTTCAGAAAAGCACCGTTATCGCCCGGCGACTCGTATTTGCGCTCGAACAGCTGGTCTAGAACGTCGAGACGCATGAGCTCGCTTTCCGTTTCATTCGCAATTCGAAAACCCGGATCTAGACCGATTAATGGATAATAGCGGCGGATGACATCTAGACAGAAAGAGTGCAATGTCGTAATCGAAGCGCGGTTCATGAGGGCAAGCTGCTTGCGCAAATGCTCCGAATCCGGCTTACGCTCCAACTCTTTCTCAAGCGCAATGCGGATACGATCCTTCATCTCTGCCGCTGCGGCCTTCGTGAAGGTAGCCACGAGCAATCGGTCAACGTCGCTATTAGCCGATATTTTGCGAATAATCCTCTCAACAAGGACGGCAGTCTTGCCCGAGCCGGCAGCAGCGGCGACAAGCACGTTAGAGCCGCTCGTCACGATCGCATCCCACTGATCGTCCGTCCAAGTGCTGTTCGCAGGTTTTGGTTGTTGTACAGTTGCTGTCATCGGTGCCGTCACTCCTTCTCGAGCTGCTGCCATATTTCATCCTTGCCTGGCTTGTTCAGCTTTCTGTATTCATTGCCTTCGAACAGCGTGTCAAATTGGCATACCGCTTTATAATCGCAATATTGGCAAGGGGATTTCGCCCCCATCCGATAGGGCTCAATCGATACTTTGCCTCCCTGAATCGACTCTCCGATACGGGCAATCTCACCGCGAACGGATCGGCGAAGCTTGTCCCATTGATCATTCGTTACGACCGACGAGCTGCTGTAGAAGCTTCCGTCACGCTTAAGCGCTACAGGAAGAAGCTCCGAGTAACCGGTTTCCAGCTCGTCATCCATCAGTCTGACCGTCTCCGCATGCGCGGTGACGAGACCTCGCATTTTGAACCGCTTAAGCAGCTGTCCGCTTGCTTCAGCTTTTCCAATTCCGTTAGGCAGTGTCAGCACCGGATTATGCACATGGAAATAAAGTACGCCTGCCGGGGAAGCTTCCTGTCCAAGCCATACCGAGGAATGGGTAACGAGCACGTCGAGATACGTCAGCATTTGCAGAGACAAGCCGTGAATGACTTCCTCCAGCTTCAAGTGTGTTGCGCTGGATTTGTAGTCAAGAACGCGCAGCAGCAAGCCGTCATCCGTCTGAGCAGCATCGACGCGGTCAATCCTTCCAATGATCTCAATCTCGCCGCCGGCAGGCAGCGGAATGATAAGTGAAGGCAGAGTGCCATCTGGTCCAAAATCAATTTCCGTGCCTACTGGCTGGAACTGCGCTCTTCTTGCATGCTCACCTAGCATGGCTGCCGCTTGTCCTACGATTTCCTTCAGCTTCCGCGCTATATACTGGAAGCGTCCGCTGCTAAGCAATATCTGCGATTGAAGCTTCGGAATCAGCTCATCGACAGTCTGATCTGCCGCTGCCTTAATTTCCGCAGGCGGCATCGCTCCCCATTTGCCTCCGAGTCCGCTAGCCATCCGGCTAAGCGCGGCATGGAACAGTTGTCCCACATCGGGCGCTGCGAGTCTGTACATCCGTCTCTCGCGCAGCTTCAAACCGTGAATGGCGAAGTGTTGGAACGGACAAGCGACGAAACGTTCCATTCGCGAGACGCTTACCTTAAGCCGTTCGCCATACAACTCTCTTGCGGTTTCCTGACGAATATATAACTCCTGATTAATATAGCCTAGCGACGAGACGAGCCCTTCAAGCTTATGCTGCCATTCCGGCCGAACCGCGAACCAGTTGTAGATGTCCCACCAAAACGGAGCAATACGGCCTTCCTGCCGGTAATCCCGAAGCGCAGCAATCAAATAAGATAAGGCCCGTTGCGGATGTGCAATGAATCGGCGCTGCTCCTCGTCGGACAAGGCTGCTGACGGCTGCGCCGCCGAAGCGTCAATAGGTATGCCGGGAAACAGCTGCCTCATATGCCGCACAATCTCCGAAGGGAGCAAGCTCTTGCCCTCCTCGTCCGCCTGCGCCCAGCTAAGCCACAGGTGCCGGCTTGGCGTCGTTAAAGCGTTGTAGATCATGAAGCGCTCGTCCAGTAATCGGCGTCTGACGCCAGGCGCCATCGGGGTGCCATCCTCGGCAAGCTGTTCCCGCTCCGCCTCGGTCAAAATACCGTCTTCCTTCACACGCATCGGCACAACGCCATCGTTAGCGCCTAATACATAACAAACCCCTACATGTCCGGATCGTGTCCGATCCATGCTGCCTATCAGCACCTGATCGAGCGCAGGCGGAACAGAAGCCAGCTTCAAGCTGTCCAATCCCGCTTCTACCATGCCAGCGAACAGCTCCGGTGTAACCTGTTGCCCTCCGGCAAGCTCGACAAGCTGATCGAGCAGCAGCATGACGCCGTCCCAAAGCTGTCGGTGGCTTCTGGCCCGCTGGACATTGCCGGCTTCCGTATCTTGCCTGCTCCAACGTTCCAACTTATCAGCGGCATCGATATGGTCAAGCAATCGGTACAGCGCCTCGCACATCGCTTGCACGTTATCCGCTTTGGCTAACGCCTCGCCGAAACGGCGAAGCGGAGGCACAACCGCTTCTCTGGCTGCGAAGACGATGTCGAATTCGCGCTGCTGCTTCTCGCTAATCTTTGTCTCCATATCGGAATCGTCATCCAGCGACTGCTGAACGAGAGGCTGCCAGCGCTTCCGGTCAAGCCACTTCCACCCGTCAATGCCGGCCGCGAGCGCATAATTCTCCAATAAGTCGAACCATTCTCTCGGAAGGCTGTCCTCAATAGGGAACAGCATTTCCGTCTTAATGCACCGAAATACGGCATCATAACGCCAGCCGAACAGCACCGTTTCCAAGGCAGAGCGAATGAACTCAACGAGCGGATGATGAAGCGCCTTCTGCTTCTGATCTACGAAGAAGGGAATGCCGTAATCGGCAAAAATAAGTCCGATATAATCCGAATAATCTTCCGCATTACGAACCATAACAGCCATATCGCGCCATCTCAGCTGCTCTGTTCTTGCTCTTCTAACCATATCTCTAGCTACTGCTTCTACCTCTGCCCGCCTGTTCACGGCCGCATGCAAAGACAAGCCGCAATGTTCGTGCTCGGCTTGCAGTAACGTCTTACCTTGCAGTAACATCGGTACGCGATCGCCGTAATGCTTCTCGATATGAGCCAGCATCGGGCTGCCGCTGAATCGGCCCAGCTTCGTATCTCCGAGCAGCACAGGAGGCAGCACTTCTACATCGTTAGCAACCGCGAGTTCCATCAGCTTGTTATAAGTCTCTGCCGTCGGATGGAACAGTTCAAGCTCATGAGGTTGCTCTCCGTTAGCATAGGGACGATCCAAAGTTAGCGATATCGTTATGCTCGCACCGGATGCGAGCAGCGCCCCCAGCGCTTCATATTCCGTTGGCGTGAAGCCGTAGAAGCCGTCGATCCATATCTCAGCACCGCGCATCGACGGCGCATCGGCGAACCCTTGACGCAAATAATACAAATAATCCTCTGCGTCGATATATTTGCCGGCAAGCTCTTGCTCCATCTGCCCATACACCAGTTGGAGATCATGCAGCTTGCGCTTAAGCAGTTCCGAGTGCTCGCTTGAAGGCTCACTCATATTGCGCTTTAATTGCTCGGAGTCGACGCCATAACGTTTCCACTCCGTCAGCAGCTCGGCAAGCCGATCAATAAAGCCGGGCTGCTCAGCGCCGCTCTGAAACAGCTTAAGCTGCGAACCAAACTTATGAACGATCTTGTATAGAAGCATATGCTTGCCCGTATCATTAATCGGCACAAGAGACGTCCCGCCGGTCTCCTGCATAACGCGGAAAGCAAGTCGGCGAAAGCTCAGCGCTTGCGCCCTGATCGTACCGTTCAAATCGCTATCCTGGAGGAGTGCGTATTCGGTTTGGAATGTTGCCTGTTCCGGCACAAGCATTATAAGAGGTCCGCCGTCAGGCTTCTCCTTAAGCCTGTCGCGAATTTCATTAAGGCAGCAGGTCGTCTTGCCTGCTCCCGATCGACCGATGACATAGCGCAGCGACATAACCCATTCTCCCCTTCTCCCACACCTTGTTTACTTTCGTACTTTCTAGCTTACTTGCTTCTAACCTCGAATACGGCGAACTTCAAGTAATGTCCTTCGCTTACACCGAGAAGCTGGGGATGATCCTTGCCTGCAGCGCGCCACTCGATTAATCGCAGCAGCTTGCCAGCATCGGCAGCGGCATCTTGGATCGTCTCCAAGAACAGCTCCGGCTTCATATGATAAGAGCAGCTAGCCGTTACAAGATATCCGCCTTCGTTAACGAGCTTCATCCCTTGCAGGTTAATATCCTTATAACCGCGTATTGCCCCAGGCACCGCGCTCTTCGTCTTCGCGAAGGCCGGCGGATCGAGAATGACGACATCCCATGATCGTCCTGCACTCGCAAGCGGCTTCGACGTGTCAACGCCTCCGCTGCCGCGTTGCTTGCGTTCATCCAGCCCCTTCACCTGCGAGCGCAAATAATCGAACGCATCCGCAACGACGAACTCGACCCGATCGGTGAAACCGTTGCGCTCCGCATTACGACGCGCGGTATCGATCGCATGCTCCGAAATATCCAGGCAAGTGACCTTCTTCGCTCCGTACTTGCATGCGTGAAGCGTGAAGCTGCCCGTGTGGGCAAAACATTCCAGTACCGTGGCACCGTCCCAATAGGGAAATGTCACAACTTTGCCGTTCGCATTAACCGGAACAAGACGGTCTTGTCCGCCATCAGAACCCTCATTCTTCAAGGACGGATCAGACTGCAAATGAATGCCGCTGCGGGCACCCCAGCCTTTCATGAGGGGTGCAATGGAAGCGCGATTCTCTCGTTGGTCGAAGAAATACCCCGTCTTCTGACCTTCGACAATATCTACCTCGACTTTGAGTCCGTTTTCTACAATTTCCACGATAGCTGGGCAATCACCGTACAAGACGCCTGTCCGCTCCTCAAGCCCCTCTAGCACGCGTACGCCCACATCGCTGCGTTCATAAATACCTTTGGGCTGGAACACGGCAACCAGTTGTTCTACAATGGTTTCTCTGCGTGCGTCCATTCCAAGCGTCAGCACTTGAATGACGAGTACGCCTCCAAATCGATCGACAACGAGTCCCGGCAGGTAATCAGCTTCGCCATAGACGAGTCTGCAATCGGAATCGGTCACGAACCGAGCGCGATGCTCCTTGCATTGCTCGAATCGGCTGCGGAAGTATGAGCCGTCCATTTCCTCCATCGGCGAATAAGATACAATCCTAACGGTAATCTGCGATTTAGGATTCCAATAGCCCGACGCCAAATACCGCCCTTGATGGTTCACGACATCGACCAGATCCCCTGCTTTCGCCTCACCCTCCAAGCGATCGATTTCACTTGCGTAAATCCACGGATGGCCTTGCTCCAACCTCTTTTTGCGCGATTTCAGTAGAAAAAGTTTTGCATTACCCATTTTTCTTAACGCCCTCTCTGCTCATAGCTTGTCATGCTTGTCTTACTTCCAGCATATGTATAGTTGCAGCCGCTAACGGCTTGTCGGCACCTTTGATGGCACTCAATTATTCATAAAAGGAGATTCGCTATGCTTCAATCCATCCTTATCCCCATGCTGCTTGGCTTCTCCATATTTATGTGCGGGATGAAGCTTATGGAGCTTGCCCTTCATCAACTTGCGGGACCTTATCTGACAATGATGCTGCGGCGTTCGACCGCGACGCCCGTCCACGGACTCGCCATCGGCACGGCAACGACTGCTTTTCTCCAAAGCAGCACCGCTGTAACCGTCATTTCGATCGGTCTCGTCAACGCAGGCCTGCTCACCTTTCCAAGAACGCTTGGCATCATATTAGGAACGAACATCGGCACCTGTCTGACAACGGAACTTATCGGATTAAATTTGAACAAACTCGCTATTCCGATCATGATCGTGTCCATCGGAGTTTGGCTGCTAACTGCTCTGACCGGGGAGGTCAGGCTGCTCCCGTGGCTTCGACATTTGGCTCCGAAACTCAATCCGATCCGTTCTGCGTCAGTTGTTCTATGCGGCTTCGGCCTGCTCTTGACTGGCATGGCGATGATGCAATCCATTGGACCTGCCGTGCAGCAAAGCGATATGTTCAATTGGTTTATTGGAAAAGCGGACGACAGCCTGTGGTGGGGAATTGCAGCGGGTGCGCTTTTGACTGCTGCCGTTCACAGCAGCGCAGCCGTGATTGGCTTAGTAATGGGCTTCACTGCGATTGGCGCAATGCCGCTGGAGATCGGAATCACCGTTGTGCTCGGCGCCAATATCGGCACCTGCTTCACCGCCATGCTTGCGTCGATTGGCGGCTCGAAGGCAGGCCAGTATGTAGCGCTGTCCCATGTCCTGCTGAATGCCGGGGGCGCATTGCTGTTCTTGCCTTTCCTTCCAGAGCTCTCCAATCTGTCAGAGTGGCTGTCTGAATCACCTGCGGGACAGATCGCGCGCGCCCAAACCGTGTTCAACATTCTAAGTTCCCTGCTGGCGCTTCCTTTCTGCTACTTGCCCGCCGTGCGCGGACTCGATCCGCAGAAGTAAGAACCTCAGCCAGAAACCGTTAATCAGTCGACAACCCAAGAAGTTGGAATGCGCCAGCGACAATCCGATGATTGTTGTCATAGCCGGATTGCTTCTGGCGTCTCCACGCTTCCTTCGGTTCGAACCAATCGACGCCGCGAATTTCTTCGACCTGCGCCTGCAGCGAGCCTCCGACAGCCTCGACCAAATAATAATGAACTTCTTTGTCCACTAATCCAAACTTCTCATGCTCGTACTGATATTTGATTTGATCGATCGGAGCAATAATGACGCCTTCCATTCCCGTCTCCTCAACAATCTCGCGAAGCGCCGTCTGCTCAACCGTCTCGCCCGTCTCCATCTTGCCTTTGGGCAGCGATACTTTGCCGTATCGGTCCTGAATAAGCTGAATTTGAAGCTTTCCTTCCGCAGTTCGACGATAGACGACGCCTCCAGCAGATATTTCCTTCATCTCCGCTTCCCCCTTGCTACGTTTAATGATTAGTATATCCAGCATGGATCACTTGCCTGCTGCCAGCAATTGCTCATCATCAGGATCGATTGCAGACAAGCCATAGTTGGTTATAATTGCAGCAAAGGATTCCTTCCTCTTTTCCAGTAGCAATGAAAAGAAAAGGAATCCCATATAAAGCCGTTATCCGAAACTAAGCACGAATGGCTTCAGGACGCTCCAGCACGAAGCTATGAACGTCAGACTCGCGCATAATCGCCTGTTCGTCGTCAAGCACTCTTACGAGTGTTGCGCGGCATTCGTTAACGCCCGCTTCCGTAATCTTAACGCGGCAGAGCTTGCCGACCAGCGATTCCGAGCCTTCGAACACGACTTGAATGTAATTGTCCGTGTAGCCCATGATGAGCCCGGTGCCAGGCGCGCCTTTGTAATCTCGTTCTGGTATCACGTCCAACACTTCGCCCACGAACGTTTTTGCATATTGAAGCTGCATACGCTCGGACAGATCAATCAGCTTATGCACGCGCTCATTCTTAACTTCTTCATCCACTTGATCTTCCATACGCGCGGCAGGGGTTCCTGTCCGCTTGGAATAAGGGAATACGTGCATTTCGGCAAAGCCAAGCTCCTCCATGAAACGGTAGCCGCTCTCGAACATTTCCTCGGTCTCTCCAGGGAATCCGACAATAACGTCCGTCGTAATCGCAACACCCGGCATCGCTTCATGCAGACGCTTAATTTTCGCCGCGAATTGCTCCGTCGTATATTTGCGGCGCATCCGCTTAAGCACCGAATCCTCGCCCGCTTGCAGCGGAATATGAAGATGGCGGCACATTTTGCTCGAACGATTGAGGACGTCGATCATGGCGTCGTCGATCTGGCTAGCTTCAATCGAGCTGATCCGAATACGCTCCAGCCCTTCTACCTTGTCCAAATCCCACAGCAAGCTTGTAAGATTATAGTTCTCCATATCGTCGCCGTAGCCGCCGGTATGAATGCCCGTTAAGACGATTTCCTTGTAGCCGGCAGCAACCAGCTGCTTCGCTTGCTCGATGACGCTATGCGAATCGCGGCTGCGCGACAAGCCGCGCGACCATGGAATGATGCAGAACGTACAGAAGTTATTGCAGCCTTCTTGAATCTTCAGGAAAGCGCGTGTACGGTCCGAGAAGTCCGGCACGTCAAGCTCTTCGAAGTCACGCGTCTTCATAATGTTGCGAACGGCGTTGACCGGCTTGCGATCGTCTTGAATCTGATCGACGAACGACATGATTTTGTCGCGGTCCTGTGTGCCGATTACAAGATCGACGCCTTCAATCGCCATAATCTCGGCAGGCGATGTCTGCGCGTAGCAGCCCGTTACCGCGATAACGGCATCCGGGTTGCGGCGTACCGCACGGCGAATGATTTGGCGGCTTTTCTTGTCGCCCGTGTTCGTAACCGTACATGTGTTAATAAGATAAACGTCAGCCGTCGATTCGAAATCGACCTGCTCGTAGCCTTCGTTTTTGAATAACTGCCAAATCGCTTCCGTATCGTAGAAGTTAACTTTGCAGCCTAAGGTGTAAAATGCGACCGTTGGCATAGTGGTCACGCTCCTCCCATTTCTCCGGATTCATATAGTAAGCAGGTTAATCCGACGATACCTGCTGTTTCCGTTCTAAGTATTCGTTTGCCGAGCCCGACAAGCACGGCTCCTGTCGTTTCCGCCTCAGCAGCCTCGCGGTCGGTGAAGCCGCCCTCAGGACCGACAATAAGCATGATGTTGGCAGGCGAAGTTTGTTTCCCGGATCGTTCGCTGCGCAATATCCACTCTTGAACCGCCGTTCGGATGCCTTTGCCATGCGCAGCATCCCCTTCGCGCTCGTAGCAGAACAGAACAAGATCATAGTTCTTGATCCCTTGCATCAGCTCGCGCCAGCTCTGCACTTGCTCAATGACCGGCACGCGGTTGCGATGAGACTGCTCCGCCGCTTCCTTGGCGATCTTGCTCCAGCGTTCGAGCCGCTTCGCTTCCTTCTTGCCGTCATACTGCACGATCATCCGCTCGGACTGGAATGGCGCGAACGCGTAAGCGCCAATCTCCGTTCCCTTTTGGATAACAAGCTCCATCTTATCGCCCTTCGGCAAGCTTTGGGCAATCGTGACCGACCAGAGAGGCTCGCTGTCCATGGACAGCCGCTCTACAATATCGGCTTCGACGAGCGTAGCGGACGCATCCGTCACTTCCGCAATCGCCGTACGAGCCGCGCCATCGCTTACGATGAACTTATCGCCCGGCTTCATCCGCATAACGCGCGCCGCATGATGGGCATCCTCGCCCGTCAAACGCACCTGCGTCTCGGTAAATTGATCTGCTGCTACAAAGTATCGCTGCATCGTGAGTCTCTAACCATCCTTCATCATAGCATGTTTCACTTCGTAAAATCCATGATAAACCGTTGCCAGTCAAACGGCGTAAATAGGCTTTCGCACCAATTAATAAGCATAAAAAATATCTCCGAGGACAAATTCAATATCGGATCAAGCGTTACCGCCCTAAGCGGCGGAATAAACACGATCAGCAGAAAAATAAACATGCCCCACTGCACGTTCTGCTCCATCTTGAAACGGATGCGGAGCGGCAATAGATCAGCTAATATGCGGTATCCGTCCAGCGGCGGCAGCGGAATTAAATTAAAGACGAATAACAACAGGTTAATGGTGATCAGATAATAAAAGAAATGAACTAGCGCACTGTAAACGCCAATTGATCCTGCATGCAGAAGTCCGGTCTCGTTCAATACATATAGGAGGACAACGCCAAGCGCCCCGACAAGCAAGTTGCTCAGCGGCCCTACGGCCGATACCACAATGCCCATCAATCTCGGATGCTTGAAGCGGCTTGCCCTTACGGGTACAGGCTTCGCCCAGCCGAAACCTGCGATCAGCAGTAGGATCGTTCCCAGCACATCCAAGTGAACGCGCGGGTTAAGCGTAACCCTGCCCGCCAGATAGGCTGTATCGTCGCCGAACTTGTAGGCGCTGTAGGCATGAGCGAACTCATGCACAGTGAACGCGATGATGAGGACGAGCGCGATGAACGACAGGTCCTCCAGCGGATACCACAAAAAGTTTTCCAGGCTTATTCACTCCTTTGAGGTTTTCTAGCAACGAATGCAATCCAATCCTCATCGCGTCTTTTCTCTATGATCTCGAAGCCGGAACGGATCAAGCCGTCCTCAACGTCAGTCTCCTTGTTTTTCCAGATGCCCGACGCAATATATGTACCGCCTGGCTTAAGCGCTTCAAACACATCGTCGATGAACAGCAGTATAATCTCCGCGAGAATGTTCGCCACAACCAAATCTACTGGAACGGTAACGCGCAGTCCGTGCTCGATGCCCGCCGAATCCGCCTGATCTTCGCGCAGAACGCCTAGCAGGTCGCTCAGACGAACTTCCACCTGCTCAGACAGATCGTTCAACCGCACATTTTCCGTGGCGCTTGATACGGCAATCGGATCAAGATCCAGCGCCAGTACGCTCTTCACGCCAAGTCGGCAAGCGCCAATTGCAAGAATGCCAGAACCTGTGCCGACATCGATCATCTCTTCCCCGCCGCGCACGACAGACTCGAGTGTCTGCAAGCATAAAGCAGTAGTCGGGTGAGTACCCGTTCCGAAGGCCATTCCAGGGTCAAGCTCTATGATCCGCTCGTCTGGACCAGCCTCATAATCTTCCCAAGTCGGCTTGATCGTGAGCTTATCCGATATGCGGAGCGGCTTAAAGTATTGCTTCCATGCCGTTGCCCAGTCATCATCGTCCACTTCCGCAGACGTGTACTCCACATTACCCGGATCTATATCAAATTCTCTAAGCTGCTCAACGCGCGGCTTAATCGCTGCAATCAGTTCTTCAACATTCGTTTCTTCCGCAAAATACCCTTTAATCACGGCCTTGCCTTCCGGTATATCGTTAAGCGGCAGCTCATACCATTGTCCAAGCGAAGTGTCGCGCGGCTTGTTCAGCGTGCCTGATTCTTCAATGGATACGCCGCCAGCGCCCATTTCATGCAAAAAATTCGAGATCATTTCCGTCGCTTCTTCTGTTGTCGCGATCGTTAGTTCATGCCATTTCATAGATAACGTCCTCCAATACAATAAAAACCTAACATCTATTGTACACCACGAGCGGCTTTTGCACAAAAGTGTTATAGCGAACTTTAGCGATAATTATGCTACAATGCTTACTAAATGCTGGAAGCAATCTTGCTGATTGCTTTTTTGATACAACGTTCAGGAGGGCTGCAGCACCATGTCACCTAGAAATATCGAGAAAGATCAAAGGCTTCGCGACGAGAGGCAAAGCCAGATTCTTGAGGCAGCGATGCACGTTATTGCGCGGCGCGGCTTGCCTGCAACGAAGATCGCGGACATTGCCTCACAGGCTGGAATTAGCGTTGGAAATGTATATAAATATTTCCTCTCAAAGGATCAAATCTTTAAAGCCTTGGTCGAAAACGGACAGCGCGAATATCGGGTGTTCGTCGAGGAGGCGCTGCAATTAAACGCATCACCATACGATAAGCTCTATTGGTATACCGAGAACTGGCTCGTCTACCGCAACGGCTGGGCGATTACCGCTATCCTTCAATACGCACGCACATCGGAAGCCGTACCTCATGAAGTAACGCTGGCGGTCAGCGAACGCTTCATTGACAACTTGCGGCCAATGGCCGCGATTATTGCCGAAGGCCAAACGGCTGGCATTTTCAAGAACGGAGACAGCTTCGAGCTTGCTCTTATTTATGTGTCGATGATGGAGGGCCTTATTTTGCACAGTATTCCGGGTATTCAAGAAATCGCCACGCTTACTCCGGATAAAATGATTGCATTGCTGCTCAAATAACATCTTTATCCAAGGTGAAATAAGCAGCAAATTTTATACTTTCTTATATTTGAAAAAAAGATTGACTCATTTTGGAAATTGCTGCTATCATGTGTACATAGTGAATAATTATTCATCGCAAGTCTACCAGACCGCTGGAGACGCATAAGGACAACTTCGCAAAGAAGAGTCTTTATGCTTTTTTTATTTCCATTATACCAACTTATCCGATGAGATTAATTAGTCAACTAAAAGGAAGAGGATGAGCGCTATGAAGCTATTTTGGTTTATACCGACATACGGTGACGGCCGATATATTGGTTCAGATTTCGGAGCAAGGTCAACAACGCCTGCCTACTATCGCCAGATTGCCGCTGCAGCCGACGATCTTGGTTATGATGGGGTACTGCTCCCTACCGGGCGTTCTTGCGAAGATCCATGGGTGACCGCCGCTTCGTTAATTCCCGTAACGAAAAATCTCAAATTTCTCATCGCTGTCCGTCCGGGCCTTATGTCTCCTACGCTAGCTGCTCGCATGGCCTCCAGCTTCGACCGCAATTCAGAGGGACGTCTGCTCGTCAATGTCGTTGCCGGCGGTGATCCCGATGAGCTTGAAGCAGACGGCTTGTTTCTGGACCATGACGAACGTTATGAGCTTACCGACGAGTTCATGGATGTGTGGCGCAGAGTGCTTAGCAACGAGTCTGTCACCTTCGACGGAAACCATCTTAGAGTGAAGAACGCGATCAATATGCTCCCTTCTCTCCAGCGTCCTTACCCGCCTGTATACTTCGGCGGCTCATYGCCCGCCGCAATGGATGTCGCTTCCCGACATGCGGATTACTACTTAACTTGGGGAGAGCCCCCAGCTCAGGTGAAGGAAAAAATCGATCGAATGAGAGACATTGCCGCTCGGGCGGGGAAGGAAATCAAGTTCGGCATTCGGCTGCATGTCATCGTCAGAGAGTCTGAAGCGGAGGCTTGGGCGGAAGCAAACCGTCTCATCAGCCGCCTGGATGAAGGTACGATTGCCAAAGCCCAGCAAATCTATGCGCGCATGGACTCCCATGGCCAGCGCAGAATGACCGAGCTTCATAGCGGGAGCCAAAGCAATCTCGAAATATCGCCTAACCTATGGGCAGGTATCGGACTAGTCAGAGGCGGAGCCGGTACAGCTCTAGTCGGTGATCCCGACTTGGTTGCTGCTCGAATGAAGGAATACGCTGCACTAGGTATCGAGACTTTCATTATGTCCGGCTATCCGCACTTAGAGGAAGCCTACCGGGTTGCCGAGCTTCTCTTTCCGAAACTGCGATCACAGCAAGCTGATAGCCAAACGGCGGCGTCACGCGGCGGTGAGATGATCGCTTACCACTACGATCCGAAGCACGGCCGCTAAACGTTAGGAGACTGCCATGTCAAACGCTAATTATCGTCACTTACTGTATTCCGCACTGTCTGTAGCTTTCGTAATTATCGTGTGGACAGCTGTAACAGCACTCAACTGGGTCAACCCGTTATTCATCCCGTCACCGCAAAAAGTATGGCTAGCATTCGCGCAAATCTGGCAATCCGGATATAAAGGCCATTCCCTCGGACTGCACGTCGCCGACAGCCTATTCCGCCTGGGGAGTGCTTTCGCGCTCGCGGTTATAACCGCGATTCCGCTAGGTCTCATTAGCGGAGCTTCGGCGACTGTCAGAGCTTTGCTCGATCCTTTCATTGAGTTCTACAGACCGCTGCCTCCGCTCGCCTACTACACCATGCTTGTTCTGTGGCTCGGAATCGGCGATTCATCCAAGATCGCCCTACTGTACCTAGCTGCCTTCGCCCCGCTCTACATTGCTGTCGTTGCCGGTGTCAGGAAGGTGTCGATTGACCGCATTCGCGTCGCCAAGACGCTCGGCGCGACCCGAAGCAAGCTGTATCTGCATGTGCTGTTGCCTTCCTCGCTGCCCGAGATTTTCACCGGTATAAGAACAGCGATCGGCGTTAGCTACACGACGCTTGTTGCAGCTGAGATGGTAGCCGCGATGTCCGGCATCGGCTGGATGGTGCTGGACGCGAGCAAATTTCTTAGGAGCGATATTATTTTTGCAGGCATTATTCTAATGGGATTAATCGCCATAGTTATCGATTCAGCGGTCCGCCTGCTCGAGAGGAAGCTTGTTCCTTGGAGCGGCAAAGAGTAAATAAAACATATTGTTAAGGAGTGGAGTCTAATGAAGACTGTAAGAACCAAAACCGTTTCTATTGCAATTATTATGTTGATTGCGCTTGTCGGCATCTTATCGGGATGCAGCTCGAACAACGGCAATAATACAGAGAGTCAGACCAGTAAGCCGGAGACAAAGGCTGAAGAAACCGTTAAGCCAAGTGAAAGCACTGAAGTGCCTGCGCAAGCTGAGCAGCTGCCTAAGGAGGTCCGCATTGGTTTCCAAGTCATTCCGAATGCGGAGCTGCTCACGAAAGCGCTGGGCTTAGCCGAGAAAAAGTTTCCCGGTGTCAAAGTAACCTGGGTTCAATTCGATTCCGGTCGTGACGTGAATACTGCATTCGCAGCAGGCGGCATTGATCTCGGTCTTGCCGGTTCTGTTCCTGTAGCTATTGGTCTTGCCAGCGATCTGCCGTATCAAGTATACTTCCTGCACGATATTATCGGTGATAACGAAGCGCTTGCAGTGCGCAACAGCTCCAATATTAACAGCGTCAAAGATTTAAGCGGCAAGAAGATTGCCGTCCCATTCGGTTCGACCACTCACTTCAGCTTACTGTCTGCATTAAAGAAAGAAGGCGTCGATCCATCGACGGTTTCGATTCTCGACCTTCAGCCGCCGGATATCGTTGCAGCTTGGCAGCGTAAAGATATCGATGGAGCGTTTGTCTGGCAGCCTTCACTCGCCAAGCTCATTGCTGATGACGGCAAAATACTTATCTCTGCCAAGCAGTTATCGGAGCAAGGCATCATTACGGCCGACGTAGGCATTGTGAGCCGCAGCTTCGCGGAGCAATATCCGCAGTTCGTGAAAGATTACGTCTCGCTGCTCGATGAGTCTGTCGAATTATACCGCTCCAAGCCTGAAGAAGCAGCCAAAGCGGTAGCGCCGCTGCTCAGCCAATCCGAAGCCGACACGCTGCCGCAGCTGCATGAGCTCGTATGGCTGACATCGGCAGAACAGCAGGATGCGAAGTATTTAGGTACAGACAACAGCATTAGCGGATTCGCACAAGTACTGCAGCAGACTGGACAATTTCTCGTTGAGCAGCAGACTATTCCTGCTGCCCCGGAAGCAGATGAGTATCAAAAAGGAATTTGGAACGAAGGAATTAAGCGATAAGGAGAGGAAAAGCGATGACGGAAGCTGCTCACCCATTCATACAGCCAGCAGGAGACATCGCGGCTGCGGAAGCTGTTAAGCTGGAGAATATCAGCCTGATCTATCCGGGCAAAACAGCTCAATCAGAGGTTCTGCGCCGTATCGATCTTACGATTGAAGAGGGAGAATTCGTATGCGTGCTCGGTCCTTCAGGCTGCGGCAAGACCTCTCTGCTTAAGGTTATCGCCGGTTATGAGCAGCCTTCCGCTGGTACGGTAAGCGTGTTTGAGCGGCCTCATGGCAAGCCGCATCCCGAGGTCGGCGTCGTGTTCCAACACGCTAACCTGTTTCCCTGGTTGTCGGTTCAGCGAAATACGGAATTCGGACTAAAAATGTCCGGTCTGCCAAAAGCGAAGCGCAAGCAAGTAGCAGACAATGTCCTCGAACAGGTTGGGCTTTCGAATTATGCCTCGTTGCTTCCCTATCAATTGTCAGGCGGCATGAAGCAGCGAGTCGCCATTGCGAGAGCACTAGCCCCGCAGCCGCGCATTCTGCTGCTGGATGAACCTTTCGCTTCGCTCGATGCGCTCACGAGAGAAGCGCTCCAGCAATTGCTGCGCAAGCTATGGATACAGACGGGCAAAACCATTTTGTTCATAACCCATGACGTGGATGAAGCACTGCTGCTAGGCACTCGCATCATTACGATGCAGGGATCACCGGGCCGCATCCATTCGGATATCGCCAATCCCCTTAACAGCCGCATAGAACCGTTCGCAAGCGAACGCAAGCATCCTCGCTTCGCTGAACTTCGCGAAAGTCTTGTCAGGTCGCTGCGAACGCCGCAGCACGATCCTGCCTCTACCCAATAATAAGCATCATGCTTACAAACAGAAAAGGAGCTATCTCAAGGAATAACCTTAAGAGATAGCTCCCTTTTCTTGTCTATCTGTTACAAAATCGACGTGTCTGCTTGACCGCCGATCTGTTCGATAAGACGCAGCGCTTTGTCTGCAATGGCCGCATCAACGGTAGCGGTCAGCAAGCCCTGTTCATACAGCCCGCCGACATCGACTACCCGAAGCGCTTGCAGCTTGTGCAGCGCCTCCTGCGCGGCGCTCTCGCCGCTGAAGGTCGCTTTGATCTCGACCTGGTTCATCTTACTGCTCCTGAGCGCGTTGATCCGCTTCAGCTGCGCGCTGGGCAGCTTGGCGATCCGCCTCGTCCGCCAGTTCTTCGGAAAACTCTACGTCCTCGTTTTTCCCGATCGGCAATTGAGCAAAATTCACTTTCTCGAGCTCATTCTTTTGATTATCTGTCATCTGTATCGTCTCCTTTAGTTTACTTCTTCGCGTATGCGTATAACTGCATTACCTGAATAGAGTGCTCGCTGAATTCACTTTCTATACAGCTCCTAATTTCATATCTTTAATCGTTAGCATGGATTACGTACAGTCAAATGGGTCTTTTTTACAACAAATCTGCATTTGACTGGATAATCTCCAACCTAATCCGCCAGAAACAGCTCATTCCCGCCACAAACTCCTATTTGCCTGTACTTTTTCCATTCAAACTGAAACTTGATTGTCACATGGCCATTTTTGGCTGTATCAAATCCAATCTCAATATCTTTGATATTAAAAAAAAAGACGTTCCGGGTTATTCACCGCGGAACGCCTTCTTCATGCGCTCGAATATCGATTCATGATGTTCTTGATCGCCGGCAGACTCGGAGCCCGGGCCGCCCAATTGGCGAAGCAAATCTTTTTGCTCTTCGGTCAGACTCGTTGGAGTAACGACCGTTACCTTCACATGCTGATCGCCTTGGCCGTAGCCGCGAAGCTTTGGTACGCCTTTTCCTTTTAAGCGGAAGTACGTCCCCGTCTGCGTTCCCGCGGGCACCTTCAGCTTAATCTTCTCTGTAAGCGTCGGGATCTCGATCTCGTCGCCAAGCGCTGCTTGAGCGAACGTAAGCGGAACTTCGCAATAGATGTCGTCGCCGTCGCGTTCGAAGAATTCATGCGCTTTGACACGGATAACGATGTACAAATCGCCTGCTGGACCTCCGCGCAAGCCGCCTTCGCCTTCGCCTGAAAGTCTGATTTGTGCACCTTCGTCCACGCCCGCCGGGATACGAACGTTGATTTTGCGTTGACGCTTCACTTTGCCAGCGCCGTGACATGTTCCGCATTTGTCTTTGATAACGCGTCCCGTGCCGCTGCAATTCGTACAAGCACGACGATTGACCATACGGCCGAACGGCGTATTCTGAACAACCTCTTGCTGGCCGCTGCCTTTACAGATCGTACACGTTTCAGGCTTCGTGCCAACCTTCGCGCCAGAACCATGACAAGTGTCGCATGTCTCGGTGCGAGGAATCGTAATTTCCGTTTCTTTACCGAATACCGCTTCCTTGAACTCGACGGTCATTGTATACTGCAAGTCATTGCCGCGCTGCGGTGCGTTCGGATCGCGTCTGCCGCCTCCGCCGCCGCCGAAGAACATATCGAAAATGTCTCCGAAGCCGCCGAAGTCGCCATTTCCGCCGCCGCCCATGCCTTGATTCGGATCAACATGACCATAACGGTCGTAAGTAGAACGTTTGCCATCGTCGCTTAGGACGTCATAAGCTTCCTTAACTTCCTTGAATTTCGACTCCGCGTCCGCTTCCTTATTGACGTCGGGATGAAACTTGCGAGCAAGCTGACGGTATGATTTCTTAATATCGTCTGCGGAGGCATCTTTGCCAACGCCTAACACTTCATAATAATCGCGTTTATCTGCCATCTGTTCTCACCTCCGCTATATGCTATGATTTCATCTGCAAAATGGCCCATCATTATTGGCTTTCGCAAGCGTAAACGGCCAATGCCTTCCCTATGGCGGCTTTCAGCAACCGTTTCGCGAAGAATTCTAAGCATTTTATAAGTAGAAAACTTATAATGCTTAGAATTCACGAAAGGAGGTCAAAGACAGGCTACGCCTGCCCTTGACCTCACGCTCCTGCTAAACGCCTATTACTTCTGGTCGTCTACAACTTCATAATCGGCATCGACAACGTTATCTTTGCCTTTCGAAGCTCCAGCGCCTGCTTCTGGCTCTCCGCCTTCAGCGCCTTGTTCAGCTTGTGCTTGCTCATAGAGCTTCACGGAAAGCTGTTGAACGATTTCAGTCAACTCGGCAGCCGCAGCATTGATTTGTTCGATATCGTCAGTAGCAAGCGCAGCAGTCAATTTTTCTTTCGCTGCATTTGCTTTCTCGATTTCGGAAGCATCTACTTTGTCGCCAAGGTCTTTGATCGTTTTGTCGACGGAGTAGATGAGCTGATCAGCGCTGTTCTTCGCTTCAACAAGCTCGCGACGCTTACGGTCTTCCTCTGCGTTAAGCTCAGCATCCTTCATCATTTGCTCGATCTCAGCGTCGCTCAAACCGCTCGACGAAGTGATCGTAATTTTTTGGCTCTTGCCTGTTCCTTTGTCCAGAGCGGATACGTTAACGATACCGTTCGCGTCAATATCGAAAGTAACTTCGATTTGCGGTACGCCGCGCGGAGCAAGAGGAATATCGTTCAGCGTGAAGCGACCAAGCGTTTTGTTGCCGTTCGCCATGGAACGCTCACCTTGCAATACGTGTATTTCTACGCCTGGCTGATTGTCAGCATAGGTCGAGTAAACTTGCGATTTGCTTGTTGGGATCGTCGTGTTGCGTTCGATCATTTTCGTGAACACGCCGCCAGCTGTTTCGATACCGAGCGATAGCGGAGTAACGTCGAGCAATACAACGTCTTTCACGTCGCCAGTCAATACGCCTGCTTGAACGGCAGCACCGAGGGCTACAACCTCATCCGGGTTAACGCCTTTGTGAGGGTCTTTGCCGATTAGCTTCTTAACCGCATCTTGAACGGCTGGAATACGCGTCGAGCCGCCTACAAGTACAACTTTGTCGATGTCGCTCGGGGACATGCCAGCATCGCTAAGCGCTTGACGAGTCGGTCCAAGCGTACGCTCTACGAGCGCTGCGGACAGCTCTTCGAATTTCGCACGTGTCAGGCTCATCTCCAAATGCTGAGGAACGCCGTCAACCATTGTAATGAACGGAAGAGAGATCGAAGAAGTCAGGACGCCGGACAATTCTTTTTTCGCTTTCTCAGCCGCGTCTTTTAGACGTTGAACGGCAGCTTTGTCCTTAGAAAGGTCGATGCCTTGCTCTTTCTTGAATTCAGCAACAAGGTGATCGATGACCACTTGGTCGAAGTCGTCGCCGCCGAGCTTGTTGTCGCCGCTAGTCGCTTTAACCTCGAAGAAGCCGTCGCCCAGCTCAAGAATCGATACGTCGAATGTACCGCCGCCAAGGTCATATACAAGAATCGTTTGGTCTTCCGTTTTCTCAAGGCCGTATGCAAGCGCAGCCGCTGTCGGCTCGTTGACGATACGAAGCACTTCAAGACCTGCGATCTTGCCTGCATCCTTCGTTGCTTGACGCTGACTGTCATTGAAATAAGCTGGAACCGTAATAACGGCTTGCGTTACCGTTTGACCGAGGTAAGCTTCTGCATCGGACTTCAGCTTTTGCAAAATAATAGCGGAAATTTCTTGCGGCGTGAAATCTTTGCCGTCTACTTGCTCTTTATGGTTCGTGCCGATATGGCGTTTGATCGAGCTGATCGTACGATCAGGATTTGTGATCGCTTGGCGTTTTGCCGTTTCACCGACAATACGTTCGCCGTCTTTCTTGAAGCCTACTACGGAAGGCGTAGTGCGGTTGCCTTCTGGATTTGGAATAACGACGGCTTCGCCGCCTTCCATAACTGCTACGCAAGAGTTCGTCGTACCAAGGTCGATACCGATTACTTTACTCATCGTTTTATTTCCTCCTAAAAAGTTTTGTGTAACGTAGTGGAGCAAAACTTACTTCGTAAGCAACTAACCGCTTACTTTAACCATCGCTGGACGCAATACTTTATCTTTCAGCATGTAGCCCTTTTGCACTTCCTCGACAATAATGCCTTCTTCATGCTCATCGGACTCTACCTGCATAATAGCCTGATGGAATTCCGGATTAAAAGGTTCGCCGACGACATTCATCGCCTTCAGCCCTTCACCCGTAAGTGTCTGCTCTAATTGTCGGAAGATCATCTCCACGCCTTTGGCGAGCGATTCAAAATCGCCGTTTGCGGAAGCTGCAGCCATAGCGCGATCGAAGTTATCAACCACTGGAAGCAATTGCGTAATCAGCTTCATGGAAGCGTATTGCGCGAGCTCTTCCTTCTCCTTCGTCGTACGGCGGCGGAAATTATCAAAGTCCGCTTGCGCGCGTAAGTATCGTTGTTGTGCTTCTTCAGCTTGCTTCTCGAGCTCAGCATAACGGGAATCTGTTGCTACGTCCTCTGCGAAGGTCTCCTCGGCAGCTTGCTGCTGCTCTTCGGATATTTGCTCTTCTACTGCTTCTGCTGCTTCGTTATGTTGTTCGTTAGTCACCTTGTCACCTCCTTAAAAGTCGTTACTTATACCAGCGGCTCATTAAGAGCGCCATATCCTTGGATATTAGATCAAGCAAACTGATTACTTTGCCGTATTCCATCCGGGTAGGACCTAAAATGCCGATCGTTCCAAGCGACTGGCCGTCGACGGCATAGGTTGCCGTAATCAAGCTGCAGTCACTTATCGCCTTGTGGTCATTTTCTGTTCCAATACGTACTTGTATACCTGATGGCAAAGCGGAAAACATTTTCATTATTGCCGGTGTCTCATCAAGCAAATCCAAAATCGTTTTCACCTTGTCGACATCCTTGAACTCCGGCTGTGTCAGCATGTTCGTCGTGCCGCTTAAGAAAATGCGATGCTCATCGTCGCTTTGCAGCGCATGGTCAAGCACTTGAAGCACCTGCTCGAAATGATCGACATGCCGCTCCAGCTCTTGGCCAACCTCGGAATAGAGCTTCGACTTTAAGCGGATCAACGGGACGCCTGTCAGCTTCTCGTTCAAAATGTTAACGACCTTCTGCATATCGTCCATCTTAAAACCTTGCGGCAGCGAAATCGTCCGATTCTCGACATGGCCTGTATTCGTAACAATGATGGCTACAGCCGACGTATCGTCAAGTGGTACTAAGCCGAAATGCTTCAAGGAATTAGAGAACAGCTCCGGTCCGAGCAAGATCGACGTATAGTTCGTCAGATTGGACAGAATGCCGGCAGCATGCTGGATCACTTCCTCCATCTGGCTCATCTTATCCGTAACGAACGAGCGAACCATACCTAGGTCATGCTCATTAACCTCGCCTAGCTTCACCAAATGGTCGACATAATAACGGTATCCCTTTGTAGAAGGCACGCGTCCGGCAGACGTATGCGGTTGTTCAAGAAAGCCAAGCTCCTCCAAATCGGCCATTTCGTTGCGAATGGTGGCCGGACTGAAAGCTACGTCGCCTCGCTTCGAGATGCTGCGTGAACCAACCGGTTCAGCCGAGCGAATATAATCATCCACTATTGCATGCAATATCATCCGTTGTCGATCCGTCAGCATTCGAATTCCCCCTACGTAATTGTTGATCACCGTCATCGTTAGCACTCAATCGATTCGAGTGCTAATCATTAATACAAAAATACCAAACCAGCTTAACKATTGTCAAGTCGGTTCGGTATTTTTTGTTTGTAATAAAGCTGAAATAAGATCAGACCGTTCTTTTGGCTAACTTTCCATCTACATGCATGTTCTTGTTTAATTCCATTTAGTTTTCTGTAGCAACCTTCCATTTTAATGCTTCCGCTGCTGGTTCTTCACTAAAGAACGTGTCTACGCCATATTCCAAGCAATAACCCAATTTATCATTCGTAGCTTTAAAGGTATACGTTCTCTCCAATGTTTCATTTGGCATTAATTTTCCGAAAAACCCGTACTGCGCTTCCGATTCGCCATTTTCAAAGTATATTTTAAAAGTCGCTTCATCTATTTCTTTCTTCGTATTATTCGATTGCACGTATGTAAACGTATATTCTTTGTAGTCTCCTTTATCCGATACTACAATTTCTTTCATTAAAACAGTCATCCCGTTATCGTTGGATATGAATGGTTTATTGAATTCTAAGTATCCAATTTGGCTTTTTACTGGTTTATTTGCAGCAATCTCTTCGCTTAATTCGGCAAACAATTTTTCTTTCATATAGCTAATACCGTTATATACAAATGAATCTTGTGATTTTTTCAAGTCAAGATTTTCAGAAATGATTAACTTGAAATCCGTACCTACAAAACCAACCGACTTTGTTTGAGCATCATAATTTATAGAAATATCATATTTTTCTCCGCCTTCTCTAAGCGGAAGATATACGACTCCATTAAC
This sequence comes from Paenibacillus sp. 05T425, assembly GCF_056396205.1. NCBI lineage: Bacteria > Bacillati > Bacillota > Bacilli > Caryophanales > Paenibacillaceae > Paenibacillus > Paenibacillus sp. 05T425. Next base: position 262,585 of record NZ_JBFTLA010000006.1, read on the forward strand.
TCTAATTGCAGGTGTCGAAGAAGTCGGTAAATAATCGTTCAAAATTTCAGGCTGTTGATTACTTGATCCTTGAGAAGGCTCTGTCTCAGAATTATAATCATGAATCTCAACTGTCTTAGCCGAGGAATCCCAAGCAATCTCCTTGCCAAAAACGGATGCTAAATCTCGAACAGATAAGTAGGTGCTTCCTTCATAAGTTATTGCTTGTTTTGCTAACTTAACCTGTGTCCCATTTGTATTCACTTTAATATCGTCTCTAAGAAAAACTTGAATCTTTTTGTACGTATCTGCTGCAAAAGAGGTAGTCGATCCAAACAATGCTGCTCCGCAAAGAAAGCCGATTATAAATTTTTTCATTTTTACATCTCCATAAATATGTTTTTGAATTGGATTGATGCAGTACTCCCTAGATCTCATTCTCGCTATCTAATTTGAACACTATAAATTGTTGCATATTTCAAATACAGTTGAGTAAATATTTTTTCTCGAAACAAGGGGGTAACCTCTATATTGAACATCACAATTTTTACAAACAACAAAAAAAACACGGTATCATTAGTATGTTAAGCATCCCAATGATACCGTGGTTTCTCCTATTAAACGTGATTGCAGTTGATAACAAGCGTCTTTAGCTTCATTAAACCGTTCTGAGCACGGCGATTTCATCGCATGCATGCTGCTTCGGGCAGTTGACGCAGTCCTTCCACACCTTCTCCGGAAAAATCTCTTTCTCCACGATCGTGAAGCCGTTGCGCTTGAAGAAGTTGTCCGCGTACGTGAGGGCCATCACTTTAGTAACGTTCAGCGCCTTGGCCTGCTCGATCAAGCTCTCGACAAGCTTGTTGCCGATGCCAAGCCCTCTGTAACCATCCGTCATCCCGAGCGAGCGAATTTCCACCAAGTCGTCGCCAAGCCTGCTTAAGGAGCCGCAGCCAACGACAACACCGTCAACCTCGGCAACGACGAAAGTATCTATTATATGTTGCAGAGCTTCTCGTGTACGAGGCAGCATAATGCCTTTCTCGGCATAACCCTTAATTAATTGAAACAACGTCTCGATATCATCGGACGTCGCTTTTCTGCATAGAACCTCTAATGCCTGCATCGCTGCCTTCGCCTCCGCTCACCACTGATGATAAAAACAATATGAATAAATATACAACACAATGTATTTTAACACAATAGTAAAAATAGTGCCGATCATTAGCCCTCGAGGAAAGCTCCGAACACTTCATTTCCGAGCAAAACACCTTGTGAAGTAAGCTTATATACGGTATCGTCCGATAATTCCAGCTTCTCGAGCAAGCCGTCTCTTATAAGCTTGTCTATCGTCGGACCAAACTTCTGTTCCAGTGATAGGCCGCCGCCAAACTGCTTGGAGAAATTCGAAGAGCGAACGCCTGAGAGCAGCCGCAAGCCTACCATCATGAAATCCTCCATTGCTTCTTGCTCGCTCACCTCGAAAGAGTCCAGCCGCGGCAGCTTCTCGGAGGCAGCATCAATGTAAGGCGTAATTCCTTTCAAATTCACATGACGCTGACGATTGGCGTAGCCATGCGCGCCTGCACCGAGGCCGTAATACGGCTCATTGCGCCAATACGTAGAGTTGTGACGGCTTTCATATCCCGGTTTTGCAAAGTTGCTGATCTCATAATGCTCGTAGCCGCCGGCCTTCAGCAAATCCATTAACCGAATGAACATATTAAATTCTTCATCCTCAGTTGGCAAAGGTAGCTCATTGCGCTCATACAGCTTGTGGAACAGCGTATTCTCCTCAACCTTCAAGCTGTATATCGAATAGTGCTTCAAATCGAGCGCAAGCGCGCTCTCGACGCTGCTCGTCAAATGCTCGATCGTCTGACCCGGCAAGCCGAACATAAGGTCGATCGACATATTGGTGAAGCCGACCTTGCGTGCATTCTCCAAGCTCCGGTATACATCATCTACACTATGGATACGACCGATTCGCTCCAGCAAGCCATTATCGAACGACTGAACACCAAAGCTGATTCGATTGACTCCGCCATCTCGCATCGCCTGTAGCTTCTCGATATCCGTAGTTCCGGGATTCGCTTCCATCGTGAATTCAACGTTCGGAGCGAGTGGAAAATGAGACTTAACCGCATCAAGAAACACTTTCATCTGCGGCGGTGTCAGTACGGTCGGCGTACCCCCGCCTACGAAGACGGTATCGATCTCCACGGGCGGCAGCAGCTCGGTCGTCCGCTTCATCTCCTGCTCTAGCGCAATCAAATATTGATCGACGGGCTGACCCTTCAATACATAGGAAGTAAAGTCGCAATAATGACATTTGTTCGTACAAAAGGGAATGTGAATATATAACGCTCTTGGCGATTGTATGACACTTGTAACATTCATCGTTAGTCCTCCTTCCGTCGTGCGCTAAAAAAATAATATCTCAATAAAAAGAAGGAGAGCCGCGCTCTCCCTCGCTTCGCTACTTTAGTCGCTTAAGCTTAATTCTCGTCGATCTTAAGAACAGCCATGAACGCTTCCTGCGGCACCTCTACGCTGCCGACCTGCTTCATCCGCTTCTTGCCTTCCTTTTGCTTCTCAAGCAGCTTACGCTTACGGCTGATGTCGCCGCCGTAACACTTGGCAAGAACGTTCTTGCGCATAGCCTTAACCGTCTCGCGGGCAATGACCTTCGTTCCGATCGATGCCTGGATCGGCACCTCGAACATTTGACGCGGGATAAGCTCTTTCATTTTCTCGCAAATGAGACGTCCACGGTTGTATGCGCGATCGCGGTGAACGATGACCGACAAGGCGTCAACCTGCTCGCCGTTCAGCATGATGTCCATCTTCACGAGATTCGAGCGGCGATAGCCGGATACTTCATAATCGAACGAAGCGTAACCCTTCGTATTCGACTTCAATTGATCGAAGAAATCATATACAATCTCGGACAACGGGATTTGGTACGTAAGCGTAACGCGGTTCGTATCCAAGTATTCCATGTTAACGAACTCGCCGCGTTTATTTTGACAAAGCTCCATGATCGCTCCGACATAGTCGTTAGGCACGATAATGCCCGCTTTAACGAAGGGCTCTTCAACATAATCAAGCTTGCCCGCTTCAGGATAGTTCGACGGGTTATCGATATCCATTGTATCGCCGTTCGTCAACGTTACTTTGTAAATAACGCTTGGCGCCGTCGTAATAAGCGGAATATTGAACTCGCGCTCGATACGCTCCTGAATAATCTCCATATGCAGCAGTCCCAAGAATCCGCAGCGGAAGCCGAAGCCAAGTGCTGTCGAAGATTCCGGCTCGTATCTGAGCGATGCGTCGTTCAGCTCAAGCTTCTCAAGCGCTTCGCGCAAATCATTGTAATCTTGCGTCTCGATCGGATACAAGCCGCAGAATACCATCGGATTAATACGACGGTAACCTGGCAGCGGCTCTGGAGCCGGACGCTTCGCTTCCGTCACCGTATCGCCGACACGCGTATCCTTCACGTTTTTGATGCCTGCTACAACGAAGCCTACGTCGCCTACGGCCAGCTCGTCGACAATCGTCATCCGCGGCTTGAAGGCGCCGACCTCAATGACTTCGAATTCCGCTCCTGTTGCCATGAAGCGAATTTTCTTGCCGGCTTTGATGCTTCCGTCCATGACGCGCACATATACGATTACGCCTTTGTAGGGATCGTAGTGTGAGTCGAATATAAGTGCCTTAAGCGGCTCATCCGGATCTCCGGTCGGTGCAGGAACTTTGGCTACGACCTGCTCCAATATTTCCTTTATGCCGATACCCGCTTTCGCTGATGCAAGAACGGCTTCGCTTGCATCAAGGCCGATAACATCCTCGATTTCCTGCTTCACTCGTTCAGGCTCGGCGCTAGGCAAATCGATCTTATTAATGACAGGCAAGATCTCCAGGCTGTTGTCCAATGCCAAGTAAACGTTGGCAAGCGTCTGCGCCTCGATACCCTGCGCCGCGTCAACAACAAGCAGTGCTCCTTCGCAGGCCGCCATGCTTCGAGATACCTCGTATGTAAAGTCGACGTGTCCCGGCGTATCGATCAAGTTCAGAATGTACTCTTCGCCGTCGTCGGCGCGGTATCCTAATCTAACAGCTTGAAGTTTAATGGTAATGCCGCGTTCCCGCTCCAGATCCATCTGATCAAGAACCTGCGATTGCATCTCGCGGGAAGTAAGTGCGCCGGTATACTCCAGTATCCGGTCGGCTAAAGTTGATTTGCCATGGTCTATATGCGCAATAATAGAAAAATTTCTAATTTTCTTTTGTCGGTCACGAACGTCTGTCATGCCTAACCCCCACAATTTCCAATAATTCTACTCATTCTTTCTAGTATATCAGCTTAAGGGGCATGTGGGCAATGTTCATTCTTACTTCGTCAATCCGTCGAAGATCGAGACGACGAAACGGATGCCTCCGCTCGATACAGACTGCAGCATTCCTGAAGCGGATTCCGCCAGCTTGTCGACGGCGGGCTCGTTCTCTTGAAGCGGAATACCAGGCAGCCGCTCGTTCTCATCGACAACCGCATTCTCGTCTGCTCCGGCATCTGCTTTGCCAGCTTTGGTCAGCAGACGCTTCGTCTCCTCAAGCTCCCGCTCCAATTGCTCAATCTTACGCGCATAGACCAAGTTCTCATCCTGCTGCTCTATATTTTCCTCAGTTCCGTCACTTTCGTATTCGTCATAGTAGCCGCTGCCCGATTCCGTTTCCTCGAAGGAACCGTTAATGCGCTCAATGCCGGATGAAGACATCTCGATTCCGTATAAGACAATAAACACAATCGCGCCTCCCAGCAGCGTCCACTTAAGCGCACCCTTCTTCATCGCTCATTCTTCCCTTCCACTCGTTCATAATGGCTTCTTTGTATTAGGAGCTGTTACCTTCGCATCTTCCCAGTAGATCTCGCCAATGACTTCCGCAAGCGCATCTGCCGTACGGTAAGATTCCTCAAGCGTGTTATCTACACCGCCGATCTCGATTAGCACGCTGTCCGAAGCGAGCGATTGATTATATTCCCCATTACCTGTAGCAGCTGTCTTGCCCCAAATGCCGCGCGATATGCCAGGATACTTTTTCTCCAGCTCTTCATGGATTTGCGTAGCGAACTCTTCGTTTTCTTTCCAGTTCGGATTTTTGTGGCCGATTATAAAATACACCTGAGCATAACTTTTGCCCTTAATATCAATCGTCGTATATTTACGCTTCTGCGAATCGCGATGCAGATCGAAAAAAAACTTAAGCTTCTTGCTGCTCGCAATCGCTTCCTTCACGGTCTTCATCGAATATTTGTAGGACAGCTCCCAGCGGTAATCCTTAATCGCGGTCGGGTAGTCAGTCTTGCTGTGCAGCGCGCCGACGCCTTCTTCCTCCAATTTATCCGCGAGTCTTTTGCCGACCAAAGTGATGTTAGTCGTCGTGGAGTTCGGATCCTTCATCTTCTCCGTCAATTCAGGGAACCAGGATTCGCGATTATGCGAATGATAGATGAAGACAACGTCCTCGCCACCTGTCGTTGGCTCTGACGGTTCGTCTCCATCACCTTGCGATGGAGCATCGGTCGCCGGCGTTGTTGGTGCAGCTCCAGGATCGGTTGCGCCTTCAGAGCCTTCAGAGCCTTCAGAGCCCTCAGAGCCTTCAGAACCAATACCTGTGCCCGTATTAGGCTCGGATATGATTGGCGTATTGTCTTCCGGTCCAATTGCGGTGTCCGTTCCAATGCCCTGCCGAATTAGGAATGCGTCGTTCGCGCTCATACCCGGCAATTCCCCCGCAAGAAGACTTTTCGGATCATTCGGATTAATATCGGTTAACGCACGAATGAGAAATTTGCTGATTTGCTTGCTGGAAAGTGAACCCGATTCGCCGCTGCTCTGGAATGCAGGCATCTCCATCTCTAGCATGTCCCCAAAGAAGCCGCTAGATACCGATGCAGCGAAGCCTTTCATTGAATTGACCGGATCGGCCGTCGATTGCTGATGAGCCATGCCCGCTAATCCTATCAAAATAAAAAATAAGGTCGAGCTAAATGAAAGAAGCGCAAACGTGCGCCCCGTCACCAGCAAATTTCGTATCCGCCTGCTTTCTTTCCCGAAATCCAGCAGCATCATCGTTCGTTTCATCACTTGTATTCCTCCCGCCTTAAATGTCCGTTAGCTACTATTAATCTATGATCGCCGCCGAGTTCATAGAACCACTAGAGAGCAGTTTGTTGGTTACAATCTCATAGATTTGGATTGGGAGAGGATCGTTTTATGTGAAAAGGTAGGAATGCAAAAAAGAACGTCCCAGCCAAAGACCGGGACGTCACATGTGATTTTTAATGCGTATAGGCAGCCACATTATCGGTATCCACCGCATCATGAAGCGAAGCGTTAAGTCCGCTAGCGATAATGTTGGCAATATCCTCAATAAACTGGTCTATCTCCTTCGGGGTAACGAGCAGATCATGGCCAAGCGGACTCAGAACTTCCTTTACAAGCTGAAGCCGCTCTTGTTCGGGCAACTGGTTCATGACTCCGAAAATATGATTCGAATCGCCCTTCTGCTTCTCGATATGGGATCTCATCATCTCGAGCGTATTGTTGACAATGGTCGAAGCGTACACGACGGTCGGCACGCCGATCGCGATGACAGGCACGCCCAATATTTCTTTCGTCAATCCTTTGCGCTTATTGCCTATACCCGAGCCGGGATGAATGCCTGTGTCCGCAATTTGAATCGTCGTATTCACCCGTTCAATCGCTTTAGACGCCAAAGCGTCGATTGCAATAACAAGATCAGGCTTCGAGCGCTCCACGATCCCTTGTACGATCTCGCTTGACTCGATGCCTGTAATGCCGAGTACGCCTGGCGCGATCGCGCTAACGGGACGATAGCCCGGCGCGACTTGATCGGGCATTAATTCAAAGTAATGCCGAGTAACCATAACGTTCTCGACGACTAGCGGTCCAAGCGCGTCGGGAGTAACATTCCAGTTGCCCAAGCCGACGATCAATACTTTGGCCATTTTGTTAATGCCGAGCCGCTCTAGAAACTTCTCGAAATGTTTGGCGAACGCCGTTGCCACCCGGTCTTGAAGCTCCGTATCCTGATTGCGCAGCTCCGGTACCTCGATTGTTACGTATTGGCCTTGCATTTTGCCGATAGCCTGCGAGCCCAGCTCATTCTGCACATGCAGCTGCGTAATCGTAATGCCTTTATCCTCCGTCACCTCGGAGACAATGCCGGGTATCGGACCGCCGCCCGGCGTTTCCGCCAGTTCTTTCGCTTCCAGCGCCAAGTCGGTTCGAATATTATATTGCTGCAGATCAAGCTCACTCATTGTTCGGTGCTCCCTTCTTGCGTACGTATGTACTTTCGTTATTGTTTGCAAGGAGATCATTTTCATACTTTGATTTCTTTGGCTGCATCCTATTGACGTCTAGACCTCGCATTGGTTACTATTGCTTTTTGGCAACCTGCATGATAATATATTTTAAGTTGTGTTATCTAGATATTTACCGTTGTGAACAGTTTAGGAGGTGAATTCCATGCCAAACATTAAATCCGCAATTAAACGCGTCAAAACAAGCGAAAAACGCCGTGCTTTGAACGCATCCCAAAAATCCGCACTTCGTTCGGCCGTTAAATCTGCTGACCAAGCAATTGCTGGCACTGACGTTAACGCAGCTAAAGCTGCATTGATCGCTGCTACCAAAAAATTGGACAAAGCAGCTACGAAAGGCCTGATTCATAAAAATGCGGCTTCCCGCAAAAAATCGCGCCTTGCTAAAAAGCTGAATGCCTTGTCGGCACAAGCTTAATAACAGCCAAGTTGAAACGGCTTCATCGATCGCTTAGCGAACGGTGAAGCCGTTTTTTGTGTTATATGGATAGTGGGAATTCCAGTTTGAGTTAAAAAAGAGCAGCAGCGCTGCCGCAATATCGCGGCTACGCTCTCTGCTCAAGTCCTAATGATAGCAAGTACAATTCAAGTCCTAATGTCTTGTCAATGGCGCCTGTCTTCATTTTGTAATCCAGGTCGGCTAACGACGCGAGCAGCTGCCCAAGTCTTGCTGTTTGGAACTTGCGGCTCTTCTCCGCTGACAGCTTCACCGCATAAGGATGAAGGCCGAGCTGCCCCGCCATCTGCTGCGGCGAATACTGATGCTGCTCAAGCTCCTTAATCTGCAGCATGATACGCAACTGCCTTGCGATGAGCGCAGCAATCTTAATCGGCTCTTCCCGCCTGATGAGCAGCTCGCGATACATACGGAGCGCACGGTCGATACGCAGCTCAGCGATAGCTTCGATAAGCGCGAATACATCCTCTTCGGCCGTTGCGGCAGTAAGCATCGACGCTTCTTCAGCCGTAATCGTTCCCCCTGCTCCAGCATGCAGACAAAGCTTGTCTACCTCTTGCGCCAGCTGCTGCATATTGGCGCCTGTCCGCATGAAGAGAAGATCGGCTGCTTCTGACTCGAGAGTTCTCTGCTGTTCTGCTGCACGCTTGATCATCCATTGCTTCAATTGCGCCGCGTCCAGCTCTGGAAAAGCGATTAGCGAATGGCGATCCTTAAGTGTCTTCACCAGCTTACGGCGTTCATCCAGCTTCTCCGCATGCACGCTTACCACAATAACCGACGTTTCGGAAGGATTTTCTATGTACTGCAACAACTTCTCGGGCTTATGCTCGATCTTGCCGCCTTCTTTGCCGCCAGCGGCAAACACATTCATATCTCGAATTAACACGAGCTTGCGCGGTACAAAGAATGGCAGCGTCTCCGCTTCCAATACGGCTTCCTCGATCGATGTCTCGGCGGTATCGAATTTAACGATGCCGAGCTCCCTCTCATCGGACGTAAACAGCTTGTCCGATAACGTATCAATAAAATGCTGAACGCGGTAACGATCCTTACCGTACAATACATAGATCGGTCTGAAACGGCCTCCCTTAATTTCCTTTAATGCTTCCTTCGGATCCAATCGTATTCACCGCCTTCCCAATGATGTCCTTAATCTCAGCTTCGCACACGATGACTTAGAATAGACGGCAACAAAGGGATGTGCCTTCAGAAGGCTACATCCCTTTGTCCAAAGATAAGAGCTGATTCATGAAACAAACAACGCTTATCCCTCAACATGACCCGGTTCTGACTATTATCCGGATGCCCTACTCCGTTAACAGTCAGCCCGACCCAGCTTGCCGAACATCTATATAAACAGCCGCAGGCAGGTCCATGGTACCGCCCTACGGTTGGTCATACGTTCGTCACGCTCTCGCCAGCTTGCAATGGTTGCTCGTTGCTTATACTATACGCAAAGCTTCAGGATAGTGTGCGAATACCCGCAAATTAATGTTGCGCCTTCGTGTCGCTTCCCGCCTTTACGTCTATAACGTATTTCTCACTAGCGCCTTGTTCCAACTGTACTTCATAGTTCAGCACGGTATTGTCGTCTGACCAGACGAGCCCGGCAAGCTTGCCGTTCTTTCGGTCCGTCTCGAACAGAAGCGATTGATCCGCAGCCTTAAATATCTTCACCTTAAAGCCTTCCGCGACCGCTTGCCATTCTCCATTAGGTGAAATGGCAGTAATCGCAACCGGCACTTCGCTCATAATCCCTTGAGTGCCCGGCGTAGACGTAAAGGTGTCGGTTCCGGACTTATTGCTCATTCCATCGCCGCTTAACGCTCCGCTTTCCAAGGTATTAGACGTCTCCATCTCCGGTTCGGATTCAGGTATCGGTTGTTTGCCGACTTCTCCCGAGCTCGTTGCTTCGTCTAACTGGTCTGGAGCTCCTGCTGCAGGTGATCCTTCATTTCCTTGCGTGCGAACACTAGGCTGAGCACCGCCATCTGAATCACCTGACGATTCGATGTCCTCTTCGGCGGCAGACGCGTCCTGCTCTATTTTTTGGTCCGATTTCAAGCTATATACGTCGCTTCGCTGAACAATGTCCATCGTGTCATTGGAAGCCGATTCTTGAGCAGTCATCGAATTCGCACTGTCGTTGTCAAAGCCCGGGCCGATTCCTGCGTTATAGCCAATAATGAACAAGCCGGCGACGACGCCTGCCGCTATGATCCCGCCCACATACCGAAGCGATGGAAGACGTCGGTTGCGTGCCAACCGGCGAGCTGCAAGCTTACCCTGCTCCTGTTCAACTTCATCCTTATGAACGACATGCATCGAATCGCTTCGCTCTTCCAGATCCAAACGCTGTAGCTCCGGCAATATCGCATCGACTAAGCTATAGCTCGGAACAACCTTAGGCAAACTAGTAAGTTCGGCGGACAGCAACTGAAGTCTATCATACATTGCTGCACAGTCCGGACAATGTCTAGTATGATCTATCAAGACGCTGTACTCGCTCTCGTCGAGATCGCCATCTAGCTGCCTGTGCATTAAATCCATCACCTCTTGACAATTCATCCCCGGACACCACCTTTCTGATAATCATGGAGTAAAGTTTGCAGTTGCTGTCTAGCTCTAAACAAATAAGACTTCACCGTATTGAGCGGCAAATCGAGTGAATCGGCAATTTCGTTGTACGAGAAATCCTGCAAATAACGAAGCACGACGACAGCCCGATGATGCTCGGGAAGCTTCTCGATCGCGGACCGAATGTCTTGTACCGCATACGCGGACATAACCTCGTCCTCTACATTCTGCTTCTCGCGAAAAACCATCTCATGCTCGTCAATCGATACCGTCGGCTTATTCCTTCGAAATTTATCGATACATATGTTGGTCACGATTCGTTGAATCCATGTCTTGAATTGAGCCTTCTCTTCATAAGAGCTGATCTTCGTATAGATGCGTATAAGCGCCTCCTGGGCCGCATCCATAGCGTCCTGCTCGTTATTCAATATATAATAGGCTGTCCGATAAACATGGGTTTCAATCTCACGCAATAGAGTTATTAAAGCGTCGCGATCTCCCGACTGAGCGGCTCGTATGAGGTCCGGCTCCACCACGAAGGATCCCCCTCTCTTGCAACCTCTCTGACGAGGCGGTTGCATTAAAAGTTGCAATTTTTTTTAAGAATTCTTAAGAAATATTAAGAAATATGAAGTTCGCCTTTAATTAGCTTCTAATCGCCAATACACTGCGGCAGTTAAGCCCACACAGTCAGAGTTCGATCGCAGCTGTATACGCTAATTTATATACTAAGAATTATTAGAAAAGTTTCATGACAGACAACTCCACATTAAAGGATACCAAATATTCAGTTGCMCGTATATAGAAATGCGATGATCCGCTTGCATTTACAAACGTCAATAAGCCCTCTGCTCGATGAGCGGGGCTAATATAATGACTTTTAGCAGCTATGCTTTTGAGTCATCATCAACTCTAATTTCCAACAAATAGTCCTTTCTCCGATATGGAGAATTGGATCTCTCCGTCCAGGTCGGTTCGCCATAGCCGAGCTCCAGCCGCAGCAAGTTTGGCAAGAACGTCCGGATGAGGGTGACCGTAGCTGTTCGTTGCTCCAACCGAAGCTGCCGCACCCATTGGCCGCCAATAATGAAGCCATTCATCGCTTGTCGAGAACCTGCTGCCATGATGAGCGATCTTTAATACAGCTGCACGGTCGATTGGGTCAATGGCATGGTTGGTTTGGCGCATCAGGTCGATAATCGCGTGCTCCGTAGACGCATTGATATCGCCGGACATAACGAATAATTGCCCGTAGATTCGAAGGGACAAGACGACGCTTAGCTCATTCTGCTCCTGCTGTACTTCAATAACGTCATTCGATTGTTGCGGCGGCCATAACACTTGAACATCCGTACTGTCATCAACATTCATCTCCATCCCCGCATAAACTCCGTACATGGGGATAGACTTGTCAAGCGCAGTCTGGATAAGCTTCTCTGCGTCMTCAGCTTGCTTGACCGATCCATTCCACCAAATACTTTTGACGGGAATCGATTCAATCACTGCCTGCAGTCCCCTTATATGATCGCTGTCAAGATGAGTAATCACAAGAACGTCAATCTCCTGCGCGCCTCGCTTCATTAAAAGCGGTACTAGAAGCTTGCGTCCTACCTCGAAAGGATCGCTTCTCGCACGCCATTCTTCGCCTGGCTTCACGAAAGATAAAGTACCGCCCCCGTCGATAAGCATATGCTTGCCTTCTGGCGTTCTAATATGGATGGCATCCCCTTGTCCGACATCGATGACGCTGATCTTCGCCTTGTTATCCCATCGATCGGGATCGTATGCCAAAAATAAGAGTGTTCCTATAATCATTATCATTACAAGAGGCTTGTACACTTTGCGAAGTACTTCACCCACTGAGTGCTCCTCCCTTATCGTTGACAGGTTAAGGCGTTGTCGTAACTCGATTAACGGGTCGGGAAGCACGACATCGTTCGAAGTGCCAACAGGAAGCGGAATCGTGGGTACAACCAAACGATCTGTTATCTGATCTATAKGATTGTTTTCATTAAGCTGAGGACGAACGCGCTGATTAAGCCAATGAAACGTCAAGCACAGTGCTGCCAGCCAAGCAACAACCCACCATAAGGGCGGGCTCGCCCAGATCGTTCGAAGACTATCGACCGCAGCTAACTTCTCGACAAGAGCGAACGTCCAGTCGTTGGCATAATGGGATACATAAGAGAGCGTCTTACCGCCGCCCTCCCATAACAGGCTGATAATGAGCGCTCCAGCACCTATCGGCATGACGACAAAGCTAATAAACGGGACGAGAATAAAATTGGCCGGAAGCGACAATAGATGAAATTGGTTAAAGTAATAGATCGATATCGGAAACGATACAAGCTGCGCGACGAGCGTCACTGCCGCAAGGTCAAGCAGCGCCTTGCCCCTGCGCCACTCAGGCATTGCCTTGCGCACTGGATTGACGCCGAGTATTAGCCCGATCGTGACAATGAAAGACAACTGGAAGCTTACATTCTCGAGGAAATAGGGATCGTAGATGAGCATAACCAAAGCAGCTGCCGCCAGCAGATGCAGCCCGTCCTTAAGTTTGCCCAGCCGCGCTGCAAGCAGGCCGAGTATCGCCATAAGTCCGGCTCGCACGACGGATGGCGATGCGCCGGAGAGCAGGACATATAGCGGTACGGCAATCATAAGCAGCAGAAGCGTTCGCTCGCGCGTCAGCCTTGCGAGCCGCAGCAGTCCTCCAAGCGCGTAGAGGAACACCGCGACGTGCAGTCCTGAAATTGCCAATATATGCGTCAAACCAAGACGCGAGAATTGCTGGAACTGCTGCGGGTCGAGGTCCTCGCGGATGCCGAGGACGAGACCCTTCATGTACCCGGACTGATCGGACGGGTACATGGCGTTCATCCGTGCGCCGAGGCTGTCGCGCACGGCATCGATGCGGCCGAGCATAGCGGCCGCGGTCCAGGCTGGGCCCGCCGACGCTTTGACGTAGGCGGCGCCCTTGACCTTGAGCAGCCAGTGGATGCGCTGGCTGCGAAGATAGCGGCGGTAATCGAAGCCGCCGCTATTCGTTGCTGCGGCCGGCTGCGCTAGCTCGCCGCTAATCACGACCTTGTCGCCGCGCTTCCAGCCCGCGGCAACAGCTTGCTCCGGCTGCTCCGCCAGCCGCACCTGAACGATCAGCCGCTCGCGTACAGCTCGCGGCTTCGCATCCCCCTTCACGCGCAGACGTTCCGTCCTGACGCGGAAGCTGACCCGGTCGCCGTCGACCTCTACGACCGACACGATAACCCCCTCCGCCTCCGCCTCGTATCCGGCTCGCGACCCTTCCGCCTCGGCGGCGGCCAGCAGCTCCGGCAGCCCGGTCACGTTATGGGCATCCGCCCATAGACGCTCCCCTGCCGCAAGCCCCGCCGCGAGCAAGCAGGCGATCGCCAGTCTCGGCGACGCCTTCCCTAACATCACGCAGGCGGCGGCCCCGAACAAGGCCGCCCCGCCGGCATATACGACGCCTTGCGCGTTAAGTCCCGCCGCAGCCGCGCTTCCGCACACATAACATAGCACAAACCAAATAAGCGGCCTTCTGTTCATCCCGCTCCCCCTTTTCTACCTGCAACATCGCAACAAAACAACAAAAAGAACCACCGCCGGCATCAAAAAAGATGCAAGCGGAGGTTCTTCCTCTGCCACTTTAATATTGAAATACGATTTACTACAATGTAATTTCCATCTGAGCTTGAGCCGGCGGATCGAACTGATCCAAGCTGCGAAACACAATTCCCTTCTGTTCCATTAGCGCAGCGACTTTCTCGCTGTCCTTCGGATAGCTGCGATGATATACGATCTCTACGATACCGCTATTGGCAAGCATATTCGCGCACGTCCAGCACGGCTGATCCGTCACGTAGACGACCGACCCTTCGCGGTCTGCGCGATCGGTGAACAGGAGGAGATTTTGCTCGGCATGTATGGTCCGAATGCAGCGCTGCTTCTTCACAACCTGCTCCTTGCCGTCCACGAGCTTCATCTCGATCTCTTCCGCGATCATACAGCCCTCTTCCAGGCAATCGTGTACGCCCATTGGCGCGCCGTTATAAGCAGTCCCGAGCAGCTTCTTGCCCTGTACGAGCACGGCTCCGACATGTCTTCTTGGACAGCGCGATCGCGTTGACACCATGTAGGCGATATCCATGAAATACGTATCCCAATCTTTACGGGCAGTCTCTTGTGTTTCCTTCAACATTGTTCAGCTTCTTCCTCTCTCTTGCTCATGCTGCTTCTATCCTTCATGCTGTAAGCTTGACTATGTGCCGTTATGTTATGATTTCGTCTTATGCACCCTGTTGGCTAAGCGTAAGCGCCTGACTCAGGTCTGCCAAAATATCGTCGATGCCTTCCGTTCCGATCGACAAGCGAATCATGCCTGGCGCAACGCCTGCCGCATCCTGCTCATCGGCCGACAGCTGCTGGTGCGTCGTACTCGCCGGATGAATGATAAGCGACTTCGAATCGCCGACGTTAGCGAGATGAGAGAACAGCTTAACGGAATTGATCACTTTCTTGCCGGCTTCTACGCCGCCTTTAATTCCGAATGTAAGAATAGCGCCTTTGCCCTTCGGCAAATACTTCTGCGCCAGCTCATAGGATGGATGGCTTGGAAGGCCCGGGTAGTTCACCCATTCAACCGACTCATGAGCTTCCAGGAACTCGGCCACCTGCTGAGCATTCGAGCTATGGCGCTCCATACGCAAATGCAGCGTCTCAAGTCCTTGCAGCAGCAGGAACGAGTTGAACGGCGATAAAGCCGCGCCCATATCGCGAAGCAGCTGTACGCGAGCTTTAATAATATAAGCTATCGGACCAACCGCATCCGTATATACAACGCCGTGATAGCTTGGGTCCGGTTCGGTAAGGCCAGGGAACTTACCGCTTGCCTTCCAATCGAACTTGCCTCCGTCGACGATAACGCCGCCTATCGATGTGCCGTGACCGCCAATGAACTTCGTAGCGGAATGGACAACGATATCGACTCCATGTTCAATCGGACGGCATAGGTAAGGACTTGGGAACGTATTGTCCACGATKAACGGAATGCCGTTCTCATGCGCGATCGCCGCAACAGCTTCCAGGTCGATAATATCGCCCTTCGGATTGCCGATCGTCTCCGCATATACGGCTTTCGTGCGCTCTGTAATCGCAGCGCGGAAGTTCTCCGGATTCGAAGGATCTACGAATTTGACTGTAATGCCAAGCTTCGGAAGCGTCGTGGAGAACAGGTTGTATGTACCGCCATACAGGCTTGTCGCAGAGACGATCTCGTCACCGGCGCCTGCAATGTTCAGCAGTGCATAAGTAATAGCAGACTGGCCGGATGCGACCGCAAGCGCTGCCGGTGCGCCTTCGAGCTCAGCTACGCGCTTCTCGAATACGTCCGATGTCGGGTTCATTAGGCGCGTATAAATGTTGCCGAATTCCTGCAAAGAGAATAAGCTTGCTGCGTGATCTGTATCTCTAAATCCGTACGACGTCGTTTGGTAGATCGGTACTGCGCGCGACATTGTCGTTGGATCGATTTGTTGGCCTCCGTGGACGGCTACCGTATCAAGTGAGAGCTTGCGTTGTTCAGACATCTTAATTGAACGCCTCCTATAAAAGTAAATGATAATGGCACTGCGGTCAAAGCAGGATACCTGCCTCGTCAGCTTCAGACTCCTGCTGCAACCGATTCCTTCCATTATCTCACAATCATGGACGAGCCACAATGCCCTCTTTCATGCCCGCAAGCAGCTTTTCGCCTATTCCTCGCACTCTGAGCAGATCATTTACCGTGGCAAAAGGACCATTCTTCTCCCTATCATCGACAATAGCCTGCGCCTTAGCGGGGCCGATTCCTTTCAACGCATCCAGTTCTTCTGCGGTCGCTCGGTTAATATCAAGCTTGCCCGTCTGGTCATCTTCAATCATTAGCTCGCTGTCCGCTTGAGCATCATCAGCATCAGCTGCGCTACCCGTCTTCCCTGCTTCGTCGTTCACAGCGCGCCTCTCCTCACCCTCATGAGCATCGCCTGCCTCGTTCTTTGAACCAGCCGCCTCCTCACCGCGCGTTGAAGCATCCGGCTCCAGCTCCTTCAAAGCAAGCTCCACCTCGTCATTCAATGCAGTCCATTGTTCACGGTTATCCTGCTTAGGCTGAGTGAATGCTGCGACGAGCAAAACCGCTGCCGCTGCTAGACAAACCGCCGCCGGCAGCCATAACTTCATCTCCACACGAGCATACTTTTTTTGCATTACGCAACAGCTCCTCTTTATTTTCATATATTAGCTAGAAGTGTCTGTTATCTTAATTGCGTGCATATGGAACAAGTCATGCAGAATATGGTAAGAGAGTACGCAAAACGCGGCTTATGCTTAGGGGGGCTCCGCATGAATGTCGGATTTATCGGGACGGGAACGATGGGAAGCCTGCTGATTGAGGCTTTTATCGCATCGGGCGCGCTTTCGCCTGCACAAATTGTTATTAGCAACCGCACCTTTGCAAAGGCGCAAGCTTTGGCTGACCGTTACTCCGGCATGACAGCAGAGACGACGAATGCTGCGGTTGCTTGCGGCAGCGAAATTGTTTTTTTGTGCATCAAGCCTCATGAGTTCAAGAAAGCGGTCGACGATTTGAAGCACATCGTCCATCCCAGTCAAATCATCGTGTCCATCACGAGTCCCGTGCTGATCGCCCAGCTCGAAGACGAACTGGACTGCAAAATCGCAAAAGTCATTCCAAGCATTACGAACCAAGTATCGAGCGGCGCCACGTTATGCATCTATGGCAAACGAATGAACGAGGCGGATAAAACGAAGCTTGAACAACTCCTCGCCTACATTAGCGAACCGCTTCGCATTCAAGAATCCCATACGCGAATCGTGTCCGATTTATCGAGCTGCGGTCCAGCCTTCTTTACGTTTCTGCTGGAGCAATTCATCGAAGCTGCAGTCGAAGAAACAGGGATCGCGCGCGAAGAAGCGCGCAAGGTCGCAAGCGCGATGATGCTCGGAACCGGATTGCTGCTGACGGAGGGCGGATTAACGCCTGCCGACGTGCAGGAGAAGGTCGCCGTACCAGGCGGAATAACGGCGCAAGCACTGGAATACTTGAAGCGTGAGACAGGCGGCATGTTCAATCAGCTTATTCGTACGACGCATAATAAGTATAAGGACGATTTAATCAAGGTTTCTGCCTCATTTATGAGCGAAGAGGTGAACGGGCAATAGCTGTGCTTCAGCTAAAGCCCGCTCACCTCTTCGAAGTTTTGCGGCTGTATTCGTATTAGTTGGCTACGATGTTAACAAGCTTGCCTTTTACGGCAACCACTTTGCGAACGGTTTTGCCCGCGATAAGCTCTTGAACCTTCTCGAGCTCCTTCGCCAGGCGTTCCATCTCGTCCGTTTCTGTATCGGCAGCGATCGAGACGCGTTCTACGATCTTGCCGTTCACTTGAACGACAATCTCTACCTCTTGATCGACCGTCCAAGCTTCCTCGTACTTCGGCCACTCGGAATACGTAATCGTCTCCGCTCGTCCAAGCTTTTCCCACAACTCTTCCGTAATATGCGGAGCGATCGGGGACAGCATTTGCAAGAACTGCGCCATCGCCTCACGCGGAAGCACTTCCGTCTTGTAGGCTTCGTTAACGAAGATCATCAACTGGCTAATGACCGTATTGAAACGAAGGTTTTCGTAATCCTCGGTTACCTTCTTAATCGAACGATGCCATGTGCGCTTGAACGCATCGCTAGTATCGCCATCCGTTATTTTCGCGCTCAAGCTGCCGTCCTCGTTAATGAACAAGCGCCATACGCGGCTCAAGAAACGGTAAGTGCCTTCAACCCCGTTCGTATTCCACGGCTTCGTCGCTTCAAGCGGACCCATGAACATTTCGTACATGCGAAGCGTATCTGCGCCGAACTCGCCTACGATGTCGTCCGGGTTGATGACATTGCCGCGTGATTTGGACATCTTCTCGTTGTTCGTACCAAGAATCATCCCTTGGTTAACGAGCTTGTGGAACGGCTCCTTCGTATCGACAACGCCAATATCGTACAGCACTTTATGCCAGAAGCGCGCATACAGCAAGTGAAGCACCGCATGCTCCGCGCCGCCGATATAAAGATCGACCGGCAGCCATTCCTTTTGCTTCTCCTTGGAACAAATCTCATTCTCGTTCTTCGGATCGATGAAGCGCAAGTAATACCAGCAGCTGCCTGCCCATTGCGGCATCGTGTTCGTCTCGCGGCGAGCATTCATCCCCGTCTCCGGATCGATTGTATTGACCCATTCAGTGACGTTCGCCAGCGGTGATTCGCCCGTTCCGGACGGCTTGATCGCATCGACATCAGGCAGCAGCAGCGGCAGCTGATCCTCAGGGACAGGCTTCATCGTTCCATCCTCCAAGTGGAGAATCGGAATCGGCTCGCCCCAGTAGCGTTGACGGCTGAACAGCCAGTCGCGCAAGCGATAAGTCACTTTTCCTTGGCCCTTGCCAGTCTCTTGCAAATGCTTAATCATTGCGGCAATTGCCTCTTCATTGTTCAGACCGTTAATGAAATCGGAGTTAACATGCGGGCCGTCTCCAGCAAAAGCTTCTTTCGTTACGTCTCCGCCTTCAACAACCTCGATAATCGGCAACCCGAACTGCTTCGCAAACTCCCAGTCGCGTACGTCATGACCAGGTACGGCCATAATTGCTCCCGTGCCGTAGCCTGCAAGCACGTAATCGGCAATCCAGATCGGCGTCTTAGCTCCATTCACCGGGTTGATCGCATAAGCGCCAGTGAATACGCCTGTCTTGTCCTTCGCCAAATCTGTACGTTCCAAATCGCTCTTGCGAGCAGCAGCGTCTTGATAAGCTTCAACAGCAGCCTTCTGATCGGCTGTCGTAATGGAAGCTACCAGCTCATGCTCAGGTGCAAGCACGCAATACGTAGCGCCGAACAGCGTGTCGGGACGGGTTGTGAACACAACTAGCGAATCGTTATGGCCGTCAATTGCGAACGTCACTTCCGCGCCCGTCGACTTGCCGATCCAGTTGCGCTGCATATCTTTAATGCTTTCCGTCCAATCCAGCTCTTCCAGATCTTCAAGCAAACGCTCCGCGTACTCGGTAATTCTCAGAATCCATTGACGCATCGGCTTGCGAATAACCGGATGGCCGCCGCGTTCGCTTAGGCCGTCGATGACTTCCTCATTAGCAAGAACGGTGCCAAGCGCCGGACACCAGTTAACCGGAACCTCTGCTACATAAGCAAGTCCGCGGTTGTACAATTGGATGAAAATCCACTGCGTCCATTTATAATAATCCGGGTCCGTCGTGCTGAACTCGCGATCCCAATCGTAGGAGAAACCTAGCGATTTGATTTGACGGCGGAAGTTGTCGATATTTTTGAACGTAATGTCTCTTGGATGCTGGCCTGTATCGAGCGCGTGCTGCTCGGCCGGCAAGCCGAAAGCGTCCCAGCCCATCGGATGAAGGACATTATAGCCCTGCATGCGCTTGTAGCGGGATACGATATCTGTTGCGGTATAACCTTCCGGATGGCCTACATGCAAGCCTGCTCCAGATGGATACGGGAACATGTCGAGTGCGTAAAATTTAGGTTTGCCTTGCTCTTCCTTCGTTTGGAACGTCTTGTTCTTATCCCAATATTGCTGCCACTTCGGCTCTACAACAAGCKGGTTGTAGCCGTGAAATTGCTGCTCCTGACTCATCATCTATTCCTCCTACAAAGTTAAACTTACTCACGATTAAGCGCTCAATCCAAGGCTAGGCTTAGATTGCAATAAAAAAACTCCCGCCCCTAGCGTATTACGCTAGGGACGAGAGTTGAGCTCCCGTGGTACCACCCTAGTTAGCGACGGGCATGCTTTGCCTGTGCTCACTTGTCGCCTTTATCGCAGGCCAGACGGCGCGTATGGATAACGCACAGCTCCAAGGCGAGATTCGTTCCGCAGCAGGTCCGGCTTACACCCTTACACCGGCTCTCTAGGCCTTGCTTTGCGAAATTACTGCTCCTCTTCAACGCTTCTATGGATGAAAATAGTTATTTTCGATTATAAAGATCGTTATGCTCTGTGTCAAGATCCGACAAGCGTCCGTCTCATATACCTAACGCTTCCGATAAGGATAACCAACAATAATAAATGGATTAGCAGTACCCATACCGCATTCCATTCGCCTATAAGAACGACGAACGTCCACAAGAAAAGCGGAGCAAGCTGAATAAAGCACAGCAAGAAAAGAGTGATAACCATCCATTGCTTCAACATTTGCCGATTGCTGTCCATGGTTACCATAACAATTGAGAGCAATACAGCGCCAAGTCCGATCGATACAAAGCCCCATAGGTGCACGGTCTCCCGCTCCGATCCCATTTCCATGCCAAGAAAGCTGTAGTCGAAAAACAGATCGCCGATATAACAAGCGCCAATGGTCAAGGACATAAATGCCGCGGCCAACGCGTACACATAACTTTTTCCGATCATGCGCTGCCAGCTCTCCTCATCTTGCGACCGAATGCCTCACTTATCGAAACAACAGCGAGTATAAGCGCAAGCCACAAGGTACACCACATTGACTGATCAAATAATCGTTGGAACAGCCCCATACTCCATCCATCCTCGCCAATAATCCAATAAGCAATCCGATTTGGAACACTAAAGCCTTCGTTTGCTGCTGGATTCGAGTTGGCGGCAATTGTGGAAACCAAGGCAACATTCGCGATTAGGCTTAAGAGAACCGCAAGAAACAACGTCTTCGACCAAGGCGAGTTGACAGATGCCGCTTTGGCTGCGAACGCAAATCCTATCACGATAAAGGCGCATCCGAATAGGTAGAGCATAGCTTATCCCTCCGCATTGTAAAGTTAGACTGCAATCTACTAAACGGATTCGCTTTAAATAAAGTTGCCGAAATATCCCAATTATTGCGAGTTTACGGTTTTGTCGGCAGCCGCATACCACCCAGCAACCCCGAACAAGATCGTAACGGCCAATATCATCCATAACGATGACGACCATCCATGCGTCGCGTCATGCAGCAAGCCGAATAGCAACGGCCCGGTCGCTGCCAGCAAATAGCCAATCGATTGCGCCATGCCCGATAGCTGTGCCGATTGCTCCGCATTGGACGTTCGCAGTGCGAAGAACATGACCGCCAGGCTGAAGCCTGCGCCACCAGAGATACCTAAGAGCATAATCCATAGCGGAATCCAGGATGAGGGTCCGGCTAACAACCCCACATAGGAGATGATTAGCAGAATAGCCGAGGATAAGGCGAGCGGCCGCTGACTGCGCCTCTTCGCTGCGAGAATAGGAACAATGAACGTCGCTGGAAGGCTGACGATCTGGAGCATGAACAGCATCCAGCCTGCTCCGCTATGGCTCATGCCGCGATCATGCAATATCTCCGGAAGCCATGAAATATTAACGTAAAACGTGAATGATTGCAGCCCCATGAACAGAGTAACTTGCCAAGCCAGCGCCGATCGTGTCAGCTTGTTGCCAGTCTTGTTGACGCTTGCTGATTTCCTGCCGCTACCTTCGCTTTGGAAGAAATGTTTCAGCTTGTTGAGCCGTCCGCGTACTTGAGGCAGCCATGCAGCTGCGGCAATAAGCGCGAGCAGCGACCACGAAGCGAGCATGCCTTCCCAGCCGAGCTCAAGACTTTCGGCCATTGGAATGCTGAAGCCTGATGCGAGGCCGGCGCCAAGATTCATGACGACGGAATACAGCCCTGTCATCACGCCTACCGAGCCTGGGAAATCTCGCTTGATCAGACTAGGCAACAGTACATTGGCAATCGCAATCGCCATGCCGAGCAGCATCGTTCCGGAAAGAAGCGCTGCCAAGCTTGGGAGCGAACGGATGAGGACAGCCCCGAACAGCAACAGCATAGATAGAAAAAGGCTGTTTTTTATGCCAATCCGGCTAGCCAAACGCGGCGCGAGCGGAGATATCAGGGCAAAAGCAAACAGCGGCAGCGTTGTCAGCAAACCGGTCATCGTGCTGGACAAACCGAAAGTTTGCTGAATATTCGATACGATCGGGCCGACAGCCGTAATTGGAGCGCGCAAATTAAGGGCCATGATTAGTATGCCTGCGATTAATAACGAGGTGCCGTTAATGGTGGAAGACGATACCCCGTGCGCATTCGGCAAAGATTGTCCTGATTGAAAACTTTTCACGATTAAGTCCTTCTCTCCTGTTGAATAAAGCTCTAAGTTGTTAAATATGCGAGTGGACTGCAGAACCTATGACGGACAAGCCTTCACTCTGTACCAATACTCATAAGCTTGTATGTAGCCGATCTTGTCATATAATCGGTTGGCAGGTTCATTCGCTTTGACGACAAGCAAATAACCGTGCGTTGCGCCTTCCTTCTTAGCCCAACCGAGCAATTGCCGAATAAGCTTCTCGCCGTAACCTTTGTTGCGGAACTGCGAATCCGTAACGATGTCATACAAGCCGACCCAGCCTTGCTCAAGCGTTGCGAAACCGCAGGCGACTGGAATGCCGTTATCGTAGAGCAGTCCATAACATTTCTTAATCGATGAAGACGTCAGCATGTTTCTAGTCGCGGATTTCTGCCCCTCCGTTAAGCGATTGAATACGGCTACCGCATCCAGCCACAGCTCAGAGAGCACAGGCTCGAGGGAAATGTCCGAATCCGGACCTGACGGAAGATCAACATCTTCAAGAGCGACCGTCTTCACGCATGTGCGGTCAATCAATTCATAGCCCATATCGGCTAACGCACCGTCCAGTTCAACGGGTTTGGCGAATGGCGTTATTTTAAAAACAGTCGGCGACTTCAGCTCATTGTATAGCGTCTCACAATGACGGATTTTCAACTCAAGCGGAAGCGTATGCCCATATAACGGCTGGACCGAATTCGACCGCTTCGTATATCCGTCAGCCGTGCGTATAAGCCAGCCATCGTATACCGTCGTCTGAAGCGCCGGCCAGCCGTTAAGGCTCATCTCCTCGAGCTTGAAATGGATCAGTCGCTTGATTTGATCCATATGATGACGGTCATGCCAGATGAAATCCTTCAAATACGTTTCGAATTGAAACGGATGACCGTCTGCGTCTGTATATGCGTCTTCATATTCGGTAACGCTCAACCCTTCTATGACGCTAATAATTCGACGGCGAATCGAAACAGCGTGTTCGGCCAGCTTCCGAATTTCCGTCGAAGTTCCGTAAGCCTTGGAGATTTCGTTAAATGTATCATAATCCAAGTGCTTGACCGTTAGAGATTCCATTCTGGCAGCTTTGGCAACTGCTTCCTCAAAGAAATAATCGTCCCAACGCGCGATATGGGCCACAACTTCGCGAACCGACCATTTACCTTCCGCAATGTTCTGATTCMACAGCTGCTCTCCAAGCCGCTCGATATGATGGATGAATGTATTCCATGAAACGAATTGCTCTAGCAATTGCGCTCTTGACTGCTGCTCCATACTCATACCCCGTCCTCCCAATAAGTGTTAACCTCGTGTAGTCAAATCCGATTTTCATAGATTCTATCACTTGAAGGATACCGCCACAATGAGAAAAACTCCTACCKGAGTACTTCGAGGATGAGCGACMGCGTTTAAGCGGAAGTTTTTATCGCCAATCTGAATGATCTCCTTCACGCTTTATCGCTGTAAAGCACTTAAACATTCTTATGTGGTAAAAAAAAGCCGCCGATTCGGCAGCTGCTGCGATATGGTTATAGTAGTCCGAATCTCTCCAGCTGGTCATGCTTGTTCTCCTTTAGAAGCAACTCGCGCTGCTTCGCTCCAAGAAGATCAAAATGAGGAAATGGATCTCGATTGTGAATATATCGCGGGTTCAATCCATTATCGAGACACCAACGTGACAGCTTCGCCAGATCGGAGCAGCCGACCTTCGTTACGGTTCGCATATCCGGAAATCTCGGATCAAGCCAGTAATGGGTCAGAAAGGCGATATCGCCCCCCGCAACCGCCGTTTTCCAACTCTCCATCTCCGCTCGCGTTATTCCAAAAGCCATGTTGAGCCGTTCCTCCTTTCCCTCGTCATCACAGCCTAACAGAAAGGTTCAACTATCCTTCTATGCTTGCGATTCATTTACGATTTGTTTGACTCTGCCGACCTGACCATCCGTCAGACGCACTTTAATGCCATGCGGGTGGTTCGGCGAGTTAGTAAGTATATCTTTGACGATGCCTCGCGTAAGCTTGCCTGTACGTTGATCCTGTTTGAGGACAATATCAACCGTTAGCCCCGCTTTAATCGCCGATCTGATTGTGCCATTCATTTTTTTATCATTCCTCTGCTAATCTTCGATGAAAATCAGCATAACATATGTAATGTAAAGATGCACATTAAGTGGACAACTGTTATACTAGTCTTCAAACGATCGAAATGAAATGAGGAAATATACGAATGTCTAACGCTTTTAAAGCTTTGGGGATCAGCCCCGAATTAAGCGATTTGCTCCAAAAGAACGGAATAACCGACCCAACCCCGGTACAGAAGCAGACGATACCGATGCTGCTCGAGGGACAGGACGTCATTGCGCAAGCGCAGACCGGAACAGGCAAGACGATGGCGTTCGCGCTTCCGATTCTCCAACGGATCAACACGGAGAAGGAGCAGGTGCAGGCGCTAATTCTAACGCCTACCCGCGAGCTTGCAATCCAAATAACGAGCGAGCTCAAGAAGCTTGCGCCTATCGTCGGAGCCAGCGTGCTGGCCGCTTACGGCGGTCAAGACGTAGAGGCTCAGATTCATAAGCTGAAGCGTGCGCCGCATATCGTTGTCGCAACGCCAGGCCGATTAATCGACCATATGAAGCGGCAAACGATCAATCTCGGCAAGCTGCAGATGCTTGTGCTCGACGAGGCTGACCAAATGTTGCACATGGGCTTCCTGCCCGAGGTGGAGAGCATTGTCACCCAAACGCCACGCGCTCGTCAGACGATGCTGTTCTCGGCTACTATGCCGGATGCGATCAGACGCCTAGCCGCAGAATATATGAAGACGCCATCGGATGTTCGAATCCGCAGCGCGAACGTGACGCTTGATAATATTAAGCAGCTAGTCATCGACACAACGGACCGTACCAAGCAAGACGCGCTTGTACACCTGCTGCAGCTTCATCAGCCTTACTTGGCTGTTATCTTCTGCCGCACGAAGGTGCGTGCGAAGAAGCTGAACGAGGCGCTGCAGGATCTGGACATCGAGTCCGATGAGCTGCACGGCGACTTGACGCAAGCTAAGCGCGAGCAAGTGATGAAGCGTTTCAGAGACGCACGTCTACAGGTGCTTGTCGCTACGGACGTAGCGGCGCGCGGACTTGATGTTGACGGCGTTACGCATGTATACAATTACGATGTCCCGCAAGATGGCGAGCTGTATATCCATCGGATCGGCAGAACCGGACGCGCGGGTCATAACGGTATGGCGATTACTCTTGCTACTCCTTACGACAAAAACAATCTATTGCTTATCGAGCAAAGCATTAATGCGAAGCTTGAGCGCCGTAAGATCGATAACGAAGGCGTCTTGTCAGCATCTAACGAGCAAGGCAGCGAGCGCGGGGCTGGACGCGGCAGAACTGGCAAGCCAGTTAGCGCCGGCGGCAGTGACCGGTCACGCGATGCTAAAGGCAAAGGCCGTGGACGACAACGGAGCGAAGGTTCAAGCAGCTTTAAGTCTGCTGGCCGAAGCGGCGGTCGCGAGCAGAAGAATGAAGGCAGACGCGGCGGCAGAAGCACTGAACGGAGCGCAAGCGCAAACACGGAGAAGCCAGGCTGGGACGTTCCCCGCGCCGCTGGACGCGGTGCGGAACGCTTCGCGGAACGTGATTCTTCAGCACCTCGCGGCGCTGACCGCGGACGTGGAAGCCGTGCTGGAAACGACGGTGTGTCTGCCGGTAAGCGCGGCGGTCGCGCCAGCGGTGGCGGAAGCCTGGAGCGCGTAAGAGACGGTGCTCACGTAGCGGGACGCGAGATGGATGCGGTCAACAATCCATGGACGGCGCTGCGAGGAGAATCGAAACCAAGCGGCCAAGGCGGTCGCGGCAGCGCTAACCGCAGCCGTGGCGCAGCACGCGGCAACATGTCGGGCGGCTCAGGCAGCAAGTCCGGACAGCCTAGAGGCGGCAAGTCCTCCGGCGGCGGCAGATCCTCTGGCAGACCGGGCGGACCTGGCGGTCGCGGCAGATAATAAACAAGGGTAAGAGGCAAGCACTGAGCAGAGCTATCTGCTTCGTGCTTGCCTCTATTTTATATGTGCCGCCGTCCTCTGCTGCCCGTACTTCATCTAAGATACATATTTCCGCAGTGCAGCAGCAACGCCGTCCTCATGGTTAGATAGCGTGACTGCGCCCGCTGACTGCTTAACAAGCTCTGGTGAGTTGTCCATCGCAATGCCTAACCCCGCGAACTCAAGCATCGAAATATCGTTATAATAATTGCCGATAGCCAATATCCGTTCCCGATCGATCCCCCGGCTTAGAGCCAACTGCCTAAGCGCTTTCCCTTTGTTCGCATCCGCATGCTGCACATCGATGAAGAAATCCCCGCTCCGGATCGATTGAAGCTGTCTTGGCCATTGCTCCCAATCGGATTGTACGACATCCATCTGCTCTTTGCTTCCGAATATCGTGAATTTCAATAGCCCTGACGGCAATCCAGCTGCAAAGTCAAATACAGAAGGTTTCGCGTGGAAGCGCGCATACATCACTTCCGCTTCAGGCGTCATTCGCTCGACCATCATGTCAAACGCAGTATTTAAATCAAAATGAACGCCGTTCTCTTTGCAATAAGCGATATAGGGGGCAAGGTATTCCGGGATAATCTCGTATTGATGAACAACCGCCAGGTCATACGAGCTTACTGTCGCGGCGCCGTTATGCGAGATGAGTGTTCCTGCAAGCTCCAACTGCTCCATGATCGGCAAAACGCCAGACGGTCCGCGTCCCGAACATAATACGATCTGAGCGCCTTTGGCAGCCGCCTCCTGAACTGCTTCCMGCACTTCATCGGTTAAAACATGGTCGTCGGTTAGCAAGGTTCCGTCTACATCCAGTGCAATTAAGTCGTAATTCAAAGCCATCTCTATCTCTCCCATCCTGTTGTAGCGGTACTACCCACTTTGTCTCTATCTCTATGAGTTATTTGCAAACCATTACGTTCGTTTGTATGTGCGCAAGAGCTCTACTTCCTCTTCCAATAGTTCGCGATATTCACCCTCCGGCAAATGATTGTCCAACTGAAGCGGTCCCATTGACACTCTCTTCAAAAATATCACTTGTTTCCCGACCGACTCGAACATACGCTTTACCTGATGGAACTTGCCCTCTTTAATGGTGAGGGTGATTATTGAGATCACATCTTCGCCGCGCTGCTCCTTGCTATCGATACTAAGCTCGGCAGGCATCGTCACATAACCGTCGTCGAGCGTTACTCCAGAGGCGAATTGCTGCCGATCCTGTTCATCGACGTCTCCTAGAACATGCGCTACGTAGGTTTTGTCCACATGCTTGCGCGGCGACAGCAGCTCGTGCGCGAGTTGACCGTCATTCGTAAGCAGCAGCAGCCCTACCGTATCCTTATCGAGCCTTCCCACTGGAAAAGGCGACAGTACACGATCCTCAGGCGCCAGCAGATCGATGACCGTTCGCTCCCTGCCGTCCTCTGTTGCGGAAATAACGCCGGGGGGCTTATTCAGCATGAGATAGACGACCTCCTTATAGGCGACGATCTCACCCTCGAAAGAAACCTTATGCACATCCGGATCGACAATGAGGCCGCTATCCTTCACCGGCTTGCCGTCTACTGCCACTTTCCCTTGCTTGACCGCCTTCTTAATCTCGCTTCGCGTACCGATTCCCATATGAGACAGCAGCTTATCGATTCTGATTCGCTTCGCCATTTTATATCCATCTCCATCCTGCTGGAAGCTCATTTTTAATCATGCCGCCCGCATACTTCGCCCAGCCGAGCGGATAACCGTCTGTGCATACGAGCACATACCCTTTCGCGATAACATCGCTTTGTCTAACAATATCCCCATCCTCCGCAAACAACGTCTCCCCGCGCAAATACCGCTGCGTCTGCGGATCATCCGATCGGAAGCTAATCGCTCTTACGGCTTCTTGCGCCGCCAAGCCCATTGCTAACGGCTGTGAGGGAACAAACTTGCCTCGGTCAGCCTCGCCGACGAACCAGCCTGCCCTAACGACTTTGAGCCCATTAAGCGACGGTACACCCTCAGGCTGCAAATAAACCCTTGAACCGTAGGCGATTGGTTTGCCTTCCCATGCTTCCGCACCGTTTACGAATTGACTTGCATATGCCTTCCACAAGCTGATCGGATCTTGATCGTCCTGTACGTCCTTCCTTCCGCCGGCAGCACGTCCGCGATCTGCGGCTGCTTTGGCGCCGCGCTTGTCCCTTTGCTGGGAATGACGTCCGGAATCACGTCCTCCGCGAGTATCGGCTGCTCTCAGCAGCTTATCCTTCGCATGCCGGGAAGGAGGAAGAGGAGCTTCTGCGGATGCCAAAGCACGTTCCTCAGGAACAACAATCGTCTCGCTGCCCATTACTACAGGCACCGCTTCACGTCTCCTTAATACAGCCGCGTAATGGCCCTCTCCTTCGATCCGATGAGGCCAGAGCCGAACAGTGCCCTCTATGCTGCGCAATCGCTTCTCGTCAAGCTCAGCGGCGGCTGACGATGCCGCCGCAAGGTCTGCTCTTCCTTCCGCCCAGCCATAACGATGCGCTACCGGAACAACTTCAAAGTCGCTATGATTAGCCAGCAATTCAGCGATCTGCCATTCATCTTCTTCAGGCGAGAAGGTACATGTCGAATAGACGAGTATTCCTCCTGGGGCAAGCATCCCAGCAGCATGGCGCAATATATCCCGCTGCATCGCCGCGCATCGCTCGACGGAATGCTTCTCCCAATCGGCAATCATCGATTCGTCCTTGCGGAACATCCCTTCACCCGAGCATGGCGCATCAATAAGGATACGATCGAACCATTCCGCGAAAACCGGAGCAAGAGCTGCCGGCTCTTCGTTCAGAATAACGGCATTGCGAACGCCTACCCGTTCGATATTTTTGGTCAGCGCTTTCGTCCGCTCCTGCGCATTGTCGTTCGTAACGAGTACGCCTTTACCTTGAAGCTTGGCCGCAATTTGCGTGGACTTGCCTCCTGGCGCAGCGCATAGATCAAGCACTTTATGACCCGGCTTCACATCAAGCAGTTCCACCGGCGCCATCGCGCTGGGCTCTTGGATATAATACAGCCCTGCATAATAATGCGGGTGCTTGCCCGGCCTGTCTTCCTCGGCGTAATATAGTCCATCCTGGGTCCATGGAATTGGACGGACGCGATCGCCCATCGGGGACAGCTTCTTCCAGTCGCCGATTGTCAGCTTCAATGCATTTATTCTAAGCCCGTATACACGCGGCGCAGCATAAGATGCCATAAAATTGTCATATTCGCTGCCAAGCAGCTTTTCCATCTTTTGCGTGAATTTTGTAGGCAAATGGCCGATCATACGGTCTCCTCCTGCTAATTGTCTAGGTTGCGGTCTGATGTACAAACGCAATCGGCTATGTTGTATAATAGAATATAATGTGGACAAGACCTGCAAGAGCATAATTGCTTGTCCGTTCAATAAAGAGTTGGAGGCTGAATACTTTCATGAAAAAGAAAAAAAAGTTCAAAATGTTTTATGTCTACATCGGTATCATAGTCGTCTTGTTCGGCGCAATCATTTATCTTAATAATAACGAGACAATTAACGCTTTGTACGACAAGCCTGCCTCCAAGCTGAATCCGGCTACGCGTGAACTGCTTGACGACCCTAACTATCAGAATATCATATTGCCGGCTGAATTGGATAAGAAGATCGCCGATAAGGAAGATTTCTTCGTCTATCTGTTCGCTTCCGACTGCGGTTTTTGCCGCCAAACGACACCTGAGCTTATGCCGCTGGTCAAGGAGCTTGGAATCGACCTTCCGCAGTTCAACCTGCGTGAATTCGATTCATACTTCAAGAGCTTGAAGGTTGAATACACGCCTACGCTCGCTTATTTCAAAGACGGCGTTGAAGTCGAGCGCATGGAAGGCGGCATTGCCGCCGAAGGAACAACTCAAGGCTATACGTTGGACGATTTCAAACAATTTTTCAATAAGTATTCGGGAGAAGCTGCCCAATGATAGAGCATGATCAAACGCCTGCAGTTGGTGTTCATGCTCCCAAGACAAGCGGAAGGGGCAGCAGCGCCCGGGGCATTATGTACGGAATGCTGCTCGCCTTCGCCTTCATTACGCTGCTTACG
The DNA here is from genome assembly GCF_056396205.1 of Paenibacillus sp. 05T425. Lineage (NCBI taxonomy): Bacteria > Bacillati > Bacillota > Bacilli > Caryophanales > Paenibacillaceae > Paenibacillus > Paenibacillus sp. 05T425. The sequence continues at coordinate 293,370 of NZ_JBFTLA010000006.1, forward strand.
GCATGCGGCTTATCCGATGACGACAAGCAGAAGGGCGCCGAGCATCAGCACGGTTCGGAAACGTGGCAGACAACGGCCTCTCCTGACGTTCTTCCCGATTTCCTATCCAATCATACCGAGCATACGAGCGATCTCTATCGTGCTGTTCATCAGCATGCGGACATTATGGCCCAAATGAATTGCTACTGCGGCTGTATGGACGGTTTGGCCGTAGAGACGCCTCATGACTCCTTGCTTCGCTGTTACTTGGCAGAGCATCCTGCCGGCGAAGACGGCGTCACATGGACCGATCACAGCACGAGCTGCGGGATATGCAAGAAGGAGATGGAGATGGTCATCGACTTGACTAAGCAGGGTAAGACACCAGACGAAGTCCATGCCGCAATTGACGAGGCGTTCAAACCGAATAAAGCCAGCTAATAACAAAGAATCAACAAAACCTCCAGCCGCACATTGCGCTGGAGGTTTTGTTTTATGATGTGGCGCAATTAGGATTGGCTTGCCTTCTTCGCTTTGCTGATTGCAAGCTGTATATCGGACGATAACTGACTGAGACCTTGATAATCTTCTTTCTCGAACAGCTCGTTGAACTTCATCTGGTATTGAGCCGCTTCGCGCACGCGATGGAAGTAATATAAATCTTGGATGCCCTTCAGCACCTTCGATACGACATTCGACTGCTCCTCGAATTCCGTCTGAGCATCGAGAATTTCTTTACGAATGCTCGTCATCTCGTTATCAAGCAGGAATGCCGCCTCTGACGCTTTCTTCAAACGCGCGCGCACATCTTCGGGCAAGCTTTCCTTAAATTTATAATTAAGCGAATGCTCGATCGTCGCCCAAAAATTCATGGCCAACGTCCGTATCTGAATTTCTGCGAGCACTTTCGTATACCCGAGCGCCGTCTGAACCGGATACTCCACGATCATATGGTAGCTGCGATAACCGCTGTCCTTGAAGTTTGTAATATAGTCCTTCTCGTAAACGAGCGTCAAGTCCTTCCGGCTGCGAATTAAGCTTGCCACGCGGATAATATCGTCTACGAACTGACACATAATTCGTATTCCCGCTATATCCTCAATTCCCGTATCCAGCTTATCTGCCGGAACGTTAAGCCGCTTCGCCTTCTCGAGAATGCTGGATATCCGTTTCACTCGGCCGGTGACAAACTCTATTGGCGCATACGCCTCTCGAATCTTTAATTCAACTCGCATCGTCTTAAACTTCACTTTCAGTTCTTCGACCGCTTGTTCATAAGGCTGTAAAAAAAGACTCCAATCTCTACCGTCCATCCGGCCGCCTCCTGTTCCTAACGATGATCTGCGCCAATTGCTTCGGCAATATTCCGATAGCCATCCTTGCGCAAGCATTCCTTCAGTCCGTTCGTTAATTCGCGAAGCAATCCTGGCCCTTTATAGATGAGCGCGGTGTATATTTCAACCAGCGACGCTCCTGCGCGGATTTTATCGTATGCATCTTGAGCTGTAAAAATGCCGCCTGAGCCAATAATAGGCAATTGTCCGCCAGTCTGGCGGTAAACAGCGCGGATTACCTCAGTCGAACGGTCGCGAAGCGGCTTGCCGCTAAGCCCGCCAGACTCGCCGGCATTGTGATGGCGAAGCCCTTCGCGCGATAATGTCGTATTGGTCGCAATAATACCGGATACGCCGCTCTCCACAATGGTATTGACCGTATGCTCAAGCTCGTCGCCCGTCATGTCGGGAGCAATCTTGACGAGAATCGGCTTTGTCTTCTGTCCCGACTTCGCTCCTTGACGGCTCATCTCCTCCATAACGGCGGCAAGCAGCTTGCGCAGCTCGTCGCCATGCTGCAGATCGCGCAACCCTTGCGTATTCGGAGAGCTAATGTTAACGACGAAGAAATCACCGTAGTTATATAACGTACGAATGCAAGCCTCGTAGTCTTCATGAGCCTGCTCATTAGGCGTTACTTTATTTTTGCCGATGTTGACCGCGATCGKGATTCGGTTGATTTTGCGACGCGCCAGGCGGCCTGCCATCGCTTCCGTCCCTTCATTGTTGAAGCCCATTCGATTAATAAGCGCTTCATCCGGCGGAAGACGGAACAACCTCGGTAGCTCATTGCCAGCTTGTCCCTTCGGCGTAACTGTGCCTACCTCGGCGAAGCCGAAGCCGATGCTGGAGAAGCCGTCAGCCGCCTTGCCGTTCTTATCAAGTCCAGCCGCAAGACCGACTGGATGGGGAAAATGAAGTCCGAACAGGTCCATCTTCAGCTCCGGCGAAGGGGCAACTCCGTACATCGCGTGCATCATACCTGTCATGCCGGGAATACGCCCGCCTGTTGCTAACCCGTCAATGACGAGATGATGCGCCTTTTCTGGATCCATTTTGAAAAAAATCGGTTTGAGTATAGAAGAATAAAGCAACTTACCACTCCGTTCCAAGATGTATGTTCTACGGAACAGTTTATCTTTTTTGCGACAAAAAGAAAAGAGCTGCAACMATTTGAAAACGCTAGCATGGTTGCGGCTTTGGAAGAAAACGATTACAATGAAAACAGCTATTTTCATTAAGAGATAGAAAGGTTGATTGTCGATGAGCACAACCAAAAGAAAACCGCCCGTTATGAAAACAAAGCCGAAGGAAGAAGTAAACAAGAAAGCTCTGATCTGGATCGGCTCCATCGCTGCTGTAGTTGTAATCGCGGTCGCCGTTCTTCTTATCGTATCCTAGTATTGCGCTTGCTAGCCTAGTTCAACCATTCATACACTTTGACGGGATTGGTTTCATCCTGCTTCGGTTCCAGCTTGAATCTAACGGCTGCTGGCTTCGAATCAGATGGAAGCGTCCCGTTTTTCACTTTCACAGGCGTTCCAAGCGGCACAAGATCGTACAGCTCCTCAACATCGGCTTTGCCCATGCGGATGCATCCTAGCGATTCGTCCTTGCCGATGCTGTCCGGCTCATCCGTTCCGTGAATCGCGTAAAGCGTATTCGACAAGGTCATGCCTCTGCTGCCGAACGTTCCGTTATCGCTCCCGTTCGGATTTTTCACCTTCTCGCTTATGTAGAAGTTGCCTTCCGGCGTGCGATCCGCTCCTAAGCCAACCTTATAGCTGCGAACGATGATATTCCCCTGTACGACAGCCAACCGGTGGGTAGACTTATCGACTACAATCTCCAGCGGCTTGCTCCAATTCGGCTCCAAATAGCCATTCGACCCGACAGATGAGGCCGTCCGAATCTCGTTGCCGTTGCCATTCGAACCTCTCGATGCTTCCGTTCCCTTCTCGCCGCTCTGACCAGACTGGTCCTTCGTTTTCAAACGCTCAAGCACTTCGCGGAATACTTCTCTCATGCCTTCCTTCTCGCCTGCAAGCACATTGTTCGGATAAGGCCTTACGAGATCCTCCAGCTTGTCCGGCCAATTTCCATACAGCTTCTTATATTGCGTGACCGCGCTGCCAACCGTCCAATGAAGCTCCTGCTTCGTCTGCCAATCGCGGTACTCTATATAGATGCCGGACGACTCCGCAGGAATGCAGTTGCATGTATTGGAGTCGAACATCGTCGCACCCAACTCATTGCCGTCAGACGTTCGCACGCCGCGGCTTCCTTCCGCACTCGTATCGTCCTCTTCATCAGACTGCTTCACTTCTACCGCCATCACAATCGTAGCGCGTCCCGTCCATTTACGCCAGCCTTTGTCCTCTTCCAGCTTGGCCGCGATCGTCTTAAGAGGTGCCGATTGGCCAGCATTCATCAGCCCTTCCCAAGCATAACCTACCGGACGAAGCTCCTTCTGAGGAACTAAGATGACGCCGACCTTGGAAACCGTCTGCTGCGAGCCAATAATCGGCGATACAGCCTCTTCATGATTCAACTCCCGGCCGGCGGGCAAGCTTAAGACAACCCCCATAAGCACAATAGCAACGAGGGCTAAACGCCTGGCAGTCCGTTTTTTCTTCTGTTTTTGACTCCATTCCTTCAAGAATTGCAACTGATGCTCGGCTAGCGGATGACTCTCACGCTCGAATGCATCATATATTTCGCCTGCCTGTATAAAACAATAGTTTGCTTTTCCTTCCTTGCCAGCGAGCAAATATTGCTTGCCGAGCAAGTACCAGCCCATTTGGTTGTCGGGATGCTGCTTCACAAATTGCTTCAAATAGAATATGTCCTCCGGCGATTCCATCCCTAATCCCTCCATTAACATGTATATACCCTATATCGGCTAATTGCTGCGTTCGTTGCAATCTATGAAGGAACAATAGAGTATTTTATGTCTAAAAGAGTTTAAAGGGTTATGCCCAGGAGGCTCATATGACGAAATTCATTGCTCAGTTTCGTTTATTTACATTGAATCGCAATACCGTTTTCAGCTTGTCTGCTTCCGTCTTACGAGGGTCAGATATATAAATTTCACGATGAATAAGCGCAGAACGTTCGTATCCATGCTCGTTACAGTAAGCTTCCATCTTGGCGAAGCTGGCCGGTTCATCCGCATAACGTCCAATGTGCATCATTTGGCAGCTTAGCCCGTCCGTCATCTCCCCGTACACAACGTCATTAAGTACAGGCATCGGCTTCTTCTTGTTAGTCTGATCTACCAGCTTATTGAACAGCTCCTCTGTCAGAAAGTCGGGCTGCCTTATCATTATCGTATATTTTAAATTATCAAGGTCCGTTGCGGGTTTAGACGTATCGATCAAGTCCCATATGCCCTCAAGAGGAAAAACGGTGTATTCATAGTACCCCGGAGGTACTTCAACGCTCTTATATGACATCTTAACCGCGTAGCTTAATCGATACAGCGCTTCGACCTTTTTGACATATTCCTCACCGTTCGGATTGCCTTCACCGCTAATCATCATATACGGCATCGCGTCCACATCAATAATAACGGGCTCCACAGGGGGGAGATAAATCTTTTTATAGTCTTTTTTGTAGTCTATTTTTTTGTTCATAGCCAATTCTCTCCTCAGTATGTTTGTGTTTGATACTCCAACCATACACGAACAACTATGACAACAGTATGTCATGATTTGCCTGGCAAAAAAAAGCTCCCCACCGTCCATAAGGACGATAGAGAGCTTCTGTCTAGATGTATGAGATGATTGTATTAGTAGTTAAACGGCTCATCTGCAATCTTGATGGAATCAGTAGGGCAGCCGTCAGCTGCGTCTTGCAGATCGTCGTAAAGATCTTCTGGAATTTCAGTATTGCCTTTGTTTCCGTCTGCTTTATAAATAACTTCAGCTAAGCCTTCATCGTCGTAATCATAAATGTCAGGAGCAGTTGCTCCGCAAGCTCCACAAGCGATGCAAGTGTCTTTCTCTACCCAAGTAAATTTACCCATGGAAAATTCCCTCCTATAAATGTACGGTATAATCTCTAGTATACATGCCGTAAACCCTCACTCATCAATATATAACAAACCATCGTCCCTTTGCAAGGATGTCCCGCGAATTCGTTTATTCCTAATTAAGGCTGACGGATCATCCCCCAGCATGCCTGCCGTCAACACGGCATCCTCGCCGAACTTATCCCGGAGCCGATCCATCGCTTTCGTCAGCGCTTCCTTCTTGGGCTGCTCCTCATAGCTGAACAGATCAAGCTGCATCGCCGTCTCATCGACTAACGACAGATTCTGTAGCGCAACACCAAGCAAGCGTACCGGTTCCCCATGACTCCAATGAAGGTCGAATAACCGGCAAGCCTCACGATAGACAATGTCCGTTGTGTCCGTCGGAACGGCTAGCGTATGCGATCGATTGATCGTCGTCATATCCTGTCTGCGAACGGTAATCTGAACGGTTAGAGCGACTAGCTTCTGGCGGCGCAAGCGGCGGCACGTCTGATCGGATAGGTTAAGCAGCACGCGATGAGCATCCTCTTTGGCTACGATGTCGCTGGGCAGCGTGGTCGTATGGCCAATCGATTTGTTAAGCTCTCGATTCCCATTCACGGCTGAATGATCAATTCCGTGCGCAGCCGTCTTCATCCAGGAACCCATTACGCCAAATTGCTTGATGAGCAACTGCTCGTCAGTGTGAGCCAATTGTCCAATCGTGCGAATATTCATCTTCGTCAGCTTCTCCGCTGTTTTCCTGCCGATACCGAACAGCGTATCGCATGGCTTATCCCATAACAATTGCGGGACGTCTCTAATGCGAAGGACCGTTAAACCGTTTGGCTTCTTCATATCGGATGCCATCTTGGCAAGCAGCTTGTTGGGTGCCAGTCCAATAGAGCATGGCAGCGACCATTCCGTCTGTATGCGCTTCTGCAGCGAATCGGCAATCTCGAGCGGCGTTCCGAACAACTTGGATCCCGTTATATCCATATAACATTCGTCAATCGATACGGACTCCACAAGCGGCGTGTACTGCCTTGCAATCGCCATAAAACCTCTGGAGTATTTGCGGTACAGGTCAAAGTCGGGTCGGATAAGGATTAGCGATGGACATAACTTCATCGCTTGCCTGACCGTCATCCCCGTCTTCACGCCCATACGTCTTGCCTCATAGGAGCAAGTAACGACAATGCCTTTGCGAAGCTCGACACTGCCGGCTACAGCAGTTGGCTTATCCTTATAATTCTCAGGTTGCTCCGCTTCATGCACAGAGCAATAGAAGGCATTCATATCCAAATGAATAATTACGCGTCCCTTGGCGGGATAGTGCTCATTCGTATCGGACACTGGCATGATCGGATTCACCTCCATAATTACAAAACATATGTTCCCAAACTTTCGAATATCCTTAATATACGATTGGTACATATTCTAGTCAACTGAAGCGAAGTGGATATTGCTGTCCATTTGGCTACGAACAAGAAAAAAACGTTTCCTCCTCTCTACAATCAACTGAACAAGTGTTATAATAGTACATTATGATTTGAAAAGGCTATCAGTGAAGGAGGCGTCCCGATAATGACAACAATCATCTCAATCTTTGATACGACGCTGCGCGATGGAACGCAAGGCGAAGGGATCAGCCTGTCGGCGGATGATAAATTGAAAATCGCTCAGAAGCTTGACGCACTGGGTGTTCATTATATTGAAGGCGGCAATCCAGGAAGCAACAGCAAGGATATTGAATTTTTTCAACGTGTCAAATCTTTGAATTTGCGAGCAAAAATAACGGCTTTCGGCAGTACGCGCCGCAAGAACAGCTTAGCGGAGCAAGACGCCAGCCTGCTGCGGATCGTAGAATCAGGCGTACCGGCGGCGACGCTCGTCGGCAAAGCATGGGACTTCCACGTTCATACTGCGCTGCAGACGACGCTGGAAGAAAATTTGGCGATGATCTACGACTCGTTCGCTTTCCTGAAGCGCAGCGGTGTCGAAGCGATGTACGACGCCGAGCACTTCTTCGACGGCTACAAGCATAACCCGGAATATGCGCTTGCCGCCTTGAAGAAAGCACAAGACGCCGGAGCTGACTGGCTCGTACTATGCGATACGAACGGCGGCACGCTGCCAGGTGAAATTACGGAAATCGTATCTCGCGTCCGTCAGGAGCTTAGCGCCGAGATCGGTATTCACACGCATAACGATTGCGAGCTGGCTGTTGCGAACACTTTGGCTGCCGTTCAAGCGGGCGCTAGACAGGTGCAAGGAACCATCAACGGCTATGGCGAGCGTTGCGGCAACGCTAACTTGTGCTCCATCATTCCGAATTTGCAGCTTAAGCTCGGATACGACTGCTTGCCGGAAGACAAGCTCCGCACGCTTACGAACACGGCGCGTTATGTCAGCGAGATTGCCAATGTGCATATGCCTGTCGGCCAAGCTTATGTCGGCAATGCGGCATTCGCCCACAAAGGCGGCATTCACGTATCCGCTATTATGAAGGATTCCAAAACCTATGAGCATATTCAGCCGGAGCTTGTAGGCAATAAGCAGCGTATTCTCGTCTCCGAGCTTGCCGGTCAAAGCAATATTATCTCGAAAGCTCAGGAGCTTGGCCTGGACGTCAACGCCAACAACGAGAAGACGAAGCAGATTATGGATCAAATTAAAGAGCTGGAGCATCAGGGCTATCAGTTCGAGGGCGCGGACGCCTCGCTTGAACTTCTGCTGCGTGATGCATTTGGCGGCGAATCGAAGGAATTGTTCAAGATTGAATCGTTCAAAATGCTCGTAGAGAAAACGAACGGTCAAATGCTGTCGGAAGCGATTGTCAAAATCAACGTGGACGGCGAGCAGGTGTACACCGCCGCGGAAGGCAACGGTCCGGTCAATGCGCTTGATAACGCGCTTCGTAAGGCGCTTGTGCAATTTTATCCGAAGATCGAACAAATTCACCTGTCCGACTATAAAGTGCGTGTCATCGACGAGAAGGACGCGACAGCAGCAAAGGTACGCGTACTAATCGAGTCAACCGGCCTCGACAATACGTGGAGCACGGTCGGCGTCTCCAACAATGTCATCGAGGCAAGCTGGGAAGCGCTAGTCGACAGCATTCGCTATGCGCTACTCGGCATGGTGAAGGTTGAATCGCCTTCTCATGAGCATACGGACAGAATCGGTCTCGTGAACCACTAATTGACTTAAATTTTAATGAGACTGCCCTAGACCAAAGCTTTTGGAGGGCAGTTTTTTTCTTCCTTCTGACTTCCATTCGTATGGTAAGGGTCTCAGATAGCGCTTACAGTCCGCAACGAAAGAAGAGGCGATCGAACATCATACATGATGATGTCCAATCGCCTCTTCTTCTTCCTATCCCTTCCTATGTCCACTTCTCAATCAAACGTTCCCATTCTGCGAATGTAATGACGCCATTAATTCGTTCACGGATGACGCCATTGCTGTCGATGAGGAAGGTTGTCGGGAACGTATCCACTTTGTATTTCTTCGTTACATCCCCTTCTCTGTCCATCAGAATCGGAAATGTGAATTCATGATCGGCGACAAACTCGCGCGCTGCCCGCTCCTTATCATATTTCGTCGCATTGACGCCGTATAACGTGATAGCATCGCCGTATGTCTCATGCAGCTTCTGCAGATCAGGCGCTTCAAGTTCGCAAGGACCGCACCAAGAAGCCCAGAAGTTAACGAATGTCAGCTTTTCGCGCTTGCCTCCGACAGCATAGGATTGTTCATCGAGCGCCGGCAGCTCGAAGGAAGCAGCCTCGAATCCCGCTTTCGGCTTAAAGCCTTCCGCGGAAGCCGCAAGCGATACTTGCTCGTTTCCTCGATTTATATATTGATATACCGCTAATCCCGCAAAAACAAAAGCGATCGTAAACAAAGCAATCACGCGTTTCATGCTGCACGCCCTTCTTTCTTAAAAATGGTTTCTAACCAACCTATACAAACTGCCTACATCGTAACATGCACCGCATGGAAGCTCAAGACGAAGGGCATATTAGCCATAAATACGTCACGAATTAGAAATGGAGATACGCTAATGGCCCAATCGAAGTCCAAGTGGATTCAGTTCTCCGCATTCGCAACCGTTCCTCTTGTGCTCGTGCTGGGCAACTCTATGCTCGTCCCCGTGCTGCCCGATATGGCTAAGCATATGAAGCTCTCCGAGCTGCAATCCAGCCTCGTTATAACGTTATTCTCGGTTAGTGCCGGTCTGTTCATACCTTTCATCGGGTATTTATCCGATCGTATCCGCCGTAAAACCGTTATAGTGCCCGCACTGGCCCTATACGGCGCTGCAGGGATCATGGCTGGCATGGCAGCCGTATGGAACTCCTACCCCCTTCTCATTGCCATGCGAAGCGTACAAGGACTTGCAGCGGCCGGCACGGCGCCGATTGCAATGGCACTCGTTGGCGACATGTACAAGGATGGAGAAGAAAGCGAAGCGCTGGGCTTAATTGAAGCATCGAACGGCGCGGGCAAAGTCATCAGTCCGATTATCGGATCTCTGCTCGGACTGTGGTCTTGGTATGCGCCTTTTTTTGCTTTTCCTTTTTTCTGCGCAGGTTCGCTTATTGCTGTCATTTTTCTTATCAAAGAACCTAAACAAAAGGAGAAGCCATTGCCATTCAAGAAATATATCGTCGAAATTAAAGCTATCTATGCTAAAAACCTAGCCTGGCTGCTTACAGCCTACGCCTCAGGGGCGTTAGGCCTGTTCATCCTATTCGGCGTGCTGTTCTACTTATCCGATATGGTCGAGAAGCCGCCCTATTCAATTGACGGAGTTGCCAAAGGGGGCTTGCTTGCCATCCCTCTGCTGGGACTCGTCTTGACTGCCTATACGACTGGTCGAATCATCAAAAAGAAGCAAACGCTCATGCGCAAGCTTATGATTGCCGGTTTGAGCGTAATTGTTTTATCCTTGGGAGCTGCGGCTATATGGCACCGAAGTCTAATTGCATTAATCGCATTTGTAACGATCAGCAGTATTGGAACGGGTCTGCTGCTTCCTTGCTTAAATACGATGATAACCGGCTGTGCCGAAAGAGCTTATCGAGGGACGGTCACATCGTTCTACAGCAGCCTGCGCTTTCTTGGCGTAGCTGCCGGTCCTCCCTTGTTCAGCTATATTGCCGATAAGTCAGTAACGATGCTATTCATTATTCTTGTCCTATTAGCCGCTGCTTCCTTATGGCTCGTCTTTCGCTTCATCCATCCGAAGGAGCAAGCAGCAAACAGCGGCTAATTATTAGCCGCTGGTCCATCCTTGAGATGTTATAATGAATGTAAGACTTACGCTGAGAAGGAGGTTTCGTAAATGGAACAATTGCATTCGATACCGCATCATGAGGTTGGACGAATCACTAAGCAGGCCTATGATCAATTGCTTAGCATTTGCATAAGCAGGCTGCCTGAGGAAGCTTGCGGGATTGTTGCCAGCGGAATAGCCGTTCATGGCGGTGAACAAGCTCCTATAGATACCGTTATCCCTATTCGCAACATACATAACGATCCGCGTAAAGCGTTCACATTCGATCCTGCTGAATGGACGGCTGCTTATTATACCATGCAAACAAACCGACAATCGCTTGTCGGCTTGTTCCACTCCCATCCTACTACCGAGGCTATCCCATCAAGCCTGGATCAAGCCGGCTTCTGGCCCGCCTCATCTGTTTCTTATTGGATCATATCGCTTGCCGACCGCAGTGCACCGTACATTCAACCTTATCGCCGAACGAATGCCCGGTTCGAGCCGCTCGAGCTAGTGTTTGCTTAAATAAGCGTACAAATCGCCAAGCGTCGTAATATTCCGTTCTAGTACACGGGTCAAATAGTTCTGCCATAGCTTCGCTGTCATTAACGAATCCTGCAGCGCGTGATGACGGTCTACGATCTCGATGTTGCAGCTTTCCAGCAGATCATCAAGGGCGTAGCTGTCACGTTTCGGTTCAAGCCACTTGGCAACCATCATCGTATCCAGCACACGATGATTCAAATTCACCTTCGACGTACGCCATAATGCTGCATTTAAAAACTGTTTGTCATGCCCTGCCGCATGAGCGACAAGCAGCCTTTTGCCAACGAACTCCATGAAATCATGGAGCACCTGCATCAGATCAGGGGCATCCTGCGCCATCTCATTCGTAATGCCGGTCAGCTCGATTATCGATTTCGGTATCTTTCGCTTCGGATTAACGAGACTGTAAAACGTATTCGACTCATGCACTTCAACCCCTTGCATGAGCACCGCACCAAACGATATAATCTCATCGCCATTGTTCGGATAGAAGCCTGTCGTCTCCAAGTCGAATATAACGACCTCCAGCTCCCGAAGAGGAGTGTCCAGCATCGACTGCTTGCGCTGCTCCTTATTCACCGATCGAATAAACGCCATTTGCTGTGCATTCTGAGAGCCTAACATAGAAGCGATGGCAGGCGTAAATCCTCCCATTTTGTATAGGTTCCACATGCGACCGACGCCTTTTTGTTCCTTCATAACATCTCCACCGCCCTACGTTAGCCTTCCCATTGTCTGCTTCATCACCAAACGCTGCAGCTTCTTGCCTAGTCGCAGACTGCTCTTCAGCTCATCCGTCATTTCCCTCGTCAGTTTCCTGCTCGAAATCTTGCCATTGTTGGCATAATACCCGTCTTCCATCTGTTCTGTCGTCATGAGCCTCAGGCGCAGGAAGAAACGAAACGCCTGCTCATATTGACGAGCATCCGATTCCTGCAGTAAGCCAGTCTGCGCAAGCCTCTTAATGCGCTCGAGCGTTGCCGTCTCCCTAATCCCTCGATGAATGGACATCAGCCTAATGGAATTGACCATCGGTATGTAGGCGCCGTATTTGATATCGAGGCTGCCCGCATCTTCCCCGTAACGTTCCTTAAGCAGATGACCGAATACACCGAGAAGCACTTTGTGCCGCATCGTATTCTCAAGCATACGCCTAACGATGATCGGATGATTAAGCATATCGGTAAAAAAACAATCCTTGAGCGAATCCACTAAGTCTTGATTGCCATAAACGCCCCGACCGTCCGCAATGATGAGCAAATAACGAACCGATTCCCAAGCTGGCTCCTCGAACCAATGATCGAGCTTCGCCCGCCATTCGGATAACGAGAGACACCATTCCGAATTACTGCTAAGCACATTGCCTTCGCATGGCGGATAACCGCTTGTCTGAAGATAACCGACAACAATGTCAGTCAATTGCTTGAAATATTGCTTTACTTTCGCCGAATCAGACACTGGATCCTCGTAGACAACACCGCTGTCTTGATCGCTAGACAATGTCTGCTCTTTCCGACCGCCGCTGCCAAACAATAAATACGCATAAGGCACGGGAGGAGAACCCATCCCCATCCGTGCCATCTGCGTCTCTGCGAGAGCAACGGCGCGGCTAATAACCGCGTCGTGCATCTCATTCAGATATTCATTAAATTGTTCGACTGGGCGCGCCCAGAGAAGAGCCTCCATCTGCTCGTGTACATGATCCCGCAAGCTTCGCAGCTCTTCCACATGATCGGCTGAACCGATCCGTGCAAGCAGCTGCGCCCACACCGGATCAACCATCTGATGCCTCTCCCTTCGGTCAGTCCCTCATGATAGCCAATTAATGATTACCCTTGAATCGTTTTGTCAGCTTTTTTCATTTGCTCAGGGTAACCGTAAGCACCGTGCTCACTAAGGTCAAGACCGATAATTTCTTGCTCTTCTGTTACGCGGAAGCCCATGATAAGTTTCATTACGCCAAGAACAAGGAACGAAGCAGCAAGTACGAATGCGCCAACTACGACTACCGATTCGAATTGAACCCACAATTGGTGCCAGTTGCCTGTATCAATCAGACCGCCTTCACCAACGGCCACTTTCTCAGCCAATTCTTGCGTAGCGAAGATACCGTTAGCAAGCGTACCCCAGATACCAGCAGCGCCGTGAACCGAAAGAGCGTAGATTGGATCGTCAACTTTGATTTTCTCGAAAAATTTCACGCTGTAGAATACGAGTACGCCAGCTACCAAACCGATAACTACTGCCGCCCAAGGATCTACGAATGCGCAAGATGCCGTAATGGCTACTAGACCTGCAAGCGTACCGTTAAGCATTGTTGTGATGTCAGCTTTTCCGGTAACTGCCCATGAAATGAGAAGTGCTGCCACACCGCCGGCGCCAGCGCCCAGCATTGTGTTGAATGCTACGAAGCCGAAGAAGCCGTCGCCGATCGCTACTGTCGAGCCGGCATTGAAGCCGAACCAGCCCACCCAGAGAAGCAATACGGATAGTGCAGTGAATACTTGGTTATGTCCCAAAATTTCGTTCGCCGAGCCGTCTTTGTTGAACTTGCCGATACGAGGTTTAAGTAATACTGTAGCTGCGAATGCCGCTAGAGCACCCGTTAAGTGAACGACGGTCGAACCCGCGAAGTCTTGCGCGCCGTCTTTTGCAAGCCAGCCGCCGCCCCAGATCCAGTGAGCAACCGTTGGATAAATGATGGCAATGAAGAATACTGTAAATACAACATAAGATGAAAGCTTAGCGCGTTCTGCGAAGCCGCCCCATGCGATCGAAAGCGATACAGCCGCGAATGCGAGTTGGAACAAGAAGAAGATCGTGCTTGGCAATGCGTTCTCTACGCTTGCCTTCGACGGATCGAAGAAGAAGTCGCCCCATCCGAATATCGCGCTGACGCTGCTGTCTCCGCCGAATGCGAAGCCGTAACCAAACGCCCAATAAATAATTGCCGCAAGGCCTGTCGTGAAAATCGTCTTGCCGGCAACGTGACCAGCGTTTTTCATTCGAGTCGAACCCGTTTCAAGAAGGATGAAGCCGCCTTGCATCAATAATACGAGGATGAATGATAGCATAACCCATAGAGCGTTCAATCCCATGTTCAGCGTGCCGCCGGATGGGTCCTCAGCAAAAGCCATTGCCGGGAATAAAAGAGTTAAAGCACCAAAAGCTAACACCGTTTTCTTAATCAATACGACCACTCCCTTAATGTAATGTTTCCTAACATGTGAGGAAAGACTTAATGTCATTATAGTCAGAAGTACTCAATTTGACAATACGCTTTCTTCTATTTTCGAAAAAAAATCTAACGTTCGGCATAAAATCTAACACGAACGTTAAGTTTTTTTACAATTCATCTCCAAAAAGGGTTGTGAGGGCATCTCATTCTTCGCGTTTAGCCTCTATTAATAGAATAGACAGCTCTATAAGATCGTGTATCTGACATCTAGTTGTAAAGTCGCATGTCAGGTTTGACTGCGCGGATACTTCCTATTATCATATTTAATATAGATCAGAGTATTCGTCTAATGAAGGAAGGTGTTGTTATGCAAGGTGCAGCTTTATACCGGATTGGAGAATTATCCAAGCTTGCGCAAATTAGTCAGAGAACGCTTGATTATTACACTTCGATCGGCTTAATCGAGCCAGCGGAGCGTTCTGCCAAAAATTATCGACTGTATGCCCACGAGACGCTGCTCCGCTTGGAGCGTATTGAACAATTGAAAAAAGATAAATATACATTAGACGAGATTAAAGTAAATCTAAAGACCTGGAGCAAAGTAACGCCTGAAGAGCATGTATCGCAGCGGCTCACCGACTTGCAGCATCAATTAAGCCAACTGGAGCGTCAAGTGAAGGAATTGGAGCCCGATATTAAGAAGCTTAAGCCTAAGCAAGCCAATCAGCTCTATACTCGTCTCGTCCCTCAGACCGCCGCGTGCATCGAGGCGCTTATGCTGCTCATTAATAAAGGACCTTTCATGTAATTCCGAAATCCAAGCTTGCTTGCGCCGATGTCAGTCACCTATGGAGGAATGCATCTATGCTGCTATTTCACCCGATGGATTCAGTCATCCTAATCGCTTTAGCGGTCAGCATCTGGGCTCAATTCCGTGTTAAGGCCACGTTCAACAAATGGTCGCGCATACCTGCCGCGAGAGGCCTCACCGGCTACGAGGCGGCTAGACTGCTGCTCGACAGTAACGGACTGTCGAGTGTTCCTATAGAGCCTGTCAGGGGCTCCCTGACCGACCATTACGATCCGGTACATCGTATTGTACGTTTATCGGAGCCCGTCTATTACGAAAGATCCATATCCGCCGTTTCCGTCGCTTGTCATGAAATCGGACATGCCATTCAACATTCCGTTCATTACCCCATGCTTGTTATCCGTCATCGCATCTTCCCAGTCGTTAACTTCGCATCCGGCACAGCTCCGTTCCTGTTTCTGGCAGGACTATTGTTCACCGCCCCTACTCTTATTGGTATCGGTATTGCTTTCTTCTCGGTTGCCGTTGCTTTCCAGCTCATTACGCTGCCAGTCGAGTTCAATGCCAGCAGCCGAGCGCGCGATCTAATGATTGCAGAGGGCATCATTACGAACGAAGAGGAACGCGGTACAGCTAAGGTGCTGAACGCGGCGGCGCTTACTTATGTAGCGGCAGCGCTTATCTCCTTACTGGAGCTGCTCAAATATATTATGATCTTCACATCTAGGCGCGATGAATAACAAAAAAGGCTTCCTAGGGCAACAAGCAACCCAGGAAGCCTTTCCTATATGATTAGGAATTGTTCTTGCGATCATTAAAATACCGAATAAGAAAGCCATGAAATACTTTGGCAACAAGCGGAAGCTTCTCATTCGAACGGCGAATAAGTCCAATTGTCCTCGTCACCTGCGGGTGGCTGATCCGCACCTTAGCCGGTTGAAGCGGTCCTGTATAATGGAGCGCCAATTCAGGCAGCAAGCTTACTCCCATACCGGCGGCGACGAGCCCGCGAATCGTATCCGTCTCTTCGCCTTCGAACCCGATATTCGGCGTGAATCCAGCCTGCTGGCACGCTTCCCATACAATCGGCCGAAGGGAATAACCTTCACTGAACAGCACGAATGTCTCATGCTCCAGCTGTTTAAGCTCGATTGCCGGTTCATCCGACAGCGGGTGACCCGGAGGCAGAATAGCGTACAGTTCCTCTGTCAGCAACACCTCGCCGCATACGAATTCATGATCGTCAGGAAATGGCGATATAAAGGCCAAAT
Source organism: Paenibacillus sp. 05T425 (assembly GCF_056396205.1). Taxonomy (NCBI): domain Bacteria; kingdom Bacillati; phylum Bacillota; class Bacilli; order Caryophanales; family Paenibacillaceae; genus Paenibacillus; species Paenibacillus sp. 05T425. The sequence goes on from NZ_JBFTLA010000006.1 coordinate 309,791, forward strand.
CAATCTCTCCCTTGATCATATCGCGAATGAGTGACGGATACATTCCTTGCTTGAAGCGAAACTTCACGTTCGGATACAGCTTGCGGAATGCCGCAACGACCTGTGGAATCAAAGAAATGCCCAAGCTATGCGGAAAACCAAGCCTGATCTCACCTTTCTCCGGATCCAGAAACTCATGAATTTCCACAACCGCCCGTTCCAAATCGACGAGTATCGCTTCAGCACGCTTTAGAAATAACTGGCCGACCTGGGTCAACTGCAGATTTCTGCCTTTCTGAACGAACAGCTTGACCCCAAGCTCCTCTTCCAGCTGGTGGATTTGACGGCTAACAGCCGATTGCGCAACGTGCAGTTCTTCCGCCGCTTGCGTTACATGTTCTTTTTTTGCTACTTTTACAAAATAATAAAGCTGACGAAGTTCCATCTAGGTTTTTCTCTCTCCTGTCAAGGACCTTTAATTTGATTGTTGTCCTTCCTACACTCCTCTTACCTATCACCCAACGCGCTTCTTGCGCAGCATGCTGCGGTCGAACAAATTGTAGAGAAGAAACCCCGTTACTCCTCCGCCAACATGCCCCCAAAGATCAACCCTTGGGATGAGGAACGAATAGATGACCCCAAATATAAGTATCATGTAGACCGTCTTCCTTGAGCTTTCATCCATCCTTGCTCTTCGGAATAACGATAAATATAGAAACGCACCGAACACGCCATAAATCGCACCTGATGCCCCTACCGCAATATGTGCGCCATCATTCTGCAACGCGTGCACCCAAGCACTCATGACGTCGCCTCCAATACCGCATAGAAGATAGAAAAAGATGTACCTCGACGATCGAAGCAGTCTTTCAAGCGGCGGAGCGAAGATGAGCAGCGAAAACATATTGTAGAGCAAATGCTCTACACCTGAATGCATGAACATGGAGGTCAAATATCGCCAAGGCTCTTGCATACCATACGGATCAACCCCAGGTATGGTTACAAACGCTCCATAATCATAGGCATGGCTTGCATTGTTCGGATTGCCATTGATTGCGATGACAATAAAATATAAGATATTAAGCGCAATAATCGTTGCCGTAACCGGAAATTGCTTCAAGTACTCGCGAAAACTCTCATACCGCAAAAAAATCATTATTTCAGCCCCTTTTTTCCATCCATGAATTGGACAATGTTGTTTCATTACGATTATAATGAATTTGGTATTGACCATTCAAATCGAGGAGGACATTACACATGTCACAGGAACGTACAGGCGTTGCAACATTCAAGGGCAACCCAATTACACTTATCGGCCCGGAACTTAAAGTTGGAGACAAAGCTCCAGACTTCTCCATTAACAAAAACTTGGTTGAAAATGCATCGCTTGCTGACTACGCAGGCAAAGTAAAGCTAATCAGCGTTGTTCCTTCGATCGACACAGGCGTATGCGATGCACAGACGCGCCGCTTCAATGTTGAAGCAGCTTCCTTGGGCGAGAACGTCGCTATTCTAACGGTAAGCGTAGACTTGCCATTCGCTCAGTCGCGCTGGTGCGGCGCGTCCGGCGTTGACAAAGTCGTTCTGCTCTCGGACTACAAAGCGCACAGCTTCGGCGAAGCTTACGGCGTATACATTAAAGAATTGGGTCTCGATATGCGTTCGATCTTCGTAATCGATGCGAACGATACGATCCAATATGTTGAGTACTTGCCAGAAATGACAGAGCACCCGAACTACGAGCAAGCGATTAGCGCTGTCAAAGCCCTTCTATAAGACAAGCGATATTCATCCATAACGCAATAGGCGCATGACCGCAAACAAAGCGAGTGAAGGACATCCTTCCTCGCTTTGTTTTTGATTTTTTAATTAAAACATGTATGTTCGTTAGCTTGATACTTTGAACGCCGAAAGTTTTTTGTCCAGCGTCCGATAGAGGTCTATAATAACCCTATAATTCGATCCGAGGTCGCCCAGCGAGCCGCGCGATGCCGAATAGATGTCGACAGCCGAGGTAAGCGGATTAACGCTGATGACGGAAACGGTAATGTCCATCGTTCTGCCGAATGCTGTACGCTTCTCCAGTACGATCTCTCCTACAGATTGCACCTCATGTAATACCTTGTAGCCCTGCATCTTCTTAAGAGTCGATATAACTTCCTCCCAAGCCTTCTCCTTCGAGAGCTTGTAGAAATGAGATTTCAGCATTGGATCCTTGGCTCTGTCGCCTGTCTGTTCATGACTGCGCAGCAGCCCGATAAAGGTCCGCTTCAACAACAACGATCTCCCCCTCCGAAATCTATGTACATTACTCTCTATGATACCATGATTTGTCCCGAGCGTAAACGGCAGACGCCGTCATTGCGGCGTTAGCTTACGTTTCGCGGAAAATTCTAAGCCAATAATAACGAGGCATCCGTTATTAACTTAGAATTTAAGCGTAAACGATATACGCTATGCTCGCTGGCATTTACTCATGTTTCGTATGAAAAAAGAGCATTCACCGGATCTCTCCGGCAAAAGCTCCCTTTGGTTGAATAAGAAACCCGCCTATGCCGTCCGACTTACATGTTTCTGAACCCTGCTCTCGCAGGTGGGTGTCCGCAGAAACGCTTTTGAGATCCCCTTTCGAGGGCTTGTCAGCCGCGTTCCAATCTAGGTCTCCCGTGAAACAGCCATTGGTTCAAAACAACGAAAAGCCGAAACGAACATCGCAGGATGTATTGTTATTATAGACGTATGCGATGCAAAAGTAAACGCTGACAGGTTGTTATTTGTTGGAGTTGTCCGAATCATGCTTAATCAGATCGACTCGATCAAGTTCTGCCGCTTCCTCTGCCGCTTCTTCCTCAGCAAGCCTTGCTTTCTCGGCTTGGTCTTGGAGCTTCTGGTAAATCAAGTTGAAGTTCCAATACGATAAGTACGCGATGATGCTCCCCATGAAGAACGGAATAAGAAACGTAAATCTCGTGCTGAAGTACAGGACAGCTCCGGCCATAATCGCCGTGGACAAGGAACGGAATGGTCTTCCGATCGTGATCAATACGGCGTTCTTCAGCAATTGAAACGTTTTCATATGATAATGGACGAGCATCGAGAAGAAGTTGAACAGCGATACGACGAGCAAAATAAGAAATGCGACGAAAATGTACGACAATAGATTTAATTGTTCGCGGTACACGATAAAATCGACAATCATAATAGTGAGCAGCAGCGTGTAGATAATACCGCCCAACATACTCTGCTTGTAATTTTCCTTATAGCTGCGGAAATAGGTTTTGAACAACGCAACATCCACTTCACCCGTAACCCACTTACGCGCGACGGCGAACATCGCTGCAGTAGCAGGGAACAACGTGAACGGCGCAACGACAGCCATGAATATAAGTGTCATATACACTTGGCTAAGCATTTCGGCTTCCGTACCCGTTCCAGCAATAAGGAGTGTCCAGGCAAAAAACACAAATGGTATTGAGCAGACCAACCATAATACATTAATTACCGCTAAACGCATAATCCATTCGGAGATTCGGTAAAATCCCCCCATTAGTCCTCTTGGTTCCATTTGATCTGCCTCCAGATAAGTCCATTCTTAAGAATGCAAGGTGAAACGGCTAACTCGTCCTATAAAGCGACGTAAAGCAACGTTTTGCGAAATAAAAAACCAGGGAAACCCGAATGCCCGCCGGGCATAACGGACTTCCCCGGTTTCAATGACCGCGAAGCGCTGGCTGCCTTTGTCTTAGCGCAGCTCATAGCTTAGACACAATTAATTGTTGACGAAACCTTCGCTGCTGCTCTTCGGACGACGGCTGTCGCTGCGGCCTTCGCTGCTGCGCTTGCCGCCATAACCGCCGCTTCCGCCACGGCTCTCATAACCGCCGCGCGAGCTGCTGCTACCGCTGCTGCTTCCAGCGCTGCTGCGTCTGTCATCGCGTCCGCGATAACCGCCGCCGCTGCTTCCGCCTGTACCACCGCTGCGGTTGCCGCCATAAGAGGAGGAGGAGCCGCTGCGATTGAATGGACGGCCGTTGGAACGAACATCCGGTCTACGCTTCTTAGCGCGAAGCGGTTCTTCCGGCGTCAATTCGATATCGACGTTCTTCTTCTCGCCAGTCAGCAATTTAATTGCAGCTGCAAGCAGGTGAACCGAATCGTATTGCTCGAGAAGTTGGATCGAGATGGCTTTGTACTCATTGAAATCATCGTTGTTGATGATTTCGAGCAAACGCTCCGCTGTTACGCGTTGCTTGCCTTCGATTGCTTCTGCAATGCTAGGAAGCGGCTTGCGGTTCATCTTCTGACGAGTGATTTTCTCGATGAAGTGAAGGTGATCCGTCTCGCGCGGCGTTACGAACGACCATGCTGTTCCTTCTTTGCCTGCGCGGCCAGTACGGCCGATACGGTGAACATAGCTCTCCGGATCTTGCGGAAGGTCAAAGTTGATTACATGCGTTACGCCGGATACGTCGAGACCGCGTGCCGCAACGTCTGTTGCAACAAGCACGTCAATGCTTCCGTCACGGAACTTACGCATAACGCTGTCACGTTGGTTCTGCGACAAGTCGCCATGCAAGCCGTCAGCGGAATAGCCACGCTTCTGAAGCGCTTCGCTCAGCTCATCTACCCGGCGTTTCGTACGGCCGAAGATGATGGCAAGCTCAGGCGATTCCATATCGAGCAGGCGGCTAAGCGCTTCGAACTTCTGACGCTCATGCACTTCAATGTAAGCTTGCTCGATCGATGGAGCCGTAATTTGTTTCGGGATTACCGAGACATGCTCCGGATTCTTCAGAAATTGTTGTGCAAGCTTCTGGATGTTAGCCGGCATTGTTGCCGAGAACAACATCGTATGACGCTCTTCCGGTACTTGCTTCAGGATCGACTGAATGTCTTCCATGAAGCCCATGTCCAGCATTTCGTCCGCTTCGTCCAAAATAACCGTTTGAACGTCTTCGAGACGAATCGTCTTGCGGTTGATATGGTCGAGCAAACGTCCCGGCGTACCGATAATGATTTGTGGCTTCTTCTTCAATGCACGGATTTGGCGACCGATTTCTTGACCGCCGTAAATCGGCAATGAGCGAAGACCTTTGTATCGAGTCAACTTCCCGATCTCGTCAGCCACCTGAATAGCGAGTTCACGGGTTGGCGTCATTATTAATGCGACAATGCGTTCCTCGCTTGTCGGAATTTTGTTAATGAGCGGTATTCCGAATGCCGCTGTCTTCCCTGTTCCTGTTTGTGCTTGGCCGATAAGATCGGTTCCTGCCAGTGCGATAGGGATCGCTTTGTCTTGAATCGGGGTTGATTCCTCAAATCCAAGTTCAGTAATTGCTTGCAACACCTTAGGTTCCAAGCCAAATTCAGCAAATGTTTTCAAACTTTTCTCAAACTCCTTCTATCTACAGCCTACTTAAGAATATCCAAATCATTATAGCACAGAAACAATTGTGAATACCAGTAAACCAATTAAAGCCATACTACATACGACAAAAAACGGCTTGTCTAGTCTGTTTCAAGGGAGGCGTCCTGACTTGAATCGTCAAATTTTGCAGCATCTATACAACGTTCCAGTCATGACGATCGGAGCGCTGCTCGTTGCAGCAGGCTTCAACTTATTCCTTATTCCGCATCAACTGCTAAGCGGCGGTTTATCTGGCATATCCATGATGATCGGCTACCTTACCGGAGGCAATATCGGCTTGTTATACTTCTTGCTCAATCTGCCCGTACTGCTTTGGGGTTGGTTCGCTGTCGGCCACCGATTTATCATTTGGAGCATTTATATGGTCATTGCGTCTACCTTGTTCCTCCAAATCTTGCCTGTAGTCAAAATCGCCGAAGATATCGTGCTTGGCTCCGTCTTCGGAGGCATTATCGTCGGATTCGGGAGCGGACTTTCGCTTCGTTACGGCGGATCGTCCGGCGGGTTCGACATTATCGCTTCGATCGTAACGCGGAGACGGGACTTTCCGGTTGGCATGATCATATTCGTACTCAATAGCCTCGTCATCGCCATCCTGGTTTTTTTCACAAAAAATTGGGATTTAGCTCTATACTCGCTCGTATCCATCTATACGGCAGGCAAGATTGTCGACATCATCCACGTTCGTCACATTAAAGTTACCGCCTTTATTATTACGACGAAAACCGAGGAGCTTCTGGCGAGACTGCTGACCCATCCTCGCGGAATTACCATTATTAAGACGAAAGGAGCTTACTCTGCGGCTGAGCGCGATATGCTGATGACCGTCAGAACAAGGTACGAATTGTCTGATCTAAGCAAAACCATACGTTCCATCGACCCGCATGCTTTCATTAACATAGTGGAAACCGTAGGCGTAATCGGCGACTTCTCCAAGCCGAAGGATTAAGTATATACGCGAATATGGATTTTATGGAGTATCCCTATGTTTTTGAAAATGATCCTGCTATAATGTGTGTAACCCGTAGTTTAGGTTTCTTTTCCCATAGGATTTCCCCTATCTTTGAACAATCGATCGACGAAAGGGTGATGCTAAGGTGGATTTGGAAACGGTAAAACTGTCTCAAATTGTGGAGAAGCTTGCACCTGAGCTTAGTCCTTTTCTCACGGAACGCGAGATGGACATCAGCATTGTGCTGCGGGACGGACTTGCTGTACTTGAGCCGTCAGACGCGATGGAAATCGTGCAACACAGTATTTGCGAGCATCAAAGAGAAGCTTTCCTGCAATGACAATACGGGATATACAGATTACCCATGCGCCTGTCGAGAACGCTCTCGGCAGGTTTTTTTGTCTTATTAGGAAAATAAATGATGACCCAGCCGCGGAATCTGCTTTATAATTTGGGTACAGAAGAGCTAACGGGGAGAGAACATAGTGGATATCATTCTATCAACTTTACTGCTGCTGTACAATTTGCTAACCGGCTCCGGCGAAGAAAGCATGGCGGCTAAGCAGCTCGCCGCCGCATACATAAACGCTGCCGCAGGTCAGACGATTATACAACCCGACTCTCCCGGCCTAAGCGGGCTTCCCGGCGGAACAGGCGGCATCGCAGCCGTGAAACAAGATCCGCAGCCTGAGGCGCCGGCCATTAAGGGCATTTACGTAACCGCGCACAGCGCAGGCGGAGCACGAATGGAGTCGCTGATTAAGCTTGTCGACAGCACCGAGCTTAACAGCATGGTCATCGACATTAAGGACGATAACGGCTATATTACCTATCCGACAACAACCCCCGAGCTGCTCGAGGTTGGAACCCCTCAGCGGTTCATCGGCAATATCGGAAATTTAATGGCAAGCCTGAAGAAACATGAAATTTATCCGATTGCCCGGATCGTTGTGTTCAAGGATACGGTGCTCGCCCGCAAGAAGCCAGAGCTGTCATTCCTCCACCAGGACGGAACAATATGGAAAAATAATAAAGGCGAGAGCTTCGTGAATCCTTACCGCAAGGAAGTGTGGGACTACAACGTTACGGTCGCCAAGGAAGCGGCCCGACTCGGCTTCAAGGAAATACAGTTCGATTATGTGCGTTTCCCTGAAGGCTTCGATAAGAAGGCGGATTCACTCACCTTTACGAAGTCGGAACTTAGCCGCGTTGACGCAGTCGCCGGCTTCGTCAAATACGCAAGAGAACAGCTCGAGCCGCTCGGCGTTCGCGTATCGGTCGATATCTTCGGGTATGCGGCCTCCGTATCGGCAGCGGAAGGAATCGGACAAGACTTCGTGAAAATATCGAATGACGTGCATGTCATCTCGCCGATGATCTACCCGAGCCATTACAGTACAGGCTGGTTCAAGCAGAAGTATCCCGATCTAAGCCCCTACGCCGTTATCAAGGGCGCTATGGAGGATACGCATAAGAAGCTTGAAGGCACGGCGGAGCTGAAACCGATCATTCGGCCATGGATTCAAGACTTCACTGCTAGCTGGCTCGGCAAAGGCCAATTCATGAAATATGGCAAAGCGGAGGTCGAAGCGCAAATCAAGGCATTGCACGACTCGAACGTTAACGAGTACCTGCTGTGGAATGCAGGCAATAAGTATTCGCCGAACGTCGATTACAAATGAACCAAACCAAAAAGGCTGCACTCTTCATCCTCCGGATGTTGAGTGCAGCCTTTTATGCTGTGTGAACAAAGCTCTTATTGCGATAGACGAAGCGCCAGCTCGTACATGTCCATGTTGAAAGGCTTCTTGGAATTGACGACAGTATCGATGTCTGTCGTCACAAGCTCGCCGCGAACGACGCCGCATGCTTTGCCAGATATGCCAGCCATCAGCTGGCTAACGGCAAAGTCGCCTAAGCGGCTTGCAAGAATACGATCAACAGCGGTTGGCGTGCCGCCGCGCTGAATATGTCCAAGTACCGTAACACGGGGCTCGATGCCGCAACAATCGGTAATTTTCTGCGACACGTCCTCCCCTTTGCCAGCGCCTTCCGCAACAACGATAATACTGTGGCGTTTGCCTTTGGCAAAGTTTGTTTTCATACGATCTGCAACCTCGTTCAGATCGAACGGAACTTCAGGAACAAGAATCGTCTCCGCACCGCTAGCAAGACCAGCGTGCAAAGCAATATCGCCGCAATGGCGTCCCATAACCTCGACAATCGATGAACGCTCGTGCGAAGACATCGTATCGCGGATTTTGTTAATAGCATCGACAACGATGCTTACAGCCGTATCGAAACCAATCGTCATATCCGTGAACGGAATGTCATTATCGATCGTTCCCGGCAAACCCATCGTCTTAATGCCGAGCTTGCTCAGCTTGTTCGCGCCTTGGTATGAGCCGTCTCCGCCGATAACGACAAGACCGTCAATTCCTCTTGCCCGAAGCACTTCCGCGCCGCGTTGCTGACCTTCCGCCGTCATAAACTCCTTGCAGCGAGCCGTTTGCAGAATCGTGCCGCCGCGTTGAATAATATCGCCTACGCTGCGTAAATCCATTTGGCGCAAATCGTCGTTAAGCAACCCTTGGTAACCCCGTTGTACACCGTATACGTCTAGCCCATGGAACAGCGCGCTCCGCACGACAGCACGGACAGCCGCGTTCATTCCTTGAGAATCTCCTCCACTTGTCAGTACAGCGATTGATTTGACTGCAGACATGTTTCATTCCTCCACTTTCACTGTGTAATTGTATTGGTTATAATATCAAGCTTGTTTTTTCCTAATCCAAATGCTGTTGACAAGGAAAAACAGGCGTGTAAGCGGACTGTTCTTCATTAGCCTGCGCGAGATGTCTCTCACCGGCGGCTGATGCCGCACCTTCGGATCCGATAAGTACAGCGCAAGCAGCCCTTCAATAATCAGGCGATGAAAGCGCGAAGCGGGCAGCCCCTTCACATCCTCACGCGCTCTAGCAACAATCATGCTTAACCGATCAACGAGCAGACTATCATTATCATAATAGTTGCAAAAGTTTAGATCGCCGCCCTCTTGATCTTCTTCCTGATCAATCAGGTAATCAAGCAAAATATGCAGAGCACAAACGTGCGGGAAATAACCGCTCTTAATCGCGGCAGCATCGACAGAGGACAACTTGTCCTCTGTCGCCGCCAGGAACAGCATGAACATCCCAAGCGTGGAGCCTGTAGCAGCGGCAAACTCATTCCACTTCAGGTCCGGGCAACTGCTCATCTGCTTCTCCCACCAACTCAGCAGCATCGGCTCACGTTCATCCTTACGAATATGCTTATAGACTTGCAAGTCGCTATAAAGCGCAACAAGCTCGGTAACATAAGGCTCGACGCTCGAATAGGAAGGCAAGCTAGACGCCATTCGTTGGCAGGTTAGCACCAAATGATGCAGATAACCGCCGTCGTTGTTTTCTTTACGATACTTGTAATAATCTTGAAGCGGAGCTGCGGGATTAACCGCATCCAGCATCGATTGATGAAGCTGACGGAAGTCATCAGGATCAAGCGATGTGCTTCGGTCGCATAGATTGTCCAAATAATCGCTAATCGTCTGGAGTGATACAATTAGCGGAATCAAAATATGTCGATGCTCCAGACTTACGATTGCATATACGGCGCCGCCTTGGCAATGAAACTTTTTGCTTTCCATACTGCTTAGAGCCTGACTCCTAAGCTCCTCGTCGGGGATAGCCTCTGCGCGAGCGCGAAGCAGCTTCAGCTCCTTCTCAACACCTGGCAGCACATATTTGTATACGCGATGCATGAGCTTTATCGGGCTCTGGGGCACGCGTCCGCTTGAAAGAGTCGTTACACGCAAGATGGGATCCTCCTCGAACTCCATTTCATGAATGCCAACGAGATTCCATCTCTTGATTAATTCGGTACCATATATGCAATTCGTTAATCCGGCTTGCATATTCGGCAATTTCATAGTTCAATTCGCAGCATTTATCAAAATCATGCTCCTCGAACAGCTCTGCCTGCTTCCCGTTAATCAATCGTTCGAATTCGATGACGCGATCCGGAATCGTTCCCCTTATCGACTCCCATTGCTCAATGATTTTCATTTGCTCGGATACTTCGTATTGCTCCCAATCCCTCTCAAGGATGGGAAGGCTAATGCGAAGCCGTTCGTTCCAATCAAATCGATACTCCCCCATTGTAAACCTCCACATCTAAATGTACCATTTCGATACACAATAATCCAGCTTCAAAAATCAAATTGGTCGGTTTCCAGAGCCATGCTATAATTAATGACGATTAAGCAATCGTATAGAGATGGAGTGAGACTTACACCAATGGAAACTTCCGGAACTTCCGAGGCTGATAGACCGGCAACCTCAGCCACAGCCCGCAAAGAAATTTTTGCACTGCGAACGTATACGTTTTTCTCCTATTCGACAGCCGCGATGATCGTGTCCTTCATACCGCTGTATTTTTTAGAGCGCGGTTACTCGGAGCAGCAGATCGGCATTATTTATGCGATCGGCCCGCTTATGTCGATCTTCGCCAACATTTTATTCGGCATGGCGAGCGACAAGCTGAGAACGATTAAGAAGCTGCTCATACTGCTCCTGTTCGGCCAGCTCGTCATGATATCGATCCTGCTTCCAGTTGAACATTTTGCGGTCGTCTGCCTCGTTATGATGGGTTTTTATTTTTTTCAGACGCCAATTAACCCGCTGACAGACAGCCTTATCCTGTTATCCAGTCAATATACCGGCAAACCTTATGCTCTTATTCGTATATTCGGTTCACTTGGTTTTGCAGCAACTGCCTATTCACTTGGACTCATATTGAAGCAAATTGGGTCAAACTGGACGATGCCCCTCGCATTGTTGACGATTGCGATTACGCTTTGTCTTGTTTTTGGACTGAAGGACTACCAGGCGACTTCACGCAAAATGGATTTTTCCGGTTTCTTCAAGCTGCTGCGGCAGCGTAATATCGTTATCTTCTTTCTGCTCGTCTTGGCGATCTCGATTCCTCACCGAATGAATGAGGGCTTCTTGGCTGTAACGATGAGGCACTTAGGGGCAAGCGACTCCTTAGTTGGCCTGTCATGGCTTATGTCCTCGCTAAGCGAGATTCCGGTTCTGTTCCTGCTCGGCAAATATGGTCATAAGTTCAAGGAACTTCCGCTCCTTATGATTGCTTCGATTATGTATGCGGTCCGCTTATGGTTCGTAAGCGATATTCAAGATCCGAGATGGGCGCTTGCAGCTCAAGCGATGCACAGCATCACGTTCGGCATTTATTTCTCGACGGCGCTTCGTTACATTTCTAGAATTATCCCCGACGAATTCCGCGCATCTGGTCAAGCGGTATATGCCGTCGTATGGACAGGACTTGCCGGCGCAATTAGCGGCTTCTTCGGAGGATTCATCTACGAGCAGTTCGGCAGGGAAAGCTTCTTCCGAATGGGCTCCATCATTGCGATGGTCGCGGCGGTAGGGTTCTTTGCGAAATATTATTATAGTGATGAGCGGTAGCGGGTTACTGCCATAATAAGAAAAAGCGGCTGAGCGAGGGATAAGTCCCCACGTTCAGCCGCTTCTTTGTTATACCTTACAGATGTAACACGGTCATACCCTATTATAAGAAGCGTCGATCTTATAATTTAATGACGTTGGCCGCTTGAGCCCCGCGGTTACCCTCAGTAATGTCAAACTCGACCGCTTGACCTTCTTCAAGCGCCTTGAACCCTTCGCTTTGAATGGCGGAGTAATGTACGAATACATCTTCTCCATTGTCGACTTGGATAAAGCCGTAACCCTTCTCTGCATTAAACCATTTAACTGTACCTTTCAATTGAACAACCTCCTAAAGATGACCGCCGTTATTAACGGCGAGTAGAATCATTATAGCGATAACTTTAGGCGATTGCAATTAATGTGAAATCCGTATAAAATCGCTTTTTTTAGGTATAAAAGGAAGCTTGGAGGGCAATAATTGTACGTTGCCTCCGTTCGCCCGGGTAAAGGTCAATAGCTCATCTAATTGGGCGAATGGCTCCCAGTTCAGCGCTTGCAACGGATAGATGCGAATCTGGCCGCCTTTCTTCGTAACACGCATTAACTCGGCAATCGCCTGCTTATGGAACTCAAGGCCGAATTGCTCCGCATATAAAAATAAGAAATGGCTGCACAGCACAAGCGAAAATGTTCCATCCGCGAAAGGCAGATTCGGAAGTTTGCCTGACACATAGGAGGATTGTCCACTCGGGTCATTCACATCCGTTTCGAACTTCAATAACGATGCCTCTCGTCCGGCACGATGCTGATCGATCGAGCCGTAATAGCTCCAATCGAATATATCAGCGAGTTTGGCAAGCTTTGCAGTAGAAGTGCCAATCTCTTCTCTGGCCTCTTCGACCCATCTCGTCACGTCGTTCCCATATCGCGGATCAACCGCGCATGCCTCATAACCTCTTGCTTTAGCCTCTGCCGTGAAAGAGGAACCCCCTGCCGCAACATCCAGTACAGGACCGCATGCAAGGTCACTCTCATTCAGATCGAACATTCGGATATATTCCTCATATCCTCTGCAGGTCATAGCGACCCCAATCTGCTCATACTTTACTTGACTCATCTTGACACTCTCCTCGTCTCGTCTCATCTAATCTCTTCTCATCTGAACTCATCTCATGCCAGTCGTCTAATCGCTGACACCGTATTATTGCTTAACGATGTTGCTTTATAGCTTGTGATTTGGCATGATGTTAACTATACCATAATTAACTATTCGAAGGTGGAAAATTTATGTTCAAAAAGCACGAAATTTACAAAACAGACAAATACAATATGCTGACTGTCGAGGTTCAAGGCAAAACATTGATCGTCAGAGAAATTTCCGACCAATGGGGTGAGGACTGCCATACATTCGTCAGCCGCCCGGAAATGCTGCATTGGGCCGAGAACCGCTTCCGTCCTTCCGACTTCGTCGGCAAGGAAGACGAGCTTGCCGCTATTATGGCTGCATTCAAAGAAGTGTAAGTTAAAGGATTAATCAGCAGCAGGAAAAAATGTCCTATGCGGCGAACATAACGTTACAAGCGTCCGCATAGGTAACGATAAAGCACAAGCAAGCTTCGATTTGCGCACCGCATCATGATGCTTGTCGCTTGAATAGAGGAGGAGCAGCTTCGGGATGGATCCAACAGCTACTATTATTTTCATCATTGCTTCCTTTGTCCTTGGGGGCCTTGTTGTCTTGAAGAAGGATACATTGTCGCCTGGTTTGCGCCGCGGCATGGCCATCTTCTCGATTATTTTCATCGCATTCGCTTTTTTCCTTATTGTGTATGCGTTCTTTACAATGGGCTCCGCTTAATCTAAGCGGTTGTTACATATTCACGGGGGCGCCCGGGCATGTTAATGGAAAACTGTGCCTGAGGTGATTAACGGGTGAAATGGCTCCCATTGCTTGTAGCTTTAAGCTTAATACCCGGCAACGGAGCAGCTCACGCATATGCGAGCACGAAGCCAAACTCCGAAGCCAAGCCGCAATCTACTTTTTCGATACCAAGGAGGAGTTCGATGAATCACGTTCCGAAACGTTCCGAATCCGCGCCAGAAACAACATGGAAGCTGGAGGATCTCTTCGCGAATCAAGCAGCATGGGATAGCGAGTTCGCGGAAGCGAAGAGTTTGATTAAGAAAGCAGCCGCTTTCGAAGGCAAGCTTGCCGACCCTGCTCAGCTCAAAGCTTGCTTCGAGCTAGAGGATGAATTGTCGCTGCATGTTGAACGCCTGTACGTATACGCGAATATGAAGCATCACGAGGATACGGCAGAGCCTGTGTACCAAGCTCTCTCCGACAAATCGAAGAAGCTTAGCGTCGAAACCGGCGAAGCGCTGTCCTACATTACACCTGAGGTGCTTGGGTTATCCGATAATGATCTTGAAGCGATGATTGGCAACGAGTCGCTTGCGAAGTTCCGTCATACGCTGGAAGAAATGCGCCGTCAGAAAGCGCATGTGCTATCGAAGAACGAGGAAGCGCTGCTTGCTCAAGTGGGCAACGTCAGCTCCGCTCCCGGCACGATCTTCGGCATGCTGAACAATGCGGACTTAAAATTCCCTAAAGTGAAAAACGAGGACGGCGAAGAAGTCGAGCTGACGCATGGCCGTTACATACAGTTTCTCGAAAGCAAAAATCAAGACGTTAGACGTGATGMGTTCAAAGCAATGTACGATACGTACGGCAAGCTGAAAAACACGCTCGCTTCTACTTTGGGCGCTAACGTAACCAAAAATATTTTTTATGCCAAAGCGCGTAAATACGATTCTGCACTCGATATGTCTCTCTATGGCGACAACATCCCGCAGTCCGTCTATACGAATCTCATTGATACGATCCATAAGCATCTCCCGCTGATGCACCGCTATATGGACCTTCGCAAGAAGCTGTTAGGCCTTGAAGAGCTTCATATGTACGATCTGTTTGCTCCGCTCGTTGAGGAGTTCAAGATGGACATTACGTATGACGAAGCGAAGAAAACGATCAAAGAAAGCTTGAAACCTCTGGGCGAGGATTACCTGAACGTGCTGCAAGACGGCTTCGATAACGGCTGGATCGACGTGTATGAGAACGAAGGCAAGCGCAGCGGCGCTTACAGCTGGGGAGCTTTCGGCACGCATCCTTACGTATTGTTGAACCATAACGACAACTTGAACAGCATGTTCACGCTCACCCATGAGATGGGCCATGCGCTTCATTCCTATTACTCTGACAACAATCAGAACTATCGGGATGCGCAATATACGATCTTTCTAGCAGAAGTGGCATCCACGCTGAACGAAGCGCTGCTGATGGACTATATGTTGAAGAAATCGACCGATCCGAAGGAAAAAATGTACCTGCTTACGTATTATGCGGATCAATTCCGTACGACGGTGTTCCGCCAGACGATGTTCGCCGAGTTCGAGAAAATCGTTCACGAGCGCGTCGAGCAAGGCGAGTCGCTGACCCCGCAAGAGCTGAACAAAATCTATTACGACCTGAACGTCCACTATTACGGACCGGGAATGGTCATTGACAAAGATATCGAGATGGAATGGGCGCGAATTCCGCATTTCTACAACAGCTTCTATGTGTACAAATACGCGACGGGCTTCTCCGCGGCGACGAGCTTCTCGAAGCAAATTCTTGAAGAAGGGTTACCTGCCGTCGATCGTTACCTCGGCTTCCTGAAGAGCGGGGGCAGCGACTTCTCGATCAACATCTTGAAGAAAGCCGGCGTAGACATGTCTTCGCCAGAGCCGATCGAGCAAGCGATGAGCGTGTTCGAAGAGCTGATCGGACAGATGGAGCAGTTGACGAAGTAACATTGATTGGGCATAAAAAGGGACTATCCGAGAGCCGCAAGGCGTCTACCGGATAGTCCCTTTGTTTTGTTGCGGGCGCGGCGGCTAGAGAAGCGCCGCGCCGAGCATGAAGCCGAGCAAGCCGGCGAACAAGGACGACAGGAGGTTCACCCTGTCGTTGTTCAGCCAGGCGAAGCCGCGCACGAGCTCGGCCGCGCCGCCGCAATGGGCGGCGCGCTCGGTTACGCTGCCGCAGGTCCGGCAGCGGTACATGGCCTGGCCGGTGGCGCCGAGCAGAGAGTCGGCGAAGGCCCCTGCCAGGCCTGCGGCGGCCGCGGCGGCGATGTATGCCGCGGCGGCGCCGAAGAGCGTGCCCGCAGCAGCATGCGCAGGCTGCTGCGTGGCCGCCAGCAGCAGTGCGGCAACGGCGCCGATGAACACGGCGCCTGCGAGCGCTGCTGCGCTGCCGAGCGGCGTGACTCCGCCGCTCGTGCCAGCCGCTACGCGCTTGCCGCTCACGATCATGCGCGGCGCGCTGCGGCTGAGGGCGCCGATTTCCGTCGCCCACGTATCCGCGTTCACGGCGGCCATGACGCCGACGTACGCGAACAGCCAGCCCTCATGCGGCCATATGTAATGGGCCGCGCACAGCAACAGCCCCGCTCCGCCGTTCGCCCACACTTGTCCGGCGTCGCGCCTGCCGGTCTTCTCATACTTCGCTTCCGCCTCCGCTTTCGCCCGATGCTTGCGCTTATATTTCGACAGCGCCGATGACGATATGAAGAAAGCAATCAGAACACCGAACCATATGGGCTCGCCAAGCGTCACGAAGCCTGTCCCCATCACGAGCGCCGACCATGCCCCTGAAAGGGATAATGATCGCGCCTTATATGCCGCGGCAGCAGCAAGGCTGCTGCATAAGAAGCCAACGAGCAGCCTTAACCACCATTCATCCACCAGACCTACCATTGCAGCCACTGCGAAACGCTGGACAATCTCGTTTTGCGATGCAATGCCTCGCGCCACCTTTCCGGATAATTCGTGCATATCATCAGATTCGGATCAAGCTCAGTCAGCTTGCGGATCGTCCGCTCATCATTTGCCGTCCATGCCATCGTCTGTATGCCTGATTCATTCAATAGCGCCATGCGCTCCTTATTAAGCCGCGAGTAGCCGATGGATAAAAAATCAGCGCCAAGCTCCTCCAGCTCTTTCGGAAGCGAATTCCGCCATGCGTCTAGAATAAGTCCAGTCCTAACCTCGCCGCTAAATTTACGCGCATTGTACAACGTACCTTCATGGAACGAAGTCAATACAACCTCTTTTACTGCGTCGAAAGCATAGATACGCTCCAGCACTTTCTCCTCCAGCATCGGATACCGAATACCGTCCGTCTTAAGCTCGATATTGAGCTTGCAATGTCCGATTGATTCACGAAGCACGTCATCGAGCGTCGGAATCGGTTCTCCTTGATATTTTTGCGAGAACCAGTGTCCGGCATCCAGCTGCGCCAGCTCCGCTGCCGTCCAATCCTTCACATCGCCTTTGCCGTTCGTCGTACGTCTTAGCTTATAATCGTGGATAACAACCGGCACATAATCCTTCGAAAGCTGTACATCGATTTCAATCCATTCAATGTCCGGCTCGGCGATTGCCAATCGAATCGCAGCCATCGTATTTTCCGGCGCGCGGCCCGACCAGCCTCGATGCGCTACGCACGGATTTCTCATTATGCACTCATCCTTTCGGACTGCCAGCTCTATTGCGCTTCCAGTCTTCCGTCTTCCCGCAGGGCAACTCCTAGAGAAATCGACGTCATTCGATCCAGAAGCGTCTTCGCTTCGTCGCCTTCTAACGGAATCGGCTGCGAATTCACCGAAACCATCGGATGGAAAGTCAGATCACAATCGCCGTTCTTCGAGCATACCGCGTCAAGCACGCCGGTATCCTTCTCCTCACCTTTCGGGTTCATGCCAAAAATAAAGTTCCCTAAACTGTATGCAATCCATTTGCCGTTATACATTTCGAATCCTTGCAGCACATGCGGATGGCTTCCAATAACCAGATCCGCGCCTGCATCGATATATTGCCTTGCGAACTGCTTCTGATAATCTTCCAGAACCGTCGTCCGCTCTGTTCCCCAGTGTACCATGACGACTACAATGTCAGCCATATCCTTCGCTTTGGTAATCGCTTCTACCGCCCGTCTCGTATCATACGTTTCCGCCACACCGGGCGTATTTTTGTCCGCCTTCCACGACACTTCAGGGACGACTCGGCTAAGTCCGACATACGCAACCTTTACACCGCGCACCTCATGAATGCTTGGGGCAAAAGCCTCCGTATCGTTTTTGCCCGCCCCCATATGCGCAATGCCCGCTTTGTCCAAATAGTCCATCGTATCGAGCAAACCTTCTACCCCGTGATCCATCGTGTGGTTGTTCGCCAGGTTGACGACATCGAACCCCGCGTCCCGGAATGCAGGCAGCGAATCAGGCGGTCCTTTATACACATACTGTTTATTTTCTGCAGGAGCTTCGCGTAACGTGACTGGATATTCAAAATTTGCCGCCGTTACATCAGGCTCGCTTAGGTACAGCAACGATTCCCGATATGGAAAATCGTACCCGTTCTTCTTCATGACACCTTCCACATAAGGGGCTAACAACACATCGCCTACAAAAGAAAGACTGATCTTTTCTCCTTCTTCGCCATCCGTGCTGCCCGAATCTACGGCCTCCGTATTGCCCTCGTTGTTATTTGGGGCTGTTTCTTCCTCGGTAGAAGTCTCAGCTCCATTAGAATCATCGGGCTGCTTCTGTTCGATCGGCTGATTGTCCCCGCTGTCCTCGCCCCTATTCGAACTGGCCGCTTCCTTATCCGCATTCATATTCAAACCAATTAACCAGACGGCAATCACTGCAGCAATAATGGTCAGCAATGTCACATTAAGGATCATAAGCCGCCTCATTCTTCTCTTGCGCATTCTCTTCTCATGCTGACGCGTCTCAGACCGGGATACGTTCATATGAAAATAAGCTCCTTCGTTGATATAATTGGAAGTTTGTCTATCAAGACTTTTCCATTATATCAATGATAGGAGCTTCATGGTCAACAAATATTACGACTCTGCTAGAATGGCTTTCGCCGCTTCCTTCCCTTGCCGTATGCAGTCGGGAAGACCGACGCCGTCGAAGGCCGCGCCTGTAATCCATACACCTGGAAGCTCTTCCGCCAGCCTTGCGCGCAGCCTCTTCACATTGTCGAGATGTCCGACCGGATACTGCGGCATAGAGCGATACAGTCTTGTAATCTCTGTAAAAAGAGGCTCTGCCGTTATGCCCATCGTCGTCTTGATGTCGCTGCGAACTGCAGCAATCAGCTCGGCGTCCGGCAGCTTCGCCTTTTCCTCGTCGCCTGCTCGTCCTACATAGCAGCGAAGCAGCACCTTATCGTCCGGACTCGTATGAAGCCACTTGCTCGATGTCCATGTGCATGCCGTAATGCTAAGTCCTTCCGAACGCGGAACTAAGAAGCCGGAGCCATCGAATTCGAGTCCGAATGTCGCCTTATCGAAAGCCATCACCACATTCGCTACCGATACGTAATGAATCGCTCGCAGCTCGCTCACGTTGGTTAGCGGCTCGAGCAGATCGGCCGCGTTGTAAGCAGGCGCGGTCATCACGATGCGGTCCGCTAGCAGTTGCTCGCCATTTTCCAATACAACGGTATAGCGGGCTTGTCCGATCTCCCGTTCTCGCTCTTTTTCTTTCGCAGCTGCCCGCTGTTCGTCGCGAATTTCTGCCACCTTCACGCCAAGCCTGCGCTCCGCGCTGCTTAACGCCTTATCCAGCGCATTTACGACAGTCGTCAATCCGCCCTTGAACGTTAGGAAGGTTCCGCCCTTCGCCACCGCGGGAAGAGCAGCCGATCCCGCTTTGCGGTTATGCTGCATGCCGCGGATCAGGCTGCCGTGCTTCTGCTCCGATGCCGCGAACTGCGGGAAAGTCGCTTGAATGCTAAGCTTTCTAAGATCTCCCGCATAGATGCCGGCCAGCAGCGGCTCGGCGATCTGCGTCATGATTTGCGGACCGACACGGCGCTCCAGGAATCCGCCAAGCGACTCGTCACCCTTCACCTTGCGCGCAGGCAGCGCAAAATCCATTAAAGCGCGAAGCTTCCCACCCCAAGATACAAGCCCCGTCTTAAGAAACGGCTTAATTTCCGTCGGCACGCCAAGCACGAGTCCGGCCGGCATGGGATGCAGCTTTTTCTGATGCAAAATATAAGTTTTCTTCGCCCCTGGGTTCGTCGTCGTTAATTCATCCGTCAACCCAAGCTCCATTGCCAAATCGATAATGGCCAGCTTGCGCGCAAGGAACGAATCCGGCCCTTTCTCAATGACGAAGCCGTCACGCTGCAGCGTATTGATTTTACCGCCAAGCACAGGAGCTCCATCAACAATCGTCAGATGGATTTCCTTGCCTAGCCGCTCCGCTTCCCGCTGCAAATAAAAAGCGGAGCTCAGTCCGCTGATCCCTCCGCCAATGACGACAATTCGATCAGGTTCTCCGATTCTCCGCATCTCATTCATTCCTCTCTCTCGCTTGCCAGTGCTTGTATGACCGATTCTGCCAATGTCTCCATATATAACGGATCGCGATTCAGCATCGCAATTCGATCAAGTGCCATATCCAGCTCTTTGGCCGCTGCCTTCGCCTCGATATCGAGGTCATAAAGCACCTCTAGATGGTCGGACACAAAGCCCACAGGTGCGACTAGCACCGCCTTAACGCCTTCTTCCCTGAGCACAGGTAGCGTCTCGAGAATGTCCGGACCAAGCCAAGGATCTCTCGTCCGACCAGCGCTTTGCCAAGTGAACTGCCAATCCGTAACGCCGGCCGCTTCGGCAACCGCCGCTGAAGTCTCCAGCAACTGCTGCTCGTAGGGATCGCCAAGCTCGCGAATCTTCTCCGGCAAGCTATGCGCGCTGAACAATACTTTTACTGGTTTGCCGTCCGTCTGCTCCGCTAGGCGTCGCAAGCCGTCCTGCACGCGTTCCGTAAGGGCCTGCAACAGCTTAGGATGCATATGGTATTGCTCCACAACTGCCAGCTTAATGCCCAGCTCATCCGCCTTTTCTTGAGCGCGCTTCATATAGCTGCCTACGCTCATCGTCGAGAAATGCGGCGCGAGCACGATGCCGACTGCCTGCTTGATGCCGTCTGCAGCCATCTGCTCTACGCCATCCTCGATATAAGGCTTCGCATGCTTAAGACCCTGGTAGCAAGCATACTTGCCAGGAGCAAGCTGCTCCAGCTTATCCTGCAAGCCTGCCACTTGCCCATTCGTATTCTCGCGAAGCGGGAATACCCCGCCTACGATCGCTTCGTAACGACCCTTCAGCTCGGCAAGCAGCTCCGGTGTCGGAGCATGTCCGCGGCGAATATGCGTATAGTACGTTTCGACGTCATCTAATGATTCCGGCGTTCCGTAAGACATGACAAGTACGCCGATCTTTTGATTATGATCAGACATGGCTAGTCTCCTTCCCCTTGCGTTCACGAATCGCTTTGGTCGAATAGGCATGTACGAACGCCGTCAATTCAGCCAGCTTCTCCAGCGACGCTTCCGGGAACAAGCCGTGTCCAAGGTTAAAAATGAATCCGTCCTGCTCGATCCCTTGATCGATAATTTCCTTCGCATACGATTCAATGACGCCGATTGGCGCCGTTAGCACCGTTGGATCGAGATTGCCTTGCACCGCTGCGCCGTTATTCAAGCGACGGCGTCCTTCTGGGATCGACACGCGCCAATCCAGACCGAACACGTCTGCCTTCACGCCGCCAAGCTCTGGCAATAGTTCACCTGAGCTGACGCCAGGAAAATAAATTTTCGGCTGCGGCAAATCGCTAAGCTCGTCGAATATACGTTCAATCGTCGGCAGCACATACGTGCGGAAGTCCGCTGGAGCAAGCGCTMCAACCCAGCTGTCGAACAGCTGGAACGCCTTGCCGCCGGCCGCCATATGGGCGCGCAAATAAGCGATAACCATATCGCCAAGCTTTCGCATTAGCTCATGCCACACTTTCGGCTGGCTGTACATCATTTCTTTCGTGCGCAAATAGTTTTTCGAAGGTCTTCCTTCTATTAAGTAACTAGCAATCGTGAACGGCGCGCCGGCAAACGTAATAAGCGGCACATCCAGCTCGCGGTTCAATATCCGAATCGTCTCCAGCACATGGCCGAGATCGCCTTCCACGTCAATCGGTTTCAGCCGTTCTACGTCCGCCGCCGTCTTGATCGGGTTCGCAATGACCGGCCCGATGCCGCCGACAATATCAAAGTCAATCCCTATCGAAGCGACAGGATTCATAATGTCCGAGTACAGAATCGCTGCGTCGACGCCGAGCTTTTTCACCGGCATCATCGTCACTTCCGCAGCTAGCTCCGGCTGCTTGCATATTTCAAGCAGTGAATATTTCTCTTTTATTTTGCGATAATCCGGATCGTAGCGACCTGCCTGCCTCATGTACCATACCGGCACGCGGTCTACTTCTTGCTTCATGCACGCCCGAATGAAACGGTCGTTATAAGACATTCCCGTTCCCCATTTCTATGTAGTGTCATCTGTATCCATTATGCCCTTTTTCCTCTACCCTAACAACCGCTCTCAAATGCGTTCCTATGACAATAGTATGACAATCGATGTCACTTTGCATGAAGAAGGTATGAAAGTTTGCCCTTACCTCCCATTTATCGCATGCCGCCCTCTTATGTTATACTTATAGCTATGGAACAGTGGAAAAAAAATCTAATCGTCCTGTGGTTTGGTCAGTTTCTTGTGATGGCGGGGATGACGATGATCATCCCTTTTTTGTCGCTTTATTTGCAATTCGATCTAGGCCTTAGCGATACACATGAGATCGGCGTTTGGGCGGGCGTTATATTCGCAGGCAACTTCGTCACCTCCTTCATCTTCCAGCCGATATGGGGGAAGTTCGCTGACCGCTATGGCCGCAAAATCATGCTGCTGCGCTCAGGCTTCGGCATGGCCGTCGTCATGGTGCTGATGGGCTTCGCTACGAACCCATGGCATCTGCTTTTCTTACGAATGCTGAACGGAACAATATCCGGCTTCAATCCGGCCTCTATAGCGCTAATCTCAGCTACAACGCCTAAGGAACGTATGGGCTTCGCTATGGGTACCATTCAATCGGGCGGCATTGCCGGCACGATTCTCGGGCCGCTGTTCGGCGGTCTGCTTGCCGATACGGTTGGCTACCGGCCGATCTTCTATCTGACCGGCGCATTATTATTCGGCGCATCGCTGCTTGCCCTCATTGTCGTTAAGGAACCGTTCGACCGCGCGAAAGCAGCGGCGCGCGTGCAGGCTTCCGTCGTCGAGGGGCTGAAGAAGCTTGCCCGCATTCCGCAGCTGACTTCGCTGTTCGCGGTCACCTTCCTCATCCAGTTCGCGATGATGAGCCCGATGACGCTGATCCCGCTTTATGTGCAGGAATTGCATGGAACAGCGGCTAACTTGGCATTCTGGGCGGGGTTCGTCGGCTCTGTGACGGGACTCTCTAAT
Source organism: Paenibacillus sp. 05T425 (assembly GCF_056396205.1). Classification (NCBI taxonomy): domain Bacteria; kingdom Bacillati; phylum Bacillota; class Bacilli; order Caryophanales; family Paenibacillaceae; genus Paenibacillus; species Paenibacillus sp. 05T425. The sequence continues at coordinate 333,085 of NZ_JBFTLA010000006.1, forward strand.
CTTGTTGCATCGCCGCTACTCGGCAAGCTCGCCGATCGGATCGGCGGCGAGAAAATTCTCGGCGTCGCACTAATCGGCGCGGCGATCTCCTTCATCCCGCAAGCTCTCGCGGGAACGGTATGGCAACTGCTGCTCGCAAGATTCATGCTCGGTATTTTCCTCGGCGGCCTTATACCCGCGGTGAATACTCTGATTCGCAAGTACACACCTGACGGAATGGAAAGCCGCTCATACAGCTTCAATACAAGCTCGCTTGCCATCGGCAACATGATCGGTCCAATTACAGGCGGCGCATTGTCCGGCTACATCGGCATTAAAGGTTTATTCGTACTGTCTGCCGTCATGATGATGCTCAATGCGGCATGGGTTTGGCATTCTTTGCTGCGTGGACGATCAGTTATCAAATGATTGGCTGAACTGCTTCATCCATGCTAATATGGATGCGTAACTTCACTTAATGCGTCGTAAAGCATGCGCCGTTTGATCCGGGATGAACCGGATTAAACGGCGTTTTTCATTTTAATTAAGGAGAGGATCTTGCAGATGAATATGACTTTATTCGAGGAAGCACATATGCATTGGCTTGAGCAGCATCTTAAGCAGAGGAAAGGTGAGCGTTTGCGCAGACTTAAAAAAGGACATGCCCATGCCGAGCAAAAGTTTGTTCGTAATGTGTGGTGGCCTGCTTTTGGCCATTTTACCAACTTGCATCCCGAGTTTGAGGTGAAAGACTTTAGCGAAGGATTTCGCTACTTAGACTTTGCATTCGTTAAAAATCATGTTCGAATTGCAATCGAGGTGGATGGTTACGGCCCTCATGTGCGAAATATCTCGAGGAGGCAGTTCAGCGATCAATGGGTGCGCCAGATGCATCTTACAAACGACAGGTGGATCATTGTCCGTATTTCATATGACGATATTGAACAGCGCCCCAGACTGTGGCAGCAGCTTTTGCAGCAAATGATGGGGAGATTGTTCGGGAATCTGAATGGAGAGCAGAGCTGATCGCAGAAGAACGGGACATTATCCGGCTCGTACGCCATCTTGATCGGCCCGTGCAATTGATCGATGTCCGGAATTTACTTGGATGCGGCTACAGAACAGCACGCAACGCAACCTGCTGCTTGAGTTGGAGCAGAAGGGCTGGTTGCAAACCGCAGGCCGGGGAACCAAACGTATCCACTCCTGGCGTTTGGCCCCCTCTTCAGCATCAAAGCCATACGTGCTGTAGTGAAGCACGTATGGCTTTGATGCTAACAGCCTGACACCAACGGGTATATTGCTCATTAGTTGCATTTCATCGAACTAATTTCATCTGCCGCGCAGTTATGAGCCCATTAATTGCGTTTCATCGAACTAATTCGCCGATTCACGCGCCAAAACACCAAACCCGCCCGTTTAGTTGCCCAATATCGAACTAAACAGGCGGGGTTCCTCGTACAAAACTAATTAGTTTCCCAGAATGACACTATTGCGGTATTAGCTAGCTTTGGAGAGTTCTGCAACATGCCGTGGAGGTAATCACCAACGGGTATATTGCTCATTAGTTGCGTTTCGTCGAACTAATTTCATCTGCCACGCGGTTACATGCTCATTAGTTGCATTTCATCAAACTAATTCTCCGATTCACGCCCAAAACACCAAACCCGCCCGTTTAGTTGCCTCAAATCGAACTAAACAGGCAGAGCGCCATGCACAAGACTATTTAGTTGCAGAGAATGACACTATTGCGCAATCCCACACACAGTTTGTAGAGATTCGTCCTCCATACCTATACAAGTTCATGTAAACTACTTACTTCACAATAGCAATCGCGAGACCGTCATAACCCGGTATGACGGTGCTCATGAGCCGCTCGTCGGTCGCGATGCGTTCATTAAAAGAACGCACGGCGCGCACAGCCGGACCTTGCTTCGTTTCATCGACCGTCCGCCCGCGCAAGAAAATATTGTCGCCAACGATCAGCGCTCCTGGATTGGCCATCTCTAGCGCAAAGTCCAAGTAGATCGGATATCCTTCCTTGTCCGCATCAATAAAGAAGAAATCGAACTTTCTTCCTTCGGATGCTAGCTGCGCTAAGCTCGCCTTAGCATCTCCGACAACATACTCCACTTTATCGCCAAGTCCCGCAGCTTCCATATTAGCCTTAGCGACGTCCGCGTAATGCTGCAGCAGTTCCAACGATACTAGCTTCCCCGCTTCTCCCATGCCCCGGGCGAGACAGATGCCGCTATAACCGCCAAGCGCTCCTATCTCCAGAACGCTGCTTGCTCCCTTCAGCTTCACAAGCATCGTCAATAGCCTTCCATACCCGTCAGCTACCGAAATATCAGGCATTCCGCGTTCCGCAAGCACCGCTTTCACATGTTCAAGATCGGCATCTTTTGCATATAAATCATCCACATATTGCTCATTCAGAAACATTATTCATCTCTCTCCATTTTTACAATTTGTAAAAACAACCTAGTTTGTCCTATACTTGATTGTATGTTTTTGTTCAAATATAGGAAAGGATAAGTTTTACTTTTATCCTTACGCCTATATTTCACCGCGAAACGAAAGCTTATGCTGCCAAGGACGCCATCTGGCGTTTCTTCTTAGCAGGGATACAAGCGCAGCTCCGGACATCAGTCGACAGGACTCGCAGAACTAATGAAAAGAGAGTGTTAGATGGAAAAGCTACAATTAATCGCAACCTCGCCGATGGGGCTTGAGGCGGTTGTTGCCCGAGAGCTTAAAGACCTCGGTTACACGGACTTGCAGGTCGAGAACGGCAGAGTCAACTTTACGGGCGGTCCCGCCGACATATGCCGGACGAATCTATGGCTTCGTTCCGCAGGCCGAATTTTGATCAAAATGGGAGAGTTCCGCGCGACGACGTTCGATGAGCTGTTCGAAGGTACGAAAGCGCTTGACTGGCCAACTTGGATTCCTGAGGATGGAGAATTCCCAGTTGACGGTCGCTCCCAAAAATCGCAATTAACGAGCGTTCCTGCCTGCCAAGGCATCGTGAAAAAAGCGGTTGTCGAGAAAATGAAGGAACGTTATCACACGGAATGGTTTCCGGAGGATGGCGGCCGCTACGTCATTGAGGTGACGCTGCTTAACGACAAAGCGATGCTGACACTCGATACGACAGGCGCCGGCCTGCACAAACGCGGCTATCGCAAAGTATCGACGGAAGCACCGATTCGCGAAACGATGGCAGCAGCGCTCATCCAGCTTAGCCGCTGGCAGCCGGATCGCCCGCTCTATGACCCGTTCTGCGGTTCAGGCACTATTCTAATAGAAGCAGCGATGATTGGCTGGAATATCGCGCCAGGACTTCGCAGATCGTTCAACAGTGAAGGCTGGCCGCTCCTGCCCGATGAGTTGTGGGATGCAGCCCGCGAAGAAGCGTACGATGCCGTCAAGGACGACATTCCGCTTCAAATCGCCGGCTCGGACATCGATCCGAACGCGATCGAGATTGCGGAGGCGGCCGTCAAGAAAGCCGGCTTCGGCAAAGAAATCAAGCTTAACGTCCTTCCGGTCGCTAAGGCGAAGCCTGAGGGCGAATACGGCGTAATCATTACGAACCCTCCTTACGGCGAGCGGCTTGGCGATGATCGCGAAGCCGAAATGGCATTGCGCCAATTCGGACTTACAGCGCTTCATTACCCGACATGGTCCTATTTCGCAATAAGTCCGTCAACTACGATTGAGACCTATTTCGGCCGCCCGGCAGATAAAAAACGCAAGCTGTTCAATGGCCGAATCGAATGCAACTATTACCAATTTTTCGGACCATTGCCTCCGCGCGGCGGCCGGAACTAGAAAGAAAGGAAGGACAAGCTCATTATGTATTCGAATAATTACAATATTGTACGACGATGCATGAGCAGTGTGCTCGTATGGCTGACTCGTCTCAAGACTGTAGATTTTTTTCTGTTTACGGTCGTCTTGATGGCTAAGCTATATATTTTTTCCGACGTTATCGGCATGTCCAAAATGAGAATGAACGGCGAGGATTTTTTCATCGAGCTGGGAGCGCTTTTGCTTACCGTCTTTTGGACCATATGGCTGCCTCCGCGCGGCCGTATTATTGCACTCATCATTATTAATCTCATTTTATCTTTCGTCATGTATGCCGATCTTATTTACTATCGTTATTTTCAAGATTTAATTACGGTTCCCGTGCTTATGCAGATGAACCAAGTTGACTCGCTCGGCGAAAGTATTAATACGCTTTTGTCTTGGAATGACATTGTTTTCTTCGTTGATTGGATTGTTATCGTTCCATTCCTCGTGTATGTCATTTGGAAAGGCCGCGGCGATCTTCGCAGAGCGAACGAACAAGCCGGCATCAAGTCCGCACCGTTGTGGCGCAAAACTGTTGCCCGCATCATCATTAGCGTCGCCGTGTTCATGCTGGGCTCGAACCTCGTCTTTACGAACGTGGAAGAGGCGAAGCGGACGTGGGCGCAAGGTATTTTCGTCGGGGCATGGTGGAATCTGTCCATCTACAACGTAACCGGTGAAATCGGCTTCCACGGGTTCGATATATACCGTTATGCGAAGCAGAACTGGTTCGACACGTCCAACGTTTCGGCGGAGCAAGCTTCCGAATCGAAAGCTTGGATTGCCGAGCGCGGTGAAGATCGCAAGGAGTTGGAAAGCGATGCGCTGTTCGGCGCCTACAAAGGCAGCAACGTGCTGATGATCCAGATGGAAGCTTTCCAAAACTTCATGATCGGCCAATCGATCGGCGGCGAGGAAATAACGCCGAATATGAACAAGCTCATCAAAGAAAGCGCCTATTTCAACGATTTCTACCACCAGACTGCGCAAGGCCGTACGTCTGACGCCGATTTCGCGGCGAACTGCTCGATGCAGCCTGTCGGCAACGGCTCTGTATTTATCCAATTCGCAAACCACGAATTTGAATGCATGCCTCAGACGCTGAAGCAAGAAGGCTACACGGCCAACGTCTTCCATGCGTATGAGGGCGGTTTCTGGAATCGGAATACGATGTACAACAATATGGAATACGATAAATTTTACAGCCGTAAGCATTTCACATTGGACGAAAAAGTCGGTTGGTCGCTAGGCGACAAGTCGTTCTTCCGACAATCGCTCGATGTCATTTCGGATCAAAAACAACCTTTCTATTCGTTCCTGATTACATTGTCCAGCCATCATCCTTATACGTTGAAGGAAGACGTACAAACGCTGAATGTCGGAGAACTCGACGGTACGATTATGGGCGATTATTTGCAAGCAACCCATTACGTAGATGCCGCAATCGGCGAATTGGTTGAACGTATGAAAGCCGAGGGCCTATGGGACAATACGATCCTTCTGATGTACGGTGATCATGATAACTCGATCAAGGATATGAAGCTGTTTGAAACGTTCCTTGGCAAGTCATTGTCCGAGGCCGAGCAAATGATGATTATGAAGCAGGTACCGCTCATCGTCCATTTGCCTCGCGGCGAGCATGCCGGTGAGTATACAAACGTTGGAGGTCAGATTGACATTACGCCAACGGTCATGCACCTGCTTGGTATCTCGACGGCAGACAAGTATATGATTGGCATGCCGCTCATTACCGAACAGCCGGTTGCAGGTCACAAGGTTGTTCTTCGCAACGGGTATTGGACAGACGGAACCGTCTTCTTCATGCCTTCCGCTGACGGTATTCCGGAGAACGGCAAGTGCTGGAATATAGCCGATAATGCAGTCGGCGATATCAATGGCTGTTTGTCAGGCATTGAGGAAGCGAGCACGGAGCTGGCGATGTCCGATCAGATCATCGAGAACGATCTCATCGCCGATTACAAGAAGCAAGACGCTACCGAAGCACGAGCGGGCAGCACGGAAGAAGACGCCGACGCCCTTGCTTCTGCTAAGTAAACGAATTATATCTGTGAAGGGGGTGTCCCAAAGGCCTATGGCTTTTGGGACACCCCCTTTTTATCACTATCCATCGGAACGCGGTTTCTCAACAGCACATATACTCGCCTCAGCGTCTCCATATAATCAATCGCCTGTTGTACGGCTCGCTGAATAAAAATGCGCTGGAGACTTTTCTATTTTCAGATGACGGGGACTGAGCATTGGAGATAAACAACAATACCGCATCTATGGGCTAGCTGACCTTTCAGTTAATCAATAACCGATAACAGATAACGGACAAAATAGCCACTTAAACTAACTTTCGACTGATTTTGGGGTGCTAATGGACAAATGTGACGCTAAGATGGTATATAAAGACTGGTTTTGTTAATTAAGTGCCTGTAACGATCTGTGATGTCCATTAGAAAATGAACAGAGCGATAATTGATCGCTAAGCGTTCGTAGTGTCCATTAGAAAAAGATACGCAGCTTACAGCCTTCGTTTCGCAGTGAAATATAGGCGTAAGGATATGAGTGAAACTTATCCTCCCTATATTTACAATTAAGCAGAATTTCAGCATTAATCTGAACCACCTGCCCTATTCTTAGCTCGAATGATATAACTAACACTAATGACCATGTTCCTTCAACCAGCCGAGCACATCGTCAATCGTCTGGACTGGCACAATATTAAGCGAAGGCGCGGCCGATCTCGCAGCTTCTACGGAAGCGGCCGGTACGAAGAAGACATCCGCATCGGTGCGACTTACCGCATAAGCCTTCTGAGGAATGCCTCCGACAAGTCCGACACTGCCGTCGACCTCGATAGTTCCTGTACCCGCAACCTGCAAGCCCCCTGTTACACCGCCTGGCGTCAGCTGATCGATGATCGCCAGCGTCAACATAGCTCCATGAGACGGACCTCCTATATGCGCGATATACGGTTTGTAGTCCACCGCTCGCGGAGTATCGAGCTTCGGATTCGTCCGCACAGAAATGCCGAACACCGCTCGGTTCTTATCGTCATCCGCAGCGCGTGTGGGCGCATTGATCCGCAATGACTCCTTACCCCTGTCAATCGTTAGCGACACAGTGTCGCCTGGCTTGATTGCCTCACCCATATAACCAGTCATATCTTCCAACGACTGTACCGCTCGATCGTTCAAGCCACGAATAATGTCGCCAGCCTGAAGTTGCCCTTCAACCGGGCTACCCGTTACAATCGCCACGACGAACACCCCATCCGCAGTGACGCCCTTGCCGATCCCGGCTTTCTCCATCGCAACAGCCTCTGCTACTTGATTGGCATTCGTCTTCATCATGACAACCTGGGAGTATGACTCCGTAAGCGGAGGCTCGTCCTCAGGAATGGGGTCGAAGCGGTATTCCGGGAACAGCTTTCCGTATACCCAATCCATCGGCACAGCCGGCCGTTCGAATACGAGTACACCGTTAATGGATCCTCCCGCCGCTCCGCTCTCCACATGCGCATAACGGTTCATATTTAGCGTCATTCCCGGATAAGTGACATTATAGCCTGTAGGAGTAACAAGCAGTGCCATTACAATCGCAATTCCCATCCATAACAGCAGTGTGCGTTTCGGGAATCGCAGCTTGCCGTTTTCCGCCTCCCAACCCATTAGCTCGCTAAGGAGCATATCAATGCCAACAAGCAGTGCTGATGCGCCGATAAGCAGGAGTATAAGCATCAGCTTAGTTGGAGTGATTAGAGCAACGGCAGCAGCATATAGGCTGACGACTGCGACTGCCAACTTCAGTACATGCATCACAACATACGAAAGCTTGCTGCGGCGCACGTCTGTGCCAGCGCTTAGATATACTCTACGGAGCTTAATGCTACCAAGCAAAGCTCCCGCCGCCCATAGCAACGGAGGCAGCGCAAGCAGCATAAGCAGCCAATCGATCATCTCGATCCATTGCATGCCCCCGGCTGTCTTAAGCGGAGCAGGAAGCCATATCAATTCGGCAAAAATCAAATAACTTAATGCAACGACAAATCCGACAACATAATAGTTCCGATGATTTCTATTTCTAAGCCTCGATTTTATAGTCATCCAGCAGACCTCTTCGCCGTTAGATTCCTGTTTCTTTGTTTTTTATTATGCGCATGTATCCACAACGAGCGAGAACCCAACGGAAGCTTTGCCGTTGGGTCCTGATGTGTAAGTATTCTATGAAGTTCAATTTCAATCGAGCGTTTGAAGGCGGCATTTATTTCTTAATATATTGGCTAGCCTTCTCGATCGCATCGTCCTCGGAAGCGCCCTTCACATACCGTCCATTAATGAAGACGAACGCATACCTTGCACAAGGGCCGCAGTAAGACTTGCAGCTTACTACGCCGATCTCGTCATTAGGGGCCAGCTTCTGCAGCTTGGCAATGGACGTCTTCATCTTCATATGCTTGCATTTGTCGCATATGCGTATATCGTTAGCCATTCAACATCTTCCTATCTTGCTCCGGCAGCCTGCGAAGCTTAGTGGTCGCCGTGGTTGCCTTTAGTTGGATTCGTAACGGCAAAGCCTTCCTCCGGCACGTAGAAGTAATCAATGCGAACGCCATCTAGAAACTCGTTGCCATCTTCCAAAATAACATCAATATCTTTGTCCGTCGATACAACGACGTCCTTATCGGTAGGCTCATCAATCGCCATGCCGTAATGCGCATGATCGCCGTGCGCGTGTGTTACGTATACGCGAAGCTTCTTGCCTTCATTCTCTGGCTTGTCCAGCTCTACCTTCAACATTTTCGCAGCGTTTTTGGAAATTTTGCAGTTCATCGTTATCCAGCTCCTCTTATCGTTATGCCCTTCGGCAGGTTTTACTATTTTATATTATACTTCGTCTGCATTCTGCGGGCAAACCATTCTGAAACAATCATCGTTACCGCAATATCGTCGATCGGCATCATCGGCAGCACATCKGGCAAAACCCAATAAAGCAATACGGGCACGCCGAATATCAGCTTGTCCTTTACCTCTACGTCCCGTGACTTCAGGAGCTTGAAAATAAGACCGAACGTCCCTTTCCAATGGCGAAGCGAAAACAATTTACGCATAGGATGTCCCACCTTGATTGCATTTACGACTAGTATATCATAAATAACAAAGCAGACATCATCTACGAAGGACGATGTCTGCCGATTTGCAGCGCCTCCACCAATAGGGGCTGCAATTCCATATAGATGTGATCGAAATTTTGGAACGGGAGCGGATTCTCGCCGTACCCGGCCTCTACCGTGAAGCCCGGCTTGCGATAGTACTGAATGAACCAGTCCTTATACCCCGCATCGCTGCCTGACAGCTTCACCGGCTTGTAGCCGCTTGCTTGGCCAAGCCGCTTTGCAATCATCTCAGCCTCGATAGGCTCGTAATCGCGATAGTTCCAATAAATCTCCCGCCCTTGCGTATGAAGGGCAATAACCGCATCGAACCCGATGTTTTCCGTAAGGCTTGCCATTGCAAGCGCTTCGGGCTCGCTTAGCGGCTGCGGCCCGGGGTAATCGCGCGGACCTGGTCCTTCCACTCCGCGGCGCTTGCACTCGTCTTCCCAATGCGCCGGGAACTGATCGTTAAGATCAACGCCTCTCGCATTCGCCTTCCAGCCGCTGAAGTTGTTCGAGCCGCCGTTCCAGGCAATCAACTGTTCGTATAAGGGATTGGACTTAGTTACCCCGCATTGGGCTAGCTCGACGCCGTCGGGATTAACCATCGGGACAGCCCAGAGCGTCACCTCTCTGCATAGCTCCGCTACCTCCTGTCCTCTTAGCAGCTCATCATTTGCGTACGAGGCGGACAAGTCGCCAACAAAACGCATTAACAGTGCCGATGTAATCCACTCATTAGCATGGAATGAAGCGTTAATATGAATATTTCTTGAACCTCGTCCGCAGCGCAGCGCGATAATCGGCCTGCCGAGAACGCTGCGCCCAATCTCATAGACGGTAACGAAGGAATAGCGGCTGGCAAGCTGTCTGCAGCCCTCCAGCATATCATGATAACGGTATGTGTCCTTCTCGTTCATCGCAATATCGCCTCCAGCGAGCGTCAGCCCTTATCATTCCTACCATGACCATGCTATGCCGCTCAAGCTTGCCCTATGTTATCTAGCTAACCGCAGCCCACTTACAAAACAAAGAAGCCGATACCCGTCTGCAAGCAGATGAGATCTTCGGCTTCTTCGTTACGCCCGTCTTCGGGCAAGGTTCAAACGATATTCGGAACCTGCCAAACGACTGGCGTCAATTCAATCTGCTCGCCCAGCCATTGCTGCGCAATGGCCTTGAACAGAAGCGAATCTCCGCTGCAGAAAAACTGGTGCACCGGTACGTCGTCTCTGAGCGCAAGTCTTTTTTGATCCCGCAAAATAATGCTTACCTCTCTCGCCGTCTCATCGGCCGAATTAATGAGCGCCACGCCTTGACCCATTACCTCTGCAATCGTGTCGGTCAGAAACGGATAATGCGTACAGCCAAGAATGAGACAATCGATCGGATACATGCGCAAATGTCCGATTGACTTGCGTACAGCCTCATACGTTTCCGGCGATCGAAAATTGCCTTTCTCCACGAGCGGTACGAATAACGGGCAAGCTTCGCTTATGACCTCCACATGCGGCGAAAGTTCACGCAAAGCGCTGTCGTATGCACGGCTCTTGATCGTCCCTTCCGTACCGATAACACCAATACAACCGGTTGCAGAGCGGCCGATAGCAGCTCTTGCACCGGGGTTGATCACGCCGACTACTGGCACAGCAACTCTTGCGCGAATATCGCCAAGCGCCGCTGCCGTTGCGGTGTTGCATGCTATAACAATCATTTTGGGACTGAATTGAATTAAGTAATCCACAATTTCTCTCGTGAAGCGAATGATTTCCTCTGAGGAGCGAGGACCGTAAGGCGTCCTGGCTGTATCTCCGAAATAAACGATTTTTTCTCGCGGCAGTTGGCGCATCACTTCTTTGGCAACGGTAAGACCGCCTACGCCTGAATCAAGTATCGCAATCGGTTGCTGCACGAACACACCGCTTTCCTTGAACATGATCGTCAAATAGAATGACACAATAGCATATGAATACTGGCAAAAAAACGTACCTACAACTTATCGCAAAAACAGACAAGCTTCAACAAATGAAAACCAATGAAAATCGGCCTTCTAACCTTATATTGACAGTAAAAATATGTATCGCTTAATATTTAATTGATTTAACTATTCTGTCCTAAACCCCGGCTAGGTTATATACATCTATAGACAGGAGTTAGCCTACTATGACGGAACAAACGAAATCCGCAGCGCAAGAGAACGACGTTAATTCCGGCAACAAACGCGGCTTGCTAATTATCGGCTTGCTCATCGCCATGCTGTTCGCGGCGCTTGACGGCACGATCGTCGGTACGGCGATGCCGACCATCATTCTTGAGATGGGCGGCTTGGAGCTGATGGCTTGGGTGACAACCGCCTATATGCTGACCTCTACAACAATTGTTCCTATCGCCGGCAAGCTTTCCGACTTATTCGGACGCAAGATCGTATATGTATCGGGTCTCCTTATTTTTATAATCGGCTCGGCGCTCTGCGGTGTTGCAGGCAACATCGAGCAGCTTATCATTTACCGCGCGATTCAAGGCCTTGGCGGCGGGATCATGATGCCGATGGCCATGATCATTGTCGGCGACCTTTTCACAGGCAAGCAGCGCGCGAAGTKGCAGGGGATATTCGCCGCCGTGTTCGGCCTTTCCTCCGTCCTAGGTCMGCAAATCGGCGGCTGGATCGTCGACGCTTGGGACTGGCGCTGGGTGTTCTATATTAACTTGCCTGTCGGCGTAATCGCAACGATCTTCATCGCCGTATCGTTAAGCGGCAAGAAGTCCGAAGGCAAAGTGAAATTCGACTGGGCCGGCATCTTCACTATGGTCGTCGGCGTCGTCAGCTTGTTGCTTGCGATGTCGCTGGGCGGCAATGAATTCAAATGGCTGTCCTGGCAGATCATCGGAATGCTTGTATTGGCCATCGCGGCCTTGACCGTATTCGTATTCGTGGAAGCTAAAGCCGAGGAGCCCGTTCTTCCCGTCAAGCTGTTCAAGGACAAAACCTTTACTTTGATTAACAGCGTTGGCTTCTTCATGAGCCTTGGCATGTTCGGTGCAACGATGTTCGTGCCGCTCTTCATGCAATGGATCGTAGGCATCTCCGCTACGGCTTCCGGCTCAATTATGATTCCGATGATGGTATCGATGATGCTGTTCAGCATAATTGGCGGACAGATTGTCTATAAGCTTGGCGTTCGGGCGCAATTAATGATCGGCATGCTCATTATTGCCGCCGCTTTCTTCCTCCTTACGCTGCTGGACGGATCTACGACAAGGCTCGTGGCATCGAGCTACATGGTCGTGCTTGGAACAGGCATCGGCCTCGTCATGCCGCTGCTCACGCTCGTACTGCAGGATTCATATCCGAAATCGCAGCTTGGCGTCGTCACCTCGTCCAGTACATTCTTCCGTCAGATCGGAGCTACGTTCGGGATGACGCTGCTGGGAGCGGTCATGAACCTGCAATCAAGCAGCGCGCTCAAGGAGAAGCTGACACCTATGCTTGGGCAGCTTCCTGAGGAAGCGAAGCAGCTGGCCGACCAAACAGCAAGCACGATTGAATCGAATCCGCAGGCTGTATATTCCAGCTTGCTTGATCCGTCAGTGTTGTCTCAGCTGCCGAAGGAGCTTACCGACAAGCTGGTGCCCGTTGTGAAGTCAACGTTAATCGGTTCGCTGCACGCCGTCTTTTGGGTCGGCCTGCTCTTCATTGCTATTGGCACTGTGCTAGCGCTGTTCGTTCGCAACATGAAGCTCATTCAGCCAGCGAAGGAAGACAAGGAAGCTGTAGCAGCGGCAAGCGAGCCGCAGCTTAATCATATGTAACCTCATACGCACAAGGTAATACGGCTGACGCCGTCCTCGGCGGCGCAGCGCGTTTCATTCCGGAGAAATATAGGCGTCAGTATAGTAGTGAAACGATATACTATCCTATATTTTAGCAGAAGGCGCCGGCTCATGATTCATAATCGAATCCATGACCGGCGCCTTCTTATGCGGCATTACAGTTCTTTCGTTACTGCGGCTTCGGACTCGCCTGCTTCCACCGATTCAAGCGCGATAGCGACTTGCTGCTCGCCGTCACCAGCGTTCAGTGCAGCTGCTGCTTCGTCAGCGTCGATCAAGTTTTTGCCTTTGACCGTGCTTACGAAATTGCCAGCTGCCTGCTTCGTACGGTCAGCAAGCTGCACCGCTTGATCGCCGATTTGCTTAGCAAAACGTCCTGTTGATTCGCCAACTTGACCGGCAACCTTAACCGTCGTTTGGCCAACCTTCTGAGCACCTGTCGAAATATCCTGGCGCAGCTCCTTGCCGGCTTTTGGCGCCAGCAACAATGCTGTCACAGAACCAACGACACCTCCAGCTAATGCCCCCAGCAAAAATCCTTTAGTCCCTTTACGAGTTGTCATCATGATTCGCTCCTTTCGTTCTTAGCGTGCCCTTCGTCTCTGCCTGTCGATTCGGAGAAAGCAGCGGTAACATGTGCATGATGCCCGGCTTCGTCAGCCGACGCCGACGCCGCTGTGCTGCGCTTCGATTGCCATAGCTGCCAGGCTGCAATGCCCAGCTCCGCCCATTCGAACGCTTCGCCGACCTGGCGCTTCGTTGCAGCTCGTTCGGCATGCCTTGCCGCCGAATCCGCAAGTACAGCCGTTACGCTCTGTACGGCCGATGTCGTATGCTTAATCGCGCCTCCGACCTCGCCAGCCGCTTCGAATAATCGATTCACGTTGGTTAGCTGCCGATTCGCGGTCCGAATCGTCTCCTCGGCCGGCGGTACGAGACCGCGCAGCTCTTCCCCTAGACGGGCTACTTCACGCTGCATCGCTTCAGCAGATTGCTGTACCTGTGCAAGCCTGCCAAGCAATATTCGCATGCCGACAAGTAAGCCCGCCACTAGAATGACGAATGCGCCTGCGGCAACCGCTGCGCTCCATGTTACGATCATGCTCCTCTCTCCTCCTCACCGTGCGTATGCCATATAGACGAATGCCCACTTGCGTAATGACAGTATAAGCAGAATGGGCTTGTCTTGACACAGGCGTATGCAAAAAAGGCCGCTCCCTGGAATCCGCACACGATTCCAAAGAACGACCTCTTATTCTACACTTAACTTTAGCCAATCTTATAACTGCACTTGCCGCCGCCCTTAGCCAAACATTCCGTTCGCTCGACAGGCGCATCCAGCAGCGCTTGGAACAACGCAAGCTCGCAACTGCACGCTTGCTGATACTTGCCTGCCACCTTCGCAATCGGGCAATTATATTCATTAAGCATATACGCTCCGTTACCCTGCGGCTCCAGCTCCGCCATATACCCTCCGGCGCTTTGAATGGCCGCTAGCTCGATAACCCGATGCTCGAGACTCTTTCCTGCCATCTTCGGCTCATACCTCTCAAGCAGCTTCTGCTTCCTGCCTTCGAACATCACATCAATGAGCCCAGCCGTATCCGGGTTATCAGCCAACTCATCGAGCAAATCGAGAGCGAGCAGGTGATAATTTTTCGGAAACAGCTCATCGGCTTGCCTCGTCAGTTCATATGCGTGCAGCGGCCTGCCCATCGCTTGACGTACGGAGACAATATGAATGCTGCCTTCCGTCTCAAGGGCGTACATATGGCGGCGTATCGCCATTTCCGTCAGCCCAACCTCCACCGACAGCTCGCCAGCACTCATCCGTCCCTTCGTCCGAAGCAGCAGCAATAGACGCTCTCGCGTTGAAGTGTCATTGTTATTGTCTACTGTCCGTCTTGCTGCGCGATTCGTATCGTTGCGCTTCAAACCTTCACCGCCCTTGCACATCTATTAGCGTCATTGTAACGCAAATTGGCCGTTTTGCAAGTGTTAACAAATGCAAACGGCCAACAATTTACACGCTATAGCTCGCGATCCAAATATTGCTCCACCGCTAACTTATATTCCGGCAGCAGCTTCGCGATGCGCTCCGACAACGGATGCAGCTCGCTGCGCGGCCATACGAAATACTCTTGGACGAGCGGCCGACGAAGCCTGACCAATTCAATTAACGTCCCCAGCATGTCCGCCGGAAAAACGCCTTCCTCGCCCGTAATCTCTATAATATCCTCATAACTGCTCGCATCGCGCATAATAAAACCGTCAATCAGATAGCTTCCAACATCCGTTACCGTCTCGATTGCCAGATGCAGCGCGCGCTCCTGCGCAAGTCCCTGCAATAATGTCGCTTGCCAGTTCGATGCAACGTCATGCAGTGCCGCTGCGATCTCGGGCACTGCTTGCAGCCTGACCTCAATTTGCTCGCGATTTACATAATACAATTGTCGTCGCCTGCCTTCAGCCTTGCTTTTTTTTCTTTGCTTTCCGTTTAAGCCATGCCACCATAATAATGCTGCTCAATATAATAACGAGCAAATAAGTCATAATTTCATATACATCGCCCATGCTGATCTGTTCTTCCATGTTACGTACAGCCCGCCTTTCAGCTTATGAAGTCGATGCTGACGGAAGCTTCGCGCACTTGCGTCATATGCTCGATTACTTTTTTATGGACAGGATGCACTTGGTATTCGTCAAGCGCCTCCAAGGAGTCGAATTTCGTAATTAAGGCAATGTGGTACGATCTCTCCGAATGAAGGACGTCAATACCAACCTCAATCGACTTAAGCACCTCGATCTTGCCTTCCATATCTCTTAGCACCTGTGCAGTGTTAGCTACGTTCTCAGCGCTTCCGTCCTTTAGTTTGAAAAAAACGATGTGTGTAAGCATCGGCTGTTCCTCCTCTAATTGCTGCTCTGAATGGGTTCGCATTCGCATGACATCGAATCATTTGTCGCATAATAACCTAAGACACATCATACCCTATGCATCCGTATAAGGGCAATCTCTGCAACTTTACGGCGAAGGAGCTTGATACTAGAATGCGCTATCCCGTTACTTTAGCGGCAACGCTGATCGGACTTGCGATCTGCCTGTTCAATTACACGGGCTACGACCCGCACAACATGATCTTCTTTATGTTCAGCCCACCGGCATGGGTCGTCGATTTACTCGTCGATATTCATGAGGTGAGCGTCCTGCTTATGTACGTCTTGACGGTGCTGACTTGGGCTTTGCTCGGCTTTATCGCCGACAAGATCATCTTCTCGGGCCGAGAAAGCGGCCGTCGCCGCAGTGCAAGCTAATAACTTTGAAAAAGGAGCCTTTCGGCTCCTTTTCCATTGTTCATTATCGCATTAGCTGCTTATGCAGCTTCTACTACCAGCTTCGCATGCATTGTCGTATGACCTTGTCCGCAAGGGATCGAGCATTCGATCAAATATTCGCCCGGCTTATCGAACTCTAGGTCTGTTTCCGGGTGGTCGTTGTCAAGCTCAACTTGCAGATCTTTAATGTGAACGCCGTGAATGCCGCTCTTATTCTCAAGCTTCATCTTAACTTTGTCGCCAACCTTCACCGTGTACGTTTCTTGGTCGAACGTGAAGTCATTCGATGCCACAAGCTTCAGAAGCGATACGCCTTCTGGCAACGAGGCAGCCTCGTCAACAGGCTTAGCCGGCAAGCCGAATGTGAGCATATAAACGCCCAGCAACGACGCCGCTGTAAAAAGTACGAACATAATCCATTTGTGCATTGCTACGTGCTCCCCTTTGCGATCATAATGTCTACCTCTTATATTACATAAGATCGTCCGAAGTTCTCAACCTTAAACTGAGCAAAGAGGAAAAGTTTTTTTGTTTTTTTGACAAAACCATGAACAATTCGTGAATTAACGTGACAAATACTGCTTGAGTACCCTTTCGGACTCGGCCTTCACGAAGCCCCACAGCATGAAGAAGCGGTGATGGTAGCCCCGGCACATGTAATGCGCGCTTAATCCGTCCGCCTCCTGCTTCTCTTCATATACTTTAATGCCGGTTTCGCGGAATTGCCGCCTAATGGCGGACAAATCGAGCAACACCCGATCCTGCACCCCGCGCAGCATCGACTCATAGAGCCTTGGCAGCTTGATCGAGGCCGTCCCGATCACCCGAATGTCATGATCCAATATCCGCATGACGATGCCAAGCAGCTCATACCGCTTCACCAGCTCCAGCTCCTCGTCGGTCTGAACGGGTGGATGCGAAGCCGCCTTCGCCTCGCTGCGTCCTTCTTCCTTGCTTACGGCCATAGCTTTCCCTCCTTGCACAGCCGCATGATAAGAACATCTGTTCTCATTATATCCAATGACAGCTTGTTCATGCAATAGAGAAAAAACTTCCTGCTGCCAATCGCAGCCTTAGCCCTGTCCGCCAAGGCGCTTATTTCTTACGCTTAAGCACCTCGATAAGCTCGCGCAGGCGATCAGGCATCGGCAGCCCCATTCGGCCGTAATTTTCCGTTATGGATATGAGCTCGTTCGCGATATAAAAGTAGATTGCCGCACCCATCGTCACATCATGCAAATCCAATAAAATATCGATGCGGTGCGCAAGCAAAATAACGAGCAGCATTAACCCTTTGCGTGCAAGCCCCCAAGCGCCGAATGCGCTGTTAAGCCCTCTTCCTTCCTTGATCGATGCCGTTACGCCGGTAACATAATCAACTCCCATCGCCACTACTAATAGAGTAAGGGATTCAATCCATGAGCCAAAAGCAAAGGTAACGATCGATCCTAGTATTCCGCAAATTGAGCATAGTAAGACTAACGGCATATTTTGTCACCCCATATTCAAATAAATTTGCTATATACTATGCTTCGGGCATCAAGGTTGTCCGTGACAAGTCTCAAATATTCCCTTACTATCTATGAAACGGGCATAACCTATTTTGCGTTAATAGAGAAGGAAATAGGAAAGAGGGGCTACGATGCAGCTCATAATGAAACTTGCCTTCAAGCTCGTGCGTTTGAACCATTATTTGATTGCCGCGCTTACGCTGGCGCTCGTGGCAATCAGCTCTGCTCTCGCTTATGTGATCGAGCCCGAGACGTTCGGGACGTGGTTTAATGCGGTATGGTGGGTAATGACGACGGTCCCGACCGTCGGCTACGGCGATTATTTTCCGAAGACGGTGCCCGGCAAAGTGCTCGCAATGTTTCTATACGTATTCGGCATCGGGCTGCTGAGCTTGTTGATCGGCAAAATCATCGACGGGGTCGCCAGTTTCCATAGGAGAAGGGAGAGCGGCACATTGAAGGTGCAGGAAAGCAATCATATTATCGTCATTAATTGGAGCAAAAAAGCGCAGCTAGCCATCGAAGAACTGCTCAGCTCCGAACCCGGCATACATATTGTCATTATCGATAACGCTGAGAAACATCCTTATGATCGGCCGAACGTGCAATTCGTCAGCGGCGATCCAACCTCGATCGAAGTGCTGGCGATGGCGAATATTCATGCGGCCCGCTCCGCTATTATTTTCGCCGATCCGCGCATCGACGACGCATCGCTGATCGACGGCAAGTCGCTCTTGATCGTCTCCAGTATCGAGCAAGCGGCGCCGGCCGTTCATACGACGGTAGAAATCGTGATTGAGAAGCATATTCTCAATTTCCGCCACGTACAAGTAAATGATTTTATTTTATCTCATGATGCCGTATCGAGGCTCGCCGTACGCTCCGCCCTGAAGGAAGGCAGCGTCGATCTGTTCACACAGCTGCTGAGCAAGCAATACGGCGAGGACGTATTCGACATCAATCCTGACCCTGCCTGGCAAACTTATGGCGACGCTTTCGCCGCGCTTCTTCGCCAAGGAGCGACGCTTATCGCAGACCGAACGGATATGAGCATCAACCGCAAGCTGGATACGACAATTCCGGCAGACGCTCGCTTGTTCGTCATTTCCAACGAAGATACGATTCAGAAGATCCGATCCGAAAGGCGGTCCTAACTTATGTCCAGCCCTCTATCCTATGTGGAGTGGTCCGAATACGAGCAACGCGTCCTGCGCACGATTGCCGAAGCAACCGTATCGCAAGGGGAGCTATTCGTCCGCAAGCTCGTCAACGCAACCGCCGTGCGCAACGGTCTGTATGAGCACACGGCCAATGAATCCGAGGACGGGCAGCAGCATCTTATTTATATGAAGCCGTACAGCGAATTCGACGATTCCATCTATGGAACGGCGATACGAACCGCTCTCTACGAAAATTGCAGCGTTTCTCCTTATCTGGAAGCTGAGTTTCTGCTATGGAACGGCTATCGGTTCAACCCATGCGTGCTCGCAATGAGGCCGCTGGCCGGTCAGCTAGACTTCGCACAGTTGCTACTGGACCATTACATTGTCTCAGAGCGGAGCACCTACGAAACGGTGTATACCATTTATGATATGGACCGCAGCAAAATCGTCGTATTTTTGAAAGGAGTCAATCTGTAAATGAAAGACGAGCACATAATGAAGATGGCCTCGCAGAGCAGCGAGCCTTCCCGTCCTGCGAAATGGCGATCGAACAGCCAGAAGGCGCTCGCCTTCGCCCTCATGCTTACCGTTCCAGTCGCGTTAAGCGGCTGCAATACCGCAAGCAGCTACGATTGCGATGATTTCAACAACAACAATTATTGCGACGATGACGGCACTACGGTTATAGGCAGCGGCAAAAAAATAAAAAAATCGTCCAGCATCAAGTCCAGCACCAGCTCCTCCAAAGGGTTCGGCAGCTCCGGCTTCAGCAGCGGAGGATAACGCCATGCAGCGAGTTATCCCGCTGGGCCTTACGGCGGAAGAGCTGTTCCAAGGCGAGCTTGCAGAGCGCCTTCCTTATCACCGGATGTACGGCAAGCAATATTGCCTCCCTTCCGTAACCTTGTATGCGCGCGATGAATACGAGGAACTTCGAAACGCTTCCGAGCTTGTGGACCGCATTTATTGGAAAGCGCTTCGGTTCGCCCAGCGCTGCCTGCCGGACCAGTTTTTATCGGTGCAACTGGGCATTCACCCTTCTTTGGTCGATACAGCGCGAATTGAGACGCCTGCACATGGACTCTCCAGACAAGATTGGATCCTAAGCGCTGACGGTATGAAATGTATCGAGAACAATACCGATACGCCGTCGGGCGTACCGGAAGCTGCTTATCTTGGCAACATCGTTGCCGGTCGCTATACGCCTTACCGCTCGGCCGCGACGGGAATGCGCGATTGCATGCTGGAAGCCTTCGGCGGGTTGATCCGCCATTATCGCGAAGCGGGACTGGACGGCATCATCGCCTGCAGCAGCTATGATTGGCATCTGGAGGACAAATGCAATACCGAATATGTGGTGGACGTCATCCAAGAGCTTGGTAATGAAGCGATCTATGTACCGCTCGATCAGCTTGAGATTATTCCTGGAGACGGCCTATACGCCGACGGCAAACGTATCGGTATTTTGTACCGGCTGTATCCGCTTGAATATTTGATCCATGATACCGACGCAGACAGCGGATTCAAGGTCGGCGAAGCCTTGATTGAGCTCGTTGCGGAAGGGAAGCTCGGTCTAATCAATCCGCCGCAAAGCGCGATTACGCAAAGCAAAGGTTTTATGGCGCTGATCTGGGCTTTGTATGAAAGGAACGAGCTGTCGTGCGACGTTCTGGGACATCCGCTGTTTGACGCCGGTGAGCTTGAGGCGATTCGCGCCTACCTGCTTCCTACCTATTTTGAGAACACCGTCTTCTTGCAGGAGCATATTCCCTTCGTGGCCAAAGGCTACTGGGGGCGCGAAGGCAAAGGAACGGCGCTGTACGGCGCGGACGGATTGATGGAACAAGATGAGTGGGGCAATCAGGAGGATGCAGAGGAAGCCGACGAAACAAAGCAATATTACAGCGGGCAGCCGAAGGTGTATCAGCAGCGTGTCCCGATGGAGAATGCCTCCGTACAGACAGAGACCGGAATATACGAAGGCTATCTGCTTACAGGCGCATATGTCATAGGCGGACGCTTCGCGGGCCTGTTGCCGCGTATCGGCGGCATCATTACCGGCGATATGGCTTACTTCTGCCCCGCCGTCGTGCAGCAGGACGAGTAGGTCGATATCGGAGCGGAGTTACGGTTAGAAGCAGATTTGTTTTACATATCTAAGATGATGCTTACGAAGCAGTTTTGCTTCGCAAAACTTTAAGGAGGTTTTAACGATGAATGATTTTTTGGAAAATGCGGGTAACGTCGGTATCGGACTCGTTATTATTTTTGTTATTCTCGTCGTTGGCGCATTCGTATTCAGCAAGCTGACGCGCTACGACGATGCCAAGGAAATTGAGAAGGGCAACGAAGCGGCCGGCTTGTACATGGGCAGTAAGCTTCTCGGCCTCTGCATTATCGTCGGCATGGTTTCTTTCAGCTCGGACTCTTGGGTATCGATGCTCATTTGGTCGGGTATCGGCATCGTCATTCTTTGTCTCGTTTATATCATCTTCGACTTCCTGACGCCGCGCTTCAAAGTATGCGATCAGATTGCTCAGGGCAATATGGCCGTCGCGCAGCTGCTGCGCTCGATCATCATCGGCGTATCGATCGTCATCGGCACGTTCCTGATGTAACCGGCTTAAAGCAGCTGGAGAATCACCAACACCTCTACATGCGAGAGGGCCGGTGTTTTCTCCAGCTATCTCTCCCCCGCGCCCCTCTTGCCCAATTGCAGCTTCTCCACCCGCCTGCTTCCTCCAGCATAAGCCGAATTTCCCAGCCTATTGTCAGCCAAACACCAACAATGGCTCCTCATAAGCCGAACAATACATCCTATTTCGTCCAACCTCTTGTTCGGATAGACATTCCCGCCTCCTTCCTTCAATAATAAGCCTGGTTTCTCGGCCTATCATCCGCCAATGCCACTTTTATCGGATATAAGATGCATTTCTCATCCTGACTGCTTGCTCCCTACCCGTTCATGACATATAGCCCGCCAAAAATAAAAGGAATCATCGCTGTACCCGGCGAGATTCCTCTTATGTTTGCTTTGCAGCTTATGCTGTTTCTCCTTCAATGTCTCGCTTCGTTTGGTCAACGGGTTAACCCCCTGCCAGCTTCCTCTGAGCAGATCAGGCGCGATACGTCCTTGCTTAGCCATCTTCTCTCTAGCTTTCCTTGCTTTGCTTATAGCCATTGTCATTGCCTCCTAGGCTTAAATATACGTGCTCTCTATCATTATATGCTGCCGGCGCATTTTGCGAAAGAGGCGCGCAGAGCGCGAACGATGCCGTAATGAATCGACTCCAGGATGAATACATATAGTTTCAAGCGCAAGGAGCAGAGGGCGTCCGCCGGCATGCAAAAAAAAGTTTGCGTTGCCATCTATTGCTTGAAACATTTTGTATCATTCCTTCGTTTTAGAGACTAATCAAGGAATTTAAGCCAATAGGTGGAAACGTACGCTGCAGCTATTTTAAAGGAGGAATGAGCTATCCGAAAATTATTGTTAGTTCTACTGTCCGCCATTTTGTTGTTTGCAGTCATGCCTGCTGCCGCTACGGCAGCCGATGATTTAAGCACGGAGGAGAAGTACCGATTCTTAGTCAATGAAGGCATATTCACCGGCTTTGCAGACGGAAGCTCGCAGCTCTATACGACCATGACGCGTGAGCAATTCGCGACTGTGCTGTTAAGACTGTGGGATCTGACCGAGGACTCATCCAAAGCGATTTATACCGACGTACTTAAGACAAGATGGTCTTATGGCGAAATACAAGCCGTATCCAGAGCAGGCCTTATGCAAGGCGTCGGCAAAGGAAAGTTCTCGCCAACGTCGAACGTAACCATTGAACAACTGGCAGCTGTTCTCGTACGCGGCTACGGCGCATCCGGCGATGCTTCCAACACCGTATACGGCAGCGTCTCCGCATGGGCGAAACGCGATGTCGGCGTCGCGCTGAACAAAGGCTGGATCACGCCCCAATCCGACTACCGCACGAACGCATTGCGATCGCAGCTTGTACAGGCGGCTTACTCCGTCTATATCGATATGAATCCAGACAAAGATCCGGAGCGCGAGAAGCTCGAGGTGAACTCAATCGTCTCCATATCGAACAACGTGCTGCTCGTCGATCTTCGCAAGTCCGTCAAGGAAATATCGCTTGACCAGTTCAAGCTGAGAGACGATTACGGCAGAGATGTCCGCATTCAACGCGCTTCGCTAAGCGATTTCGGAACGCTCGTCACCTTGACGACCGACAAGCAAACAAGCGGCAAGACGTACCGGCTTACCGTCGACGGCGATACTTGGAGCTACAAAGTGTACGAGAGCGATCCAGAACCGCCGAGAGATACGACTAAACCGCGCATCACATCCAGCAAAATCACGAGCGAGGCGAAGATTGAGCTCGTATTCAGCGAGCAGGTTACGGAAAGCTCCGCCGAGAACTGGTCCAACTACCGTTTTAGCAACAATCTCGATATTACGGGCATCGACCTGTCTTCAGACCGCAAGAAGGTTACGATCACGACCGAGAAGCAGGAGTCCGGAACAGTCTATACGCTGACGGTCAAAAATATTAAAGACCTTGCCGGAAATACGATGGATTCCCGCAGCGATCTGTACTTCGGCGCCGTAGTCGACAGAACTGCCCCGGCCGTAACCAAGTTCACGCAGCAGGGCAATAAGATCGTTATTACGTTCAGCGAAGCGCTCGATAGCGGAACAGCGAATGACGAAGACAACTATGATATTGACGGCGGACTAGACAATCCGACAAGGGCAACCTACAACGAAGATGACAAGACGGTAACGCTCACGACGACGAATCAGACGAGAGGCAAAAAATATACGCTTACGATCAATGGCGTCAAAGATAAGGCAGGCAATGCCATCGCCGCGAACACGAAGCTCGTCTTCGCTGGAGAAGGCAGCTACGAATCGCCTGCGGTCAGCCTGCAATCAATCATCGCCTTGAACGAGAACACCGTTGAAGTCGATTTCACCCGCTCGCTTGCCGGCATTTCCTTAAGCTCCATCGACATCGACATCGTGACGGATAACGGTAATACCGTATCGATGTCCGGCTGGCGCGTCTATACGTCGCTAAAGCCAGGTGACGACACGATCATCCGCGTCCAATTCGCAACGAGAGATAACGGCAATCCTTCCTTGTTCAAGCAAGGCCACGTCTACGTGGCGAAGGTGACTGGACTGCCGGGTCTCGAAACGGCAAACAACGCGAACAGCGCGCGCTTCGCAGGTATCGATGAGGCTAATGGCGCGCCTTATGTGACAAAAATCGTACCGGTCAACGCAACTGCCGTTACCGTCTACTTCAGCGAGCCGGTCAAAAACGTAAGTGCCGACAGCTTCCGTCTGACGAACGACAGAGACGATTCGGTGCGCATTAACGGAGACCAGTTGAACGACCGCAATCGAATCGTTACCGAAGTAACGCTAAACCTGGGCGATCGATTAGCTAACGGCAAAACCTACCGCATGAGCTTCGTCTCCGGCGTCACGGATGCGGCCGGCTGGAACGGCCTCGTTACGAAGCAGGGCGACTCGCCGTATGTCGTCTCCTTCCAAGGCATCGACCAGCAGAACGGAGCGCCCACGATTCAAGGGGTTACCGTGAAGGATCGATACAATTTCGAAATTATATTCAGCGAGCCCGTTACAGGAGCGGACAACGACGTCTATTCGCTCTACAACGAATCGGATAAAACAAACGTCCGCATTACGGACGACGGTTATGCGCTCTACGAGCTGTCAGCTGACCGGCAGAAAGTGACTGTTCATCTGAATGCCGAGAATGCAGGCCCGCTTCGCCAAGACAGAAGCTACAAGCTGTCCTATGAGGCGGACGACGAGGATATCGCCGATCTCCAAGGCAAGCTCATCGAGCAAGATGCCGCCGTTCATTTCAGCGGCTCCGATCGCGATAATGCCAGGCCGTATATTACAGCCGTCGACGGTTGGTCGACGGGATTGTATATTACGCTGAGCGAAACGGTCAAAGGCAATCCTGCCGGCGCCTTCGAGATCGTAACGGCAAGCGGCAAGAAGCTGAGCCCGACCACAACGACGCTGCAAGGCAACGTCGTCACGCTTAAGCTGCCGACGACCTCTGTCGGTACGGTCGTGGGCGTTAAGTTCTCCTCCCAAGGCGCAGAGTCGCTGCTTGATCTGAACGGCCAGCAGCCCGTCGTAGAGACGATCTTCTACACCGTGCGCTAATCTAACAAAAAGCAGGCAGCCCCGAAGGTCTTCACCGACCTTCGGGGCTGCCTGCTTTTTTCTACCGCAAATGCTTCATCGCTTCCTTCTCGCTCAGCGGCGATAAACCGGCTGTCGCAACGTAGCGGCTCACCGCTCCCGCATCCGTCTTCGCATATTCGCGAAGCGCCCAGCCGATCGCCTTGCGGATGAAGAACTCGCTGTCGTCCTTGCAGCGCTCGATATAGTCCGTCAAACGGTCGAAGTCGGTGCTATGCTTATATTTCAGCTGGTACAATATCGCCGACCGTCGCAGCCACATATTGTCGCCCTTTATCCAGCGATCGGGATAGTCCGTCACTAGCTGCGGATACGCCGACAGCTGCCTGCCAATGAGATGGGACGCGATGAAATCAACCGTATCCCACCAGGAATGCTGCGTCACAAGCGTTTCCAGCACATCGATATGCCGCTCGCTTGCATGCTTCCCGTATTTCTCCAGCAGACTCATCGCCGTATAATGAAACTCGCGCTCCGGCAAGCTCCACAGCTGAAGGGCCGTCTCGCGCAGCTCGTCCCCTTTCGGCAACGGATTCGCTTTCCAGAACTCGCGCGTGAGCGCCTGCCGCTCTGGATTGCGAATGCCTAGAAACAGAAACTGATTGCGCATATACGCCTCCATCGGCGCAGCCTGCTCCGGATCGGCATGCTCTCTCAGCCAAGCCTCAAACGCCGCGGCGCATTTGTTCACCATTCCGGCAACTCTCCTCGTCCATTATCGTTTGGTCCATACGGATCGCCGGTATCTTCATCCATTGTAGCGGTTCGATCATCATCCATAAACGAATAGCTCTCTTCATTCGCCGCATCCTGAATTTCCTCGGAGGTTAACGTGTAATAACCGTATCCGTCAGCGTCGTGTTTCTTGAGCGCCTTCTGCTTCATATAGCGCGGACTTCCCTCGGCCGCATCGTCGTCATAGACGAGCAGGATGCCGTCGGTTTTGCGGAATAGCAGATCATCTCTCGCCGTCAGTTGCCATACGCCGCTATAAGGCTGATTGCTGACGGAGGAATAGTAGTCGACGCCCTTCAGCAACTGCTGAAAGTACTCCTTCTTATCGTCCTTCCAGTTCTCCTCGGGATTGCTGTACGCCGCAATAATAGACAGCTTCAGATGCGGATACGTCTCCTTGAGCGCAATGACAGCTTCGCACGCCCATAGATCAACGCCGTATTGACCCGGCGTAATGACCCATTCCAGTCCATCCTCGATAATAGGAATGAGCTTGTTCGTCAGCGCCTTCTGAATATAACCGATCCCTTTATGCTTCTGGTTGAAAATTTGCAGCTCATGCGCCCGGTATCCCGTTACTAGCAAGTTTTTCATACATTCACGCCTTCTTCGTATGTCGCCTGTTTCTCTATTACCCTACTATATCATAATGAGGCGGAACGATGCGAAGAGGCTGTCACAACGGTTCAACAGCACCGATAGACAGCCTCTTCGTCTGGGCTTCATCATTTGTCCGCGCCCTTCACGCTAAGCAGCGAGCCTAGCTGCTCCAACACGTTGCCGCCGCCGGTAAGCGAGATCGTGCCGATCTTCTCGCATATTTTCTCCAGAAACTCAAGCTCCTTGAGCCGGTACAGCGTAACGTTCTCGTCCATCAGCTTCGCCGTGTTCAGCAGGCTCCGAGTCGAGGCCGTTTCTTCGCGGCGGGTAATGATGTTGGCTTGCGCCTTCTTCTCCGCGAGCAGCACCGTGTTAAGAATGTCCTTAATCTCGCCTGGCAAGATAATATCCTTAAGACCTGCCGATACGAATTCCACGCCATAGCTGTCGCTCTTCTCGTTCAGGCGCGATAGGACGAACGCCGCGATTTCCTGCTTCATGCGCAGCAGATCGTCAAGCTTCATCGTGCCGACATACTCTCGCAATATGAGCTGGAGCAGGATATACACTTGATCCTCGAACGACTTGATCGCGAACGCCTTGAGCGGATCGACAATCTTATATTGGCAGACGAAGTTAAGCCTAAGCGTTACCTTATCCTCCGTCATTATCTCTTGGCCCGTCATGTCGAGCTGCTGCTGACGCAGGTCGAATGTTTTCACCAGCACGGACGTTGGGCTTTTCCAAAAATAATATTTGCCCGGACGGAGCTCCCGCTTAAGCATATTGTTATAGAACAGCAAGCCCGTCTCATGGTTTGCGACCTCCGACATTTGATAATAGCCCTGCAGCTTGTTCAAGGCGATCAGGCTAACATCGGAGCTTATCTCCGGATTTCGGAAGTCAACGGTCACGAACGTATGCTTATGCAGAACATTCCAGTATGCGTATGTGCCGGCCGTTAACAGCGAGACGAACTTGCCGTCCCGGTAATGGAGCGCGTATTCATAGTCTTGCACGTCAATGACGGTCAGTTCCGAAAGCAGCTCCGCATCCTTCAAAAAAAGATTCAAATCTTTATTCGGCACATCGAATCGTTTCGCTGCATTCAGCACGACGATCGACTCCTCGGAAAACTTCGTATAGCGATAGACGCCTGGCGGCAAATGCTTCACATAGCTGCCTTTCTTGAACAGCAAGCCGCGCTCGTCGTCTTTGATCGTTACTTTAGTAAACATATCAACACCTCTTTACATGTCGTTTCATTTCGGTTGATGGGTGACCTGGCCTGGACGGCAATTTTCCTGTCGATGAGACGGAACCGGGCTTAAGAGGAAGGGCGGCGTGCCTCATGCGCGCAGTCATCCATAAGCGGCGACAAGCTCGCTTGCCGCTTGCACCGCGGTATGTCAGGCGTGAGCGATGGAGCATGCGTTCCTTAAGCGGTATCCGCACGGCTGCTTAGTCCATCTTCAGTCGGAGTCTATGTAAGCCCTCCGTGAAAATTGCCGAGGCTGGTCGTTAATAGGATTAGGTTCTCTCGATTAAAAGTCGAGTGCTCTACCATGAGCGTGCGTGAAAGGCACGTGGGGAATCGAACCCCTGCTTCATACTACATGTGGGAGATTAGCGAGGCGATGCGCGATACAGCATACAAGCGCATAACATGCGCAAGCACTGCGGGACTCTATGAAATCCCAGCCAAGGTATGCCACCCCTGCCGCTAACCTCATCTATTATTGATGTTATCTTTAATAGCGCATTGGTAAGCGTAAAAAAACTAGATGCCCTTGATCGCAGCCATCGGCTTGCATTTGGCGACGACGCCGGCTAACGACGCGCCGACAACGCTGTCGATAATTTGATCGACGTCCTTGTAGGCTTGCGGGCATTCATCCAGAATGCTCTGCAGCGAGCGGTGATTCACGAGCACCTCATCGTCCGTGCCGACCTTCATCGATTGCTCGAATTGGTCGACCGTGACGAGCAGCTTCGTCGCTTTGCGCGATCTCGCCCGCCCCGCTCCATGGCAGATGGAATAAAAGTTTTTCATTCCTTCCTCGCGGCCAACCATAATGTAGGAGGACGTTCCCATCGAACCGGGGATCAACGCCGGATGCCCCGTCTCCTTGTATGCCGCCGTGTTCAAAAAATGGCCTGGCGGCAACGCGCGCGTCGCGCCCTTGCGATGAACGAGCATCGGTTGATTGCGGTGGAATTCCTTGAGCGCGTAATTATGCATCAAGTCATACAGCACCGGCAGCTCCATCCCCTCGCCGAACACTTCCTTGAACGCTTCGCGTACGCCGTAAGCAATCATATGGCGGTTGCTTACCGCAAAGTTAAGCGCGGAGTACATCAGATTCAGGTACGTCTGCCCTTCGCGGCTCGCGATTGGCGCGTAGATCAGCTGCGGGTCGGGATTGCTGACGCCCCATTGACTCATCGCTTCCTTAATGACGTTGTTATGCTCGCGCCCTACCATTGCTCCCCAAGAACGGGAACCGGAGTGGATCATGACGACGACTTGCCCGTCGAATAAGCCCCATTTTGCCGCTACCGCCTCGTACTCCTCGTTAATTTCCAAGTACTGAATCTCGATAAAATGGTTGCCGCTGCCCAGCGACCCTAATTGGCCATGCGCATGCTTGCGAATCTTGGGAGGCAGCTGCTCGAGATAAGCGTGATCATATGGGAACGTAGCTCCACGTGGGTAAGCCATTGCTTATTCGGAATATATTTATCCGGCAAGCCCTTGAGGCCGTTTCTTACGACGCTCATAATATCGATGTCATTGTAATTCGTATTCGTACGCTCGTTCGTCGGGACATATTTTTCGATTGCCCCAATGAGGCTTCGGCGAATCTCTTTATTTTGTATATCGCGCTTATGCAGCGGCGTTGTATGAACGCGCATGCCGCAGCCGATATCCGAGCCTACGATCGAGGGCGACACGCAGCCGTCCTTCATGCTCCATACCGCCGTCGTGCCAATGCATGTTCCTACTCCGACATGCGCGTCCGGCGTATAGCTCATATAGACGTTGCGCGGAATTTGCAGATTGTTGTTCGCCATCTCGAACACCTTCGGTTCGAAAGAAGCGAGCAC
Source organism: Paenibacillus sp. 05T425 (assembly GCF_056396205.1). NCBI lineage: Bacteria > Bacillati > Bacillota > Bacilli > Caryophanales > Paenibacillaceae > Paenibacillus > Paenibacillus sp. 05T425. Next base: position 362,638 of record NZ_JBFTLA010000006.1, read on the forward strand.
TTCCTCGTTGGCGAACAGATGAAGCTTGCCGCTCGCAAGCTCTAGCTCGTAGTGATTACCGCCGTGGTTTTTGTAAGAATGGTTCCATTGAAGCTCCATTGTCATTCCTCCTGACTCTATGTCCGTGTATCGTTAGTGTCTGATTCGAATGTTGTAGGTTAAGGCGTCTTACGAGTTCTATCATGACTCATTTCGTTAGCTGCGAACATGGCGAAAGTATTACAAAGCATAATCAAATCAGAAATTCGATGATACAATGGATAAATGAGGACGCCCCTGGAGAGGAGCAAAACGAACATGGCAAGAGAAAGCTTCGATAAGGAAATTCAGTTTTTGCGGATGCTGGCGCTAACGAGCGGCGCTTACAGCCGTCAGCAGTTCGCCGACAGGCTCGGCATTTCGGTACATACCTTCGATAAAACGCTGAAGCGGCTTAAAGAAATCGTAAGCTCGGTTCACCAGCAGCTTCCCGCGGAGCAGAGCAAGGAGCTGGCGGAGACGATCCGGTTCAATTACTTCGACAGGGCCGATCCGATGCTGCTCTTCCTATTCCGCGCCAAGTCGCTCAAAGAGTCGGAGAGCGAACGCATATCTCTGCTGCTCGCGGCGATGAGCGACCAAGCGCGGACGGCGATGGAGCTGCTCGATATTTGTTACGCAAGTCTACCGGAGGAGCAGGCTCTGCCCGATGAGAAGACGATTCGATCCGACCTTAAATACTTAGAGCAGGTCGGCGTCATTCGCAAAGCTCCCGGTCCGCGCCCATCCCGCTACCGCCTTCATAACGATTGGCTGACAGCGCTGACAGAGGATGAATGGCTGGATCTGTACGATTTTGTAGACGTTATGGCGAATACGCAGGTCCCTTCGCTCCAAGGCTATCTGCTGCGCGACAGCTTGAAGAAACAGCTGTTGCGCAGCAACGTGGAGCAAGAGGCGCTAGGCGCTTTTTTATATAAATATCATTACTACTCCCGCCTGCTGGATGAGGCTCATCTGTTCAGCCTGCTAGCCGCCATTGAGCAGCGCAAATACGTTACGTTTCTCTACTTCTCGCCGAAAAAAAAGAAGAGCTATGCTTCGCAGAACACGAACCCGCTATTCGAACGAGATTCCGATGGCGTATTGGAGCGGGCCCTGCCGCTGAAGGTCGTATACGATCATCAATACGGCCGTTGGTACTTGCTCGCCTACCATGCGCGGCATAACATTCGCAAATACCGGTTGGAGGGCGTCACCCAAAATGCGGATGACGGGGTATCTGCTCCTGCCGAGCTGTTCGGGCAGAAGCTTGCCGAGCTGGAGGAGAAGATCGCTTATTCCTGGCTAATCGATACGGGAAGGCGCGTTACGGTTCGGCTGCGGTTCTTCAATCCCGGCGACGGCTCGCGTAATTTCGTGAAGGAGCGCGTGCTTCATCAAGGGCAATGGGGAGTCATTTTTCAGGAGGATGAAACCTCCTTTCTATACGAGATTGAAGTGAACGGCACGTTGGAGATTAAGCCTTGGATACGCAGCTTCGGTTCAAGCTGCGAGGTGCTGGAGCCAGCCCAGCTGCGGCGGGAAATGATCGAAGAATGGAAGGAGCTGAAGTCGTATTATGAATCCGTTTGAGAAAATTTTCAATTATCAAGTCATCTCGAAGCTCGACGACTCCGGGACATTCCTGGCCACCGCTCACGAGAGAAGCTGGCTGAAGACGATGCTGTCCGAAGCTGCCTCGCAGCACGCATTCACTCCGGAGACGCTGAACAAGCTGCTGACGATGCTGGAGGCTGATCCCGTGCTGCGAACGGACGACCGACTCAGCGAGAAGGCACGCAGTAAAGTCGTCCATGTGTACCATCCGCTGCTGCGTCAACTGCGGCGAGCCATTATGAATCGAAGCGGGATCACGCTAAGCTTCCTGACGAAGGACGGCAGCCTTAACGCTCGCCAGAGCGCTGTTCCCTATAAGCTCGAATATTCGATGGTGAAGCGGGAATGGTACCTGCTATGGTTTCACCTAAGCCGCCGCAAGCTGCTTACGACAAGGCTGAACAAAATAGTCGATGTACAGGAAATGGAACTGCCGCCTTCGCAGTATGAGCAGCTTCAAAGTTCTATTCGCCGGTTAATTGACAGACGCAATATGACCGTGGCGATCGAGGTCGTACAGCAATACAACGAAGAGCTGTCGCGTATCCTTTACGCTTTCTCCTGCTTCGATAAGAAAGTCGAATACGATGCCGTTGCCCATGTGTACACGATTCAGCTGACATTCCCCGGCGAAGAGCAGGAATATGTGCTCTCCAAGCTTCGTTTTCTAGGCAAGCGGGTTAGACTCGTAGACGGCGATTACTTAAAGAGCCGAATGCTGAACACAGCCAATATGGCGCTTGAACGTTACGGGCAGTTGGATTAAAAAACACCCCTTCTTAGAGGCGGCTTATCGCAGCCCCCTGTTGAAGGGGTGTTCATTTGTTTTGAGCTTCATGAGTGGATTTTGTACAGTCAAATGGACGGAGGATGGCCAATGAGGACTCAAATGCCGGTTTTGACTGTATGTTTTCCACTCAAGAGTCACTTAATAGGCGATTAGCCCAATTAGACTGTATGAAATACAGGCTAATCGTAATTAGGAAACCTCCTACCAACGTTGCAAGCATCGCTATACGACGTAGCGGGCAATAAAATCATGGACTTTGCGTTCATAGACAGCTTTATTCGTGCTATAAGCGAGTCCGTGCCCAGCCCCTTCCGCGACGTACAGCTCCTTCTCCGTATGGCAAGCGTCATACAGCCGGTAAACCATCTCCGTCGGCACGAACGTATCGTCGCTGCCGTGAATGAACAGCATCGGCAGCTTGTTGCGCGCCAATTGGCGCAGCGCCGACGCTTCGGCAAAGCTGTAACCGGCCTTTAGCTTCGTCAATAAGCTGGTAGCCTGCAGAATAGGGAAAGCCGGCAGCTTGTACAGCCGATTAAGCTGGTACGCCAATTGGTCGCGCACCGACGTATAGCCGCAATCCTCGATAATGGCTTTGACTTGCTTCGGAAGCGGTTCTCCGCTAACCATCATGACGGTCGCTCCGCCCATGGATATGCCGTGCAGGACGATCCGTGCTTCTTCCCCGACGGTATCCACCGTCTTCCGAATCCACTGCAAATAATCATTCCGATCAACCCATCCGAAGCCGATGTAGTTCCCTTCGCTCTCTCCATGTCCCCGGTCATCCGGCATCAGCACGTTATAACCGAACTGCTCGTAATAGAAACGAGCGATAAGCCCTAGATCCTTGCCTTTCGACGAATAACCGTGTGCCAAGATAACCGTATTCGCAGTAGGCGATTTGGCCGGCAAATAATAGCCCTGAAGCTTAAGACCATCCTTCGTCGTAATATGCCAAATCTGAGGGTTTTGGCTGTCTACCCATTGTACGCCGTCCAGCTCGAGCGCGGCGGGCACATCCTCCTCCTGCAACCCAAGGTCGATCGCCGATTCTTTCTCGCCGCCCCCGTCGTTCTGAACCAGATCTCCGCTGCTGCTAAGAAAATCTTTGGACCCGCGCTTGATCGCGAGGTTATAGAAGTAAACACTAATGACAGCCAGCACGGCTATCACGATAAGCACTAATAAAATGATCCCGATTACGACTACGATTCCGTTCATATGCGTCCGCTCATTTCACCTTKGATTGCCAGCTAACCAKCCACCCAGCCCGCGCCTTCTCACATGGCTCGCTGCTCGCTCTTATTTGATCCTTTAGCTTTGCATTTGAATCCATAGTACCATTATTAACCTTAAGTTTGCCATCGATCCGGCATTCCATGCACGTCAGGCTGAAGCTCGGTTCAGCTCATTATTTGCGTTTTGTGACCTTATCCCAAATAAGATCGCCGCTAACCGCATCGATATAACGTAAAGTTCTGCTGTGACTTCCCTCAAAGGGCAGCTCGTCCTCGGAGGCAATGGATTCATAAATAAGCCGATAGGCGGACGGCGGCTTATCTTGATCTTGATTTTGATCTAAGTACCATCTTAATCGCAGCCGATTGTAGGCCAAATATGGCTTCAACGCATCTTCAGCTGTAAGTGACGGCTCAAGCTTATGCTGCTCAAGCTTATGGAGCAGATACGCGGATACTCCGCTATAGAGCAGCACCTCTCCGGTTGCTGTGCTGACGCTGATCGTGACACGCTCCAGATGAAGAGGCACGTCACTGATATAGACAGGCAAATAAAAGAACTCCCGCTCAACGGCTTCGGCTTCTCCATCCTCAGAGCCGTGCGCTTCTTGCAACTGGAGGTAGCGATCGTACTCGGGAAACACAAGCTCCATAAATTGCTTCGCACGGCGCCAGCATTCGGGACGGCTTAGCGGCGTCTTCGAACCCTCCGTACGTGCAGCACTTACTCGGCGGCTATAACAGCTGTACTCGATAAGACGTCCGGTCGACTTCTCGAACCGAAGTCTATGCGAAGCACTCATGTTGCGCAGTTGCTCGCCCCATCTCCGCTCCATATAACCGTCAACCGACAGAGCTTCCGCCTCTGTGCTTGGCTGTTTCTCATCCTTGTGCCTATAAATCAGCGTAATGAATTCGCCATCGTCATGGCTGCGATCAAGCCTATACGCCCGGCTATCCACGCCTAGCTTCGTTTCGATCTCGGCTCGGTCGGCATCCGCATACCGAAGGGGAGCCCGCATGTCTCCTTCTCTTCTCAAGATAGGGAAGCTAGGCGGCATACGGTAGTGATCGGGTTCGTAGAGATCAAGGCCGGTAGCCGCATCAAGCATACGCCATGCATCAGTAGGAACATAGACGAGCCTGTATGCGTCGTAATCATCATTCGTATCCGCATCGACGGCATAACCTTCATGGACAGCAGGGTGCATGGCAACTATCGCAAGCTCCATACGAAGCTCCCGCAGAAGCCGTGATTTGATCGTATCGGCAGTCGTTATTTCCTTCGGCCATTCCGGCCTTGCAGGCATGTCAGCGCCATAGCAATTCCGATATCTGATCACGTTCAGCTCGGCGTCAAGCGTCAGCTCGCAGCCGGTATCCGGCAGTGCAACACCGCCGACCTCTTCCCTGAACGTCATATACGTGCAGCTTTGTCCTTCTTCTACATGCACCCATGTTAGTCGAGAAGGATCAACTGCATGTTTCGTTAGAAAAGCATCCGTAACCGCCTTTACATCCTCCAGAGGACACTTGCGCGGCCCGGCCGGCTGACTCGCGGATTCGATTCGCAATTCGAGCAGCGCAGCAGTGTCCAGATCAAGCGCGATCTCAATGCGCTCTTCAGAATGCTCTGGATGCTCCCAAATATAGCCGCGTTCCCGCGCATCATCCTTAGGGATGCTGTCCTCCATCACAAGGAGGTAGCCGGGCGGAATTACCGTAACCGCCATCGCTGCCTCGCGCAGCTTGTTGTGATCCATAGACAACTTCTTAATCTCCTATTCGGTTTCGTCTCCTCCGGGTACAGCTATCGTTAGCGATTGTCTACTTTCTCCGGATAGAGATCATGATTCATAAGGCGGAAATCTGCCATTTGCTCGTATTTGGTGCCTGGCTGGCCCCAATTGCAATACGGATCGATAGAAATGCCGCCTCTTGGCGTAAATTTACCCCATACTTCAATGTAACGCGGATTCATGAGCGCAATCAAGTCGTTCATAATGATGTTCATGCAATCCTCGTGGAAATCGCCATGATTGCGGAAGCTGAACAAATACAGCTTTAACGACTTGCTCTCGACCATTTTCACATCGGGAATATAAGAAATATAGATCGTCGCGAAATCCGGCTGCCCCGTCATCGGGCACAAGCTCGTGAATTCAGGACAATTGAACTTGACGAAGTAGTCCCTATTCGGGTGCTTATTATCGAACGTCTCTAATATTTGAGGCGCATATTCAAAAATATAGTTCGTTCCTTGATTGCCAAGCAGCGTCACGCCGTTCAGCTCTTCTTTGCTTCTTCCTTCCATAACCGATACCCTCCAACTTTGTTTTAAAATGGTTCATGCTCTAAACGCCTTTCTTATTGCCCCAAACCCATGTATGCAATTGCGGCAGCACATGTACGCTGCGCAGCTCCGAATTGTGCATTACTTGCTCGATGAGCCATTCATAGCGCTCTACCAAATAAGGCAGCATTCGCGTAGGCTCCGTCTCTCGCAGATTCGCATTGCCCGCCTGTACATAGAACGGTACGCCTGGATAACGGAGATGGACGAATGTCGCATATTCCAAATCCAGCTCATCGAATACGACCGTTTTCAAGCAGAAGCTGCGCGACTTGCTTTGCAGCTTGCCCACAATATCGTCAAGTACGGCCCAGTCCGTCGTCATGCCGGAGCTCGGCGGCTTCGGCGACAGCGTCAGATCGTCAATGTCCAAGAACCAGTCCTGCCATCGGCTTCCCTGCGTCTCAAGCGCAGAACGAATCCCCCGCTCGTGCAGCCCATCAATTAACTCGCCGAGGGCGGGCAGCAGAGCAGGATTGCCGCCTGAGATCGTCACATGATCAAAGCAGTCTCCGCCCAGCGCCCGCAACTTCCCTATAATTTCATTCGCTGCGAGCATTCGGATATCGTCCTTGCCGGTGCCGTCCCAGGTGAAGGCGGAATCGCACCAGCTGCACCGATAATCGCAGCCGGCTGTGCGGACGAACATCGTCTTGCGTCCGATGACCATTCCCTCGCCTTGAACAGTCGGGCCGAACAGCTCCAATACAGGAATAAGCTTCGAATTAGCGCTCATCGACTGCCGCCGCCTTTCGCTTCGGCCGATATACGCAATAGCTTGTAGGCGTCTCGCGAAGAAACACCTGCAAGACGCGCGGCTGATTGGCAGTAGCGTCCAGATAATTCTGCACGAGCTCAGCGATCGTGCGCGCCACGACTTCCGTCGTCGGATATCGCTCCGGCTGCTCGTCGCTGAAGCTCTCCGTATCGTCATTAAGCAGCGTATGATCGAACCGATCATGGATCAGCCGCTTAATAATCGCGAAATTCACGAGAAAGCCGGACTGGTCGAGCTCGTCGGCCGCTACCGTCACGTTCGCATAATACGTATGTCCGTGCGTTTGGCGGCACTTGCCTGCATCTTCCGAAGGGACAAAGTGCGCTGCGGCGAAATGAAAGTCTTTGTTCAGCTCATAACTATAATCATGCGCGACCGAAGGATAAATTTGTTGAAGCATCAATTAACCTCCTCCTTGTCGCCCTTAGCCTCCAAGTAATCATCAAGCCCTTTCTGACGAAGCAGACAGGCCGGACAATGTCCGCAGCCGTCCGATGGAATGCCGTTATAACAGGTCAACGTCCGCTCCCGCACATAATCGAAGGCTCCAAGCTCGTCGGCAAGCGCCCACGTCTCTGCTTTGTTCAGCCACATCAGCGGCGTATCGATAACGAAAGGATAATCCATCGATAAATTAAGCGTTACGTTAAGCGACTTCACGAATACATCCCTGCAATCGGGATATCCGCTGAAGTCCGTCTCGCATACGCCGGTAACAATATGTGCAGCGCCAATCTGCTTCGCGAGCACAGCAGCGAACGTTAGAAACAACATATTGCGTCCGTCAACGAATGTCGTAGGCAGCTCGCCTTCTTTATGTTCAATCTCGATATCGTCGCGAGTCAGCGCGTTAGGCGCTAACTGATTCAGGAGCGACATATCCAAAATATGATGCTTCACGTTTAAGTCTTTCGTAATCTGAGCGGCAACCTCAAGCTCCAGCTTATGGCGCTGTCCGTAATCGAACGTAATCGCCTCTACTTCATTGAACCGCTCCATTGCCCAGAATAGGCATGTCGTGCTGTCTTGACCGCCGCTGAATACGACGACTGCTTTACCTTGCTTCATGCTCCATCTTCCTCTCGCTTTATAGATCATTGATCGGAGAAGAAAGAGATCGCCCTAGTTCCATCCTTATGCTGCTTGCGTTCCGATTCCAAAGAAACGGCGCGAAGCGGGTACTGCCGCTTCGCGCCGAACGCAAAAAGACGAGGCTCTCGTGAGAAGCCTTCGTTTTGCATAGTTTTTTATAGAGGGAGTTCGCGAACCTCTCCCGGCCGCCAACGGCGCCGGAATTTCTTCTTCAGTTGTATAGGAGTACTATAGCACAACCGTTCCCGATTGGATACTGCCAGTTCGAGCTAAATAGCTACGGCTTTCAGTTCTCTTAACGTCTGCAGCATATGTTCCGCCAGCTCGGGAATATCCTCCATTTGCTCCTCGCCGATCGTTCGATTGAACTTTAGTTCAATTTTGTTCGTATAAAAAACGGCCTGTGGCGGAGAATCCTGCCCATGCACATAGCTGATCGTCTGAGTAAAGGGCATATCGTCGCCCCATATCGTTCTCATAATGCCTTCAATCTGACGACACTGGTCGGCCGGTTCGCTTATCGCGACTCGGAAACGCAACGATAACGAGCATCCGGCTCCGGCCGCCGCCGCATCGCCGTCTTGGTCCATCAGCTCGGCCGCAAGCTGCCGGAGCGAGGACGCCAGCCTAACTTCGGCCGACACTCCGGACTGCCCCGCAAGCGTGAATCGCAGTCCGAACTCGCGCGCCATAACCGCCATTTCCATCCGGTCATTCCGGCCCACGATATCGATCAGCCGATCCAGATTGTCTAAATCGTAAAAATGATTCTCGAGCGCGACTTTTACATTTTCKAACACCGTTGGATCAAACACCCGCATACCTCGCGATCTATAACGTTGATCCATCTATTCTAGTTCAATTATCTAAAAAAATCGACAGCCTTTATCGCAAATACAAGTTCAGCGGCGCAAGCCCCAGCTCGCGCACCCCTTCGACTACCAATCCGGCAACACGGATCGCGCCAAGCTCCTGGAAATGCGTATCGTCCTGCGCCCCATCCGGAAAATGAATGAACTCGCCTGGATACGCCCACATGAACAGCGCTTTGGAAGGCTCGTCTCCAAGCCCCTCGTACAGCGTCTTGCTCTTCGCTGCCAAATCGATAAGCGGAACGTCGAGCTCGCTCGCAAGCTCCTTCATGCCCAGCAAGTAATCGCCATGCGTATCGATAATGCGGCCTTGCGAATCGAACTTGCGGCGATGCATCGGCGTTATGAGGACAGGAATTGCCCCTCTTGCGCTTGCTTCCTCCACATAAATTGCCAGCTTCTCCTTGTAGGAGCCAAAAGGCTCGGTTGCCCGCTCCTCATCCTGCTTCTCGTCGTTATGGCCGAACTGAATCCATAAATAATCGCCGGACTTGATTTCGTCCAATATTGGCTTCAAGCGCCCTTCAGAGATGAAGCTCTTCGAGCTGCGTCCCGACTTTGCATGATTGTCGATCGCTACATCGGTCTTGAAGTACAGCGGCAGCATCTGTCCCCAACCCGCATAAGGGAAGACGTCCTGATCGGTCACCGTGGAATCGCCGGCAAGGAAGATCGTCGTCGCTTGCTTCGCTTCCGCAATATCAAGCGCATTAATACGCGGCGCTACGCCGGAGAAGGCAAGCCGCAGCTTGCCGTCCGTCACTTTCACCGTGAAGCTGTGCACCGCGTATTGCCCCGCCGACGTCACTATCTTGTTCAGCACCATTCGGCCGACCCCGTATTTCAAGCTAGTAACGGTAGGCGCTATTGCGTCGCCCATCGTTACTGTAATCGTGTACAGACCATTAGGCAGCTTCACGATGAACGCAGAATCTAGAGGAATGCAGAAGGCGCTGCGCAGCCGGTCGCCTTCGCCGCGATCGCGCGAGCTCACACGCTCACAGGATTCAAAGCCGTAACCCTGTTCATCGGTATACGCCGTATCCGGCAGGATTTGAATATATTCTGTACCTGGCTGCGGCGAATCGCCAATGCCGAAATCGAATCGATAAGTTGTAGCCACTTTGCACCATCCTATCATCAAGTATCATTAATGATAGAATAGCAGAATAGCTGCTTATAAAGGTAGCAAATAACGGATCATTTTGTTCAATATTCCGATATGTTGCGATGATGCTATAGCGTCACATGCTTCACTTTCATCAGCTCGCCAACCTTAGCGAACAACGAGGCATTATGACCGATGGATAATGCGCAATGATGCGTCGGCGCTTCAGCGAACCAGCTCGTCATATAATCATCCGGCGCAAGGCGGAACTTGATAGGCGTCTGCGTATTGCCGATGCGCATAATCGGACCGTTCGTCGACTCCCCTTCGCTTGCGATCAGCTTCAGCTTTCCGTCTCCGGTCTGCGTGACGTTCAGCGTCGTTACGGCCCCCGCGCGAACCTTCGCCTCGACGGATACGCCCGTACCCTGCTTGCCGTGATACAGCCCCATCCCCCTCAGTACAGGCTTGCCTTCCGAGATCGCAATATGGAACGGTCCGTCATGTCCGAGCAGAATCGTATCGTCTACATAATCAACGACAACGATTTCGGAGAAGCTGCCTCCCGTTCCAAGCAGATCGCATATTTTCATCGCAACGGCCGTCTTGAGATCGCCTTCGCCCGAGCATGGAATGCCGCGAGCCGTCAGCAAGGAATGACCGACAATGAAGCCCGATTGCAGTGTCTCGTATTCACCGCCCGGAGCGCCATGATAGTAGTAGGTTAGCGCATCCAAATCATACTCGCGAACGAGACGCTCCTGCGCCGCCGCCACCTTGCACGACCATTCGAGCTGTTCTTCTGTCGGCTTCCTTGCAATCGGATCGGACGGCGAATCGCCGCTAATCTGGAACATCTCATGCACCTCATCCAGCTTCGCCTTCACTTCCTGGGGCGTAACTTGCCGCAAATGCCGATCGAGATCGCACATCTCGAGCACTTCGACATGAAGTCCAGTCTGCGCCGCAATCATCGTGAAGTCGCTGTACATATCCAGCATGCCGCTGTACGTATTTCCTAAGAAGCCGAAACGGCTGTGCTGCAGGTTGCGCGGTACGGCGGCCGCGCGCACCCATTCCTCAATCTCCCGCCAAGCGCGCACCGCTTCCTTGCGCTGGGCTGTAATTTCGTTCGTTAGTGAAATAGCGGGCGTATAGTCCAAGCCGAGCAGCCCGTTAACGACGCGGAACGGGATCGCTGCGCGATTGAACGTGTTGGCGAATTCGGGTACCGGACACGCTCCGCAATGCGCCAGCCATTCGCCGGTTGTCGTCCGGTCGTAACTAATGCGCTCCGTCGGCTGCAGATTAAGAAATACGACCGGCGCTTTATTAATCAGATGAACGGGCAGCACGGTTGAGCTCGTCGAATACGTAGCAGCATGGCAGAACACCAAGTCCACCTGCTGCTCGTTCAGCCACTCCCCTGCCTTTCGTCCTTCCCCTTCCGTATCCACAAGTCCGTAGTTGTATACGTCTCCCCAAGCGGACATCCGCTTCTCGATGAATGTCCCGTATTCAATCAACCGCTCACGCAGACCAGGAAATTGCTCCCAATATGCTCTCAAGCCAACAGAATAAAGACCGATCCGTGCTCTCTTGCTTGGTTTAATAGCAGATAGTAACGTCAGCTTTACCACCTCGTCATTTTATGAAATAATAGCTTTATATCCACATTGTAACGGCTTTCAATACCAATAACATCAGATCATCTTGGTCAAAAATAACACAATCTTGCGAGGTGAACTCCTATCATGTGCGCATATAGCGAAAGAAGTTATCCCGCCTGGTCGGATAACTCCGTCCGGCTGTTCGCTACACCGTCGGCCTTCGCCAAGGAATCGTTGTTCTATGTGCAGGAGATCGGATATTTCGAGACGCTCGAACGTTATTTTACAGAAAGGGAACAGCTTGAATCGTATCTTCTTGTATACACCCTAGCCGGAAGCGGGCGATTGACCTACCGGGGCACGACATACCCGTTAATGGCCAAGCAGCTGTTCTTCATCGATTGTATGGATTATCAGCACTATGCAACCGAGCAAGGCCAGTCCTGGGACATGTTATGGGTGCACTTCAATGGCAGCGCAGTCCGTGCCTACTACGAGCAATTCGCATTAAGCTCAGAGCCTGTACTGAAGCTCCAGCCTGACACACCAGTGCCTGCGCTGCTTCGTCAATTGCTAGAGCTGCATGCTCGCAAAAGCTTCCGAACCGAGCTAGTCGGCTCGCAGCTGATTACGGAGCTATTGACCGAGCTGGTCTTGACCGCTCAACAGCTTGAGCTTCCTTATGCGGATATCCCAAGCTACATCGGCGAGATCACGCAGTGGATGGATGAGCATTTCGCGKAAAGGATGTCGCTAACCGAGCTGGCAGCGGAGCATGCGGTCAGCAAATACTATCTGGCCAAACAATTCAAGCGTTATACCGGCTTCTCGCCGAATGAGTACCTCATTAATACTCGGATTACGAGAGCGAAGGAGCTGCTCAAATATTCCGATATGCCGATCGCCGAGATCGCCGTGCAGATTGGCATCGACAATGTCAGCCATTTTATATCGCTGTTCAAAGACCGTGTGGAGCAAACGCCGCTCGTCTACCGCAAAAAATGGCGGCAAAGCTAGGCTATCAAGCTTTATTTGCGCCTATAATCGACATGACTCTCTTTCTTCTCCCAAAGTTTGCGTTGGGCGCGGAATTCCGTATACTTATAGATAGGATGCATACAAGAGCTATTTTACTAATTGGGGTGACGAAGTGGACGATTTGAAGCAAGCATATGAACGCTTGGGGTTGCCGGAATTAGCTCCGAGAGAAGAAGTAGAGAAGCGCTACACGACATTGATGCGCAGAGAACGCTCGCGAGCGCAGCAGCAGGATAGCGGTACGGGAAGCAGCGGCAATGATGAGTTCGCGCTTATCACTGGGGCGTATCGATTCATCCTCGAATACGAGGACCGCAAGACGACCGATGCGTTCAATGAACAGGAATACGGCAAGTACAAGGGCATGGCTGACAAAGCCCAGAAGATGGACCATTTTTGGCGGTATTATAAGTTCCATACGCTCGGCGCCGTCGTAGCCGTCGCACTCATTATTTATGGTGTTATCAGCTTTGTTAACTATCGCGAAGAGAAAGCCTACCTGGCAAGTCTGCCTCCCGTCGATCTTGAAGTATCGTTCATGGGCAACTACTACTTGAATGATACCGCGGAGAAAGAAGAGCCTCTTGAGAAAGCGCTGCTGGCTGCTTTTCCGGAAYGGAAGCGTTTCAAGACGATGCTGACTCCTGTGCCTGCGGACGAAGCGAACCAATATGCGTATATGCAAAAAGCTGTTCTCATGCTGGCAACCGAAAATCCGGATGTCTATGTGATGGACAAAAATATTTTCCAATGGGTAGGCGTTCAAGGGGTGTTGTTGCCGCTTGACGATGCAGCTGAAGGGGAACTGAAGCCGTTGCTCAAGGACGGCCTAGCACAAAAGCTCAAGACAGAGGAAGATACTACCGAACGGATTTACGGCATCGATCTAAGCGCAAGTTCGCTCGTAACGGACCTGCCGCTCTACAAGCAGGATATGATCGTCGGCATTCGCGTCAATGCGAAGAACCCGGACAAGGCGCTGCAATTTATTAAGAAGTATTTGGGGACGGTTAAGTAACGGTATGACCATCCATGAGAAAGAGGCTGTACCCGCGTCATGGCGATGCAGGTGCAGCCTCTTCTCTTCGTCTATCCTAGTGTGAAAATGCAAGTAGTTAGGATCCGATATGCTTCAGCACGATAGACTCAATATGCTGCAGATGGCGCTCCATCCGCTCGGCGGCAAGTTCGGCTTGCTGCTCCTTGACGGCTTCATAGATAGCGGAATGTTCCTCGTACAGCCTTCCGGCGACCTGCTCGTTCGCATACAGCTCGACGCGGCGAATATCGTGGATCGCTGTTTCGATCTTGCCCATGATCGATTCGAACAACCGCGCCATAATCGTATTATGCGTGGCCTTCGCAAGCGTCAGATGGAAGAGCAGATCAAGCCGCTCACCTTCCGCGTCATTGCCCACCGTCGTCTCCATCTGATGAATGATGCCGGCTAACGCCTCAAGATCGTGATTTGTGCGTTTCTTAGCGGCAATGGCTGCGTTCGACACTTCAAGCGACTCGCGCGCTTCGAGCAGCTCCAGCACCGTCTCGCGGTTCATCCGCAGTGACAGGAGCTCAGGAAGCTCTACCTACGCAGGCGCGCTGCGAATGACGCGGCAGCCGCCCCCTTGCCGAATCTCGATCATGCCCATCGCTTTGAGCGCGCTAAGCGCTTCGCGCGTTGTCGAGCGTCCGACGCCGAATTGCTCCGACATCGTTTTCGTTGAAGGCAGCTTGTCGCCAACCTTCAGCTTTCCGTCCATAATGAGTCCCTTGATTTGCTCCGTTATTTCCTCGTAATGATTGCGTTTGGACAACTTCACGACATCCAGCGACGACATGCGCCTACCTCCTGTTTCTTAACCGACTAATAGCGCGTAAACGATTCCCGGACCATGGACACCGATCGTCAGATCATTCTCGATATCTGACGATCGGCTAGGACCGGTAATGAAATGAATGCCGGCAGGAAGCTTCTCGCGCCCTGCCTCATCGAAGGTCTTCAACACTTCGCCCAGCTTCGTCTTCAAGCGCTCTATTGGAATAATAATGACAAGCACGGTCGGCAGCAGGCTGACGGAACGTCCTTTATTCGGCGCGGACAATACGGTTACGGACCCCGTATACGCGACGGCATGGTCGGCGATAACGACGCCGAAGTCGGCTTCTGCCGCCCGTGCCCGCCAATATTGTTCAGGATCGGAATTCCATACCGACACCTTCGCATCCGCAAGCTCGCCTTCGAGATCCAGCGCATCCAGCTCCGGCTGGTTCTGGCGAATGACGTACTTCGCGCTCATCTCCTGCGCCTTGTCAGCGATGAACTGTTTCGCGTCATTCATTGTCTCGAGCCTTGCCACATGTCCGCCAACCGAAACGAAGTTGTCCGTGAACGCCTTAATACGCTCTTCTTCGCTCCACTCGAACGCCTTCCAGAAGTCCGGCGCGCCGCGGAACGGATGCTGAGGCTTCTCGGTCATGCGGGGATGTCCGAGCCGCTGCGAAATGCCGTTCATGAATTGCTCCTGCTTCGTCTTCGATTGCGCTTCCAGCTTGGCGAGCCATTCCTTATGTGCCGATGTATCCGTATTAGCCATGACCATGTCCTCCTCCGCCGTTCTTCTCGTTGTCCTTGCGCTGCTGTACCAGTTTCTCCATACGGCTCTGCATCGCTGGATCCATCGCCTTCAAACCTTGCTTCAATTCCTGATCAAGCGTATCGAAGCGGTCGCGGAACGATTCCTTCGGCAAGCTCGGCGTCACACGATAGGTATTCCAGCCTTTGAGCGGACCAAGCTTCGTCTTGATGACGCCGCTGCGAACGACAAGCTTCTGCCCCAGCTTTCCTAAGCGCAATACGCCGCCAAGGCGGGACGAGTTGCCCATTACGGTTGCAAATCCTTGCATCCCGATCGACTCCAGCTTGCTGCCGTTGCCGCTCTCGACCTTGCGACGCCGCAGGTAGACGAGCATATCATGCAGCGGAATCTTCACAGGGCAGGCTTCATAGCAAGCGCCGCATAAGCTGGATGCGTTCGCGATGTCGTCCCATTCCGCGATATTTTTGTTGAGCGACGGGGTAAGGACCGCACCGATCGGCCCGCTGTACGTGCTTCCGTATGCGTGCCCGCCGATATGGCGATACACGGGACAAGCGTTCAAGCAAGCGCCGCAGCGAATGCAGTTCAGCAGCTCTTGGAACTCAGGGTCGCCGAGCTGCAGCGAGCGTCCGTTATCGACGATAATTATGTGCATTTCATCCGGACCGTCGGCATCTTCCTCGCGGCGCGGACCCGTAATGCCGGACATGTACATCGTCAGCTTCTGTCCCGTAGCCGAGCGAGGAAGCAGCGTCGCCATCACTTCAAGGTCTTCCCAGGATGGAATAATACGCTCCATGCCCATTAGCGTAATCTGTGTCTTCGGAACCGTACTTACCATACGGGCATTTCCTTCGTTCTCGAACAGAACCATCGAGCCGGTCTCGGCAATGGCGAAGTTGCAGCCGGTCATGCCGATGTCTGCTTCGAGAAACTTCTCGCGCAGCTTCTTGCGCACGAAGCCCGCCAGCGCCGTTGTATCCGGCGGCAGCGTGTACCCCGCTTCCTTGGAGAGAAGATCGGCAATTTGGTATCTATTCTTATGAATCGCCGGAATAACGATATGCGACGGCATCTCGCCCGCCAATTGGATAATATATTCGCCAAGGTCGGTCTCAATCGCTTCGACGCCGATCGATTCCAGCGCATGGTTCAGATGCAGCTCCTCGGTAACCATCGACTTGGACTTCACGACCGACTTTGCGTTCGCATGTTCGGCGATGTCCAGTGTCAGCTTGACCGCTTCCTCCGTCGTATTCGCAAAGTGCACATGAACGCCGTTCGCGCGGGCGTTGTTGACGAACAGGTTCAAATAATAGTCGAGATGCGCGATCGTATGCAGCCGAATCTGTTTGCCGCGCTCACGCCACTCTTCCCAGTTGCCATGCTCCTCTGACGCTTTTTTCTTCCCGTTGCGCAGTCGTTCGGTCGTGAACTTCACCGCTTTGCGCAGAAACTCGTCATTCAGCGCCAGCTCCGCCCTTGCCTTTACCGTTGCCCCCGCTTGATGTGCTCCGCTCATGCTTCCTTCACCCCTTCGTACAGCAGCTCGGCGAGATGCATGACCCGCACCGGCTCGTTTCGATATCTCAAGTTGCCAGCAATGTTCATAAGGCATGCCATGTCGAGGCCGACAAGCACCTCTGCTTCCGTCTCAAGTACGTGATCAGCCTTCTCCGTAACCATCGCACCGGAAATGTCCGCCATCTTAACCGCGAACGTTCCGCCGAATCCGCAGCAATCTTCCGCGAATGGAAGCGGCACAAGCTCAAGGCCCTTCACTTGTTTCATAAGCGCCATCGGCTCATCCTTCACGCCGAGTATCCGGCTGCCGTGACACGACGGATGATACGTAACTTTATGCGGGAAAGCGGCACCTACGTCCGTAACCCCAAGCACCTGCACGAGAAACTGCGTGAATTCATAGGACTTGCTCTCCAAGGACTTCGCACGCTTCAGCATCACAGGATCATTCTCGAACAGCTTCGGATAATKATGAATCATGCCTGTGCACGAGCCTGATGGCGAAATAACGAAGTCGCTATCCTCAAAAGCATCCAAAATCGTCTTCGCTGATTCTCTCGCTTCCTTCCAATAGCCGCTGTTGAAAGCCGGCTGCCCGCAGCAGGTCTGTACGGTCGGAAACTGCAGCGATACGCCGTACTTCGCAAGCAGCCGCACCATCGCTTCCCCAACGCGCGGATAAATCGCATCGCTTAAGCAAGTAATAAATAAGGAAACCTTCATTCCGGCACCCCTCTCTTCACATCTAATAATGTCATTATATCAGGTTGTCAGACATGTTGAATATAAAAATGAGCCGTCCGTAGACGGCAAATGGAATAGTTGCGGCGTGACTCTACGCTGCTACACAATCGTTACAGCGATCTGCCGTTCTTCGAGCTGACTGAGCAGCTCGCCTGACAACCGCTTATCGGTAACGATGGTGTCAATATCGCCAAGCTCGGCGACGTTCGTGAAGGCGATGACGCCGAACTTGCTAGAGTCGGCAAGCAAAATGACCTGATCGGCCATGCCGACCATCTTCTGCTTGATCCGAGCCTGCAGCTCATTCGATTCGCTGACGCCGCGCTCCAGATGGACGCCCTTGCACGAAATAAATGCCTTATCCACATGGTATGCATCAAGCGAGCGCTCGGCTAACGGTCCCACATAAGAGAGCGAGCGGGAGGCAAGAATTCCGCCCGTCGAAATGACCTCGATCTTCTCCTTGCCGCTCAGCTCCATCGCTACCTTGATCGAATTCGTCAATACCGTGAGCGGAATATCCGGCATGCTGGCAGCCATGTACCAAGCTGTCGAGCTCGCATCTAGCAATATGCGATCCTTCGGCTGGATTAGCTTCACCGCTGCCTCGGCAATTAGCCGCTTCTCATCGGCATGCGTAATCTCTCGTTCAAAAAAAGGTATCTCCGGCTGCTGATCCTTCACGCTTACCGCACCGCCATGAGAACGGCGGAGCCTGCCGGCTTGCTCCAAACGATCAAGGTCGCGGCGGATCGTTTCCTCCGTCACCTGACAGAGCTCGCTTAGCTCCGTCACTCGAATGCTTCCTCTTTCATTCACTAGCTGTACAATTTTATCGTAGCGTTCCGCGACCAGCATACCGTACCTCTTTCTAACCTATATTTGATGGCAGCCCAAACAGTTGTTTAAGCGACCCCTGTCTTCACAACAAAAGCTTCATAAGCCCGTTCCCAAGCTTCCGACTGCTCCGGCTCGTATTCGTCCACAGGGAACGAATCGCGAATTACCTTGCGCGCTTCCCAAATATCGGTCAGCTTGCCGCCGGCAATCCACTGTACGATCATGTTGCCGATGGCGCTGCCTTCGACCGGACCGGCCCATACCGGCTTGCCGATCGCGTTAGCGGTCCATTGGCAAAGCAATTGATTCTGAATGCCGCCGCCAACCATATGCAGCCCGCCGAATCGATTGCCCGACAGCTTCTCCGTCAGCTCCAACACAAAGCGATATTTCAGCGCCAAGCTCTCCAGCACGCAGCGCGTAATCGCGCCTACGCTCTCAGGTGCTTGCTGCCCCGTACGCTTGCAGTATTCAACGACGCGTGCAGGCATATCGCCAGGAGGCATAAATACGGGATCGTCAGGATCAACGAAAGCCGCGAACGGTTCTGCTTCGCCGGCCAACTTAACTAATTCGGGGAAGGAGAACGATTTTCCTGCACGTTCCCACGCTCTTCTGCATTCCTGCAAAATCCATAGGCCCATAATGTTCTTCAACAAACGATACGTGCCATACGCACCGCCTTCGTTCGTGAAGTTCAGTTGCTCCGACAGCTCGTTAATGACCGGCTCTCCCACTTCCGTACCCATGAGCGACCATGTTCCGCAGCTTAAGTAAGCGAATGAGCGATCGAACGCCGGAACGGCTGCAACAGCCGAACCCGTGTCGTGCTCAGCGACCGCAATAACCGGAACCGGATCAATGCCGAGCTCCTCGCACAAGGATGGGCGCAGCATGCCAACGCCTGTTCCAGGCTGTACAACCTCACCAAACAGATCCGGCGACAATCCAATGGCACGAATAAGCGTCTCATCCCAGCCTCCAGTTAACGGGTTGTACAACTGCGTCGTCGTCGCATTGGAGAACTCATTGTACATTTCGCCAGTCAGGAAATAACGGAGCAGATCCGGGATCATCAAGAAATGTTTCGCTTCCCGCAATAACGGCGAATGAGCTTGCTTAAGCGCGGCAAGCTGATAAATCGTATTAAAAGGCAAAAACTGAATGCCTGTACGTCCGAATATCTCCGAATCGCTTAGCTCCTCGCGAACCTTCTCCATCACGCCGTTCGTATGCGAATCGCGATAGTGATACGGATTGCCAAGCAGCTCGCCGTTCTCGCCGATCAGTCCGAAGTCGACCGCCCATGAATCGATCGCAATGCTGTCCAGCTTAATGCCGCGATGCTTCACAAGCAGCAAGCTTTGTTTCAACTCATGCAGCAGGCGCAAAATATCCCACTGCAGCCGGTCGCCTACCTGCACCGGATCATTGCTGAACCGGTGCAGCTCTTCGACCTCGATCTTGCCATCCTGCAAGCGGCCGAGCAGCGCTCTGCCGCTGCTCGCGCCAAGATCGAATGCGAGTATGGTCACCAGCTCGCACCGCCCTTGCCTCTAGCAAGAATGTCTTTGCCGTAGCTGCTGGCAAGATAAGCCTTCATCGGATCAAGCGGCAAGCCTTGCTCTTCGCGAATCGCGTGAAGCAGCGGCGTAACGTCGAATTCGAACGCTTTGCGAACGGCATCTTCCGCGCCGAGCACATCGTTGCTGTTAGCAGCAGCAGCCACTTCTTCATGGTTAATAAGCAGCGCTTTGGCGAAGTTCGTCTGAACATTGAGCACGGAACGCAGCATAGCCGGGATCTTCTGCTCGATGTTATGCGACTGGTCGATCATGTACGCGATATTCTCTACGTTGCTGCGAATAGCCGCATCATCGTCGCCTGCTGCATTCAAGATTTGATAGAAGATCAAGAACAGCTCGTATGGATTGACCGTGCCGACGATCAGATCATCGTCCGCGTATTTGCGGCTGTTGAAGTGGAAACCGCCAAGACGTTTCTCGTCCAGCAAGTAAGCCACGATATGTTCAATGTTCGCGCCAGGCAGATGGTGGCCCGTATCGACGAGTACTTCCGCTTGAGGTCCAAGCTTAAGCGCCATGTTGTACGCCATGCCCCAATCCGCAAGATCGGTATGGTAGAATGCAGGCTCGAAGCATTTGTATTCGATCAGCATGCGCATCTCTGGCGTCATTGCGCCGTACATTTCGGCAAGCGCTTCGTACATCCAGCCTTTGCGCTTGCGAATGTCGCCTTGGCCTGGGTAGTTCGTGCCGTCAGCGAACCATAGGCTAATATCGCGCGAGCCCGTTTCTTTCGCAATATCAACGCATTCGAGCAAGTGGTTCGTTGCTTTGCGACGGATAGCCGGGTCGGCATTCGTTACGCTGCCAAGCATGTAGTCGTCTTCTTGGAACAAGTTCGGATTGATGGCACCAATTTTAAGGCCGAGGCTCTCCGCATGGCTTCTCAGCTTGCTGTAATCATCAACCTTATCCCAAGGAATATGGATGGCAACCGATGGAGCAAGACCTGTCAGTTTATGAACCTGTGCGGCGTCGTCGAACTTCTCGAACGGATTGCGGGGAACGCCGACTTTTTGGAAGTTTTTGAACCGCGTACCCGAATCTCCGTACCCCCAAGATGGCGTCTCGATTTTGAGCGCTTTCAATTTGGACTTTACGTCCTCCAGGTTAATTCCTCTAGCTTGCTGTTGCTCTGCAAATAGTGCATATGCACGATCGGACATGGTGAACACCCTTTCAATATAAAATATAGTGATTTATGACTTCAAAGGATAAGCAATCGTCGACATAAGCGTGTTCTCCGCTTGCGTCGAATCGAGTCTGCTGTATTGGACAATGATTGGAATATCGCTTAGAACCTCGATCGCGTATGGAACGCCAACKGGGATACCCTCATCGTTCTTCACTAATGAGCTCGTACGAATATGCTTCGTACGTCTGCCTGGCACGACGACCAGGATGTCTTCAATAGGTTCGCGGTCTTCGAAAAATATCGTAAACCGGATAAGCGCCTCTTCCGAGGAGCAATTCAGGACGCACACCGATTCGTGGCTCGTAAGCGCACCCGTGCTGTCCGGCGGTATGAATCCGTCAGGTATGAACCAATGCTTCTCTCCACGCGCTTGATACATGGTTAAAGTGCCCTCCTTGAAGCAGCAAACAGCAAGCGCCGCCGCCGAAGGCGACGCTCTTCTCTGCTGCCCTGTTTATGCTTTCCCTATTGGATTAACGCGTGAACGCTGCAGGTACGCCGCCGTCGATTGTCAGCATGCAGCCCGTCGTTTTGTCCGCTTTGGATGAAGCGAAGAACGCGATGCCTTCCGCAATATCACGCGGGTAGATATTCACAAGCAATGTCGTGCGCTTGCGGTAGTATTCTTCCAACTGATCAGGCTCGATGCCGTAAGCGGCAGCCCGCTCATTGCGCCAGCTTCCGTTCCAGATCGCCGAGCCTTGCAGGATCGCATCCGGCAGAATCGTGTTGACGCGAATGCCGAACTCGCCGCCTTCCGCTGCGATGCAGCGCGCAAGATGCGCTTCAAGCGCTTTGGCCGCGCTGTACGCCGAAGCGTTTTTGCCTGCATAAACCGAGTTTTTCGAACCGATGAATACCATGTTGCCGCCGATTGCCTGCTGTTTCATTAGCTTGAACGCTTCGCGGGCAACAAGGAAGTAGCCCGTGCCAAGCACGTTCATATTCAAATTCCATTCCTTAAGCGACGTTTCGTCGAACGGACTGGAAGTTGCAAGCCCTGCATTATTGACGATAATGTCAACGCCGCCGTAAGCAATCGCCGTTTCCGCGTAAGCCGCAGTAACCTGCTCCTCGCTCGTTACATCCATTTTAACCGCAATCGCACGGTTCTCACCATACTTGGCGTTAATCTCGTCAGCAACCTTCTGAGCTCCTTCAAGGTTAAGGTCGGCAAGCACCACATGGGCGCCTTCAGATACGAGACGGCGAGCTGTCTCGCTGCCGATGCCGCCAGCACCGCCAGTAATGAAAGCAACCTTGCGGGAGAATTCGGCTTCTGCCGGAGCAAGCGACAGCTTATAAAGCTCAAGCGGCCAGTACTCCACGTTGTAAGACTCGTTCTCGCTAAGCGATACGAAGTCCCCAAGTGCAGTTGCTCCGCGCATAACCGCAATCGCACGGTGGTAAAGAGCACCGCTGACTTTGGACATGGCCCAGCTCTTGCCTGTGTTGATCATCCCGATACCTGGAATGAGAATAACGCGCGGCGCTGCTTCGAACATGACGTCGCCTTCGTTTTTGTTCCGTTCGAAGTAAGCTTGGTATTGCTCTTTATAGGAAGCGATGCCTTCGATCAGCTTCGCTTTCAGTCCTTCGATATCGTCCGCGTTAGGCGTCCAGTCGATGAAGAGCGGAACAACCTTCGTATGAACAAGGTGATCCGGGCAAGCTGCGCCTACTTGGGACAGCTTCGGCGAAGCTTCGCCGCTAACGAATGCCAGCACGTCCGCTTCGTCGTCGTACGACAGGATCATTTTCTTAGCGTCGCTTACCGCACCGCGAATCGTTGGCATTACACTAGCTGCAACGCTGCGGCGAACTTCGGCTGCTAGCACTTCATGCTTCGCGCCGCCGAACAACTTCGCTTCATTTACGCGTGCTTCAATGAATGCTTCCGCTTCGGAGATGATCTTGATCGTCTGTGCATAACACTCTTCCGACGTTTCGCCCCAAGTAACAAGACCATGCTTCTCCATAAGCACGAGCTCGGCGTTCGGGTTGGCAAGGACGCCTTCCGCGATCATTTTCGACAGGTTGAAGCCTGGACGAACATAAGGAACCCATACAAAACGGTCGCCGAAAATTTCCTTAGCAAGCTCCTTGCCGTTATCCGCGCAGCATAGGCTGATAATCGAATCCGGATGCGTATGATCGACATGTTTGAAAGGCAGGAATGCGTGCAGCAAAGTCTCGATCGAAGCGCGTGGATGTTTAGAATCGATCATGCAATTAACGAGATAAGCGACCATTTCCTCATCCGGCATTTCGGAGCGCTCGAACAACGGACGAATATCGTCCATGCGAAGACCTGTGAAATTGCCCGCTTTCATCGTTGCAAGGTCAGAGCCGCTGCCCTTCACGTACATGACTTCTACTTCGCGTCCGCGGAAGTCCTTAACGATTGTTTTCGTCGACGTATTGCCGCCGCCATAATTGCATACGCGGCGATCCGCGCCGATAATGTTGGAGCGATAAACGAGTTGATCAAGTCCGCTTTCAAACTTCGAAGCTTCTGCTGAATCCCACAAACTTTGTACCATGGATATACCTCCGAATAATGTTTTGTTTTTGTTTGTTTTGATAATATCATATTTGTTTGTTTTTGAATACACCTATTTCAAACAAAAACAGAAACCTCTTTTTCTTTGTTTCCATCGTCACCCACTGGATCCGACAGCATATTACCTAAGCTACTTCTTACTTACAATCTCAGCCAGCCGCTACCTCACCGCGCCAACGTATGGTGCTATGTTCAATAGTGAGAGACAAGAAATACCTGTATAAAGAAAAAAGAAAAAAAAGCCCTCGTCTATGACGAGGGCCCAACCACTAATTATTATTGTTGATCAGCTTCCAACACCCTTACTTGAATTGGAGGCAGGTTTTGCTCGATAAGCTCGCGGTGCTCCTCGAACCATTCAGGAAGCATAATTTTTTCGCCCAAAACCTCTGGCGCTTCGTCACGAGCGAAGCCTGGAGGATCCGTTGCAATCTCGAACAAGATGCCGCCTTCTTCGCGGAAGTAGATCGCATTGAAGTATTGACGGTCGACGATCGGTGTTGGACGGTAGCCGCTTGCTTCAACGTGGCTTCTCCAAGCCGCATGCTCGGCGTCGTCTTTCGCGCGCCATGCGATATGGTGGACCGTACCTGCGCCGCCGGCGCCGTAATCCATCGGAGTCACGTTCACATCAATAATGTTGCCGATATCGCCATATGATTTGAACCGTGCATATGCGCCCTCTTGCCCGATTTTCTCAAGCCCCATCACTTGCTCCAGCAGTTGTGCGGTTTTGTCAGGAGCCGTACTGAATAGGACGGCACCGCCGAAGCCTTTGATCGCGTTATCTACCGACACGCCGCCGAAAGCCCAAGTGCTTTTCGCGCCTTCCGCGCGCTCTACGATTTCGATTTTCAGACCGTCGCGGTCTTCGAATCTGAGGTACGTTTCGCCGAAGCGCTGCGTTGTCTCGAACGGTACGCTGAATTGCGATAGACGGTCCGACCAAAAGGATAAGCTGCCTACAGGCACCGCATAAGTCGTGAATCCGACTTGGCCGCCTCCGACACGTCCTTTGCGCGAGTTTTCGGATGGGAAGAACGTAATGATCGTGCCCGGTCCGCCTGATTCATTGCCGAAGTACAGATGGTACACTTCCGGCGCATCGAAGTTGATCGTTTTTTTGACCAGACGAAGTCCGAGAATACCCGCATAAAAATCTACCGTTTCTTGCGCGCTGCGTACGAAAGCTGTTACATGGTGAATACCTGCTGTTTGTTGGTTTGTCATTGTCATCCATCTCCTTGGTTTATATAAAATTATAATTAACTTGTTCATGCCTATATTTTCGATGTCTTAAAATTAAGATATTGCTATGAGAGAAAAGCAGCCATCGCTTTCGCTTACGAGCAACGACTACTTGAAGCCATCCTGCGCGTACTTCCCAAGCTTCTTCAATAATTGACCCGCAGCTTTCTTCTCTTCCTCCGTCAAACCGGCTACCGCTTGCTCGATCACCTTCGTATGCTGAGGAAAAACCTCTTCCATGAACGTTCTGCCCGCATCCGTTATTTCCGCAAGAATGAGCCGGCGATCCCTCGGCGAGGGGTTGCGTTTCACGAACTGCTTCTTCTCGAGCTTATCAACCACATAGGTGATGTTGCCGCTGCTCATTAATACTTTGGTGCCGATCTGCTGAATGGGCTGAGCGCCTTTATGATACAGCAGCTCCAGAACGCCGAACTCCGTCCGGTTCAATCCGTGGCTTCTAATATCACGATCGGCATGTGCGTTCACCCACTCGCTCGCTCTTGAAAGAGCAATGTAGAGGTCAAGAGATTCGTTTTTTGTTGTGCTCATCTTACTCACCTCATTCATTTAATTTCTCAATTTCATTTATCTTGATTTAAAGATACTTTAATTTAATGTATTTGTCAACAGTCTCAATCGATATGTTTTTCCAAGCCTATTTTAAAATAGAAAAAACGCCCCCTTAGCAGCGGAGCGTAACTTCAATGTCTTGATTGTAATTGCCGAAGCCTTTGCCGAACAGCGTGACGCCGCCGCAGTTTTTGGCCGTTTCGCTGCAGGAGATGCGGAACAAGATTTCCTTATCATAAGCAAGCGCAAGTTGCTCGATCGTTACGTTCGATACCTGAACCCCGTCGATGAACGACCCTTGCTTATTAATGCGAATCGTTTTCATGAGCCCATGCTGAATGTTCTTATGCCACCATTCCGGTGTGTACAGCCCTCTCGAATTACCGAAGTCGCCCGGATACGTCCACGTTCCAATTCCAATTCCGTTAATCGTAAAATATATATCCGACGGCAGGTGGTTGACCGTGCACGGAGTCTCCGAGCAAATTTCCATCGCGATTTCCAGCGATTCGGGCGTTTCCGTATTAACCATATAATTAGGTATGCGATATTCAACAAACCCCGAGCCGAACCAGATCACTTTCGCCTGCACATGCTCCGGATCTGCAAAATAACGCGGGTCGTCGCACATTCCAATCATGGACGTATCGGAGGCTAGTCCGCAGGTTGGCTTGATCTGATAGGAAGAGTAATGGCCAACCGGAAGCGAAACAAAATAACGGTTGCTCTGAACGGGCTGAAGCTGGGCTGGCGCTCCCGGGAAAAGCAGCATCGCATGCGATAGCTGCAAATAACAAATCTTCTGCATCCCCCGCTTGCCCGCCGCCGTCTCGCAGCCAACGATCCCTGCTTCCTCCAGCATATGAATATGTCTCGTTACGATAGGAGACTTTATGTCTAGCGCCTCCGACAAGCTCTTAATATTCATGGGCTGCACGCCAAGCAGCTCGATCATTTTTACTCGCGTATGCGATGAGAAACATTCAAGAAACTTCATATTTCGGCTGCTTACTTCGATTTCCATAGCCGCTGATCCCCTTTTTACGTTAAGCTGCTCGAGCAGTATTCGGCTCTCATTATATAACTTTAAAGTTAACGTATCAATAGCTTCTTTCGGCTCACTTGACATTGTTTCACGCGCTATACTAAAATAAACGGCGTAAACATAACTTTCACGATAATTAGTTGCTTTTAAAGTTATCTATTTGACTATTGGAGGTAAACCATGAACGCATTCCAATTTTATAATCCGACGCACATCGTTTTCGGTGAAGGCACGGCGGACCGTGTAGGCGAACTTACGGCTCGCTACGGCAAGACGGTACTGCTTGTGTATGGATCTGGCAGCGTTAAGAAGACGGGCTTGCTTGACCGGACGTTAGGGAGCTTGGCCGAAGCAGGCATTACGGTACACGAACTGCCGAATATCGAGCCGAACCCGCGACTTACAACGGTGAACAAAGGTATCTCCATCTGCCGCGAGCACGGCGTTGATTTCATTCTTGCCGTAGGCGGCGGCAGCGTCATTGATGCAGCTAAAGCAATTGCGGCAGGCACGCTTTACGAAGGCGACGTTTGGGACTTCTACACGCGCAAAGCCGTCGTGCAGCAAGCTCTTCCGCTAGGTACGATTCTAACACTCTCCGCAACCGGATCAGAGATGAACGGCGGTACGGTCGTGACCAATTGGGAAGAAAAGCAGAAGCAATCGTTCGTGAGCCCGCATACATATCCGAAGTTTTCCATCCTTGATCCTACGCTGACGTATACCGTGCCGCGTAATCATACCGTATATGGATCGGTTGATATTATGTCGCATGTATTCGAGCAATACTTCAGCTTAACGCCGAACACGCCTCTCCAAGAGCGCTTCTGCGAATCGATTTTGCAGACGGTTATCGAGAATGTCCAGATCGCTATTGAGAAACCCGATGATGCAGCCGCTCGCGCGAACTTAATGTGGTGCGGCACGATGGCGCTTAACGGCGGGCAGATCAGCGTCGGCATGGCGAATGACTGGGCGTCGCACGGCATCGAGCATGAAGTGAGCGCGATCTATGACATTCCGCATGGCGCAGGGCTTGCGGTTATTTTCCCTAACTGGATGAAGTACGTGTATAAGCAGCGTGTCGACMGTTTCGTACAATACGCTCAGCGCATTTGGGGCATTACGGGCGAAGGAATGACCGACGATGAAATCGCGCTTGCGGGTATTCAGGCGACTCGCGATTTCTTTACGCAGATCGGCGCGGAGTCAAGACTTGCTGACTTTGGTATCGGCGAAGAAAATCTCGACCGCATGGCAGAGGAAGCCGTACAATACGGCAATATTGGTTCATTTAAGTCGCTTGGCAAAGACGATGTGCGCGCCATTCTGGCCTTGTCGCTTTAATTAGACCTAACCTTTTCATTATTCCAAGTACGGGAGGAAACACAAATGACGCAACCATTTACACAATCAACAACACTTAGCAACGGTGTGACAATGCCATGGCTCGGTTTAGGCGTTTGGAAAGTTAAGGATGACGGCGAAGCAGAAAGAACAGTCGCCTCGGCACTCGAGCTTGGATACAGAAGTATCGATACCGCAGCTGCCTATAATAATGAAGAAGGTGTTGGCGCCGCGATCCGCAACAGCGACATTGCACGCGACGAGATTTTTGTAACGACGAAGATTTGGAATGCTAATCAAGGGTATGACACGACGTTAGCCGCTTTCGAGGAAAGCCGTCGCAAGCTGGGGCTTGAAGTCATCGACCTGCTTCTGATCCACTGGCCGGTTAAAGGCAAATATACAGAAACATGGCGCGCGCTTGAGAAGCTGTACAACGACGGTGCGGTTCGCGCAATCGGCGTCAGCAACTTCCAAATTCATCATTTGAAAGACATCGAAGCTTCAGGCTCCATAACGCCGATGGTCAATCAAGTCGAATACCATCCGCTGCTTAGCCAAACCGAGCTTCGCGCCTACTGTGAGAGCAAAGGCATACAGCTTGAAGCTTGGAGCCCGCTTATGCAAGGCAATCTTGATCAAAGCGTGCTAGCCGACCTCGGCGCAAAACATGGCAAATCGGCAGCTCAAATCGTGCTTCGCTGGGATCTTCAGAACAAAGTCGTTACGATCCCGAAATCGACGAACCCGGTGCGCATGCAAGAGAACGCGGCTATCTTCGACTTCGAGCTGTCGGCTGACGATATGGCCCTAATTAACGAATTGAACCGCAATCAACGCTTCGGCCCTGATCCGGACAACTTTAACTTCTAAACGCAATTGAACAAAAGAAGAGCGGCCGCCAGGGAAGCGCAGCYGCTCTTCTTCTATTATTATCGCTTGTGCTTGGAAAGTATCAAAGCATTGCCGAACGGGTCCTTCAGGTCGAGGAAATACGCAAAGCCTTCATCACGCACCGCACCTGTCTCAGCGCCAGCAGACTCAAGGCGTTGTTTCAGCTTTTCCAAATCCATTTTGGTTCGGTAGAATACCGGCGATACTTGCCACGCATAATCCTCAACCTCCTCACCTGCCGACATAATCAGATCAGGCCCTTTGTATAAGCTTAATATATAGAAGTTCTCATCAGGACCGCCTGCATGTTTCTTGAATCCAAGGTTGTTGATATACCACTCAGCCGCCTCATGAATACGATTCCGCTGAACGATCATCTGTATGTCTTCCAAGTACTCGAGTACTCTCTGCTCCTGCAGCTCATCATCCAGCAGCTCCGGCGTCTCTGCCGGTTCCCAGCCGTTCTCCAACAATAGCTCATTCACTTCGTCAGGTGTCAGCGGCCTGTCGTACATCCTTAAGTCGTCGATCTTGCCTTGGAAAAAGAAATACGGCTCATCGGTCGATTTTCTTCCGATGTATAACGCCTCTTCGCCATCCGGCTTCAGCCTGCCCTGCTCTTCGCTGACAAGTTGTCCGTTGCGATATAATCTGAAATGGCTGCCGTCATACGTTATAGCTAGATGATACCAGAAGTTGCAATGAATCGGACCTTCCGCATACGGCTCGGGATAGGACATGAAGCGGTGAAAAGTAATGCTCGCATCAAGCGTGCTAAGCTGGAATACCCGGCGTGCATGATGGCCATCCTGCGACACGATCGCGCTATGCCAGCCTTCGAACTTTGTGGTTGATCCAAAGCTGCACCATACCGACAGCGAGAATCCCTCTTCATTCAAAAGAGGCGCCGGCTGGGCAACGATATAATCATCCTTGCCATCGAACGCATACGCGTTATTCGGCCTTCCGAACCGATCCTCGCACAATGTCGCTCCTTTCACGATGGCGTGCCGACCTTGACCACTGCTGTCCTTTGCATATCCTTGGAACAAATACTCCGCGATCAGCCCTTTGCGCAGATCCGCATTCCGGAAGCTGCGGCCGAACAACTCATCAAGCGAGACCTTGAATGCGTCTGAGAGCTGCGGCAGCAACGAGACATCAGGGCAGGATAACCCGTTCTCCCATTTGCTGACCGCTTGATACGTAACCCCCATCCGCTGCGCCAATTGCTCCTGCGTCATGCCATTTTGCTTGCGAAGCTTGCTAATCCGCTCGCTAATATTTTTTGAGTAATCCACGCCCATTCCCCCGCCTCGATCAAATGTCAACTTTAGTGCTTGATTTGATTGTAATGCATACTTCCATTAGTTGGTATCGAATAGTAGTAGAGTGAAGCGGTGACTTCATTCAACTGTTAGTTGAACGAACAATGCCGCGGACAAGTGCGTCCACGGCATTCGTATAAGATTTAGTTAAAAGTAACGTTATAAGTAGAGGAGAAGTCGCTCTCCCCGTCGGGATAAACCGCTTTATACCTAAAATAATAAGTCGTTCCGCTCGTTACCGGCCTGAAAGAAACACTACTAGTTAACGTAAACTGCGGGTAATATTCAGTGTATACACCATCGCTCGATGTGGCCCAAAATATTTTTACTCTTGTTGCATTTGCAGGCTTTGTCCAATATAACATAATATCGCTGGAGTAATTATAATGGGAGAAGCCGTATGGCGTCTGGAGATACGACGCAGCGCTCGCTTCGGAAGAGGCTGCGCTCTCTCCCGAAGCGTTAACCGCCTTTATGACAACGAAATACTGAACGCCAGTCGTCAAGCCGGTTACGGTGTATGTTAACCCTATTACATTCGAAGCAATAAGATCGTATTCGCCTCCGGAAACGGTCCCCATATACACGTTATAGCTTGCTGCTCTGGTCGATGCATTCCACTGCACAGTCGTTTGTTGATACCCGTTCGTCACCCGTATGTTGGTCGGCGCAGTTGGAGGCGGCATAACAGGCGTGGCTGCCCTTTCATTGGAAACCGAACTTCCCCCCCCGGCATTAACGGCTCTAACAACAAAATAATAGGTTGTTCCGTTTMCGAGTCCCGTAATCGTCGCAGATGTATCCGTTATTCCGCTGGTTGCCTCAACATAGTCCGTGCCTTGCGTCGTCGACTTATAAATAATGTAGCTCGTTGCCTTAGGAACTGAAGTCCAAGAGAGAGTGACTTGCATGTCTCCGGATACTGCTCCATTTAATACGGGAGCGGCTGGCGCTGCGACTTGTGGTGTCGCGGAAACTTCGGCTGAAGCTTCGCTTTCACCGCTCTCGTTGACCGCCTTAACAATAAAGTAATACGGCGTTCCATTTGTTAATCCCGTTATGGCAGCGTTAGTTGCCGTAAGATTGCTTGCAGCTTCCGTGAATGTTGTACCTGATACGGTAGATTGGTAAACCGTATAAGACGCCGCATTCACCGAAGCTTCCCAGTTCAATGTAACAACGGTATCTCCGCCGACTGCGTTCAAACCGATCGGCGGTTCAGGCGTTGGAATTGGCGTTGCCGTCGGTGTTGGTGTTGGTGTTGGTGTTGCTGTCGGTGTCGGTGTCGGTGTCGGCGACACCGTTGGAGGTGAAGTCGGCGCGTTTGTCGACGTTGGTACGCTTGTCGGTGTAGCGGAAGAAACAGCCGACGGTACTGGGCTCGGACTTGTCGACGGCAGCACTAATCGCTGAGCCTCATTCCAATAGAACTCTTTATTCTTCATTAACTCGTAAGCAAGCCTGGCCGCCGCTTGCCGCTCTGCCTTATGCTTTGGTTGGATCATAACGTTTCCGTTCGCATCTTCGATTCCGCGAATGAGTCCGATCCGGAACGCGAGAGAAAGGTATGGTTTTGCCCAATTCGATACAAGCTCCGAATCGGTGAATACGTTTTGCAAATCCATTTTCAGAGCCGTTTCGCCAAGACCTAGAGCCCGAATCACTATGACAGCCAGTTCCTCCCTTGTGATAAATGTCCGAGGATCATAACGATCGGATGCGGTTCCGCTTGTAATTCCTGCACTCACAAGAGCGCCTATATAGCCGCTGTACCAAGCGGAAGGTTCTACGTCTGCAAATACGGCCGCTTTATTCGGCATCATCGGCAAATCGAGCAGCTTGGCAATCACCGCGGCAATTTCGGCTCTTGTTATCATTTTTTCAGGCTTGAAGCTCCCATCGCCATAACCCGACAGAATGCCAGCCTCAACTAATGCCTCTATTTCTTTCTGCGAGTACGAGTTGGATATATCCTTCAGCAGCGAAGCTTCCGCATTAGCCCTGCCCTCTGTAAATCCAAAGCCGTATACGGCCAGCATCGATACAATAATAAGCAGCTTTATCGATCGTTGCCTTATTTTTCTCCCCATGCGTTTCATCATAGTTGCCACCTTCGTTCCATAATCTATTGAGTCACGAATTTTCATATGGATTATAGCAGGAACAACCGAGTTAATACGATTAACTAAAGTTAATTTTCAAGAGTTTTATCCAATAAAAAAAGAGTAAACACAGAATGAAATCCCGTGTTTACCCCCTGTTCTTACACTTACCTTTAATAATTGGAAGGACGATTCATGAAATCAGCAATGTTCACTCTTGCACCTGTCTTAGCGCTCTCTAATGAAGCTAGAACCATGGCCATACTGTAAATATTGTCGCTGCAATCCGTCTCCGCCTTGCGGTTCTCCTCAAGGGATGCGAACATATCGTCAAGGCAGCCCTGATGGAATGTATGGTTCATCTCCGGCAATGCAACCGTCACCCGCTCAAAATCGCGAATGAATTTACCCGTTTGGTCGCCTGCCGCTACAACTTCCGCATACGGTTCGCCATGTCCGTCCCAAATCGCAGTACCTCGCTCGCCGGTTACTCGCCACGAAGCTTCCCATGACGTTTGCGCGCCTTCCGCGCACCACGAGCCGCGGTAATTGAATACCGAGCCATCCGACATTTCAAAAATACAAATAGCGTTCGCGTTGCCMTCATACCAAGAACCGGCCGGGTTGAACTCATGGCAATAAACGGACACCGGATTCGCGCCGATAATATAACGCGCTTGGTCGAACGTATGGATTGCCATGTCCAGCAGCAGCGGACTTTCCATCGCATCGCGGAAGCCGCCGAAGTGTGCGCCGATAAAGAAGTCGGCACCGACGAAACCTGGCTTGCCGATCGCACCGCCAGTTACGATCTCGTGGAAAGCGCGGATGCGCGGATCGAAACGTCGGTTTTGCATAACGGCATGAGTACGTCCCATTGATTCGCTAAGAACAACGATATCGTTACATTCGGAAATCGACTCCGCTAGCGGCTTCTCGCCAAATACATGGCAGCCGTGCTTCAGAGCCGTTGTCGCAATCGCATAATGGCTTGCGGGAATCGTTACATCGAATACCATATTCGCTTCCGTAGCCGTTAACGCTTCATGTAGATCTGTGAAGGTCGGACAAGCAAGCCCATGTCGATCCGCCATCGCTTGCGCGAATTCTTGCTTTATATCTACGAGACCGACAATCTCGGCATCCTCGCGTTCTTTTGCATAGGAAACCCAAGTATTCGCCATGCCTCCGCAGCCAGCTACGACGATTCGATGCTTAATTGTATTAGATACTGTCATTTACCGTTACCTCTCTTCCTTTAATTGGTTTGCCTTTCGAATCTAAACCGGGTTCGGTACAAAATCACCGCCGCGGCAACGTTTCAAATAATTCAGCGCATGCACTTGTCCTGTCATTTCCAGTTCATCTTTGTATACCGGATCATGCCAGCCCTCGATATTGATTTGACCTTGGTAGTTCGCTTGGCGAAGGATCGTAATAATATCCGCCCAGTTCGTATCGCCGAAACCCGGCGTGCGATGCCATACGAATGGTTTTGGTCCGTGGATACCGTGTTCTTTTACGACATCCCATGCGATCGTCGCATCTTTGCCATGCACATGGAACACTTTATCTACCCATTTGCGCAACTGCGGAATCGGATCGATCAAGCTAACCATTTGATGGCATGGCTCCCATTCCAATCCGAGGTTGTCTGCAGGCACGGCGTTAAACATCTTTTCCCATGCCGTCGGATTATGTGCGATGTTCCAATCGCCGCTCGCCCACGTGCCGCCCATATCGCAGTTCTCGAAAGCGATTCGAACGCCGCGGTCAGCCGCTCTGCGCGACAACTCGCCGAACACTTGCTCGAACTTAGGAATCGAGGCATCGATAGACTCGCCCGTCAAACGTCCTGTGAAGCCGGATACGATGTCTGCCCCGAATAGATGCGCGTGATCGATCAGTCTCTCCCAGCTAGCAAGCGTATCTTCGTTGCCGTTCGTTCCCGTCAGCGGATTGCCGAATACGCCAACCGTCGATATAACAAAATCATGTTCCTCCGCAAGCTCTCTGACCCGCTTCGCGGTTTCTACAAGATCCGTCTGGCCCGTTGATTGCCAGAAAGTTAAGCTAAACGATTCAAAGCCGTGACCTACGATTTGCGGAATGACTCTAACCGCATCCCCGCCGCCTACTAAGGTTCCAATGCGCAATTTATTTACCATCTTGAATACCACTCCAATATTGGCTTATAGTTGAATGAACACCCTTATTATAGCGCTGTCATTTTTCGATTACTCTATATAATCTTGTGCATTACTAGTCGGATCTTGTGTTGGAGGGTAAATGATGAGCTATCCGAAGGAACTATGGGAAAATACGCATATCGAGCATAAAACGCACCCGGTTCAGCTGTTCCGCAACCGATCCGGCGACGTGAAGCCTAATGACTGTATTCTCTATCTACACTGGCATGAACACTTCGAAATTATCGTCATGCGCCAAGGCAGCGCTTTGTTCCATATTGATAGCCGACCGTATGTGGCAAATGCCGGAGATGTGCTGATTATTCCAGGCGGAGGATTGCATGTCGGTTATGCGCTTCGTTACGAAGAGGTCATATTTGATTGCCTTGTGTTCAACGCTTCATTGTTCAACGACTGGGTGCATGACCCTGTGCATACGCAATACGTAGCCCCTTATTTGGAAGGACGATCCCAGTTTCCGGTTAAACCTGTCGAGCACGACGAACAGTTCCAGGCTTACTATCCCATGCTGCAGCAGGTAATCGATGAAATTAATGCAAAACGTCCAGCCTACCAACTGATCGCCAAGTCGCAGCTGCATGCTTTGTTCACGCTGCTCTCGCGAATGTTCCTCCCACAGCAAACTGCCGGAAAAGGGAACGAGCCCTATTCGGCGAACCGCGATCGGTTCAAGGGACTGATTCGTGTCATCGAGACAAACTTCGAATCCAAGCTGTCGGTCGAGCAGGCAGCAGCTAAGGTCAACTTGAATCCGTATCACTTCTGCAAGCTGTTCAAGAAACTAACAGGCCGCACCTTCATCGAGTACGTCAACGTCAGCCGCATGAATGAAGCGGAGCGCCTGCTGCGCGACACCGATCTATCCGTCACCGAGATAGCGGGCAAGGTCGGCTGCGACAACCCGAACTATTTTACAAAGCTGTACAAGCAGTACAAAGGAACAACCCCTTCGCAGACGCGGCGGAAGTAGTTTGTCGCATTCCCAAGTACTATGTCAATACAGCTTCCAGTCAACCTAAGATTAGAAGTATTTATTTCGTTACGGACACAGATGCCGCTTATCACTCTATTTTGTATTATTAGGGTTCATTGCGGACACGCTTGACTCTATTTACTTAATAACCTATCGTTTGAGCATTAATTAGGTACAGAACTTAATAGCTAAGTGCTTCTGAGTCCGCAACGCACACAAATAAACCTAAAAACACCAATTAAGGTCTTTTCAGTCCGCAAGTTCAACCTTTGCCAATCAACCAACTGACACACACTCTTGCTGATTTAAGAAGTAAGAGATATACTGTCACCATAGGTCGTGAAGAACACGCCGCTACGATATGAGCCCCCTTATGGGAGTGCTTGCATCATAGCGGCGTGTTTCATTTTATACAAGCTAGAGGAGTGTGATAAGTATGACTAGATTTCAGTTGAAATACGATCAATGGTTGCAAGCAAATATTGAAGCAGAAAGCAATCCTCGAAGGAAAGAATTGTTGTGTAAAGGGCTCGGACACGGTACGGTAGAGTTTCTGCGATATGTTTGGCTTCCAGCGGTGGGCAACCTCGATCATTTGTTTCCTGAGTGGGAAGTTCGCGACTTCGGCAGCGGCTATCGTTATCTCGATCTCGCTTATATGCCGGGAGGTGCAAAGGGAGGGATGGCTCGCATGCCAGAGACCTTGATGTCAGGCGGTTCAAAGATTTATGCAGAAGGCACAGCTTGTTATCGCTCGATGGTTGGACATTTCTTTCAATCGCTTATCCATCGATAATGGATGAACCGCAGCAATGCCAACAACTTGTGCTAGCTTTTATCGGGAAGTTTATTTCCACTAATGTCGCTTCGGAACTTAACTGGTTAGAAGCTGAAACACTTCGATTCGCGAGACGTTTGCTGCGACCATTCACACCCGCCGAACTTACCGCCCACCTCCGTGTCACGGTTCGTCATGCAAGACGTATATTGAACTCCTTGGTGGAGCTGCAGCTCATTATTATCGCCAACGGCCAGCGACGCTTAAAAACTTTTATGATAAAAATGTAACTATCCACTTCCGTTACGGACTCAGATGCACGTATTAGGCCATATTGGAGGGAAAGCATGAAGTTGCGGACTGAGATAACTCTAACTAATCAAAAGCAAACAAAACGGAGGCTCAACTCCTCCGTTAGGGACAGCTGTGTCCGTAACTCGTACAATTTGCCTACTTTCCACCATTTAGAGTCCACTCGGTCCTCAACAGTCAGTAACGTAAAGAAAATGTGTTAAAACCAAGCCTAGTTACCTCCAACACACCTACACCTACACCTACACCTACACCTACACCTACACTCCCACTTCCGTTACGGACTCAGATGCACGTATTACGCCATATTGGAGGGAAAACGTGAAGTTGCGGACCGAGTTGACTCTAACTAATCAAAAATAAACAAAACGGAGGCTCAATCTCTCCGTTAGGGGCAGCTGTGTCCGTAGCTCGTACAACTTGCCTACTTTCCACCATTTAGAGTCCACTCGGTCCGTAACAATCGGCAATGACACCATGAGCACGACTTCTATACGAAAGAATCACTCCATAAAGGCAATTTGCATACAATACACCAGCTTTATGCATAGACGATTGTCTTGCTCATGAAGAACAATGGAATGCGCCTACTAATAAGGAGTGAATCAACATGTCAATATTTCCTCCATTCGGACCACCGGGTTCGCAAGGCGGCGGACTGCCGCCATTCGGACCGCCGGGTTCGCAAGGCGGCGGACTGCCGCCGTTCGGACCGCCGGGGCCGCCGCCTCCGCCATTCGGTCCTCCATCGCCTCCGCCAGGTCCTCCAGGTCCTCCGGGTCCTCCAGGTCCGTCGGGATCGCAGGCACCTACTGCGCCGCCGCCCCAATTCGTTCCGCCTCGGCCGCAGGCTACTGCATTCGCCGTTGATCCGGGAGCCATTCGCAGATGCTTGTTCCGCAATACGTATATATGGCTCAGAAACGGCAATCAGTTCTGGTATTTCCCGGTCTTCGTAGGCCGCAATTCGGTTGCCGGCTTTAGATGGAACGGATTTTTCTGGATGTATGCAGGTTACGACCTGAATCTCGTAGAGTCGTTCACATGCTTCTAAGTTCATAAAAAAGGGCAATGCAGGCTGACGGCTGACGTCCTCTGCATTGCCCTTATTCATTCAATCGCGAAGCGCCAAATGCGTCGGCAGCCCATCGATGCTCCGCATGTTTTTCTCCTGCCAATAATCTTCTATCCCTTCAGTCCCTTTCTGCTCCGCCCAGCGCTTCAGCGTATCCCGGTCACTCGTATATTCCATGAACGGTACGGCGAAGCCGCAAGACGTCTGAACCTTATGGATATCGATCGTCACGATCTGCCTCGCGCCCGGAAGCGGATTAAACAACGGATATAGCTGCTCCCACTGCTCCGTTCCCGGCAATATAACCGTGCCTTTTCCGTATAAGCGCAAAATCAGCGGTGCCCCCTCGAACGCACAGAACATAATGGTAACTCTTCCGTTCTCCATAATATGAGCGCTCGTTTCATTGCCGCTTCCCGTCATGTCCAAATAGGCAACCCGATTGGGCGATAACACGCGTAAAGCATCATGTCCTTTAGGAGAAAGATTAACATTCCCCTCCTCCGATAAAGGGGCCGAGCCTACGAAAAAAATATGCTGCTTGGCGATAAACCCTTCATGCTGCGGCAGCATGGAATCGAATTGTTTTCCCATACCGATATCTGCTCCTTCCATCACGTCGTCCAATCCTTGGAAGATCAAGGTTATCTAAATGCTACTACAAAATCCGGCGACGTGAAATACTTATTTCAGGAACAAATCCACAACATACAAGGTTACTCCCAGAACGATCAGCAGCCACCCGAACACGTTCGAGACCTTCCCCTCCTTGTGCATGTTGTTTTTCTTAAAACCTTTAACGTCGACCTGCAAAATAAGAACGCCGCAGGCCAGAGTTAAAAATATCGCGTAAATGAGATAACTCGTCGTATATCCGCTGCCTATCATCGTCGCCATACGCCTCCAAGCCCGCTTCGCAGCCCTTTATTTTGCCTTCATGCCGATCCGGCGGATTTTCGTAACGACATGGACCTCGAAGGTTGCGTCCGGATACATCCGTTCCCATTTCTCCTTCGTCCCGATTTGCCGCATCCAATAACCCGGCTCTTTGGCTCTCACGTATTCCCCAAAACCGAATATATCGGATTTCTTCTCCTGTGTTTTTCGAATGATGTTTTCATAAAATTTGACCGATGCCTCTCCCTGTTTCTGTTCAATCTGCGTTAATATGCCGGGATTGTCCAGCGATAAGCTTTCGCCCCCGATTACTTCTTCCACATTCACCTCGAGCATGACGTCGATTACAAAATGAGGCGTGCCGCTATTGATACTGACCTTGATCTTCGAGCTGCGATGAGCGACGTTCGTAATGACGGTACCGGTCGGACTGTCCAACTTAATGACTGCGCGATATCCGGCCGGATTCACGCCGCGAAGTCCCAGGTAGCCGGCAATTTCGAGAGGTTTAGTGGTGCCTACCATTTTCTGTCCTCTGAAATAAGCTAACCCTTTTATCTCGACGTTGTCGCTTTTTTTGAGCTCGACATACGGCAGGAACCCCTCTTGTCCCTTCTTGGACATGTTACTCCAAAATATTCCGATATAATCCTTAGGAAACTTCCCCATTCTTATGCCTTCATCCAAGGTGGACATCAAATATAACGTCGGGATTCGTTCTAGTTTCGGCGAGGCTTTCATTAGCTCAATCGCTTTTCCCTTGGACACCATTAACCAAGCCATTCTTCGAACCTCTGAGTTCCGGCGAAAAAAATCGTTGATGTTGGCGAGTCCCCGTTTAGCGACTTCCTCGGAGATAACGATGACTCGAAGATGCCCAAAAAAAAGCTTGCTCGAAACCTGCTGCTGCAAATTCATGAACGCATCGTCGATAGAGTGTCCGAAGACGTCAACCACCCACAGCGTTTGCTCCGGATTTCCGCTTGCTCCGCCTCCTTCGCCTGGTCCCAGCGGAATTCTGCCCGGCAGTGCAATCTGGATCGCAACGTGGACCATATCTTTGCCGGGAGCCGGCAGCGAGCCTTGCACGTGAGTCACCTCACTCTCAACCTCTTCCTCTTCTTCGCTCGCCGTATCGATCGATACACCGAGCACGACCGCACGTTCGTCGATCTCGACGCGATCCCAGCAGCCGCTTAACAGAATGGAGGAAAGTAGAAGCATACTAACGATATGAATGTGTTTCCATATCCTATTGGTCCGCAACAGGCTTCCCTCTCTTCTTGCGCATGAGCGATATCATGATGAGCAAGGCTGGATATCCAATCGTAATACATAAGCCAACTCGGCCCACCAGTTCAACGATGTTATACATTTGGACGATATTCTGCGGCATCATGGCCATTGCGAAGACGAAAGGAAGCATGAAGAAGGAAAGCATCTTATGATCGCCTAATCGGAATAGCTGCCGCATCGCATAAAGTGTCAAAAAGTAGCTCGTCAGCAAAGTCGTAAACACGGCCGTCACCCAGACGGCCAGAAAAGCGGCGTCAAGCCGTTCCAATACGTTAGCCGGCAGCGAAGTCGCTTTCGCAAGCTCCAGCGTCGGCCAGAGCAAATTTTTAATCTCTTCCGCACCAAAGACGCCGACGGCTGCCGCAACGATAACAACGTACAGGCCGCCCCCGATCATCATCCCCCACAGCCCAGACTTGATCGCTTTGCGCGGTGCAAGCATGTAAGGAATAACCAACGTCATGATGAAATTTCCCTGAAATAAAGCAGCGATCGTCAGCACGCCTTGCATGACGCCTTGAGGCTTCTGAATCATAATCGGGTAAAGATTGATTACCTCCGCGTTCTTCAGAGAGAGCGCTACGATTAACAGCCCCGGAACAAGCAATAGAGGAAAATAAAAATAATGCATATATGCGAAAGTCGTAATCCCGTTTCTCGTCGCAATGGCAGAAAGCAGAAGCATGACGATTACCGTTATCTCCACGGGCGTCGATTTCAAGACTGAGGTTACGACCACCTCGCCGAATTCACGTGCCGCCAGAGACGTCAACACAGCGAAAAATCCGATTATAGAAATACTTCMAATCGAGGCCAGCCATCTGCCGATTAAATCCTCGCTATATTGTATGATCGACTTCCGGGGAAACCGGATGCCAAGCCAAATAACTAACGAAAGTCCTATCGATCCGAGCAACAAGCCGATTAGCGTAACTAAAGGCGCCGCAGAATCAGCCGCGCGGACGGCAAACAGAGGCAACGGCAATACGCCTACGCCTATGACCGTACTGCCCATAATAGCACCTGCCTGC
The DNA here is from genome assembly GCF_056396205.1 of Paenibacillus sp. 05T425. Classification (NCBI taxonomy): domain Bacteria; kingdom Bacillati; phylum Bacillota; class Bacilli; order Caryophanales; family Paenibacillaceae; genus Paenibacillus; species Paenibacillus sp. 05T425. The sequence continues at coordinate 403,316 of NZ_JBFTLA010000006.1, forward strand.
ATCGCTGTTATTTGGCGGGATTGATTCATTGCTCCGACTCTCCTTCGTTATCGTTTATGGCTGGTTGCAGCAGCTCCGGCTCGCGCCCTGATGGCGAGGGCTGCTGTGGCTGTTCGGCGAATCTTGTTTTATTAGCCGTTTGAAGAAAGAACGGCCTTTCTTTTAACCACGACAGCGGCCCCCGGATAATTAAATCCTTCATGCCCGAATAGCTTCCTGGCACGAGCGGGCTTAAGTAAGGAACGCCGAACGATCTTAGCGACAGTAGATGGTTGGCAATCAGGATCAATCCGATCATAATGCCGTATAGCCCGAATATTCCGGCCATAATGATTAAAGGAAAACGCAGCAGGCGCAAAGCGAGTGCCGCATTGTATGCCGGCGTGGCGAATGAGCCAATTGTCGTTAACGCGATGGTAACGACCGTAATCGGACTGGAAAAACCAGCCGCTACTGCCGCTTGTCCGATAACGAGCACGCCTACAATGGAAAGCGCCCCGCCGACCTGCTGCGGCAGCCTAATTGTAGCTTCTCGCAGTACCTCCATCGAGGTTTCGATGATCAACACCTCTATTACAGCCGGAAACGGAACGCCCGCGCGCCCCCCCGCTACCGCTACCGCAAATTCCGTCGGGATAAGCTCCGGATTGAAGGAAATGATCGCCACGTACAAGGACGGGAATATGAGCGAAAACATTAGCGCGACCAACCTCGCCAGCCGAATGGCGCTCATCAGCAAATATCGTTCCGTATAATCCTCAACCGTCTGATAGAACTGATTGAATACCGTTGGAACGACAAGCGCAAGCGGCGAGCCGTCCACGAGAATGGCAACTCTGCCTTCCAACAGATTGGCGACGATCTTATCCGGCCGCTCTGTATATTGAACCTGGGGAAACGGGGACATATGATTGTCTTCTATGAACTGTTCCAGATAACCCGAATCGAGCACGCCGTCAATATCGATTTTCGACAGCCGGCTGTTCACTTCCTTAACCAGATCGGAATTCGTGATCCCGTCCATATAACATACGGCGACCTTGGATTTGGTCCTCTGCCCGATCTCCGTCGATTCGATGCGTAAATCCGGTGATTGAAGCCTGTAGCGAATCAGCGATATATTCGTGCCGAGCAGCTCGACAAAGCCTTCGCGCGGACCGCGAATAACTTGCTCTGTTGCGGGCTGGTCAATGCTTCGCGACTCGATCTGGCGCGTTCCGATCACGAACGCCTGATCGACGCCTTCGATAGCGACAACCGTTCCGCCGCGCAGGATTGCATCCACAAGCAAAGCGACTTTGTTTTCCAGCAGCGCCTCGCTCTGGTATAACGTATCATTGATTAGAATGTCTTGCAGCTCATCGACCGCGATCGTTCTGTCCGTCAGATGGATCGGCTTATACATGAGCGGTTTCATGATATCTACGTTAATGTTCGTATGGTTGACGAGGTTCGTATAATAAAACAACGCTGCTTCATGCTGGCCGAAGATACGAAAACGCCGTGTAGTCAGATCCGTATTCGTCCCGATCAGCTTCGAAATGAAAGCAATCGTATCCTCAAGGCTCCCATTGATCAAATCATCCTTATGGCTTGCAAGAAATTGACTGGGTGGCGTATCCGTCGAATTATAAACATGCTTCTTTTTTTTCGTTCCATGAAAAATAGGCAATTGCTCATCTCCTTCTCCGCCGGGGCTCTATTGCAGTTCGGACATTATTAGTAGCATTTGCGCGGCCATGCAAAATTATCCATGACAAAAAGCCGTCAGCAGGATCATGTCCTGCAGACGGCTTAAATTAATCGCGATTGCTTCAATTATTAATATTCAGTTCTCAGCGGCGATGACGCCTTTCTTCAATATCAAATTCGCATACAATGCGCTCTCGCCGGTGGCAATAATGGCATACGCCTTCTTCGCCCGTTCGTAGAATGCGAATCGCTCCACTTCCTCGAATGGAGAGTCCAGCCCCGTATGCTTCGCAATGATTGAACCATAATTGGCCCAAATCGGCGTTTCAACCGTGTCGCCGGGAACGACCTGCATAAGAGCCGCCGGCTTATCGACGTATTGGTCCAGCGGGAACAGCTGAAGGATCGCATCCAGCAGCTCGGGCACATGATGCCCGTCTGCGCGTATGAGCCGCTGAGCATGGCTTGCTGCCGGGAAATTACCGTCCGCAAGCACGATCTCATCGCTATGCCCCATCTCCATAAGCACTTTAAGCAGCTCAGGAGAAATGAGTTTGGATATTCCGATTAACATCGTTGCAAGCTCCTCTCCTTATAAGTGCAACTGCATGAACCGCTCATATGCCGTTTCCAAGCCTTGGATATCGGTTGATTCCTCCGAGGGTAAATAGACTCCCCCAGGGAAAGATCTGGAGACAACTATTCGCGCCTCCATCAAGTCGGCACAATGTCCTAGCGACACAAGCTGCATGAGCATATTGCCAATCGCGCTCGCTTCAACCGGGCCGGTCCATACCGGCCTGCCGATCGCATCGGCCGTGAATTGGCAAAGCAGCTCATTTTGAATGCCGCCGCCTACCATATGCAGCCCGCCGAACGTATGACCCGTCAAGGACTCCAATTGTCCAAGCACTTGCCGATAACGCAATGCGAGACTTTCAATGACGCAACGCATGATTTGACCTTTCGTCTGCGGAACAGGCTGACCGGAATGTTCGCAATAGCTTTGAATTCTAGCAATCATGCCTCCAGGCGCATAGAACAAATGGTTATCGGGCTGTATCAGGCTGCGGAAAGGCAACTCTTCCTTGGCCAGCTCAACAAGCTCGCCGAAGTCAAGCGTAGAACCCTGCTCCTCCCATTCGCGCTTGCACTCCTGCACAATCCAGAGACCCATAATATTTTTGATCAGCTGATACGTATCGCAAGCGCCGCCTTCATTCGAGAAGTCAAGCGCCATCGCTTCCGGCGTGACGACGGGATGCTGCAGCTCGCTGCCAAGCAGCGACCATGTGCCGCTTACAATATAAGCGAACGGTTCAACCTTGGTAGCCGGAATGGCCGCAACGGCAGACTCTGTATCATGCGTTCCGACGGCAACCGCCTCGATTGGCGGAACATCGAGCTCGGAGCATACCGCTGAAGTTAGCGGAGCAATACGCGTTCCAGGCTTAACCAAAGCTTGGAACAGCCTGCTTGGAATTCCTAATTGCTCCATGAGTTCGACGTTCCAAGCTTGCGTCTGAGGCAGCAACAGCTGCGTCGTCGTCGCCATCGTGAACTCGTTTACCTTCGCTCCCGTAAGGAAGTAGGTCAGCAAATCCGGAGTAAGGAGCAGGGTGTGCGCCGCCTCAAGCTTAGGCGAACCTGCTTTTTTCATCGCATAAATCTGATTAATCGTATTGAACGGCATGAATTGCAGTCCGCCCTGCTCATAAAGGTTTTCCTTGCCGATAAGCGCTGCGAGCTCTTCTACGATACCTTCGGTCTGCGGATCACGGTAATGATACGGATTGCCGAGAAGCTCGCCGTTCGAATCCAGCAGCCCGAAGTCGACGCCCCATGTGTCGATGCCGAACGTTTGCGGCTCGAAGCCGTCCTGGAAAGCCCGGCGAATCGCCGACTTCAACTCTTGCAGCAGTCGTAATATATCCCAATGCAGATGGTCGCCTACCGCAATCGCATCATTCGGAAAACGATGAATTTCGGTAACCTTAAGCTTCGGCCCGCCATCGCCATCTCCCGAGATAAGCTCGCCAATCAACGCTCTGCCGCTGCTCGCGCCAAGGTCGAATGCGAGCACGGATGCCAGCTTATTCATCCTTTCGACCTCCTGACCGTCATTTCATCTTTTGCAGCAATTGGATGCGGTAAGCTTCGCTCTCCAGCGAAGCGATTTCTTCGAACTCTTCTTTCGTGAGCTCTTTCGGCTCGCGGATCGCTTTGGCGATTAAGAAAATTTTCGCGCTCTCCTCCACGACCTCTGTCCGATAATACGCCTCGCGCAGGTTGCGCCCCGACGTCACGAGACCGTGATTGCCAAGCAAGACCGAGCTTGCTTGACCCGCGACCTCAACGTAGGCGTCGGCCAGCTTGTGGGTCGTGGGCAACACATAAGGGACGTACAACGTTTTGCCCACTAATGCAGCCTGGTCTGGGAACATAATCGGCAGCTCCTGCTCGACAAGCGTGAAGGCGATACAATATGGAGGATGCGTATGCACGATTGCGCCCATATTCGGATTGGCCCGATACGCATACAGATGCATGAGCACCTCCGAGGATGGACGCAGACCGATATCCGTTATTTCGCCCGACTCGATATCGACCTCGACCCATTGCTCAGGCTCGACCTCATCCAAAGCGAAGCCGCTTGGGGACAAATACATTTTACCTTCATGCCTTGCGCTAATATTGCCGCCTGGTCCGACAACGAGCTTATTCGTGACCGTCTTGCGGGCATACTTGCATAATTCTTCGCGAATGGCTAAGCTGCTCATTTGATACCCTCCATCAGTAGATCGTTTGTATTATTTATAAAGCGGTCCGAAGTTGTTGCAAGCGCGGTAGTCGGCGCCTTCCGAATCGGCCGTGCCGAACAGACCCCAGGCGCGCGGACGGAATTGTCGATCCTCCGGCACGTTATGCATATTCACTGGAATACGCAGCATCGACGCCAGCGTAATGAGATCGCCGCCGATATGTCCGTAGCTGATCGAGCCGTGATTAGCTCCCCAATTGTTCATGACTTCATATACCGACTTAAACGCACCTTCGCCTGTTACGATAGGGGCGAACCAAGTCGTCGGCCAAGTCGAGTCCGTCCGTACATCAAGCGTATCGTGAACAAGGTCAGGCAGCTCGACCGAATAACCTTCTGAGATTTGGAGCACAGGTCCGATCCCTTTCACGAGATTGATGCGGGACATCGTCATAGGCATGCCGCCCTTTGTCAGGAAGTCGGAGGAATAGCCGCCGCCGCGGAAATATTCGACCGATGCCGGACGCCATGAAGTCGCATCCAGACACGCCTGCGCTTCCTCGGAGCTAATCTCCCAGAATGGCTTCAGCGCCGGCTTGCCGTCCTTCGATTGTTGACCCGTTCCGTCAAGCGCCGCAGGTCCGGAGTTGATTAGATGCAGCAGGCCGCCTGCCGCTTCTCCTGTCAGCTTGTAGCCAGTAACGCGTTCAACCGATTCCGGACTCCAGTAGGTGCGCACGTCCGCGAAGATTTGCGCCGTATTCGTAAGCAGATAACCGAACAGCATAACGGCGCCGTTCAGGCTGTCGTTCTCCGTCGCCACCATATACGGAGCGCGAATGCCATTCCAGTCGAACGAAGAATTCAGCATAGCCTCCATGAAGTCGCCGTTTGGAAAATGGTCCGTCCATTGCCGCTGCCCTTGGAAGCCGGAGACGATCGCATTATGTCCCATAGCCTCTTCCCCGAAGCCAAGCTCTGCTAGGCGAGGATTGCCAACCATGAGGTCGCGCGCGATTTGCGTCATTTTTACAACCGTTTCCCAGTCTCTATCCTTACGCTCGCGGGATGTCTGCAAATGGTCGGGATTGTTGTCCTTACCCTCGATACAATTCTCTTTCACCCACGTAAGCGCTTTCTCAAATTCCACGCCGTCATATATATTTTCTTCCATACGTCTTACGAACTCGCTCATATCGATATATTCGGTGCGCATGCCGAGGTATTCTTGGAAGAAAGCATCGTTTACGATCGAGCCGGCAATACCCATTGATACCGAGCCCATCGACAAATACGATTTGCCGCGCATAATAGCAACTGCCAGACCCGCTTTTGCGAAGCCGATCAGCTTATCCTTCACGTCATAAGGAATCGATGTATCGCCCGCATCTTGCACATGCTCGCCATAAATGCCGAATGCCGGAAGACCTTTTTGCGCATAACCGGACAATACAGCAGCGAGATACACGGCGCCCGGACGCTCCGTTCCGTTGAAGCCCCATACTGCTTTCGGGATGGACGGATCCATATCCATCGTTTCCGTTCCATAACACCAGCAAGGCGTTACGGTTATCGATACCCCTACGCCTACTTTGAGGAACTTATCCGCGCAAGCAGCCGCCTCTGCAACTCCGCCGATGCATGTATCCGCTATCACGCATTCCACTGGCTCGCCGTTCGGATAACGCAGATTAGCCGACAAAAGCTCGGCCGTTGCGATCGCCATGTTCATCGTCTGCTGCTCCAGCGATTCCCTTACCCCTTTGCGTCTGCCGTCAATAGTCGGGCGAATGCCGATCTTCGGAAAACCGCTTTGAAACCGATTATTTGCTTCTGTCATGTCAGAACAACCTCCATAGGATCAAAATAATGTTACCGATAACCTTAAAATAACAAGCAAAACGGTTGCTGTCAACGACTAGTTTTCGTTATGATAGAACGTAAGAGAAATCAAAGAACATGCGGAAGCTAACGTTAAGGGGTTAATGAGATGGTTACGATCTATGATATAGCGGCCAAAGCGAATGTATCGGCAATGACCGTTTCTAGAGTTATCAATAACACGGGGAAAATCAGTGAGAAGACACGGGCAAAGGTAAAGCGTGTAATGGAGGAAATGAACTATGTGCCGAACCAAACGGCTCGCAGCCTCGTCCTTCAGCAAACCAAGCTGCTGTTCCTGCTTATTACGGACATCATGAATCCGTTCTACACGACGCTATCGCGCGGTGCGGAGGATGCTGCCAAAAAGTTCGGCTATCGGCTGCTGTTCGGCAACAGCGATGAAAGCCTCGAGAAGGAAGCGGACTATATTACGACGATACTGACCGCGCGCGTGGACGGCGTGCTCGTCGCTCCTGCCGGCGATCCGTCGCTGCCGCATCTTGAGACGCTCCGAAAGCACAACGTGCCGTTCGTGCTGCTTGACCGTGAAGTGCCCGGCATCGAATGCGACATTGTGCTCGGAGACAGCAAGGAAGGCGCGAGACAGCTGGTCTCGCATCTCGTCGTCGCCGGTCACCGCCATATCGCTATGGTCAATGGCTCGCCCTCGGTGTCCAGCGCCAGACTTCGGCTGCAAGGCTACCAGGACGGACTTAAGCTAAGCGATCTAAGCTATGATGCGAGTTATTTGTTCGAAACGAGCTTCGGCCCTGTTAGCGACCTATCCGATATGGAGCAATGGTTTCAGCAGTTGGATCCGAAACCGACCGCTATCGTGGCGGGCAATAACGTACTTGCCGTGGAGACGCTTAGAATGCTGCGCGGACGCGGCGTGCGCGTTCCCGACGATCTATCGCTCGTTTGCTTCGACGATCTTGGCCCCTATTCGGAAGCGGAGCCGTTCCTGACCGTTGCCGCCCAGCAAGCGTATCAGTTCGGCTACATGGGCACGCAAATGCTCATCGAGCGCATTCAAGAAAAGGAAGCGGTTCTTCCTTGGAAAAAAATCGTCCTCCCTGCCGACCTCATCATCCGGCGTTCTGTACAGACGATGGACGCCGAAACCTAATGAAAATAGAGTGTCATTATGGACGCCTGTCAGCTTCAATTCCTCGTCTATAATCGGTTGGCGTGCGCCCGCTCCACTTTCGGAACTGCTTCGTAAAGAAGAGCGGGTCGTTGTAGCCTACGGATGACGCAATCTGGGCAATCGTTAAGTCGCCTCCCAGCAGCTCCTCAGCCTTCTTCATTCGTACCTTGAATAAATATTGCATTGGCGACAGCCCCGTCGCCTCCTTGAACAGTTTATTCAGATGCGCCCGGTGGTAGCCTAGTTGATGAGCGAGGCTCTCGATCGACAGGGGTTGCCCATATTGAAGTGTCAATAGGCGAATCGCCTGATCGACTTGACGGTAAGAACGTGATTGCCCGGCAGCAGACTCCGAATGCTCTGCCGCTCCCTCCCCCTTACTCGCTATTTCATGCAAAATAAGTCTAAGCCAGCCCGACGCCTCCATATTGCCGAGCGAGGCGAAGCTTTCCCGCTCAATACTGCTCCTAACGCTGCGGAACAGCTTCTTCATCGCCTGCAGCGAGCAATCGCGAATGACGGCCCGATCAGGCGTTATCCCGATGGCCGACAATGAAGCATCTGCAATATCGCCCGTGAAAGCTACCCACATATATTGCCACGGATTCACCTTATCCGCTTCATATCTAACCAATATGTCCGGGAAAATGATGAATACATCACCTGCCTTGCACACATAAGATTCGCCTAACGTTTCAAATACGCCCTCACCTGCCAACACGACATGGATCAAATAATGATCATGTACGGCAGGGCCAATGTAATGCCCGCCGACAGGCTTGCCTCGGCCGCTGAATAATACGGACATCTCGCCTTTCATAGGCGCCGAATTGACTGATACCGCAAATTGATGATGCGTTTCCATCTGATTGCCCCCTGAATTCGAACTGCTTACATCATACTAAATGATGCAACATTACTCCATATATAAAATCGTTAATTCCATATTAATTTCATTGCCTTCTCGTTATACTGAAGTTGTGAATAACGCATCGATTCAAGCAACTTCAAATTCAGCAACACCATACTATACTAATCCAGGAGGTCATTATTGATTATGTCGAAAGTTACTTTTATCGGGGCAGGCAGTACGGTCTTCGCCAAAAACATTTTGGGTGACGTTATGCATACTCCCGCACTTCAAGGCTTCGAAATCGCGTTATTCGATATCGACGCCGTTCGTCTTAGCGATTCCGAGAAAATGCTGCTCAACCTGAAGCAAACGAGTGGAAGCAGCTGTGTCGTGAAAGCGTATACAGATCGTAAGGAAGCTCTTCGCGGCGCGAAGTACGTCGTGAATGCGATCCAAGTAGGCGGCTATGATCCTTGTACGATTACCGACTTCGAAATTCCGAAGAAATACGGCTTGCGTCAGACGATCGCCGATACGGTCGGCATTGGGGGCATTTTCCGCAACCTTCGTACGATTCCGGTTATGCTTGACTTCGCCCGCGACATCAACGAGGTATGCCCGGACGCCTTATTCCTCAACTACACGAACCCAATGGCCGTCCTTACGAATGTCATGAATACGTACGGCGGCGTGCGCACGGTCGGTCTATGCCATAGCGTGCAAGTATGCGTACCCGACCTGTTCAAGCACCTGGATATGGACCCGACCGGCGTCAAATGGAATATTGCCGGCATCAATCATATGGCTTGGCTGCTCGAAGCAAGCAAAGACGGCGTCGATCTGTATCCGGAAATTAAACGCCGCGCTGCGGAGAAGCAGAAGGAAAAGCATCACGATATGGTTCGCTTCGAGCTTATGCTTAAGTTCGGCTACTATATTACCGAATCGTCCGAGCATAATGCCGAGTATCACCCGTACTTCATTAAGAAAAGTTACCCTGAGCTTGTGGAGCGCTTCAACATCCCACTCGACGAATATCCGCGCCGCTGCGTCAATCAAATCGAGGGCTGGAAGTCGATGCGCGAGTCGCTCGTTAATGACAGCAATCTCGAGCACTGCCGCAGTCATGAATATGCATCTTATATTTTCGAGGCTATTGAGACGAACAAACCGTTCAAAATCGGTGCTAACGTTATGAATACAGGACTCATCACCAACTTGCCGAAGGAAGCTTGCGTGGAAGTACCTTGTCTCGTCGATGCGAACGGCGTAACGCCAACGTACGTCGGAGACTTGCCGCCGCAGCTTGCGGCTCTGAATCGTACCAACATCAACACTCAATTGCTGACGATCGAAGCTGCCATCACCGGCAAGCGCGATCATATCTACCATGCGGCACTGCTCGATCCGCATACGTCCGCCGAGCTGTCGATGGACGACATCGTCTCGCTCTGCGACGATCTGATCGAAGCGCACGGCACTTGGCTGCCGAGCTATAAGTAAAATACGAATAAGAGGCAGTGCCGAGATGTTCGGCACTGCCTCTTTTTTCGCCGCCGGTCGGCTAATAAGCAGCTAACATTCGTTTGCTGTTTTGCGATAAGCGGGCTTTTCCATCCTATTATTAAGTAGCTCGTTATTATAACGTTCAATAAGATGAATTTCCCATCCTATAGTACAAAAGCTAGGCTTGTTGATCGTCCATCTTGGCTCACAAACCGGGATAGGATGGATTTCCCATCCTAATTCGATCATTTTGACTAATGTACTTACATTAAGCTGAAGATTCCATCTTATCTATTTCACAAGCAGTAAAAAAACAGCTCCGCTCACTCACGGGAGGCTTGTCGTAGAAATAAGTAACACAAGCTTATGACACATGCTTCGCCCAGCGGCTGTCGCCGGCCTTCGGGCAGGCGCGGTCCTTGTACTTGGCCGCGATACGTACGAAGCATCCGCATACGGCACAGGTCGTGCCGTATTGGAACTTCTCACATTTGCTGCATGCCTCAAGCCGCTCCGCATACACATCGTCCGGAACGCAAATGTCGGATTGGAACATCGGCGCAGACAATATGCGGTCTATCTGCGCATCGGTTACACGGTAATCGTCTCGGCAGCCTTTGCACTGCCCCGCGCTGCTGGCCATGTCTCGCACCTACTCGGCGATAACTTCAAGCACCGTAACCGACATCGGAGACAGCTTCGCGCGAATAGCCGAACCTTCGACCGAGAACGCGCTGTAAGCCGCAGGAGCAACCGTATCCGGCTGTTCGAACGTATTGTGCGCATCCTTAACGGAAGCCGTAAGTTCCGTGCCCGTTACCTTAATGGCTGCAGCGGCTAGTCCGCGAAGATCGATGTCCACGTCCGCAGCGTTCTCGTTATCGAGATTGCACAGGCTGACGTGAATGCGGCCTTCCGCATCCTTGGAAGCGGACACGGATACTTGCGGAATCGCTTGGCTGCCGCGTTTGTACTCATCGCCGCTGATCGAAGTCGTCAGCGCCGTCGCATCTTGGTGCACCTTGTACATATCGAATACGTGGTAGGTCGGCGTCAGAACCATTTTCTCGCCCTCCGTAAGAATGACGGCTTGCAGCACGTTAATCACTTGCGCAATGTTCGCCATAACGACACGGTCGCAATGATCGTGGAAAATGTTAAGCGTAAGTCCTGCCACGATTGCATCGCGAATTGTATTCTGCTGATAGAGGAAGCCTGGGTTCGTGCCCGGCTCTACGTCGAACCATGTTCCCCACTCATCGACGATCATGCCTACGCGCTTCTTCGGATCGTAACGGTCCATAATCGTCTCATGACGAGTAATAAGCTCCTCCATCCATAGCGCCTTTTTCATCGTCGTGTACCATTCGTCTTCCGTGAATCCTGTTGCCGGACCTTTGTTCGTCCACTCGCCCGGAACGGTGTAGTAATGAAGCGAAATCGCGTCCATATGATTGTGCGCCTCACGCATAACGACATCCATCCAACGGTAGTCATCTACGTTAGGGCCGCATGCGATCTTGTAAATTTTGTTGTCGCCGTAATTGCGCACGAACGTCTGGTATCTTCTATACAGGTCGGCATAATACTCAGGTCGCATGTTGCCGCCGCAGCCCCAGTTCTCGTTGCCCACGCCGAAGTACTTCACGTTCCAAGGCTTCTCGCGGCCGTTCTCTTTGCGCCAGTCTGCCATCGGAGACACGCCGTCGAACGTCATATACTCGACCCATTCGGACATTTCCTGTACCGTGCCGCTGCCTACGTTGCCGGAAATGTAAGGCTCGCACTCCAACATTTCGCACAGCATCAGAAACTCATGCGTGCCGAAATGGTTATTCTCCAGTACGCCGCCCCAATGCGTGTTAATCATCCGTTTGCGGCCTTCGCGCGGACCTATGCCGTCCTTCCAGTGATATTCGTCAGCGAAGCAGCCGCCCGGCCAACGAAGGACTGGAATTTTGATTTTCTTAAGCGCTTCCACGACGTCGTTGCGAATGCCGTTCGTATTCGGAATCGGGGAATCCTCTCCAACCCAAATTCCTTCGTAAATACAACGACCGAGATGCTCGGAGAAATGTCCGTAAATATTGCGGTTGATTGTGCCTGCTGCCACATCGGCATTGATTGTGATGCGATTGCTCATCGAATTTCCCTCACTTTTAATGTTAATGTAGGTTATGTTTTTCATTGAATTAATAAAAATGTTATTTCTATTACTAATTTATTAATCCTAAACAAATGATATAGCGGTTACCTCTATTTTGCAACCCCATATTCTATAGGAAAAAGAAAAAAAACAGCAAACGCTTCATGCTCTTGATTCTAAGCACGAAATCGTTTGCTGCTCTCTATTCACTCATCTACTTCAAAGGAAGGAGCTTCAAGAAACGTTGAATATGCTCATCCCAATAACCCCAGTCATGACTGCCCGGGCCTTCCTCGTATATCAGCTCATAACCTGCTTCCAAGCAGGCTTCGCGGAACGATACGTTATCCTCGTAGAGGAAATCCTCCGTTCCGCAGCATTGATACAGGAGCGGCCTCTCTGCCGATGATCCGGATTGCTGCTGCATAACATGTATAAGGTCATTATCCGTACCGCGAATCGACTCCTGGCCGAATATTTGCTCGAAGAGCTGCTCAATGCCGGCAATCGGGCTCTTGCCGCTCTCGATATGTTTTACGAGATCGACTGCTCCTGAGAGACTGCCTGCTGCGGCGAAGCGGTCCGGATGGCGAAGCGCCCACTTAAATGCGCCATAACCGCCCATCGACAGCCCGGCCACAAAGTTATCCTCACGCTCCTCCGACAGCGGGAAGAACGAGCGCGCTACGGCTGGCAGCTCCTCCGTCAGGAATGTCCAATATTGGTTGCCATACTTCATATCTGTATAGAAGCTCCGATGTACATTCGGCATCACGACTGCAAGGCCGAGCTCCGCAACATATCGTTCGATCGAAGTTCTCCGCAGCCAGATCGTATCGTCGTCCGACAAGCCGTGCAGCAAATAAAGCGTCGGAAACTTTTTGCGCGAGCCGACATTACGAAGACCAATCTGCCCCGTGGTCTCCTGCGGCAATATGACGGTCATAGATGTGCTAAGACCTAGCGATTCCGAGAAAAAGTGACAAGTAATTAAAGCCAACGCGAATCCCTCCCGTATATGAAGCCTGCTAGAATGAGTTCATAAGTTCACTAGTAATGTATCAGCAAAATAAAGCGGTTGCAACTATTACCATACTCACATGATGACGCTGCGCTCGAAGTTTAGTTAGTGAACTTTTTTTCAGTGCTTATGCGAATGCCTGCATGAAGGTATAATAGACACCGTCATATCATTTATCCAAATGGAGGTATCGTTTAAGATGAGAAAAATGCCGCTAGAGAAACGTGGAATTTCCGACAGCCGCCTTGTGCTTGGCTGTATGAGCTTCGGTGGAGGCTGGAATCGCGAACCGTATTCAACCGAACATATTAAGCAAGGGCAAGCTGCCGTTGAAGCAGCTCTTTCGATTGGTATCACGATGTACGATCATGCAGACATTTATACTATGGGCAAAGCCGAAGCTGTTTTCGGACAAGTATTGAAGCAGCAGCCCGACCTTCGCGACAAAATCGTTATTCAATCGAAATGTGGAATCGTGCTCGCCGAAGGCGGCAAGTTAACCCGCTTCGACTTCTCCAAAGAGCATATTCTAAAGTCCGTCGACGGCACATTGGAACGTCTTGGAGTCGAATACTTGGACGTCCTTCTCCTGCATCGTCCTGATCCGCTCATGGAACCCGAGGAAATCGCGGAAGCATTCCATATTTTGAAGCAAGCAGGCAAGGTTCGTCACTTCGGCGTCTCCAATATGAGCCCCGGACAAATTCGGTTCATCCAGCGCGAGCTTCAAGACGAGCTTGTCGTTAATCAACTGGAGATGAACTTTGCACGGCTAGACTGGCTCAATCAAGGCATCCATGTGAACCAGCAAGCAGGGCTCGCCTCCAACTTCGCTGATGGATTAATGGAATACATGCAAACCGAGAATATGCAAATTCAAGCCTGGGGCCCGCTCGCCCGCGGCAGATTTACAGGCAAACCTTCGGATAACCCATCCGCGGCAGAGCTTGCTACAACCGAGCTGATCGCTAAGCTTGCGAAACAGAACGAAACGACACCGGAGGCGATTTCGCTTGGTTGGCTTATGCGTCATCCGTCGCGCATTCAGCCTGTTATCGGAAGCGCTAATCCGGAGCGCATCATCGCCTGCAAGGACGCTATCCAGCAAGCCGAACGAATGACTAGAGAGCAATGGAACGAGCTGTATGTATCGGCACGAGGAGCTGTAATGCCTTAAGCGGCAACTATACGCCGCAAACATTAATAATTTTTCATCTTTTTCTCATAAATGCTCATAATCCCCGAAATAAGCGCTTTTGCTCTCTCATACGGGCAAAATGCCGGTTTTTGAGTGTGTTATAGTAAACTCATAAAACGAAACACGAAGGGATATCCTGACATCATGAGAAAAACAAACGTATTTAAAACGGTTGCTAAAGCGGGCATTTGCGCCGCCATCGTCCTGTCGGCATTTACTTTTGGTTCGAACACGCAACACGCTCACGCAGCAACGACCGAATCAATCAAACTCATTTCCGAAAGCAAAACTTTCATCGGAACACCTTATAAGTACGGCGCACCAGCTGGCGTTACATACGCGTTCGATTGCTCGTCTTTCACCCAATTCATCTTCAAAGCATTCGATGTCAGCCTGCCTCGCACCTCGACAGCGCAAGCAACCGAAGGCGAGAAAGTCGCGAAAGGTTCGCTCAGCATGGGAGATCTCGTCTTCTTTAAGACGAACGGGAAAACAATCAGCCACGTTGCCATCTACGCCGGCAACAATAAGATCGTTCACAGCTCCAGCAGCCAGGGCGTTACGCTCTCCGATCTGAACAGCAGCTACTGGAAGAAGTACTACGTTACTGCACGTCGCGTTCTATAGTTATATTTAAACACAAAGGGCTATCACGAATCACCTACGGTGACAAGTGGTTAGCCCTTTTCTCTTATAAGCCGCCATTTACAGCCCCATATGGCGCTGGCGGTACTTAAGCGGCGTCGTTCCGACAACTCTCTTGAACATGTTGATGAAATAGGAAACGTTAGGATAGCCGACATCAATCCCGATTCGCTCGACCGAGTAGACCGTCGTCTGCAGCAGCCTGCACGCCTGCTTAATGCGCCTCGCCGTCAAATATTCGGTAATCTGGCTTCCTGTTTCCTCATGAAAGACCCGTGAAATATAATATTTGGACAAATGAAGCTGCTCCGCCAGCCGCTCCAACGTAACTTCCTCCGCGTAATGGGCTTCAATCCATTGCATCATTTGCTCCGAATAACGCGGCTTTCGTTCAAAGCTATGCACAGATGCCTGCATCTCTTCCTCGTMTCGCACCGAAGCAATGCTCCCCATTAATTGCAGCAGCAGCAAGGTGATCTCTTCTTGATCATACTCTCGGCTTCGAGCTTCAAGCAACCCATAGCTCTCAAATAACGCTTCCAATCGTCCTGTCTCCTCCTGCATATCGAACACCGTTCGGATTCCCTGATCTTTCCATAGCTTATGAAAGAGAGCATGGCGCTTCGGAAACGGGCGCAGCGCTTCTTCCGTTTGTGACGGGTCAACGTACAGGATCGTACGCTCAAACGGCTTATCCTGCGCGACATCGGCGAAAATTTTGTGCAATTGAAACGGTTGGAATACGAACAGCATCCCCCGCCGCAGCTCATAGGTGCGCTGATTGACGATTATGTAGCCAACCCCTTGATGGACAAACAATATTTCCGTGCATTGATGCCAATGATAAAAGCCCGGATAATCCTTAACGGATCGTGTCCGGCCGCTCCAGCTCAGATGCTTGTCGTCGAAACGAACAGGTTCGAATAGAAAGTGCATAACGCCTCCTGCTTGTTCATGATGATGCGATGACTGCAAATTCTAGTATGGCAACAATTGACCGATTTGAAAAGGCTGCAAAAAAGAAAGACAGCCAGGCTTGCCGCCCGTGGCTGTCTCATTCGCTCCATTATCGTTCGTTATTTCGTAAACGCAATCGTTTCATATTCACCGTCGAACATACCGTCGATGACAATCGGTCGTTCAAGCGACAGCTTGCCGTCCTCTGCAATGATGAACTTATCGTAGAAGTGATAGTTCAATGTATTGTCCGAGAAGAACGAGACGACCGTATCGACGCCATATTCGCTATACTTCAGAATGGCTTCCTGGTCTGAAATGAATGTAAGGGATATCGAACCATTATCTGCTCCCGTCCACAAGCCTTCGTAGCTGCGGGAGTTCGTAAGCGTCGTGACCGCAGGCTTTTGCGTTACCATTTGGAACGATTGAATTGCCGCTGGAAACTGCTCGAACGCTTTGGCTACACGGTTATAGCCAGCATCCGACAGCTCCTCGCCATAATAGTTATAATCTTCGTAGATCAACTCGCGAACCTGATCTGCCGAATCAAACATCAGATCATAGGCGAAAGTTATACCGTTCGCAGTAGCTAAATAAGTAAAATCCTCATGATCTGCCTGCTCGAACGCCGCGGCATCTCCATTGAACGTACGAATGCGAGCGAACGGGAAGTCTACTTTGTCGCCTTCGCCTACCAGATCGTCGAAGTAATAATAGAACTCTCTGCCGGCTAACAGCGGTGTAGACGAGGCGATGTTGCCGATATGGGAAACGCCGTATACGGATATCGATTGCAATAAGTCCTGCGTAACGTTCATTGTATAGCCGTACACTTGCTTGTCCGGCGACGCATCGCGTTTTTTAATTTCTACCGTCTTCGTCGCACTGTTCCATTTCACTTCCGCCCCAAGCCCTTCGCTGACAAATCGAACAGGGACAAGCGTATTTCCATTAATGATTTGTGCAGGTTGGTTAAGCCCTACATAGCTATCGCCGATTCTTGCTTCGCTGCTGCCGATCCGCAGCGACACGATTTGATTGTCTTTATAAGCCGTCGCTACTTTCTCGTTCGCATCCCAGTGAAGTTGTGCACCCAGCGATTCGAAGATCGGGCGGAGCGGCACAAGCACCGATCCGTTAGATAATACCGCTGGCTGCTTATAGCTTTGTTTCACCCCGTCAATCGTAACATTCACTGCCGTCGTCGAAGACGCGGCATTAACCTGTCCGGCTGATGCGAATACGGTAAATACGAGCGCTAATGCCAACATCATTTTTGATAATCTGTTCAAAATCATGATCCTCCTCAACTGTTTTAGCAACACGATCCATATTGTACCAAATGTTCGGTTACACTTTCGTTACACAAAGCCACTCATACTTTGCAAGCTCGGATGTCTGATTCTCAAGAGACTCTCTTAACGGGATGATCCAATCGTCGTAGACACCAGGCATAAGCACGGTTGGAAGAGCTGCAAGCAGCCGACCTGCCGCTTGTTGCTTCGCTATCGTCTCCGTTTCATTCGCAACATCGACTAGTTTCTGAATGAGAGAAAGAACATCTGACTTTATAGCGCCTTGAAGCGCAACATATTGCTTATCCATATACAATAATGGCTTATCTGTTTCGCTTGGCGTTAATAGCCCTTTCAGATAATGCAGATAGACCTTCAGATTGTTAAGCGCCTGCCGGAGCGGACGATCGGGGAATAACGCATCGCATAGCTGCTCTCTAGTGGAAGTCGGATGCAGCACAAGGTATATTAGCAGGTTCTTGGCATACCTTTTGTTCCAGCCCTCAACAACCTCCGCCCCATTCACCCGCACTCGAAACGAATCAAGAAAGTCAACGTGCAGCGTATTCTCTTCATCCACCTGCTTGACGCCGGCTTCAATCATTTCCTCGAACGCACCGAACACTTCCGCGGCGCTCGCTTCATTCATTAATACATGCCGGTAATTATCCATTATCGGTTGCGCTATGAACTTATTTACCCACTTCGCCGTTGCTTCCGGTTGATCTATGAAAATGGCGTTCGAGGCTTCCGGTACGATGAGCAGCCTCTTATTCATCAACATCTGTGAAGAAATGTGCATCGAAGCGAGATACACAGGGTCTCGATCGCCAGCAAGCAGCAATATCGGGCTCTGCGTAAATTTGAGATCGTCTCTAGGCGGATGGTTTGCATATAACTCAATAATATCCAAATACGTCTTCGGCTCAACGAGGCTGTAATCTGCAATGATTGCTTGGAAAATGGGACTCCCCTCATCAAGCAACGTAATGCTCTGCGCCATTCGATAGGCAAGCTTGCTCATCGAGCCATCTGCAGTTAACTGCTTCCGGTTCGAAAGAAGCTTCTGGGCCGTCTTCTTCGGGTACATGATCGGTATGGCAATTAATATTAAGCTGCTTACGTCTTGTATGTAATTCATGCTGTATTTGAGCGCAACATTGGCGCCGAAGCCGTGTCCCATAAGATGAACACGTCCAATATTCAGGTGCAAGAGCAATGCCCGCAAATCATCGACGAATAGCCGCCAGCTAATTGGCTTCGTGCCGCGCTCCGATAGTCCATGCCCCCGCAGATCAAGTGCGACAACACGGGAATGGCTCGTTAGATAAGGGATAATCCAGTTCCATGAGGCTGCGCTAAGTCCTACGCCATGCAACAAAACGATCGTATCGCAGCTTCGAACATTTGATTCATAGATTTGGTAATGAATTCGTATATCTTCCTGTTGAAAATAACTCATTATTTTCCTCTTTCTGTTAAAAATAAAATGACTTCGATTATTGGAAACGATTATATTCGATCATTCCGATCCGATCTCCTGCTTTTAATTGAATGAATTCCAAAAAAACAAAATAAGGCTCTGCGCGAAAACGCAGAGCCTTAGATCATGTAATGATATTGTAATGATATTCGAATAGTACAGGACGATATGGAGAACACTAAACGCAACTCAACTGTCGACATATGCCATCTGCGAACGCATTGCTGCTTCGATCCTTAGGCGCATCTGACATATGTAAATCTTTGTAATACGGATTCCTTACTTTGATCCAGCTTCCACTGTCTTCTGCCGCGTACAAGCTATCCTTCCGTTTGCAAGCGATCCCTTCCAGTCCTGATTGCTTCACGAATTCGTACAGCGCTTTGCCTGCGCCATCGACGTAAGGCAGCTGTTCGTAATAGGCGTTATTTTCAACAATTTGCCCCAGCAGCTGCTTTCGTTCAGCAAGCGGCTTATTCCGCATATCGACACCGTTGTAATAAAGCACATCGAATACATAGAAATGAACGGGCAATAATCGTTTTGCATCGCGAATGGCCGGCTCTTTACTCAGCTTGAATCGCTCGTCGATCAGCGTCTTGAATTCAGCTTCACCTGTCGTCGGATTAATATAGGCCACTTCTCCATCCAGCACGAAGTCGGCCGGTTGTACAGCTGGCACATTAAGCAGCTCAGGATATTGCTTAGACACATCATTATGATGCCTTGTATATAGCTTTGCCGTGTTTCTAATAAAAGAAAGCTGCAGGCGGTGTCCGTCAATCAACGGCTCGAACAAGTAACGATCATCGTCAAACGGCAGCTTGCGCTCCGTCATCTGCATCGGTTTCAAAAACATAGCCGTCCCCTCCCGTACATCTATATTAGCATGGAAGCATTCAAAAATTAGTCGGTAAATAAAGGTGAAATTAGCGAATAATCCTTTGAAAGCCTTCACATAATACTGACTAGAAGGAGGCTGATAATAAATGGCAAACCAAACACTTGTCGTACCGGGAGCTCGGGCAGCGCTTGAGCAAATGAAGTACGAAATCGCGCAAGAGCTGGGCATTCAACTTCCAGCCGACGGTTATTATGGCAACATGACCACGCGCGACATGGGCTCCATTGGCGGATACATAACACGCCGTCTCGTTCAAATCGCCGAACAGCAGCTCGCTGGACGCTTCTAATGCGAGCCAAGCGTAAACGGCTATCGCCGTCCTTTGGCGGCGTAAGCTACCGTTTCGCGGATGAAATATAAGCCTAGTATAAGAGTGACATTTTATACTTTCTTATATTTCGTGCAACACCGAGAGCGCCAATAGCGCTCTCTTTTTTATTTTTAGCGAAAGCCAAACTTCCCTTTAACCCGAATTATCGGTAAAATAGAATAGAGTTGTCCTGTTACATACGCTATGCCATTTTTATTTGGAGAAAGGAATACCCTACTATGATTATTCAGCCAAAATCCCGCGGCTTTATTTGCACCACTGCACATCCAGAGGGCTGCGCTAGCCAAGTGCAGCGTCAAGTCGATTACGTAAAGTCCAAACCGGCAATTGAGGGACCGCGCAATGTGTTAGTCGTAGGCGCTTCCACAGGCTACGGCCTTGCATCGCGAATCGTATCCTCGTTCGGCGCAGGCGCGAACACGATTGGCATTTATTTTGACAAAGCAGCAGAAGGCGCACGCACCGCTTCCGCTGGCTGGTACAATTCTGCCGCATTCGAGCAAGCCGCAGCAGAAGCAGGAGTAAAGTCGTACAGCATTGTTGGTGACGCTTTCTCAGACGAGATTAAAGCCAAAACCATCGACCTGATCCGTACGGAGCTTGGCCAGATCGATCTTGTCGTCTACAGCGTAGCATCGCCGCGACGCACACACCCGGTAACGGGCGAGACGTTCTCCTCGGTCATTAAGCCGTTGGGCGGCACGTACACGAACAAAACGGTCAACTTCCACAACGGCGAAGTGACGGAAGCGACGATCGAGCCGGCTACAGAGGACGAGCTTCGTCAGACGATCGCCGTAATGGGCGGCGAAGATTGGCAAATGTGGATCGACCAGCTTCAAGCTGCCGGCGTTCTAGCTGAAGACGCTACAACGGTCGCATACTCTTATATCGGACCAGCTATTACACATGCTGTCTACCGCGATGGAACGATCGGCGCGGCGAAGAACGACCTAGAAGCAACAGCTAAGCGTCTTCATGAGCAGCTGAGCACAAGCGGCGGCCGTGCGTACGTCTCGGTCAACAAAGCACTTGTAACGCAATCCAGCTCTGCCATTCCCGTTGTTCCTCTATACATCTCCGCCCTTTACAAAATAATGAAGGAAAACGGCACGCATGAAGGCTGCATCGAGCAAATGTACCGTCTGTTCTCCGAGCGTCTGTACGGACCGGGCGAGACGGCCGTTGACGAGAAAGGGCTCATCCGAGTCGACGATCTCGAGATGAAACCGGAAATTCAAGCTGCCGTTGCAACCGTATGGGAGCAATTGACGACGGAGAACGTATACGATCTTTCTGATCTGGCCGGCTACCGCCGCGAGTTCTTCCAGTTGTTCGGCTTTGAAACCGACGGCATCGATTACGAAGCGGATACGAATCCGGAAGTAGATATTCCGAACCTTCGTTAGGCTGCTATAAACGAAGAAGCGCTGGAGCTCATCAGAGCTAGCTCAAGCGATACCAGCCGTCTGCACCTACCCAGTCAGGCCGATCGCGCTTCTCCGTCTGCCACTCTCCCCCATCAATGCGATAACGGAATTCCGCGGAATTCTTGCCAAAGTCGAAGCCAAGCGCCAGCCCCCTCCCTTCGAATTCGAAAGAAAGCCGGGCGTCTATCGCTGCCGTCTCCAATACACGATCAATCCATTCATAATAAGGCCATCTACGAATCGTCCATGGTCCAGTCGTATGAATGCTCTCCAAGGGCAGCTCATACACATCGTCCCAGCATTTCGCATCGAGCGGCGCCGGCAGCTCCGTGGGAGCTGCATGCTCAGAAGCTTCATCTACGCAGCTGTCTGAGTCGAATAAAGCCGCCTTATCAAGCCGCTGGCGCAAATAGTGGATGACGCTCGCCCCGTAGCTTAGACTTCCTCTGCTCGTTGGATGCAAGCCGTCAGGCAGCCATTCCTCGAAGCGCATGAGTCCCCGCTTCACTTCCTCGAATGCATGCAAGCCCATCCATACGGAGCTGATGCTGTAATGGTCGGMAATACGTTCGAATTCACCGATCGTGTCCGGTACTTCGCCACTTGACATCGCTTCATACATGCCGGAGGAATACGTATATACAAGAACGATATCCCGCACTCCGTCTGCAAGCAGTTGACGGATTAACCCTTCGCGAGAACGCCCCCGCTGCTCAGACGCTGTACCTTCGTCGTTAACCGCATATTCGACGAATACGAGATCACAGCCGCGATCGATCAAGTCCCGCTTCGCGCGGAACGCTGCCAAATCGCTGCCTGTCGCCCCGATCGCCGCGTTTTCCACAGCAATACGGGTATTCGGGAACTGCTCCGCCAGCCAGCCAATAACCGGCTCTGGCCAGTTATGCCTTGGTCTGGCATCCGTAATCGAACCGCCTATAAAGCCGACGGTCAATTTTCCCTCTATAATTTTTGCCTTCGTATGCTTCAAAGAGCCTCGATGCTTCCACACCTGTAGCGTCATTGTTTGTTCGCCTCCGCTTATTTATGTTTTCTCCGATTGCGATTATGCATCAGAATGCCCGCTAGTACTCCCGCTGCTATTACCGCTACGAGACCAATTGCGCCTGCAGCCATCCTTCCATTTGCAGAATCAGATTCTCCGTCGTCCTCCGCAGCAGCGGCAACCTCCTGTGATGGCTCGCCTTCTATCGCAACAGTTGAGCCGCCCGGCTGCGATGGCTCATCGCCGTCTGCCTCCGGTTGAACCTGCTCTGCCGTTGCCTCCGGATCATTAGACGAAACGCCTACGATCGCAGTCCCCGACTTCGCAAGCTTATAGTCGATGACTTCACCGCTCCAGAAATGCATCCGCAGCTTAATGTCGCCATCATTAAGCTGTTCTAGAAATTCTTTCGTCAATATAATCGCGCTGAGGTCATACGCCGGCTTATAGGAGTGCGCCATTTCTTTAAATGGCGTCCAATCATTAGGGTCCGTGTTTCGTCCGTCTGCGTACACCGCCTCCATCGTCGCAAGCCGATCGCCCTTGAAAGCCGTCGGAATAGACAATCCGCCGCTAGTTCCTTCCGTATTTTTAAGTATCGGGGTATTGTAATGAATAATATGAATATGCCAGTCCGCGCCTGCGGAGAATACGGCAGTTAGAACTGCCTGTATGCCGTAATCATCCATTAGCAACGACTTAATCAAATTAGCACTGATCGTGAGCGTATCACCGGTCAGCTCGTAATCGACTCCCCGGGCAAGCACTTTGTCTCCTTGCCGAAGCTCGCTTAACGTATTGCCGTTTAATTGAAGCGTAACGTTCTGATCCGCTGCTTCTGCATCCTTCTTCACGAATAGCTGATCGGTAGACGCAGTCGATGATCGCCCACCAGCAGAAGCTTTCATAACGGCGAACAGCTCAGGATCCTTCCATTCGAGAGCTCGTCTGTCAAAGTGCTGCCCGTTGTCCCACAGCATCGTAGTGAGCTGCTTCTGCTTCGCGTAATAACCCAAATACTCGAAATATTTGAGCTTCTCGCCTTGCTCGATCGTGTCAACCGATTTATCGAAGCCAAGCAGACCGAATTCCCCGATAATGACCGGAATGCCCTTGGCTACGAACGTTTCATGAACGCGATCGAACGTTTGTACAAGATCATTGCGCGCCTCTTCGTTAAACGTCGTAACTCCACCTAGATTAACGCTGAACGGATAGAAGCCGTAATAATGAACCGTGGCAATAATCCGTTTGTCATCCAGCTTGGCGATTGTTTTATCCAACTCATTCAATCGTTTCTGCGAGGACGATGCCGTCAGCGTTGAAAGCACGATTGGTCTCAGCTTATTCGATCCGCCCGATCCGCGAACAATCGAATGGAAAGAAGTGTTCAATTCATCCAGCATAACAAAGTAAGTCTCCGTATCTCTGCCCCAATCTTCCGAGAAACGGGGCTCATTAATGCCCTCGAACATCAGCTCCATCGGATAATCCTTGAAGCGGTCCGCAATTTGTACCCATGCCGACTTATATCTGCCTAATACGTCGTCATGATTCGATTCCATATCGAATATCCAATGCGAATCGTGATGGAGGTTAATCATGACGTACATTCCCGCATCAAGCGACCAATCCACAACCTCCTGAATGCGATCCATGAATGCATCATCAATACGGTAATCGGGCGCGTCGCCCATTCTGTGCTTCCACGTAATCGGAATACGAATGCTTCGATAGCCTTGACCGGCCAGACTCTCAATTAATTCCTTCGATGTAGCCGGATTGCCCCATGACGTCTCCGAACCGGTAGCATCGAATGTATTGCCCAAATTCCAACCTGGCTGCATCGCATCTACGTAAGCCTGCATATTCATTTCATTTCCCTCCTTCTTCTTATCCGCGTAAAGCGGCTGTGCCGACATGCCTATCCCTGCCAACACAATGGCAACGCATACAATAGCAATCGCAATCGTAGACAAGTTGAGTTTCCTCATCCCACCTGTCCCCTTTCCTGAATACGAATAAGAGCAGCTTGCCTTAACGTGTAATGAGAAATGCCATATCCGATCTTTCGCTTGCAGGAGCCGTCAGCTTAAGCGCGCCATTCTCCGGTAGGACAACGGACGTTCCGGCCTCTTCTCCCGTCCACGCATCAAACCACGTCACCTTAGCCTCGCCTTCCCCGAATCCGTTAATCGTTGCCGTCTTTCCTCCGATTGTGCCATTCTCGCTGACAAGCCAACCATAGGACGTTTTTGCTCCAACCATCGTCCAGCCCTCGCTATCATGTATCTCTATGGATGGCGGTTCGGCAGCGCTAAGTCGCGGATTGCGCAGTTTCACTACGGCCGCTCCCGCTGCTTTATCCGTGCTAGACGCATAGACTTTAACGCCCCAGCCGCTAATTTGGTTAAGCTGCTCGCCCGTAATCAGCTTGCCTTCCCGCCAATAGCCGGCTGGTACATCCGTTAGCGGAACACGCAGTGTCGTCCATTCCCCGCTTTGCAACACGATGTCGCTGGCATCGTCACCCTCTGTCCAATTACCGTTAGGCATCAGCACCGGTCTAGCTTTAAGCGGCTCTGCACCTTCATAGTCGGCATATACGTCTATGAGCAGCTCGTCATAGCCTTGCCAGTCTGACTTACCGCCAACTTGCTGAAGGAAGCCTTGCGCAAAACTTCCCGTTGCGAACCGCATCGACGTCTGTATCGCACCGCCTGTCGCTTCCGGCTTAAACAGCGAACCTGTCGCATCCTTATTCGCTTCCGGCCAGTCTGGCATCAACCAATTCGCCGCATCGGATCCATCCTCAAGCATCACCTCATGCGCTAATTGCTGATTCACCTTAGGTGTATCCATCGTAACCGGCTGCCGCTGCTCGTTGAAGTCGATCGTCCGAACGAATGAAGCGAAGACGTTCATTTGCTTATACATCTCATCGTTATAGCTCTCAAGCGCCCACCAGATAGGACCGGATGCTGCGCCGTTCGCTAGCGAAGACCACATCGAGTTATGATGGACAACGGCGTCCGTTACATTGCCGGTCTCTCCGGTCATAACCGGCTTCTCGTATTGCTTCCATCTCAACCCGATATCTTCCGCGTACGCGCCAAAGTTTAGATCGTAATAGTTCTCGCGATCCGCAATATCGAGCGTCTTGTAGCCATGATCCMAGAAGTCCTCTCCTCCGCCGGCCATTGAGCCCATCGTTGGATGTCCGTAAGGATCGTTCCCCTTGAAATAGTTATGCACCTTCGTTACCCAAGCGTTCGCCTCGTCTTGGCGGCCGAACGCCCAACCGTCCGTTCCGTTAATCTCGGTAATCAAGTTCCATATGCCGATAGAGGAGCTATAACCCCACCGAGCGATTATATAGCGGTACAGCTTCTCCTGGTATTTCCACATTTCTTCGCTGCTATAGAAATTTTCCGCCGATCCGAGCGACGAATAAGCGCTGCGCTTCCAGGTCGCCGGCCAGTTCTCGATTTCATCAGCCAAGGAATCATGCGGCCAAATAACAAAATTCATATGAAGATCGCGCGCACCGAACCAATCGACCAGCTCATCTATGCGGAAGCCCTTCAGCATATCGTAGCTGCCGATTCCGGAAGCAGATGATTCCAGCTGCTCCTTGCCGCCGCCCATGCCCGCGTTGTCGTAGTTGCCATTCCAATACGTAACCAGATTGCCGCCGTTGTCTGCGATCTTCGTCAAGTTGCTCTCTGTTATTCCCCACGGATATGCGACACCAACCCCATAGAAGGAAGAACCATCGTCGTATTCGAAGAAACGTTTATTCGTATCGGACACGCGTATCCAGCCTTTATTCGCGCCTTGCTCCGCAACGAACTCCGCTTCCTCGCTAACCGAGGTTCCCGACTTATCCGTCACGGCCACCTTATACCGCCACTTTCCACTCTCATTAGGCGCGAACCGCAGCCGCCATGCTGCTCCGTTATAAAAGCCGTTGATCCGCCACTCCTTGCCGCTAGGCGCAAGGAAAACGGCCCGAACGTCAATCTCCTCCGGATCGTACGGATTAACGTATTCGGCTTTCATGTCAAGCGCAAGTTCAAGCTTGTCATAGGTTAACAGCGTGACCGGCTTCGGACTTTCTCCCTCTTCTACAGCTTCAGCCCCTGCTTTTGCTTCAATAGAAGTAATCACAGGCCCTGCATCACCGTCCGGGTCTTGCAAAACAAGGATTGGCGCTTGAACAGCATCAGAATTGCCATTATCGTTAATCTGCCATACAACGACTACCGCCAAAATGATGACGAAAAGTGACGCACCCGCCATGAACCACTGTTTTCTTTTTAACATATCGGCCCCCTACTAAGAACGCTCTCTATTTCAATTCCTGTCTAGATTTGAGTGGAATTCGTACAGTCAAACAGCATCTACAGACGAAACAAACTCACTATATTCATTGCTGAATTTCGAACAAAAGGCTGGAGAACCTTCTTGCCCGTCCCCAGCCTTTGTTCAAATCTTTTTATACGACTTTAACCTGACTTTCAGCCAAGTAATCAATCATCGAGCTTACTGTAATTGCGTTAGTAGCGGTTGGTTTGCTTACTGCTTCGCCTTCCTCGCGATTCACGAATAGAACGACCTTCGTTACGCCTGGGATCAGATCGAAGAAGTTATCGGTGAAGCGGCCCGCGCGCTCCGTCTTCAGCCATACTTGCTTCGCCAGCTTATCCGTCGAAAGCTCATACGCCGTTCCATCGCTGCCCGATACTTCCTTCACTGTAATCGTCGCCGCCTCTAGCCGAAGCTCCTTCGCGCTAGCGAAGTAGAATAGCTTGCTGATCGCAGAAGCTTCACTACCCCCGGCAGCAGCGAACTCCGCATGCAGCACAATGGAACCCGCTTCGCGTCCGCCAAGCCATTCGCTTTCGTTCAGCGAATAGATGACCGCAGCGCTATTGCCTTGCATAGCTACTGGGGCAGTCGCTTCTCTTACCAGCCTACCTGAGAAATCGTACAGTTTCAGCGTAAGATTTCCTTCGACATCTTCAAGCTTATCCGTAACCAAATGAACGCGCACATGTCCGTCTTCCGAACGGTCGAATGAAAGAATCGTATCTTCGAAGCTATGTTTCGCGTAATATTGCATCGCTTTCCACTTGCCGTAATAATCAATGCCCGCCCATGAAGCGACCGGCCAGCAATCATTCATCTGCCAATATAGCGTGCCCATGCAATATGGCATCCGGCGGCGATGCGCTTCGATAGCCATCTTCATCGCTTCCGCTTGCAGCACCTGGCTCATATACAGGAACGACGGGAAATCTTTCGGCTCGTTCATATAGATGTCCATATACTGCTTGATGAGACGATTGCCGTCGCCATTTTTCTGATGGGCGCGCATCACCTTCGAGTCCAGCGCCAGATCCTGCTCGGTCGCGAATGTCATGACCGTATCGTACTCAGGGAACGACTGGAAGCCGTATTCGCTCATGAAGCGGCCAATCTTCACATTGTAGTTCTCGAAAGGCTCAACCGCATGCCATACGCCCCAATAATGGACGTCCCCTTCCGTCGTGAGCGGATGCGCATGCTGGTTAATGTCGCCGGATACCGATACGATCGGCGAGGACGGCCAATAATCGATGCCTGGAGCATAGCTCTCCACTACTTCAGGCAAGATGCTATGGAAGATCGCTTCATAGTCCGCCCAGATCTTCTCGCGCTGTTCGGCCGTATAATTCTTCTTCCAGCCCCAGCCGCCGGTCTCGTCGTATTGCGCCCAAGCGGAATCAATCTCATTGTTGCCGCACCATAATGCGACGGACGGATGATTGCGCAGACGCTTCACGTTCTGTTCCGCTTCCGCTCTCACATTGGCAAGGAACGCCTCATCGCCCGGATACATGCTGCATGCGAACATGAAGTCCTGCCAAACGAGAATGCCGTATTCGTCGCACAGCTCATAGAAGACCGACTGCTCATAAATGCCGCCGCCCCAAATACGCAGCATGTTCATGTTCGACTCCGCAGCCGATGCGATCTCATGTCTGTATCGCTCAGCCGTCACTTCCGTAATGAAGCTGTCATTCGGAATATGGTTCGCGCCTTTCGCGAATACGGGCACGCCGTTCAGCTCGAAGTAGAAACTTGCGCCGACGGCATCCTTTTCCCTTACAAGCTTTACCTTGCGCAAGCCGGTACGAACCGATTTATCGGCAACGACCTTATCGCCCGCAAGCAGCTTAGCCGAGAAGCAGTACAGATGAGCTTCGCCCAGACCTCTGCTCCACCATAACTTCGGATCCTCGATGACAACCGGAACGGCGAGCGTTTGTTTACCCGCCTTCACGCTTACTTCGCTTTCCCAAGTCAAGCCATCTGCGGAAAGGTGAAGCGTCCCGCTCCAATCCTGTTCGGATTCCAGCTCGACATGAACGGTAAGCTTGGCTTCGGAAGCGGACACCTCGTTCTGCTCTACATACAGATCAGAGATGACGCTTTCGGACCAGCCTTCCAGCCGAGCCTCTCTCCATATCCCGCTCGTAACGAAGCGCGGGCCCCAGTCCCAGCCATAATGATAAGGCGCTTTGCGCGCAAAGATACTAACTTTATCGTCGCCTAACCCGCCAAGCTCGGACTGGTCGTTCGAAGCCGGCAAATTATAGCCGAGCGCCTCGATCTTAGGCAGATCCTCGCGTATCGGCGAGCGGAACACAATATGAAGGCTGTTGCCTTGCTCTTTCACATATTCCTTCACATCCGCGCGCCAAGAACGGAACATATTGTTTGCAGACAACACATGTGTACCATTCACATAAACCTCGGCATACGTATCAAGTCCGTCGAATACGAGCTCGATAGACGATAAAGCCAGTAAGCTGAGAGGCACGTCGAAGGTAGATTCGTATTCCCAGTCTATTTTGTCGATCCATTGCAAATCATGCTCATTCGTCGCATAGAACGGATCTTTGATGACACCATTTTTCAGTAAATCGGTATGAACGCAGCCTGGTACGACGGCCGGGAGCCACTTCTCCTCCTCGACGGACTTAAAATTCCAATTGTTTGTTAGCGTAAATGTTTCTCTCATCATATCCTCCTGTTGTGTGTATCCACTGTAACTTCTGTCGTCCTACCACACTTTTAGTTATAATTATATCTCTCTTTTTATCCTACTTTACCTAACAAGTTAGCGCAATGGATAGCTCTTCAGATCGGGAATCTCGTCTCTTGTTACCGAGAATGGATGATGATAGAACTTGAGCAACTGCTGAAGCTCCGTATAGTCGCCTGAATACTCCCTAACGCCATCCTTCTCCGTAAAGACAAAGTTGCCATACCACGTACAATTCCATGCCCACGGTGCTTGATCGCGAAGCATCAGATCCGGATCCGGAATCGGGCCGTTCTCGGACAAAGCGATAATTTTGCTCGCTTTCGTGTAGGACCGAGCTTGTTGGAACCGCTCGGACTGCGACTCATACGTCTGCGCAGGCGGATAAATATCTTCACCGATAATATCGACGTACTCGTCACCCGGATACCAATCGGCATGCTGCCCGTTCCATACCCAGATGAGATGATTCAGCTTGTGTACGTTCGTCATCCGCTCGTACATCAGCTTCCACAGCTTCAGGCAAGGCTCGGCGCCCTTCGCCCCCCACCAGAACCAACCGCCAGACGCTTCATGCAGCGGTCTCCAAAGTACGGGAACGCCTGCCTCCTGCAGCCGCTTCAACTGAATCGTAATCGCGTCGATATCCCTAATAAGCAGCAAATATTCGTCGGACGCCTCGTCGGCCATCGCTTTCTCGATGTCGAACGTTGTGGCGTTCGTATAGAAGCCTCTGTCCCAGTTGCGATCCGGCAACTCGTCGATAAGGTCCTTCGGCGCGTTCCAATGCCAGCAAAAAGTGACGATTCCGCCCTTATTCCACCAGTCGATCGCGATGTCGGTATCGCTGCATGTGGAACCTCGCTCCGTTCGCGAAGGCGAGTAGTTCATAAAGTCGAAACCGTATACCGCTGGATATTTGCCAGTCGTTTCGTAAATGATTTCTACCTCCGGAGAAGTAACGACGCCAATCTGCTGTCCCGTCAAAATCCGCTTTCCATACATGTCGCATAAGTAGGTCATGAGCCGCTTCGCATTATCTTCCGCATTCGGATTAATTAGCGTCGGCTCTACTTGAAATGTGGCTTGATCGTTCGTGTTTATCATTAGCGGCTTCTCCTATTCATGACTTTTTCATTTATCAACCGATAATACCGGAACGCTCAACGCTCTCTACGAAATAGCGCTGTACGATCAAGTACAAGATAATGAGCGGAATAATAGCAAGCAAAATTCCCGTATCGATAATGAGCGCGACATGGTTCGGGTCGGCCTTCACATTCGTTCCGCTTCCTACACCCGTCAATACTGGAATAAGCGCGTTCGCCTGAGCCGGCAGCGAAGCGATCTTGATCGGCATAAGCGAAGTCTCGCTCATGAACAGCGACGTATAGATCGTATCGTTGTATTGCCATACGAAGCAGAACAAGATGACGGTAATGATTGGCGGTATAGCGTTAGGCAGCATAATGCGCAAAAACGTCTTAACGCCGCCAGCGCCGTCGATAAGCGCCGCCTCTTCGATTTCCTTCGGCATCCCTTTGAAAAACTGGCGGAAAATGTAGATGAACAACCCGGCCTTCAGCCCCATTGCCGTAGCCGACGTAATTATCGACGGCCAATACGTGTTCAACAGATTAACGCCTTCCTTGCCGGTGAATAAGGAGATCAGTCCAAGCACATCGAAGCTTCTAAAGTGCAGGTACATCGGGACGAGCAGCGTGCTGGTCGGCACAAGAATCGTTAAAATAACGAGCGCGAACAAAATATTGCTGCCCGGGAAGTTGAACCGGGCGAATCCGTAGCCGGCGAGCGCGCAAGACGCGGCTGTCAGCAGCGTCGTAATGACGACGAACAGCATCGTGTTGCTAAGCAGCGGGAAGTAATCCAATATTTCCATCGCCAGCTTCAGGTTGTCGAGCGTAAAGTGGACAGGGACCATATAGATCGTCGGATTGTAAATATCGACTTTGTCCTTGAATGCGGTCGAGAACTTCATCAGCAACGGATAAATGATAATGAACGAGATGCCGATGACGAGCAGATAACGGAAGATCGAGAAAAGAATATCAACCGTTTTGTTTCTCGCCTTTTGGAGCTTGTATTTGTTCGCTTCACTGCGGACCGCCTCAGAAGCTTGAGCTTCCATCTTGTTTCCTCCTTCGCTATGGCTGGCGCTTAGTTGTAATGGATTCTCTTAGCCAGCACCCATCCGATAATGACGAGTATCAAGCTGACGATAAGCGTATAAATCCATGACATGGCTGAGCTAAGCCCGAAATTTTGCGTTTTGAATGCGGTCGTGAAGATGATGTCGGTTACCGCGCTTCCCGCGAACGAATCGATAACCGTATAGATGATGTTCGTCAAGATGAGCGGGCTAACCATCGGAAACGTAATTTTCCAGAACGATTCGTAAGCCGTTGCGCCTTCCATCTTAGCTACTTCATACATCGAGCCGGGCACGGATTGCAGTGCCGCCAGGAAAATCAGAATTTGAACGCCGGAGCTCGTAATAATCTCGTAAATGCGCATAATGGCGCTGACGATATAGTCGACGAATGAGATCGGAAGGCCGATATCGCTTAAGATCATAACCATCGACATGATGTTGTATTGCGATGTCGAGCCGCCCATTTCATTCACGACGCTGGCATCGCCGACAAGGTTGATAAGACCTGCCGACTCGGCCGAAGCAATCGCGTTCGATGCCAGAATGACCGGAAGGAAGAAGATCGCCCGCGCGAGCGTTCTTCCCCGGAACTTCTGGTTCAGCAGCGTTGCGGAGAATAAGCTGAAAAACAAGATCATAGGCACGTTAAGCAGCATCTCCGATACCGACTGGGTCAATATCCGGTTGAACGTCGCATCGACGAACAAAGCGTTATTGAAGTTGCTCCAGCCGGCTCCCTCCAGCTCGAAGCCGTTAATTCCGACAGTCAGCTTGCTGAAGCTGAATTGCAGCGATTGGAAGAGCGGCGCCGCGAACAGCAGAATGAAACCGATCAACCAAGGCAAGATGAAGGCGATTCCGAGCAATGAGCGTTTGTGGGCTAATGTAAGCTTCGTTCCATTCATGGCTGTTCACCGCCTATCGAATAATGTTGTGGTTCAACCGTAACGCCGCCAACGTTCACCGCTTGATCCGTATAATTGACGATGATCGAGCTGCCATTGCTGTACTTCACTTCGACAACACCTTCTTGATGGCGGATATGCTCCACCATCTTCTCGTTTCGGAGAGGCGCAAGCGCGGCATTCGTTTCTTTGTACATAGCTAACGCTTCATCATACCAATCCTTGTAATAAGTAGAGAAGCTTGTGTCAAAATGCGTGAACTTCAGCTTCGAGGACGGTTCATACGTCCATGAGAAGTAAGGAGCCGCGCCTAGCTCGATCGCCTTCAGCAATTGCTGCTTCGTATCTTGCTCATCGCTAAGATTGATCGCTTTGCCTGCATAATCGATGAATCCGTGCACGACCATTTCGTAGAACGGCACCTCTGCATCCGTAATTAGGAAGCCGCTGGAAGCAGTTGGTACATCAATCAAATGATCAGCATACGGGAGTGCGTACGAATTGCCGCCGGCGAGCATCGTCTCGCCGATGCTCTCGTCCAGCTTGCCGAGCTGCTCCTTGACGATTTCCTTCGCTGTCTCGCGCTGTACGACCCGGCTAACCCGATAATCAGACGTCAGCATCCCGCCAAGATCACGCAAGGATAGACCCTCCATGCCAAGCTTATCGTATTGATTGATGAACTTATCGACATAATACGGCAGCTTTGCCGGCGACAACAAATAATAAGTGCCTAGTGTCATATCCATTCGGTTTAAAGCCCGGTTGTAAGGATACAGCTCCGCTTCCTCGCGAGTGACGAACCTCGACGCATCGGATGAAGGAGAGAAGGCGCTGTCGTCATGGTACATTTGTTGGAATGCCACATCCGGGAAAAGCATGCCTCCCGCTTCCTCGAGCTGCTTCGCCAGAGCGCTCAGCTCTTTCTTGCTGCCAAGCACGCCGTCCGTCTTAAGCTTAACCGGCGTCTTATGGTTGACGCCTTTGCCGAACCAACCGGCATAACGCATCATCAGCCGGTCAACGCCGTCCTGCTTCAGCTCCGATGCAATCTGCGATGCCTCCTTGAAGCTAGTCATCGAGATGACGGCGTCATAAGGCACGCCAAGCATCGATTTTCTTTTGTCAACGGAACCCGTGATCGTCAGATAGAACGGCAATTGCTTGTCGCCGCTAAGCGGCTGAAGCGATTGTTCCTTCACAAGCTTCTCTCTATATAGCTCGGCCATACCGGAATAGCTTGCTTGCTCGCTTGGGAGAAAGCTGTATCGAATCTGAATATCGCCGGTATAGATTTGCTCGCCGAGCAATTGAATTTCTTGAATGTTAGCTCCCGTATACAGCTCCAGCTCATCTTCTCCGCGAAGAGCAAATGTCGTATAAGCGTAGTTGTATGAATTTTTGCGACCGCTAATATCGGCCGCGATGCTTGCGATCGCGTCGCCTTTCTCAATAACCGCGAACCAAGCCGCTTCGCCCGCCTTCATACCGAATACCGGCAATCTAGCGCTCTCCGTCACTTGTCCGCGCCGCCAGCTGTTGTCATTCGGGTCGAAGCCGTACACCTTCTGTACGTACTGCTCTTCCTTCACTTTGCCGTTGTTCAGATTAATAAGACTGCCTGAACCGTCAGGCACGAAGATGTAGCCGTCCGTGCCCATGTCTGCCGCTCCGAAGAAGTTAAGCAGTTCGATCGTGCCGATCTTAAAGGGACCGCTTTCCTTGATCTGGCTGACAGGTACGGATACGAGCAGCTCGCCGCCGTCCAGACGATATTCCAGCGGGATCGTGAAGGTCGGCTTGTCGCTTGCGCCGCCGCCCGAGACGCCGTTCTCCGCGTTGTCGAAGGCAAGATCCTCTTCGGTATAACCCGCCGCCTGGAAAGCCGCGATCATCTTGTTAAGGACGAGCTGCTTCGATACTTGCTCGTCGAGACGTTCCAATATATCGTCGCTGCCTTCCTTCGGATAATATCGCGTCGAGACGTATCTCGCTTGCGATGCATCGAGCTTCGAGATCAGCTTTTCTTCCATTCGCGCCTTGCTAATATACTTCGGCAGTGCATCGACGCCAAGCGACATATCACCAAGCGTATAAGTAATGCGCACGCCGCTGGCGATGCTTTCCACTGTAAACTGCTTCGAGCTGATGCTCTTCGCGAAGTTCGTGAACGTATTCAGCGTCCCTACCGAATCGCGATAGCTGACGGACACCTGCGACGACATAACTTCCTTCTCGTATGGCGATGCGATCGTATCTTCAGCGCGCTTCTCCGGATTGCTGTACCATATCCGGTTCTCGCGTTTATCCTTAACGGCGACTTCCGTCGTCTCCGGATTGAAATACAGCGACACCTCTTCATTATCCGCTACGAGCTTCATCCCCGGTACGCCTTGCGACGAATCCGGCAGAGCCTTCAATTCGCTTCCGGCCGCAAGCTCCGCAGTCGTCTCCGTGTAAGAGGCTGTGTCCACAGCCTTCACGCCGCGGTCAATAACGAGTATAAGCACGGCGGCAATGACGATAATTGCTGCGACACAAGAAAGCGCCGCAACGAGAATCTTTCTGTTTTTCACTTGATGCGGCCTCCTTTACGTACGGAAAATAAGTTCCCGATAAATGTTGACGATGAATTCATAGATTTGCTGCATCATACTCATGACAAGCGTGCCAAGAAACACGATAATGCCCATAACGATCACCGTAAGGATCATCGTTACAATCGTCTTCATCGCTGAATATTGGTGTACGGTCATCGTGCCGACGAACAGCAAGCCGATGAACCATATCGTCGAGATTGAATTAAACAAATAGTAGAATGCCGTTTCTTCCTGCACCATGAAGCGGCTGGCAACCGTAAACGGTACATAGATGAGCACGAGCGGCAGAAGCGCATAACCCGTGGCCATAACAATTTCCTTGAACTTTCCTTCGCCGTCCATAAGCGTCGTAATCGCCCAGTTCGATACGCACCATAAGAAAAACGGGAATACGATTGTTATAAGCTGCGTCAAGCTGTTCAGATACCGCGGATCGTTATAGTTGACGAGGAATCCCGCGAACTGATTTTGCAGAATAACCGACAGGACGACCAAAGCCAGAATGAACAAAGCGACGCGCACCTTGCCTTTGCCGTCATATTTCATATCCCAGAAACCGTCGAACGGATGTACGATCAAATGCAGCGGAAATTTAATGAAATCTTGCTTCATAGCGCTTTGCCCTCCCCTGTCGATTGATTCAACTTCAGCTTAACCTTACGATAGCGGCTGATGACGCGGTAAAGCTTGAACGCTAGCCATACTGCCGCAAGCGCGACGATGACCGACAATAACGTTCCGAAATGTTCCTTCATATATT
This sequence comes from Paenibacillus sp. 05T425, assembly GCF_056396205.1. Classification (NCBI taxonomy): domain Bacteria; kingdom Bacillati; phylum Bacillota; class Bacilli; order Caryophanales; family Paenibacillaceae; genus Paenibacillus; species Paenibacillus sp. 05T425. The sequence goes on from NZ_JBFTLA010000006.1 coordinate 439,112, forward strand.
CTCGGCGATAACGCTTGTAGGCGACCGAATAACTATCACGATCCATGCCGAGCTTGAAATATTTGATTGCTTCTTTGTTCCGCTTCTCCATGAGCAGCGACTTGCCGATGCCGATATAAGCAATATCGTAGTTGGAATTCAGACGCAGCACCTCTTCCCACACCGGTACAGCCAGCTTGTCATCGCCGTTATGGTGAAGCGCGACCGCCTCATTAATCTTCAATCCGAACTTCGTCGGTTTAAAGACGATGATATTGCTTTTGCCCCTGTCGAGTACAAGCCGATCGTCGCCGATGCTCTCGATCGCTACCGGCGTCTTGAACGTGCCTGCCTGGTTGCTCTTGCCGCCGTAGACATAGAGCAGATCGCCTTCGTCGTTGTACGTGAATATTCGACCCTGATTGGAGTCGAGTACGCTGTACATGCCGCCCTCTTGCACCTTCACGTCGATCAGCTTCGAAGGTCCAACCGACAGACGGTACCGAATGTCGCCCTTTACATCGAAGTAGCCGTAACGTTTCAGCACGTCCTCGCCCGAAGGATTAAGCCGCTTTACAGGCTCCTGGGATCCAGGGTCGATATTAGTGGCATATACGAACCCTTTGGCATCGATGTCAATATTGGAAAATTCGGTCGGGATGAATAACATCATCTGCGCCTTCTGAGCTTTCGTGGAGAACAGTCTCCAGAAAAACTCCGTGTAATCGCGCTGCACTTTATTCGTGCCTACGAAGCCGATGAACTCGCCGTCCGGATCGAATTGCATAATCCCCTCGAACATCCCTTGAGCGATGACGAATATACGCTTCGCTTTGTCAACCGTTACCTTGATCGGCGCGAACTTGAAGTCGCTCGCCAATATATCGGACTTCGGCTGCTCGAGTAAGCGAATAAAGCTGCCGTCCGTATCTAGGACGACGACCCGCCCATTGTCCGTATCGGCAATGTACATCATGCCGTCACCGTCGACGTACATGCCGGACGGATTCTTGAAGCCGTCCTCCTTGCCGTCTTTCACGAAGCTCGTTATGATGTCTTGCACGCGCCACTCCTCGTCGATGCGTACAATTCGGTTGTTGCCGCTGTCGACCACATAGATGAGACCTTTATCGTCTACGACCATATCGGCCGGCTCGATGAAGTCGCCTACGCCGAGATCCTTGCCGGAGACGACGCGACCCGGCACGTAAGACGCAGGTGCGGGAACGGATTCTTCCCAGTAATTGTAGTTGTAGCTCTCATAAGGCGTAGATGAAGCGTACGCCGGCGCCGGCGCTGCATTAATGAACAGTAGGGAAGCCGCCGCGACTACGAGAAACCATTTTTTCGCTGTCAAGTGCTGTCCCTCCTTAATCCTTCATTCCTGAAGTAGCCATAGTCTCGATAATGCGGCTCTGCGAGAATACGAACAGCGTAATCGGCACGCTCATCAGAATGAGCGCCACTGCCGCCGCCGCGCCGGCACGGGCGATACCGCCCTGCACGATCTGATTCGCCGCGAAGTGCAGCGATTTAAGCTGCTCGCTGTAGATGAAGCCGTTGCCGTCGCTGCCCCACAAAATCTGGAACAGCAAAATAATGAGCGTTAACCAAGCGGGCTTCACGTTCGGCATAACGATGGTCCAGAAGATGCGATATTCGCTCGCGCCGTCGATCTTGGCCGCTTCCAGCAGCACATCCGGAATTTGCTCCATGAATTGCTTCATTAGATATAAGCCAAGCGAATACGCGAACGCCGGTATAATTACCGCCCAGTACGTATCGATAAGACCGATCCACGACATAATCATATAAGTCGGAATGGCCGTTACGGCCGGCGTGAACATCAGCGACAGGACGACAATCGTGAACATGAAGCCTTTGCCCGGGAACCGATGCTTGGCAAGCGGGTAAGCCGCTGCCGACGCCAGCAGCACATGGCCGATAATGCCCATGCCCGTAATAAATACGGTGTTAAAAATATATCTAGAGAAAGGTACCCAGGAATTGCCGAGCAGGTTGATTAAGTCCACGAAGTTGTTCATCGTCGGATTGCGGACGAACAACGTCGGCGGGAACATAAAGATTTCATCCAGCGGCTTGAATGCGTTGTTGATCGCATAGATAAGCGGCAGAATCATGAATGCGCCGAATAAGGTCAACAGTGCAAATAGCGAGAAGCTGCCCCAGAACGAGCGGTTGACCCGCTTCTTGCGAAGTCGAAACGAGAACGTCATCAGCTCATTCACCTACCTTACGAAGAAGTTTTTGTACAAGGATGTTCGTTCCGACCATAATCATGAACAGCACCGTCGCGATGGAAGAAGCGTAGCCCATCTCGAACCTTGTCGTCCCGTAATCGATCAGATGCGTAACGATCGTCTCTGCCGCATAGTTGACGCTCGGGAATCCCGCGAGCGCGATGGATACGTCGGCAACGGCGAACGCCGAGGTCAACTGAATAACCGCGCCGAACATGAGCTGAGGACGCATCGAAGGCAGCGTTATATACCATAGCTCCTGCCAACGGTTCTTAATTCCGTCAACCGCACCGGCCTCGTACAGCGTGCCGTCAACCGTCTGCAAGCCGGCGATGAAGGCCAGGAAGCCTGTACCTAGACTGAGCCACAGCTGTACAAGAATAATGATCGGCAATACGTAAGCTTCGGTCTTCAGCCATTGCAGCGGCTCGAGTATAATGCCAAGCTTGATAAGCAAGCCGTTCGCGATTCCGTAACGGTCGCCGGAGAAGATCATCAGCCAAATGAAGAACACGTTGCCGGAGATCGACGGCGCGTAGAATACGAGCGTCATTACGGCTCTCAGCTTCGGCGACAGCTCATTGATAATCCAGGCAAACACGAAGCAGGCGATATAACTGATCGGTCCGGTAATAACGGCGAACAGAATCGTATTTTTGATCGCGATCAAGAAGACGTCATCTTCTAGAAACAGCCGCGTATAGTTCTGCCAGCCGATAAATTTCGGAAATTCCAACATATTAAAGTACGTAAAGCTCAGTACAATCGATATTAACACCGGCAATACCGTAAATACGGTGAACAACAGCATGTACGGAGCCAGCAAAATGTACGAATGCTTAGCCGCTTTCGCTTCCCGCAACTTCAGGCTCAACCAGTTTTGCACGCTTAACCCCCCCATTATTGCGGTAATCCGAACTCTTTTCGTTTCGTTCGAATCTCATCTTGCATGTATTGGACGTAATCCATAATCGACTCGCGCGCTTCAACGGCGCCAACGACCGACTTGTAGAATGCGTTGAACAAATGACGGCCTGTGAAGTAACCGCCAGGCACCTCCGGCACGCCTTTCACGGCATCGAACTGCTCTTTCAAGTTCTCATAGTCGGCAACCGGCCATGGCAGGCTGTCGAGCGCCTTAATATTAGCAGTCGGATAGCGCGCCGCCGCGCCCATAAGACCTTCCATCTCGCGGCCGAAAGTCGTCTGTGTCGCTTCGTCCGTCCACCATTTCATGAATTCCCACGCCGCTTCCTTGTCTTCCGCCGCATTCATCATTACGACGCCGCTGCCTCCGCTTGGCACGGTACGATCGAGCGTGCCGTCCTCTTTAACCGTTCCCGGAACAGGAGCGAAGCCCCACATGCCGCGGATTTCCGGAGCAAATACGGAGAGCTGGTTATACGTCGTATAGTCGGCAATGCCGATCGGCATCTGACCGGTACGGAACCGGTTGGCAAAGTCGTATTCTCGTTCCAGCTTATAGTCGGTATAGAACTCGGTCCATTGCTTGAATGTCTCGATGCCGACTCGCGAATCCAGATCCGACTCTTTGCCATCGTTGCGATAGAACTGGCCGCCATTCTGATAGAGCAGTGTCGCGTACATCGAGTTCGGCGGGATGTTCTGTCCTTGAACGGCTGCTTGGGCAACGACCGGCAAGCCGAATTGCATATGGTTTTTGCTAAGTACAGCTAGAAGATTGGATACGTCATCCCATGTCTCCGGAACTTCAAGCTCCAGCTCCTCAAGCACGTCCTTGCGGTAGAAGAGCATGTTGAACGTCTGTGTCTCCGGCAGCGCATACACACCGCTTTGGTAGCTGTACGGTACGAGTGCGCTTGAGCGGAACCGTTCCTTCACTTCATTAAAGTCGGCGAATTGCGACAGGTCGACCGACGCATTCCTCATCGCGTAGTTGACCGGAATATCGTTCTCGATCTGCATCGCTACGTCAGGACCTTGACCGGCCAATGTCGCCGGGAGCAGCGTACCCATATTGACGAGCTTCAGATTCACGTTAATGCCGGTTGCCGAAGTGAACGTCTCGTCGATCATCGCTTTGATCGTATTCGCTTGGTCGCGGCCGCTTCCGATCCATACCGTTACGGAACGTTGATCCGCCTTGTCCGTTACGTTGCCGATCTGATTGTAATCGGTGAAGAAGGAATACATGAAGGTCGATGCTTCATGCTTCATCTTCGAGAAGAAGCTCATGCCCTTCTTCGGAAACTTTTTGTCCGGCGAAGCAATATAGATCGCATCGAATTCGAGCGGCTGTTGTCTAGCCTGCTGCACCCAAGTGCCGAGACCGCCTGTATTCGTCTTATAAGCGGACAGTCGCTTCGATACGCTCTCAGGCTTGTCGATCATCTCGTCGAGCTGCAGCGCCATCGTTTTAAGCAACGCCTCCTGATCGCTCGATTGACCGGACAGCGTTACTAATTGCTTCGATATACGCTTCAGTCGGTCGCTTTCAGCACTGAACACTTCTAACAGATCAGGAATTTTCTTATCGAGCTGATAATCGCGGAATTCATCCGGCTTCGTGCCCGTGATCATCAATATTTTGCGATACATGTCGTTCAGGCTATAAAGACTTTCTTCCACCTCGCGGATAAGCGGGGCGAATTCGCCCAAGCTGACTTCCATCCGAATCGTATGCTTGCCCTTCTCCAGGCTGTACAGGTAAGGCTCGTCGCCGCCCATAACATCCATTCGATAGCCGCCTTTATAACGGAAGGCTACTTTCTCCATCTCTTTGAAAGGCACCTCGCCGTCAATGGTCAACCTGCGTGTGGAGTAAATACCTCTGACGAAGTTTTGCTGCGACTTAAAGGCAATCTTATACAGGCCCGTCTCCGGCACCTCGACTTCCCATTCCATCCATTGACCGGGTAGACGCCAGTTGAAGCCGCCGATTGTGTTGATTTTTATTTTTGAAGCACTGTATGGATACACCGCAGCACTTGAACGTTCGCTCAAAGGATACAAGGTAGGCGAAGATTTGGCAGTCGACGCTTCCCCTTCAATTGTTATCAGCTTGCCAGTAGTCGGTTTAACACCTTCTGTGTCATACTGCTTAACCCTATCTTCATAAGATAAAGGCGTCCGCTGCTGCAAAATTTTCAACTGCTTTACGACCATCGGCTCGCGAGTCGAATCCAGGGCAATCGTATGCGTTCCTTGCGATAAGTAAAATAAAAAGGGCTCGTTCTCATAGCCGTCGGAATCTTGGAACAGCTTCTCGCTCCATCTTGGCTTCTCGATCTGCTTCGGACGCAGCTCATTGCCTTGATTATCCCTTACTACTTCTTCCTTCAGATTGCTCCAGATGCGGTCGAACTGCAGGAATGCCGCTTCGCGGAATGGGCGCTCGCCGTCGATCGTTAGCGATCTTTCAATCGCCGAGCTCTTCCCTTCTACCGGATAATAGAGCAGCGACAGGTTGTACAGCCCTGCTTCGGCAACTTGGAACGTCCACTCTACGCTGCCTGATTCACCGGTCAGCAGCGAGGTTCCATCCATCCCCTCATATTGCTCCAGCTTCTGGAAGCCTTCCCCTTCGATGCGGCTATGATCAGCCGCTTCCAACACAATCTCTTGCTCTGGCCTAGCCTCTCCTTCGAATTCKGACAAATATTGCGCATATCTTTGTTCGTTGTAAGCCGACTGTTTGGCTGCGCTGCTGCCTTGCTGTTCATCTGATGATGCGGCGTCTGGGCTTGCATCCGCGTGCAAGGTTGTTCCGATCGGCAGCACGATGATTAATGCCATTACAGCGAGCACTATCTTTCCAGCTAAATGAGTAAGCCGCATATTGCTTATCACCAGAGGTCCTCCTTAGGCTTTATTCATGAAGTTGGGGGAGGTCGCACCCGACATCCCCCAACCGTTATGCCCTATTAATTGCTTCTATTATTGACCGAGCTTCCCGATGGAGGCTTCCGCGAGAGGCTTAACCTTCTCGGCAGTCGCCGTAACCGATTGATTGCCCACGATAATGTCCTCTACGAACAAGCCAGTAGGGAATTCAGGGAACGAATCGTCAAGCAGTACTCTGCCAGTTCCGTTAATATGATCGCGCGTGATCAAGATGTCATCCTCATGCGTATAGATGCCTTCAAGCCATTCTTGGCTTGGGAAATCTTCCGTTTGCGGGATGTCGAACGTTTCTTCCCAAGCTTGGTATACCAATTGCGCATCTTTGACGCCTTTTGGAATAAATTTGCCTGATGCAGCATTGTCGGCAAAGGTAATGGATGGATCGCCTTGCGGTCCTGTTGGCATTGGAACAACGCCAAGGTCAAACGTAAAGCCGCCAAGGTTCCAAGCAGCCGTGATGAACATAGCAACGTCGCCGTCTTTGAACGTGTTGTATTCATCCCATGCCGTTTTGTTGCTGCCCTTGATTCGAACAACTTTGTCTACGTTATACATGCGGTTAACGAACTCAGCCGCTTCGATCGTTTTTGGATCCGTGAACCCTTGCGTCTTAGCGCTTTCGTCAACGACGAATCCGCCGTTCGCGTAAGTGAAGTTGCGGAACACGTCCAGCGCCCAACCGGAGAACCCGTAAGTGTCGATTTTACCGTCATTGTCATTGTCTTTTGTCGCTTGCTTCGCAACTTCCAGGAATTTATCCCAGTTCCATTGACCACTTTCATACAGCTCTTTCGGATCAGGAAGGCCAAGCTTTTGGAACAGGTCGCGGTTGTAGTGCAAGCCTACGCCGCCCGTGTTCGGATTGTCGAAGCCGTACTCTTCGCCAGCGATCGGCGCTGTTTTCCAGAGCAGGTTCGCTTCATTGTTAATATTGTTAGCTGCCGTCGTGAACTCGCTTACTTTAAGCAGCTGACCTTTCAGAATGGCAGGCAGTGCAGATTTGTACTCCATTTGGACGATGTCGGCGAACGGTTCGCCGCCCAGCACGGATGCTGTGAATTTAGGCATATATTCTTCAAAAGGTACGTTTACGAATTCGAATTTGACATTGTATTTTTTCTCAACTTCCGCGATTTTGTCGAGACGAGCTTTCTCCGAAGCCGTGTTGCCCGCTGGCTTCAAGTCCCACCAAGCCGCTGCCTTAATGACGCGTCCGCCCATATCAATCGGTTCAGCTGTCGGAGCTTCCGTAGCTTCCACCGCCGGAGCGTTCGTCGCATCGTTTGCCGGAGGCGTTGTCGCCTCGTTGTTGCCGTTATTTCCTCCGCCGCAAGCCGTTAATAGAAGCATTAGACCCAACACCAAAATTGTAAACCCTTTCATCTTTCTCATAGCAGAACCTCCCAATTTTATTGTTCATCAGTTGGTACTCACCAGCGTTCGAACAAGCGAAATCCCTAGAAATAAAGCGCTTGCAAGGCTGATCTAAAAAATAAAAACGCGAATATGGTTATTTGTTGTTAGGGCATCAACCTTTCTTTTGTTATGTAAAACGTTTTATATCACATAACAAACTCTAGCATCGTTTTCCAAATCGGTCAATTGTTTTTTATGTTATTCTATTGGTTCTACATGAAAAAGCGCCTAATATACTTATTCTTATAGCATTTACCCCCTTGTGCGTTATGCCAAATGATGCTATCTTTAATAACATAACAAAAATAACAAAACAAAAGTTATTATGTTTGTTTTTTGTTAATGATGCTAACATTTTTTATTTACTAGCTCCATTAACCAAACATAGGAACAAAGTCACACGATGTATGAAAAGAATGGTTTTACTCGCTCGTCCAATCAGTTAATATTAAGGTTAATATGCCAAAAGCTACCCACTAAACTAACCAAAGTAGGATGATATCGTGAAAGGTAAAGTAACTATTCAAGCTATAGCTGACTATACAGGGTTATCCAAATTCGCCGTTTCCCGCGGATTATCCGGCAAATCCGGAGTCAGTCCCCAGACTCGCGAAAGTATATTGAAAGCTGCCGCGCATCTCGGTTATTTCAAGGAATCTCCGAATGCGCCTGTATCGAACGAACTAACCGATCTAAATACGCGTGAATGGTCGGGTACCGTACTCGTGCTGTTCCCGAACGTTCGCTATCAGAATACGGAATCGCTTTATTGGGGTCCTATTATAAACGGAATCTCTACTCATCTTGATCAGAAGGGGATTAATATCCTTACGCTGACTGAGCCAAAGGACGATTCCGTGTTTTCGCTGCTCAATCCAGAAGCGATCATGGGTATCCTTACGGTTGGCTGTATTTCGACGTCGATCCTGCTTGAGATCAAGCGCCTTGGTATACCTGTCATGATGGTTKACCATAATGATCCCGCTTTCAAGAGCGATGCCATCTTTACGGATAATCTGTCCAACATGCGGATAATTACGACAGCGGCGATACGCAAAGGCTATCGGAACTTTCAGTTCGTCGGCAACATCAAGGATGCTCCTAGCTTCTACGAACGGTATCTGGGCTTTCGCGCAGCACTTGAGGATCATGACATAGAGCTCAAGCAAATTCCATCGCTTATTGGTCCAGAGAATGAACATGAAAAATTCCATGAAACGTTCCCGATCGCAATAAGGCAACATGGACTGCCGGAAGCATTCATTTGTATAAACGACATTGTTGTAGACCATATCTTGTACCAGTTCAAACAGATGAATATCACGGTTCCCGACAGCTTAATCCTTACCGGCTATGACAACACGCATCCCAATCATCCGATTTGGGCGACCGTTAATATCGATATGGAACAGTTGGGCAAGCGAGCAGTTGATCAATTGCTATGGCGAATCCTGAATCCGGAGGCCGTCTATGAGAAAATATTGATTCAAGCCGACGTCATTATCAGAGATGAAGTTCTTGCGAGGTGATGCGATATCATTGAATTTCTTTCTCGAAATGTGAAGCATACCGATCTTCAATTGAATCAGTACGGTATCGAACAATGCTTGCCTGGACACTATTTCGGACCGGCAACACGCGATCATTATCTGCTGCATTACGTGCTTGAGGGTGAGGGAATATTCGAATCGGGAGGACATACATATCGGTTGCGAAGAGGACAAGGATTTCTGATCTGTCCGGATGAGATCAGCTATTATGAAGCGGATACATCCAATCCATGGCATTACTGTTGGCTCGGCTTTCACGGGGCTCAGGCGGAATCGTTTCTCATTCAGGCCAATTTGACATCGGCCTCGCCTATTTTCACCTACGACAAGGACGACTTGCTCTATCGCTATATGGAGCAGATCATCCAGTCTAAAAACCTGAATCGCTCGCGCGATCTGAGATTGACCGGACTGCTATATATGCTGCTCTCACTGCTCGTTGAAACGGGGACGGCTGAACAGGCAACCGATAAGAGGGAGAACCGCAAGAAGCAATACGTTAAGCAAGTGATCGACTTCATCGAGCACAATTACGCCAGCAAAATAAGCGTATCCCGCATTGCCTCGATGATCGGGCTTGATCGCAGTTATTTATGCTCGATATTCAAGGCGAACGTTCACTTCAGCATACAGGATTATTTGATCCTGTATCGCATTAATAAGGCTTGCGAGCTCATCGAGCATAGCGAGCTATCGATCGGCGACATATCCAGGTCCGTCGGATATGATGATCCGCTATTATTTTCGAAAATTTTCAAAAAAACGAAAGGCTTATCTCCGCGGCAATTCCGCAGCAGCCTAGTCAAGGATTTGGCTCCTTTTGTGGAGAAATAAGGGGTTGCCCTTCTCGATAAAGGGCTGATTTTTCGGAGAAATCGGCTGAAACTGTCTGAATTATAGGTTCATAAACGACTCAACGTCTTGGTCAGCCTTCGATTGATTGCAAGAATTGCAAGCGCATACACAGTTGACAGGTGTCGTGTKGCCGCCCTTCGCGCGCGGAAGCTTATGGTCGATCGTATCGCCATATTCACCGCAGAAATAACAGGTATGATGGTCTCTAGCAAGTATATATTGACGGAAAGACTTGTTGCTATAGAGCCGGCGAATCGTATGGCGGTTGACAACAACAGCCATCCCTTCCTTCACAAGCAAACTCGCCAGCGCCAGCTCGATCTCCTGATGCCATCTCCGGCCTTTATCCGTCAACCCTCGCATCCATATGAACCCTTTGCGCGTTGGTCTAAGAACAATCTCGCCTTTGGCAGAAACTTCAGGTGTTACTGGTGCTGGCGCTGGCGCTGGTGCTGTTGTTACAGGCAATGCTTGCTCTAACGTTGTCCGAGCTTTGCCCGTCGAGGCGCGGGCAGCCGTCTCTGAAGGTTCGGCAGCAGATGCCCGAAGCTTGCGGCAATCTTTGCATGCGCCGCGTCTAGATCCGGGACCGGAGCGCCTGCCCGTCCTTCGCAGAAACTCCGCAAGCGGCTTGCTCTGCCCGCAGTGCGAGCATTTTTTTTGCGTGCTTGGACGAACCGTCTCCTGCACCTGTTCAAGCTCATCCATATTTATAACTCCAGACAGCGCGCCTAAGCATCCCACGCTTTATATTTTGTCTTCCTCTTGGTCATCCCACTTCTTGGAGTACGCCTTGTTAGTTACCCAGAACGTCATCCAGCATAATAAAACAACGATAATAGCTGCGGCTATCCACACGCCAACCGGTACACCCATTCTAACTCCTCCTTCGCAAGTAATCCAAGCTCCTATAGATTATACTATACCATGCACTTATATTAGGCGATAATGCTGAGTTTTTTGTGACGTTATTTGGAGTTGTCGGTTATCGTATAACTATCGTAAAAAGCTTATTAACTGTTAACCAATTAGATACGATCTAGATCTCAATTTATATGATTTTTCAGATAAGATCTGATAAAACCGATGTAACTAGTCAAAACTTATACGTTTTATCATACAAAAGTGGCTAATTCATCCACGAAGTTTAATCCATCCATCCCCCTGACATGAAAAAAGGGCCTCCAAGTTCCACTTTGTAGAGGAATTTAGAGGCCCTTCGAGAATTAATTAGGACGTCCCATGTCGCGCGAATACATTTGGAACAACCAATTCATATATGAACGCATCTTTTAATTGTTAAACCTCAAGCGGTAGCTGCTGCCAGCCGCTGCTTCCCAGCTCCCAACGCCGTTTTCCGATATACGATAAGCAACTGATGATTCGCCCTCTTCCTCTACGCCTGTTAGTCCAGCAGCCCGGACAATGCAGCTTCCTCCTGCTTGCGAGCGAATCGTTGCATCCGTTAACCGGCCGTCTGCCCAACGAAGGTCGACCGAATAACCGCCTCTGGCACGAATACCTGCTAACTCTCCATTGTTGGCCCATGCCTTTGGCAGCGCAGGAAGCAGATGAATCTCGCCTTCATGGCTTTGCACAAGCATTTCGGCGATGCCTGCCGAACCGCCGAAGTTGCCGTCGATTTGGAACGGAGGATGATTGTCGAACAAATTCGGCAGCGTCGAATGGCTGAGAAGCGCATGCACATTGTCATAAGCTTTTTCGCCTTCCTCAAGTCTAGCCCAGAAGTTGATGATCCATGCTCTGCTCCAGCCGGTATGACCGCCTCCGCTCGCCAATCGGCGCTCCAGCGTTACCTTGGCCGCTTCCGCCCATTCCGGCGTTCCGCGTACGGTGAATCGCTTGCCAGGATGAAGGGCGAACAAATGCGAAATATGCCGATGTCCCGGCTCGGCCTCCTCGTAATCTTCCAGCCATTCCTGGATTTGTCCATGCTTGCCGATCTTAGGCTGCGGCAAGCGCTCCACGATTCCGTGCCATTGCGCCCTCTCCGTCTCGTCTACCGCAAGCGTTCGCGACGCTTCGATACAGGCACCAAACAGCTCATATAAAATTTGGCTGTCCATCGACGAGCCAACGCATAGAACACCTGATTGTCCACTCGGCAAAATATACGTATTCTCAGGCGATACCGACGGCGACGCAACGAGCAAGCCGTTGTTTGTCTCAATCAAAAATTCAACGAAGAACTGAGCTGCTTCCTTCAGCGTCGGATAGGCCTTCCCCAAGAAGCTTCTGTCTAAGCTGTATTCATAATGCTCCCATAGATGCAAGCAAAGCCAAGCGGCGCCCATCTGCCAATAGGTCGCCGGCAAATAAAGATCCTGAGGCGCCGTATCGCCCCATATATCGGTATTGTGATGAGCAACGAAGCCGCCGCAATTATACATCACGCGAGCCGTATGACGGCCCGGTTCGCGCATCCGCTCGATCAGGTCGAACAACGGCTCATGGCATTCTGCCAAATTGCCCGATTCCGCTGGCCAATAGTTCATTTGCGCATTGATGTTAATCGTATATTTGCTGTCCCAAGGCGGAAGCATCTTATCGTTCCATATCCCCTGCAGATTCGCCGGCAAAGAGCCGGGACGGCTGCTGGCACATAACAAATAACGTCCAAAATGATAATACAGCGCCATAAGACCGCTATCCTCTTCGCCCTGCTGTACCCGCTTGAGCCGCTCATCCGTTGTTAATTGGGCGAATAGCTCTTCTCCGCCAAGCTTCAGTGTCACACGCTCGGTAAGACGGCTTATATCCTGCACATGTCTTGATCGAAGCTCCTCATAGGAGTATGTCCCTGCCATGTCAGCCGAATGCAGCACATACCATTCTGGATCTTCATGCCGAAACTCGGTTGCAGCGGTTAGCAATAACGTAACGCTGTTAGCCTTGTCGACGATAAGATGCTCGCCTATAATCTTAACGCTGCCGCCTTCGGCGACAGCCTTCAGCGCCATTCGGAACTCCATGCCTCCAGCCCCGCCGCAGTTGCCCCGCATAAGCAGCGTATTCCCTGCATCATTGGCATTCACGAGCTCATCATAAAAACGGTTGCCGGGACCGCGAAGCAGCCTCGCGGTGAAGCTAATGCTTCCCGGCTGGTCAGCTGTTATACGCGTAACGATCGACTCGTCCGGAAAACTTGCGAAGCTTTCTCTTAAATACTTGATGCTTCCCATCTGATACGATACGGCGGCAATGCCGCTGAAGACATCCAGCTCGCGCGTATACTCCGATACTTCGTTATTCTCGTACCGGAATTGCAAAGCAAGATCGCCTAGCGGCAAGTAGTGGCGCTGCGATTCGGGGACGCCGGACAGCGCCATCACGCTGAGCTCCTCTGCTTCGCGAAGCTTGCCTTCACTAAGCAGACTGCGAATCTTAGGAAGGTTAGGCAGCGCACTTGGATTGTTCCGATCCCGCGGGCCTCCGTACCATACGCTGTCCTCATTAAGCGCGATTCGTTCGCGCTTTGGATCGCCGAACACCATGCCTCCTAACTTTCCGTTGCCGATCGGCAGCGCTTCTTCCCATGCGCCAGCTGGCTGCTTGTACCAGATACGTTTTTCAAGCTGATTCGTCATTTAATAACCTCCGTTTGGAATGGTTCTATGAATTACGCTAAGATTGCTTTAATATAGAATTTGTACGACCATTCATGCCGACTGCAGGTGAACTTATGTTATTTCTTGACGAACAACAGACTTTGTCCGATCTGCTGCAATCGATTCAGTTGCAAATTCATGCTGCCGATTACACGCAAGTATCCAATGAGTGGGGCGAAGATGTCACTCATCCGCCTTACAATAAGCTGTATTACATATGCGAAGGCGAAGGCTGGATACGGGTCGGCGATACCGAATATACCCCGAAGGCTGGTCAGCTGTTCATTGCGCCGGCACATGCTCCGATATCCTTCGGCACCGTTAACGGCCGCCGTCCCTTCTTGAAATATTGGTGCCATTTCTCGATTACGGCCGGACCGTTCGATCTGTTTCAATGGATCGGCATGCCGCTATGTATCGATGCGCAAGATTCGAACCGCATAACGACGCTTTTCCAAGCTATGGTGGATGCCAAATGGAAGCATACGATAGCCGCTCGCCTGCGGGAGAAAGCGATGCTGCTAGAGCTTGTCGCGCTTTACCTCGATGACGTGCGGGTACGTGTATTGCAGCATCGTTCGGATGAAATAAGCCGGCTTGCCGTGATTCAGCAATATGTCGCCTCACATCTGAACACAAGCATCACCGTTGAGCAAATGGCCGAGGCTGTCCATCTGCACCCTAACTACTTTATCGCCTATTTCAAGAAGCACCTCGGCGTACCGCCAATGAAATACGTAGGCCTTAAGCGCGTCGAGCGCGCCAAGCTTCTGCTGACCACAACACCGCTGAGCATCAAGGAAATAGCCGATCAGATAGGCTTTCAGGATACAAGCCATTTTACGAAGTTTTTCCGCAAAGAAACGAGCCTTTCGCCTACCGAGTACCGCGCTGCGCCTCATCACACTCCATAAGGGATTCCATTGTTCACTACTATTATAAAAACGATTACATCCCATAACATTGGATGAAACTAAGGTATACGTGCAAATAACTAACGTCCGACTCCGCACATTGCAAAGAGACAGCGCTTAAAGGCGAAGAACTCACCTTTAAGCGCTGTCTCTCTACTTACCTATAAATTACCCTTTAATAGCACCCGAAGCGATACCCTTCACGAAGTACCTCTGCAGCGACAGGAATACGATCAGAATCGGGATAATCGACATCGTCGTTCCAGCGAAGATCATGTCCCAACGGGACGAAAACTCGCCGACATAGTAGAAGATCTCGACAATCATCGTTTTCGTTTGGCCCGAAGGCAGGACAAGCATCGGCATAAGGAAATCGTTCCATATCCCAAGGCCGTTCAGTACAACCAGTGTAGCCGTACATGGTCCGAGCAGCGGAAAGACGATGCGCCAGAATATACCGTACTTCGAGCAGCCATCGATTTCAGCGGATTCCTCGATCTCCTTCGGAATGCCCTTCAGGAAGCTCGTATACAGTAAGCTGCCAAAGCCGACTGACCCGGAAATATAGATCATAACAGGTCCCGCCAGATTACCGTACAGCCCCAGCATTTTCAATTCCTTGAACAAAGGTATCATGTACGCTTGGAACGGAATCATCATGCCTGCAAGAAAGAAGACGAATACGGCACGCGTCCATCTCTTGTCATGGCGCTCAATGGCATAACCCGCCATCGGGATGAGCAATATCATGAACAAAATCGAGATAGCCGTTAGGATCAGGCTGTTCAAGATCGCCCGAGGATACTCCGTCTCCATCAGCAAATATTTGAAGCTGTCCAGATACAAGCCTTTCGGAAAAGCGATGGCGTCTTTCATAATTTCCGCATTGCTTTTGAACGCCGACATGATATTGAACAAAATAGGGAAGAAAAACACGAGAGCGAGCAGCAGCGTCCCTGCAAACAACAGGATGTCGTTAAGCTTTCTTCTCTTCTGCATCTTAGAGCTGCACCTCCCGCTTCCGCAAAAATTTAACCTGAATAACCGTAACGATCATGATGAGGACGAAAAGCACTTGCGCAAGCGCCGTACCGAAGCCTTGACGCAGCTCGCCGAAGCCTACTTTGTAAATGATATACGTCAATGTCTCGGTCTCGAATCCAGGGCCGCCGTCGGTCATGACCGCGATTTGGTCGAAAATTTTGAGCGCGCTGATCATGGAGAGCACGATGCATACCGTCATAGCGCCCGCAAGCAGCGGGAACGTAATATGGCGGAACTGCTGCCATCTGTTCGCTCCGTCGATGCTTGCCGCTTCCGACAGATCCTGCGGAATGCTCTGCAATCCGGCCAAATAAATAATCATGTAGTAGCCCGCCGATTTCCAAACCGTCGACAGAATGATCGAAATAAGGGCATAATCGGGATTTCCGAGCCAATCCGCCTTAAGCTCGCCCAGTCCAACGACGTCCAGCAGTTGATTCAATACGCCGAAGTTGTAATTTAGGATAATCGTCCATACGAAACCCATAACGATGCCGCTTAGCAGCACCGGGAAGTAGAACACGCTGCGAAACAAATTGCGGAACCATCTCACTTGATCGACGAAAATCGCAAGCGCCATGGCGACGATATTTTCCAACAAAACCAACACTACCGCCATAAGCAACGTATTTTTCAGCGCGTTATGAACCCGTTCGCTATTCCAAATTTCCACGAAGTTGCTTAGTCCGATAAACCGTATATCGCTGCTAACGCCATCCCACGACGTTAAGCTTAAGTACATGCTGCTGATCGTCGGTACGATAACGAACAGCGTATACAATAAGAAAGACGGCAAGATGAACAAAACCGCATAGATCTGCCATTTTTTCTTTTTCTTTTTGTTTGCAAGCGGCATGGCCATGGTGCTCTCCTCCTCCGATTAAACGCCGGATTAACGGAGGCCCTTGCAATGTGCAAAGGCCTCGGGTCCATCCGACTTCATTCTATTACTGCTGGTTTGCMTTAACCTGCGTATCGTACTCCGCGTCCGCTTTGGACATGTACTCTTTTACGTCCGCATCCTTAAGCACCAGATCCTGCATCAGCTTGTAGAACCAGTTGCGGAATTGCGGAGGAATTTGGTTCTCGCCCCACCAGTTATTGATTGCCAGCGACTTTTTCACGTTAGGATCAGCCATCACTTTGAGCACGTCTTGCATTTGCGGCGTCGACTCGTACGTAATCTGTTCCTTCGTCGAAGGGATGCCGTTTGACGCTTTCAAAAATTGCGAGTACTGCTCCTTGCTGAAGAAAAACTTGATAAACGTTTTGATTGCTTCGGCTTTATCCGCATCTTTGGCCGCTTCGGCGGACAATGTCCAACCAGCAGGCGACGGCAGGCCGATGACGTTGATGGCGCCCGTTCTATCAGGCAGCGGATAATAGCCAAACTCGAAGTTCGGATCGGCTTCGGCGATCTGCGTGAACATCCACGGACCGGAGAACAGCTGCGCCGCTTTGCCCGATACGAGAATCGATGCCGTTTGGTTGTCGGCCGTGCTGAGCCAGCCTTTGTCGACGTATTTCGAGAACAGCTCTTTGTAATCCGTCATTGCTTGCACGGGACCTTCGTCCGTGAAGCTAACCGTTTTCGCTGTGCGCTTGGAGTTCCAGTCCGCATCCTTGGAATAGACATCGTCAATCAGGAACTTGTTAAGCCAGAAGCCCATATGGAAAATATCTTTGCCGCCAACGACGATCGGCGTAATGCCTGTTGCTTTCAGCTTTTCTTGCGCGGCAAGAAATTCGTCGTATGTTTTCGGAAGCTCGGCAATGCCTGCATCCGCGTAAGCTTTTTTACTATAAATAATGCCTTGGGGCGCGTTCAGCGTCAGCGGCGCGTTGTATACTTTGCCGCCGACCATCGGTACTTCTCCGAACAAGTCAAGAAGCTCCGACGGCAGCTCGACGATCTTGCCGGCATTAGCGAACAGCTCCGTATCGCGCATTTCCACTAGATCGGGAAACTCGCCTACGGCATCCTTCGTTTTGAGCCAATCCAAGTAAGAGGATGACGTACCTTCGCTTATGTCGACGATCTTAATGTTAGGATTTGCTTCGGTGAACGCTTTGATCGCATCGCCGATCGCTTTTTTGCCTGCCGGATCGCCGGTTGCGTAACCGATCGAGAAGCTGACTTCTTTCGCCTCTTCCTTGCCCGGCGCGTTCGTTGCCGTCMCTTCATTCGTCCCGCCGGTGTTGTTCGTATTGCCGCCGTTATTGTTTCCTCCGCATGCCGTCAATACGAGCGAAGTAGCAATGGCTACTGATGCAAGCTGAGTCCATGATTTTTTGTTCATATGTGTATAAGCCTCCCCTTTGATATGCATGTTCCGGGATTGGGTCGTCGATGTGCGCAGCATCGAGTGTATACGCTTTCCCTGTACATAGAGTAACATCGTTCGAAAACCGTTAGAATGAACTTTTTTAAGCCGCGTATGCGGTTAATTTAAGATCGTTGACACGTTCTGACGCTTCCCTTAAAACGAAAATGACCGGAAGCCCGGTCATTCGCTTTTTTTCCGTTCCTGGCGGTAATCGTTCGGCAGCTGGCCGAATTGCTTCTTGAACATATCGCTGAAATGCCGGGCGTTGTTGTACCCGACCTGCTCCGCTATTTCGTATACCATCCCATCTGTATGAAGGAGCAGCCTGATCGCGTGCTTCATTCTAACCTCGGTAACGTATTGCTTGAAGTTCTGCTTCGTATGTTTTTTGAAGAAGCTGCTGAAGTAATAAGGATTCATGAACGCAATGCCGGCGACCGACTCGAGCGTAATTTCTTGCGCATAGTTCTTCTCGATATATTGCTTGATTTTGGCTAACAATATTTTGTCCTTATTCCCGGAATCGACGTCCACCATGGTGTAAATTTGCTCGATCGCGCGGATCGTTTCATCCTGCAATCGCTCGAACGTCTCGCAGGAGCCGAGCCTGCTCTGCAGCTCATGCATGTCGATCGCGCCGTCCGGCAGTTGAACGCCATTTTTGGTCATTTCCTGCAAAATAAATAGGACGGAAGAAAGACTCGTCGATACGGCGAGCGTTCGGTTGCCGTAGGCGCCCGTTCTAACGATCGCTAGCAGCTTGATCAGAGCTTGGACGGCATCCGGCCACGCATTCGCCGTCAGACTGCGTACAACCTCCATTTGCATGCCGTACAGCTCTTTATCGAACGGCTGCTTGGATTCTTGAGCCTCATAAGCGATGACCTTGCCGCGCCCGAGAAAATAGTTCATCTGCAGCGCCTGCTCCGCATATCGATAAGCGTGCTCCAGTCGATCCGTTCCGTCGACGGGCTCGCTCACTCCCGCAGAAACGCTTAATTTCAAATAAACCATGATATTGTGTACGATGTTGTCCGCTATCGCAGCAGCCCCATTACGATCCGTGTGGCTGATAACGGCTACGAATTTATGATCCTTTAGAAAAGCGAACCCGTTATGCGAGGCAACGACGATTTCCTGCACGATGTTGCCAATCGCAAATTCAATGAGACGTCCTTCCTTCTCCGACCAACGGTCCGAACCGTCCTTGAACTGATCGATCTCGATAATGGCAACGGAATACAGGGGACCGGGCAGTTCCGCAGCCAGCAGCCGGTAAGCCTCCGAATGCGGCGTTAGCGTGCCGTCCGTCAATTGATGCAGCCACTCCTGCAGCTCTTCATGCCTGTTCTTCTTCTCCAAGAGCTGGAGCTTGCTCTTCCGCTTTAACTCCTCCTGCTGCTCTGTAATAGACGACAGCACGCCAAGCAGCACGTCTTCCAACTGCTGCTTCACGACGGGTTTGACCAAATAGTCGGCAGCGCCGTACGTAACAGCATCTCTCGCGTAGGAAAACTCTTGATAAGCGCTAATGAATATCACCTTGGCGGGATGGTTTCTTCGCTTCAGTTCTTTGATGATCTCGATTCCCGTTCGATGCGGCATGCTAATATCGCTGATGATAATGTCCGGTTGGCTGGTCTCGATTAATTCGAGCAGCTCGTTGCCGTCGTAGGCTTGGCCTACAATGTCGAGGCCCATCGACTCCCAATTGATGAGCTTGCGCAACCCTTTGATAATAAGCGGCTCATCGTCGGCAAGTATAACCTTAATCATGTCCATAGCCCTCCTTGATCGGCATAGCCAAATGAACCGATGTACCGACATGCTGGCGGCTGCTGATGGTTAGCCCGTACTCGCTGCCGCATACCGTTTTGATTCGTTCATGGACGTTTTTGATACCGACATGCTTAGAGGGGGTGTTCGGATCGGATAACATTTCGTTCAAGCGCTGAAGCTGCTCCTTCTCCATGCCAACGCCGTCGTCGTATACCGTAATCGCAAGTTGTCCATCCGCCGCTTCGACGGATATGCCTACCGTCCCTTTGCCTTTGGGCCGCACGCCATGCTGGATCGCATTCTCCACGATCGGTTGCAGCGACAGCTTCAGCACGGGCCAGTTAGGATCTACCTGCTCGGAAAGATGAACGCGCAGCTCGAAGCGGTTCTCATAACGCACTTGGATGATATAAAAATAGTCCCGAAGATGATCAAGCTCTTTCTGTAGCGTTACCCAATCCTCACCGTAATCAATGACGTACTTCAGCTGATTGGACAACGATAAAATCATATCGCCCACCTCGTCAGCGTCATTATGAACCGCGTTCATACGGATAACCTCCAGCGTGTTGTATAAATAATGCGGCCGGATTTGGCTCTTAAGCGCATTAAGCTCCGCCTGCTTCTGCTTGATTTCCGCTACATAGGCATCGTTGATAAATATCCCCAAGCGTTCGACCATACGGTTGAAGCCATGGCCGAGCCTGCCCATTTCATCATTGCCTTTGATTTCGACCTGGGCATCCAAGTTGCCAGACTCGACCTTGATCATCTGCTTGATCAAACTGCTGATCGGAGCTGCCAACCTGCGCGAGAACCATGCGCCCATGACGATAAGAACGACCGCGCTGACGAAGATCGCGATATAGACGGCAAGACGCGTGGTCACCAACTGCTCGTACAGGTCCTCTTTCACGAATAAGGCGGTCACTTGCCCTTTCAAATACGGTATGGTCTCCGTTAACACAAGAGTATCATCGTTAGAAGCCCGCAGCAGCTGCTCTTTCTTACCCATGATGTCCATATTGCTGAAGAACACGTTGTTTTCACTGTCCAGCACGTAAAGCTCGTCGTCCTTCCCGATGCTCAGCTCTTTGAAAAACTGATCGAACACGGCGATATCGACATCGAAGTAAAGCGTTCCGAGCACCTTCGGCTCGCTTGTAAGCGTGCCCGATACGTCGATCAAATTACGGCCGACCGTTATTACGTTCACATCCGAATTTTTATAGTAGCTTTCTTTGTGCATCGGAAATATCGCGATTTTGTTTTTCTTCTCGTCGAAGCTTCTGCCCCATTCCTCGATCGGAAGCAGCTCGGGCTGAAATACTTGATTTTCTTTGTACTGGTAAAAAAGCTTGCTATCCGAGGACCTTACGAAATAGGCTGTCCGAATATAGGAATCGCTAAAGATGATCGTCTTCAAAAAACCGTCGATCGGCATGGAATTGATTTGCTCCAGCTCATTGACGTTATAGCTCTGATTGTCGTTCGAGCCTTCGTAGAAACCGTCATATCTCCCTGTATACATGAGCTGAGACACATCGTCGTAATCTTTGAACACCGAATTGAGGTTATAGCTCATGTAGAGCATCATTTGATTCAAATTGTTAGACGTATACCGCTCCACATGGCCCGTAAACGTCTGGACGGAATAATAGCTGAGCGCAAGCAACGGAATCAAACCAACGAGAATGAAAGCTGCCGAAAACTTGACGAACATGCTTCGCCGCTTTTGCTGCCACACGCTGAACATCGGCATCCCTCCCCTTCATAACTTTACCATGCCCGCATAGGCTCGGCTAATGCAAAAAGGGGCGATAACTAAAATAATCAAAGTCTGCATGCTTAAGCTCTCCGTTCAAATCTTGCGCGCATAAGCCTATCATCGTGCCCGTGAAGCCAAGCTTGCCGCCATATTCATCGGATAAACTGCCGATGTCGAGCGTATCGCTGACCGCCTGCCAAAGATCCCCGTCAGGCGAAGCGAAGAAGCAAAGCTCCCTATCCCGAACGACAGCTCGCAAATAGAAGCTGTCCCATGTATCCACGTTGATTTCCTGCCCTCTGCATTCCTCATACTTGCCAGCCTTGCTCATCACGACGCCTAACACACGGCCCTTCTCGCTGTCCTGCGTCACTCGCAAATAATAATAATCCGCTTCATCATAATAGAAGACGAGACCGGCCATCTGCATAAAATGATCTGGATTATATTCCATCCGGGTCTCGACCGAGCATCTAAAATGCTGAAGCCTGCGCGCGGCCATACTCTGCCGGTGCCACGATAACAGCGACTCTCTCCCGCGCAAACGCAAATAACCCGGACGCTCCGTCAAAGTGAGCCACGACGGGTCGGCAGGCACCCGAAGCGTCTGGAAGCCGCGATGAAGCTCAGCCGCATCGAAGTCGTCCTTCTCCATTATCGCCTGAATGGCTGTTGCCGCTTCGGAAGCGAACTGCGGCGCAGGCACGGTCAAGGCCGGAAGCCGACCCTCGTGGTCGAGGCGCAGCCAGCCGTCCTCCGTCCAGCGGCAGCGCTGGATCGACGTCTCCCTGCCAAGCGGATTAAGCTTCGTCCCTTCGAATGGACGACTGCAAATATGGGCCATATACCACTCGCCCGTATGCGTCTCGACGAGCGAGCCGTGGCCCGCATTTTGCAGCGGGAAGTCCGGATTGCTTCTCGTTGTCATGATCGGATACTCAGGATCCGTCTCATAGGGACCTTCGATATGGCGCGAGCGTGAAAGGGTTGCCGCATGATTAACTCCTGTACCGCCTTCGGCTACGAGCAAGTAGTAGTATCCATCCCGATGGAATAGCTGCGGCCCTTCAGTAACGCCAATATCCGTTCCATTGTATATGGTCTTAACAGGACCGATAAGCTTCTGCTGCCGAGGATCATATTGCTGCATGACGATGCCGCGGAACCGCTTGTGGTCATCTCGGAAATCCCACTGCATATTGAGCACCCACTTCGTGCCGTCCTTGTCATGGAATAAGTAAGGGTCGAAGCCGCTGCCGTTCAGGAAGACCGGATCGGACCATGGTCCTTCTATGCTCTCGGCCGTCACCAAATAATTGCGCAAGTCCTTGTAGACGCTCTTGCGGGCAGCTACATTTGTGTAGAGCAAATAGAACATGCCGTCATGATAAGAGAGCGCCGGCGCCCATACGCCGCCTGAGCTCGGTATGCCTCGAAGATCCAATTGCTCTGGGCGGGTTAACGGCTGAGGCAGGAGCTCCCAATGAATCAAATCTCGCGAATGATGGATCTGCACGCCGGGAAACCACTCAAACGTCGAAGTGGCGATATAATAGTCTTCTCCCGCTCGGACAAAAGAAGGATCGGGCTGAAAGCCGGGGAGAATCGGATTTTGAATGGTTAGATTAGATGACTGCATACGCGTTCCTCCAATAATAATGATACTTAGCCTATGTTAATCAGACTAGCACAGGAGGTTCGCTGCGCGTATGCAAGTTTTTTTAGTTCCGTGTGCTTTTTTTAAACATGTTTTGAATTTCCGATAACGAAAAAAAAGGCGGCTAACTGCACGAGTGTGCACTTAGCCGCCAAGTATAAAGTTTAATGCTGATTCGCTTTGTCTACCTTCACGCGCTTGATGAAGAACGCAACGACAAGGCCGATAACCGCGACAACCATCGCGAAGATGAAGGCGTTCTGGATGCCTGCCGTCAAGGCTAGCGGAATGTTCGCCGGGTCGGCTGCGTTGTCCACGCCTTCCATAAACGTCTTGCTGCCCGCCGTCATAATGCTTACCGCAAGCGCTGTGCCGATCGCACCGGCTACCTGCTGCAGCGTATTCATGATCGCCGTGCCATCCGGGTACAGCTCGCGCGGCAATTGGTTCAGGCCGTTCGTTTGCGCCGGCATCCATACCATCGAAATGCCGATCATCAGGCAGGAATGAAGCACGATAATGAGCGCGAGCGTTGATGCCGTTGTAATGCCGGAGAAGAACCAAAGTACGGCAGCAACGATGACTAGACCAGGAATAACGAGCCATTTGGGTCCGAATTTATCGAACAGGCCGCCCATGATCGGAGACATAATACCGTTGATCAAGCCGCCCGGCAGCAACACCAAGCCTGCTGTCAGCGCGCTAAGACCTAGCCCGGATATCAGGAACATCGGCAAGACGAGCATCGAAGACAGAATAACCATCATGCAAATGAATACCATTAACGTTCCGACTACGAACATCGGCTTCTTGAACGCGCGAAGATTCATCATCGGTTCTTTCATGCGTAATTGGCGTATTGCGAAAATAATGAGGGCAATGATGCCCACAACCATCGAGACGATCACTTTCGTGCTGCTCCAGCCATGATCACCTTCACCGGCGCTGCTGAAGCCGAACACGACGCCGCCAAAGCCAAGCGTCGAGAACAGGATCGAGAACAAGTCGATTCGCGGCTTCGTAATTTCCGAAACGTTCTGCATGAAGAACATACCGAAGATAAGAGCAATAACAAGGAAAGGCAGCGAAAGCCAGAAAATCCAGTTCCAGCTCAGCTTATCGATGAGCAGACCGGCAATCGTTGGTCCGACCGCCGGAGCAACCATAATGACTAGGCCGATAATGCCCATGGCCGCGCCTCTTTTTTCCGCTGGGAAAATAATAAGGATCGTATTGAACATAAGCGGCAGCAGCAGCGCTGTGCCGACTGCTTGCACGACGCGTGCGGTCATCAGCATTTCGAAGCTCGGCGCCATCGCCGCGATGAACGTTCCGAGAATCGAGAAGCTAACCGCTGCAATAAACAGCTGCCTCGTCGTAAACCATTGAAGCAATAAGCCGGATATCGGCACTAAAATGCCCAAAGTAAGCAAGTACCCCGTCGTCAGCCATTGAACCGTTGCCGGCGTAATTTGAAATACTTGAATGAGATCGCTAAGCGCGACATTTAGGGCCGTTTCGCTGAACATGCCGATAAAGCCGCTTAATAATAATGAAATCATAATCGGGAGCACTTTGTATTTCACTCCCGTATCTTGCATGCCTGCTGTCATTGTAGCTTGCAAATTTCTCTCCTCCTATATCAGGTCTTGATGTATGCATGACGTTTTCACCTTATAAAGAAGGGCATTTCGTGATCAGATAGGGCACGTATTTCGCAGCGCTTAAAAGCGGTGTCGTATCGCGGTTGGTGATGGCGAGCAGCAACGCCCCCTCGAGCAGGGATACGATGACCATGCCGAGCTCGGCAGCCTTAGCTTGTCCGATCCCCGTCACCATCAATCGGCTGGAAATGACATTTTGCCATGCGGCGAATACGGATTGGCATGCTTCCCGCAGCTTGTCGCTGACCGATGATGTCTCGGCAGCCAACCAGAAGCTGAACGGCACATAACCTTCATACTCGTTCTTGGCGACGTCTTCGGCCAGCTCGTTGATGCACATCGCAATTGCGTCAGCGGGATGTTCGTTTCTATCGAAGCAATCATGCCACTTCGCAAGCACCTCTTGCTTCGTACATTCGATGGAAGCAATCGCCAGCTCCTCTTTCCCTTTCGGAAAGTAATAATATACAGAGCCTTTGGGACAGTCGCTTTCCTTAATAATTTGACTAAGTCCCGTCGCATGATAGCCTTGCGTAACGAATAGCTTGGAGGCTGTTTCCACAATCGATTGCTTAGCATTTTGCTTCTCTGACACCGGATCACCCTCTTCATTATAACGATCGGTCTACATAATAAAACCAGAATATTTGTTCGCTGTCAACCTCAACTTTTATGGAGCGCTTTCATCAAGACGCAAAAAAACCGGCTCATAAGCTAGCTTACGAACCGGCCTTTATCGTTAATAACGAGGTTATTATTGCTGCTTCAAACGCTGTGTCCAGCCGATAAAGTTGTCGACCAGCTTGTCCAAGTGCTGAACCGTCGATTCATGTATAAGCTCGCCATCGGCGTTCAATTTCTCGCTGACTCCATTAATGAATACTTCATTACCCGGCAGCGTGAGGGCTGCAATGCCCGGCGAATTAAGAATTTGGCGGAGATGTATTTGGGCTCTTGCCGTGCCTAACACGCCTGGCGATGCGCCAACGATGAATACCGGCTTGCCTACAAGCACCTTGTCGACGCGGGAGAACCAGTCTAATGCGTTCTTAAGCAGGGTCGGCACGGAATGATTATATTCAGGCGTTACAATAAGTACGCCTTCGCACTCAGCGACAATTCGTTTGGCTTCAATAACAGACGGCGGCGGTGTCAATTCATTATCTTGGTTGTAGAGCGGAAGGTCCGAGATAGTCACAAACTCGATGGTCAGCTTGCCGTTACCGGCATAACGCTTCACCATAAACTCAGCAATTTGTTTGTTGAACGAACCTTTGCGGCTGCTGCCGACAAGCGCTGCGATTTTCATATGTAATCAACGACTCCTTGTCCGATTGGAAATGGTTTTTGGATTGCCTAATAACGGCATCTGATGTTATATTACCACAATATACAACGCAATGAATCAAATAGAAGATTTATGGATAGGAGATCATATTGGGATGAGCTACAAAATTGCTTTTTTTGACATTGACGGAACGTTAGTAAATGAGCGGAAGCAAATTCCGCAGGATACGATCGACGCCATACGCGCGCTGCAGAGCCGCGGTGTGGAAGCCGTTATCGCAACCGGCAGAGCTCCATATTTCTTCCGGCCGATCGCCGAGCAGCTCGGCATCGACAGCTTCGTCAGCCTGAACGGCGCATATGTGGTTTACAAAGGAAAACCGATCTTCGAGAAAGCAATTCCGCGCGAGCATCTTGAAGCGCTCGTAGGCCATGCGGCCAAGCATAACCATTCACTCGTGTTCGAAGGACACAGCGAGTTCTATGCGAGCGAGGAAAGCCATCCGCATATGGTGGATGCCGTCAAGTCGCTTCGAGTCGACTTGCCGGGTTACGACCCTGACTTCTGGAAGAACGACAGCATCTATCAAGTGTTCCTTCATTGCGAGGAGCATGAAGAGCATCTGTATAACGAAGCCGTACCTGCGCTGCGCTACATCCGTTGGCATAAGACTGCGCTCGACGTACTGCCATCCGATGGATCGAAGGCGCAAGGCATTGAGGCGCTGCTGAAGCACCTCAATCTATCCGTATCCGAAGCGGTGGCCTTCGGGGATGGACTCAATGACGTAGAGATGTTGTCCGTTGTCGGCCTCGGCATCGCGATGGGCAACTCCCATGAAGAAGTGAAGCCTTATGCGGACTATGTGACTGCTCACGTCGACGAAGGCGGCATTCGCAAAGGGCTGCAGTATGCAGGTCTGATCGACTAGAAGCTTCAGTTGTAGTATAAATTGCAACGGAACGCAATAAACCGGCCAAGCAGCGTGAGCTGCGGCCGGTTTTTTTGTGTGCTGTGGTAATCGATTTATTGACCTTCGGATACAAGCGTGAACCGTTTGTTCAGATGCTTCGGCTGCTCGATTTCGTCAACCACTGCGATTGCATAGTCAGCGTAGCTGACATAACTGTCGCCCTTTGCGTTAACGAGCAGGTTATCCGCGCCTACCTGATAAGCGCCCGTCCGCTTGCCTTCTGCATCGAAGAATGCGGCAGGACTAATGAACGTCCATTGAACGCCTGTCGACTGTTCCAAGTCGTTCAGGTTCTTCGCTTGGTTAAGCGCAGTCGGCTTATACAAGTCAGGGAATTCCGGTGTTTCAACTAGTCTGACCGTCTTCGCTTCATCGACGAACAGGCTTCCTGCTCCGCCCACGACGAGCAATCGAGTGTTCGGAGCATCCTGGAGTGCATGAATAAGCACTTGTCCAGCCTCCACATGCAGATGCTCTTCGCCGTGAGGTGCCGCATATGCGTTAACAACCGCATCAAATGATTTCAAGTCTGCCGAAGTCAGATTGAATAAATCCTTCTCTATGACGTTCACGCCTTCTTCGTTAACTTTGGCTGCGTTGCGAACGATCGCTGTAACTTCATGGCCTCTAGCAGCCGCTTCCTTCAAGATTAAGTTCCCTGCTTTGCCGCTTGCACCGATAACTGCTATTTTCATCATAAATGACCTCCCGATTTATTGTAACTATCACAATTACACTTCCTGTAACTATAATAGTTACAATAGGCTGCTATGTCAACCGTTTTCGCCAATCATCCCCGATTGCTCGTGCAATTTAGTCTGCTTTTCTCTGAAATAGTCCGTCATAAACTGTACCCATTCCCTTGCTGCGCGGGACAGATAACCTTCCCTTCGCCATACGAGCACCGGCTCCCAAGGAATGATCGGATCATCAAGCTCGATTGCCCTCGTCTTCTCCTCATCAAGAAGATTGCATACGGCTCCGGGCAGCATGGCAACCCCCAAGCCCGCACCGACCATCCCGCCAATGAAATCCCACTGCGAGCTTTCATGAACGATGCGAGGATCGAAGCCCGCTTGTCGGCATTCGTTAATAATCCGTCCGTGAAGCGCAAAGTCGCTATTGAACAAAATAAAGCTTTCTGCTGCAAGCTCTCTCAGGCTGATCCGCTGACGCTCCGCGAAGGGATGATTCGCCGGCACGATCACTTTTAGCCGGTCTTTCACAATGGGGATGGAATTGAACATCGCCTCATCGGCCGGCCATAGGACTACCCCGGCATCCAACGTGCCGTCCGCAACGCTCTCTTCAATCTTCCTCGCGCCGTCCTCCAGCATGCCGAGCGTGATGCCCGGGTAATTTTCTTGAAATTGCTTGATGACTTCCGGGAAGAAACGCGCGCCCGCCATCGGCGGCACGCCGAAGCGGATACTCCCTTTATTCAAGTAGGACAGATCGTTTAATTCCTGCATCAGATTGTCGAAGGCCTGCAAAATCGGGCCTGCATGCTGTAGAATCGCATGACCTGCATCTGTCAGCTTGAAGGCTCTCCCTTCGCGCGCGAACAGTTCCATTTGCAGTTCATCCTCTATGCTCTTAATTATTTTGCTAATCGTAGGCTGCGTGACATGGAGAGTCTCTGCAGCCTTCGTAAAGCTGCCTTGCCGTACAATTTCCGATACAACCTGCAATTGCCGAACGTCGATACGATCACCTCTTTACATAACCAAATGGAATGAAAACAATTCAATATATTCATTTTACTCATAAGAGGGCACTGCGTATACTTAATGGAATGAAAGCGAGGTTCGGACTGATGAAAGTGAAATCCATATTGCGCACCATTGCTCAGATTATCTTTTTCGTCCTGCTCGCCCAAGGATCGGACGCCTTCGTTGCATGGCTGCATATTCCGATCCCTGGCACGATTGTCGGCATTATCTTCCTATTCGCTTTGCTCCAACTCGGGGTTATTCGATTGCATTGGATCGATCAAGGCGCTACCTGGCTGCTCGCCCAAATGCTGCTGTTCTTCATCCCTTCGACAGTCGGCATTATTGATTACGGAAGTTTGATTGCGCGAAGCGGCATACCTATCTTGTTGACGATCCTGTTGAGCCTCATCGCCGTCATGCTGTGCAGCGGACTGCTCGGGCAATACATAAGCAGACGGAGAGCAGGTGGCCGGCAATGATGAAGCTGTTAGAGCCGATTGGCTGGTTATGTATCACGATCGCCGTTTTCTGGTTTTCAAAGCTTGTCTATTCCAAAACAGGTAAAATCCTTTTAACCCCGCTCCTCATTACGCCGATCATCGTCATTGCCGCCCTGCATTGGAGCGGTGTATCCTTTCGATCGTATAACGCAGGGGCCGGTCTGCTGACAAAGCTGATTGAGCCTGCAACGATCGCGCTTGCCGTCATTTTGTACAAGAATGCTGCCGTATTCAAAAAAGATGCCGCCATCATTACGATTAGCGCTAGCTGCGGCGCTGCGTTAGCGATCGTCACCTCCGCCAGCATCGCCTATATGTTCGGACTGCCGATCGCTATCATCGACAGCTTGGCCCCGCGTTCCGCCACAACGCCTATCGCGATATCCATCTCTGCCAGCATCGGCGGGCTGCCGACGATTACAGCTGTTGCAACGCTCGTCACTGGGTTGCTGAGCATGATTGTAGGGCCGCTAATCGTCAAATGGTGCAGAATCGACAACCCGATTGCCAGAGGCGTTTTGTTCGGCACCAGCGCCCACTCAGCCGGAATTACGAAAGCAATGGAATACGATCCCATATCCGGCTCCGTTGCGACAATTGCCATGATGCTGACCGCTTTCGTTACGCTGGTGACCACTCCTTGGTTTGTTGGTTACTTGCAATGAGTAAATGACATACACAACAAATAAGCTGCTCATGAAAAGTCCTGCGACCTTCATAAGCAGCTTATATGTTGTAATGCTTGTTCTAGCCCTGCTTCTTTCCGAGCTCTCTCCGTACAACCGGCATAACGTCTGTCGCCAGCAGCTCAATCGCTTCAGCAACCTTCGCGTAAGGCTGGCCGCCGATATCGAACTGCACCATATATCGGTTATGTCCGAACAGCTCGTGCTGCGCCAATATTTTCTCGACGATCTGCTGTGGACTGCCTACAGCTAGAGCCGTATCTGGTCCCGCCATCAGCTCGAACTGCTGCTTCGTTATTTTCTCTCCGCGTTCGCGGCCGCCCATGAATTCATATACATAATTCGCGTAATACGGATAATAATCAGCTATAGCCTGCTCGGACGTCTTAGCAATGAAACCGTGGCTCGTTATCGCTACTTTAGCGTGTTTCGCAGAAAACTTCGCTTCAAGCGCAGCTTCCCTATACGCTGTAACGAGATGCTGGAAACGCTGCGGATCGCCGCCCAATATAGCTAGTGCCATCCCTACGCCCAGCTTGCCAGCCGTCTGCGCGCTCGAAGGCGTTCCGCCAACGCCTATCCATATCGGCATCTTCGGCTGGAAGGGCCTCGGTGCAATCTCGGCGTCATCCAGCGAAGATCGAAGCTCGCCGTTCCACGTAATTCGCTCATGCTCGCCGAGCTCCAACAACAGGTCCATTTTCTCCGTGAACAACTCTTTATAGTCATCCAGTTCATAACCAAACAATGGAAATGATTCCACGTATGCTCCTCGTCCTGCAATKATCTCTGCACGTCCCTCCGACAATAGATCAAGCGTGGCGAAGTCTTCGAATACTCTTACAGGGTCCGCAGTCCCAAGCACTGTCGTTGCGCTGGTCAGACGAATGCGTTTGGTAGCCTGCGCAATAGCTGCCAACAATACGGGCGGCGACGTAATCGCAAAATCAAGCCTATGATGCTCTCCAACGCCAAATACGTCGAGCCCTGCATCATCGGCTAGCTTAGCCGCTGCAAGCACCTCCTTGATCCTCTGTGCTGCGGATAGTGACCTGCCCGTATGAGGATCAGCAGCCAAATCTCCTAATGTATATATACCGAATTCGAAATCTGTCCCATTATTTGCCTTTACCTTCTCGTGACTGAGCATCTGCCTTTCCCCCTAATAGTGTTCAACGTTCTATATTTCCCTATTTATGCAGCTTTCATCAAGCCCGCTAACGCAGTTACTTTATGTAAGTAATCATACATAAGTTATTGAATACCGTCAAACCTGCTTCGTTGTAAAATAAAGAACGTTCCTCTTGACTCCATGAATAATGAAGTCAAAAGAAACGTTCTGAATGGTTTAATCTTTAGTCTTGCAGCCTGTTATACCGTCTGTTTCGTCAGATCCAGCCAGTCCATCTCAGCCTTCGTCAGCTTAATAAGCGAACCTTCGTCACAGGATTGCAGTTCTTCCGTCGATTGAGCGCCGATCAAGGCGCAGGTCGGGAACGATTGATTAAGCACGTAAGCGAGGGCGATCTGAATCGCACTAACGCCCTTGTCTGCTGCAAGCTGCTTCGCGCGCTCAAGCCGCTCCCAGTTGTCGTCGCTGTAGAACACCCTTACTAGATCGGCATTGTCACGCACTTCCGGAGAGAATCTGCCCGTGAAGAACCCTCTGGCTTGCGACGACCACGATAGCAAAGGCAACTGATTAGCTTCGTGCCATGCGCAAGTTTCCTCATCTGCCGATACGCAGCCCGACCAGAACGGCTCGTTCGCTTTGGCAAGGCTTAGATTAGGACTGCTGAACGTGAACCCTACTAGTCCGCGATCCGCTGCGTAGCGGTTTGCTTCCTCAATACGCTGCCAAGTCCAGTTCGATACGCCGATTGCTTGTACTACGCCTGCGGCAACATGCTCGTTCAACGCGTCGATAATGACGCTGACAGGAATAGACGGGTCATCTCGATGCAGGGCATACAAGTCGATGTAGTCCGTTTGCAGCTTTCTCAAGCTATCCTTCAGATCTGCGGCGATCGCTTCCTTGCTAACGCGCGGGCCGGATTGATCATGATGGGCGCCTTTCGTCAATACGACGATCTGCTCCCGATTACCGCGTTCGCTCATATAACGGCCAATGACTTCCTCGCTCTGTCCGCCGCAATAAATATGCGCCGTATCAATCGAGTTGCCGCCGATAGCCAGATAAGCGTCTAAGTTGGCAGCCGCCTTCTCATATGAATGATGGAAGAAGTAGTCCGAGCCTTTCATAAGCCGCGAGACCGGCTTCTTAGCGCCTTGAATTGTAATGTATTCCATCTATATCTCCATCCTCTCTCTTCATTAGATAGTAATTCTAGAGCGCGTACGCGCTGATTCTAGGCAAGCATCAATGACTCTCATATTCGCAAGAGCGTCCACTGTATCGAAGCGCATCGCAGAATCTCCAGCAATTGCGCGTGCCAAGTGATCCGCCTGTTCCGTGTAAGCATTTACATGAGGAACCTCGATTTCTTTGCGTTCGCCTTGAGCAGTGACGAAGAAATTGCCGCTTCCCGGGTTAGGCGTAACGTAGGCGCTTGGCACCTCGATAATGCCTTCCGAGCCGAGCACTTCCAGCGGATTGCGGAACGCTGCCCACATGCCGCAATCAAAGCTAAGCGATACCGCGTTGTCGAATTCAATGAGGCCGGACGCCATCATATCGACATCGTCATGCTCCTGTGAGAACAAAGCTTGTACTGTAACCGCTTGCGGCTCTTGGCCGAGCAGCAGCCTTGCTGCATTGATCGGATAACAGCCCACATCATAGATCGAGCCGCCGCCCCAATCCTTACGGTATCTCACGTTCTTCTTGTCGCCGGCATTGTTGAAGGTGAAGGCGCTGCGAATCGCTCTTACTTCGCCGATCTGGCTTGATGCGATAATGTCTTTGATCATCGCATAACGAGGGTGATAACGGTACATGAATGCTTCCGACAACAGCACGCCGGCCTTGGCGCAAGCTTCCGCCATCTCTGCCGCTTCCTTCTCATTCAGTGCGAGCGGCTTCTCGCACAAGATATGCTTGCCCGCTTCCGCTGCGCGGATCGTCCATTCACGGTGCAGATGGTTCGGCAATGGAATGTAGATAACGTCGAGCGAATCGTCAGCGAGCAGTTCCTCGTAGCTGCCGTAAGCGGTAGGTATGTTCAGCTCTTCGGCAGTCCGCTTCGCATTGTCTAGATCACGGCTAGCGATTGCCGCCGCTTCATTCAGAACGGATAATTGCAATCCCGGAATGACAGCGCGTTTCGCAATCCCCGCACAGCCCATGATACCCCATTTTAACTTTTTGCTGGTCATGCTATAATCACCTCATCGAATATTTACTACGACTATATTGTGATTATATGACGATCAAATCAAAATTAAAATGATATTATTTTGTACGCAATTGAAACAATATTGTCATCGGGGTGATTGATAACCATGCAACGCCAKAGCCATCTGCTTACGCTTTCGCAGACGCCTTACTTTTGCCTGCCAGAATCGGTAGGCGCATACAGTGAATATCCCGAGCATCATACGATTCGTGCGGCGGATGCGCACAACACCTTCAATATTCACTATGTCGCCTCTGGCAAAGGGTATGTTGAATGGGAAGGAAAAACGCATCAGCTCACGCAAGGAGATGCCGTCCTCTACTTTCCGATGCAATCTCAGCATTATTACAGCAGCAAAGATGAACCTTGGGACGTACGATGGGTTCACTTCTACGGAAGCGGCGTGCATGATTATTTCTTGGAACGCGGACTTCACAAGAGCCAGCTATGGACGCTGCGGCAGACGAAGGGCTGGGAGCAGGCGCATATGGAGCTGCTCGTGGAGGCGGAGACACATCGGATGCTGCATCCGATCCGCTTGTCGACATTGACCTATACGCTGCTCGCGCTGTTCGCCGAGCAGGCGGTGCCGCTGACGGGCAGCAACAAAGCGAGCTCGGCCGGCAACCGGATATTGGAGCTGCTTCCGTATATGCAGGAGGAAGCCATGCGTCCGTTCATCTTGGAAGAATGGGCCGTGAGAGCCGGCGTTACGCCGCATTACTTCTGCAAGCTGTTCAAGAGCACGATGAAGATGACTCCGATGGACTTCATAACGAGGTGCCGCCTGCAGATGGCCAAACAATGGCTGCTCGACCGCAAAGAGGCGAACATCGGCCAAATCGCCCAAGATGCAGGCTACCCGAGCGTCAGCTATTTCAACAAACGCTTCATCGAGCATGAGGGCATGACGCCGACGGCTTATCGACAGCTGTTCGGCATGTAAGCGCATATTTGCACTTACAGCCCAACGCCGCCGCATAACAAAAAGGCTTTCCTGCAAGGTCGCTTGATCTCCGACCCGTAGGAAAGCCTTTCTTGTTTTTCTTTATATTATTTCGCCAATTGCGAATCGAATACAGCTGCTTCGATCATCCACCCGAACGGATCTTCAAGCTCGCCCTTTTGGATTCCTGTTAGCGTATCGTACAGCTTCTGCGAAAGCTCGCCCGTCTTGCCGTTATTAATGACAAGCACTTCGTCCTGCCAGTTCAGCTCTCCGATTGGAGAAATAACAGCAGCCGTACCTGTACCGAACGCTTCCTCCAGCTTGCCTTGCTTGCTCGCTTCGTACAGCTCGCCGATTTCAATCGCGCGTTCTTGAACCTCATAACCCCAATGTCTCAGCAGGTGAATAATCGAGTTGCGCGTAATACCGTCTAGGATACTGCCGCTAAGCGCTGGTGTATGAATAACGCCATCGATCTTGAAGAAGACGTTCATACTGCCTACTTCCTCGATATACTTACGGTGAACGCCGTCCAGCCAAAGCACTTGCGTATAACCTTTCTCCTTAGCGATCTCTTGCGCTTTAAGGCCAGCCGCATAGTTGCCTGCCGTCTTCGCTTCACCGACGCCGCCCTTCACCGAGCGAACGTAATCAGACTCAACGTAGATCTTAACCGGGTTCACGCCCTCCGGATAATACGCCCCTACCGGCGACATGATGATCAGGAATTGATATTCAGTCGATGGTGCAACTCCTAGCTGAGCTTGCGTAGCAATTACGTACGGACGAATATAGAGCGAATTGCCTTCCTCGAAAGGAATCCAGTCTATATCGACTTGGATCAACTGTTTAAGCGCTTCAACAGCAACATCCGGATTAATCTCGGGAACGCTCAGACGCTCGTTGGAACGGTTCATCCGCAGGAAGTTGTTGTGCGGTCTGAACAATTGCACGCGGCCGTCCTTCGTACGGTACGCTTTCAAACCTTCGAATATCGTCTGGCCATAGTGGAACACCTTCGCTGCCGGATCAAGTACGATCGGTTGGTAAGGTACTACGCGCGGGTTGAACCACCCTTTGCCCTCTTCGTAATTCATGATAAACATATGATCTGTATAATAATTGCCGAATCCTAGCTTTGACTCCGGAGGCTTAGCCTTCTTTGTCGTTGTGCGCTCGATTTGCAAACCTTCTAACATCATGCAACTCTCCTTTTTTTTAGGGCTGTTAATTGAATGCTAACACTTCATGCGATATATTTAAAATATCTATTTTATACAAACCCCATACCTTAAAGGTATGAGACAGTGAGGGATGCCCCATGGATATGCGCCAGCTCAAATATTTCGTTGCGATTGCCGAAGAAGGGCAAATTACGCGCGCCGCCAAAAGGCTTAATATGGAGCAGCCTCCTCTTAGCCGCCAGCTTAAGCTCATCGAAGAAGAGCTTGGCGTAACGCTGTTCGACCGCAGCGGCAAAGGACTTAAGCTCACCGACGCCGGGCAGCTGCTGCTGGAAAAAGCGGAATCGCTCTTGCTCCAATTCGACGGCGCGATCCGCGAAGTGCAAGAAACGGAGGAAGGCGCTCGCGGCGTCTTGTCCATCGGCTCCGTCGTATCCTGCATCTCGCTGCTGCCGAAGCAGATCGAGCGTTATCGGGAACGCTACCCCCAAGTGACCTACAAAATACTCGAGGGCGATCACTTCTACCTTGGCGAGCAGCTTGAGAAAGGTGCGATTGATCTAATCGTTGCGCGTCTGCCGTTCGAAGCACAGTCGATCGTGAGCGATTATACCGTTCTCCCGCTCCCTTCAGATCCGTTCGTAGTCGTCATTCCAAGCGCTTGGACGTCGCTCGCGAGCCGCAGATCGATCAACATGGCGGAGATTGCCCAGTTCCCGTTCCTGACCMTCAAGACGGACAAAACGCTTCGAATGCACGAGCAGGTCGTCAATGAATGCCGACGCCATGGCTTCGAGCCTAATATTATATGCGAATGCTCCAGCGTCGCTATTATTATGTCACTAATCGCCACCGGTATCGGCGCAACTGTATTTCCGAAGTCTGTCTTGTCTTCCTTCCCGTCCGATGTCGTTACTATGCTTCGGATCGAGGATGCAGACTTCCAATCCGGTGTAGGCATCTTATGGCTGAACGATCGCTACCTTCCGAAGCGCGCGCAATATTTTATCGACAGCTTCCGTCCCGACAATAGCTAAACGGCTAGCAGCCGACTACTTCGTAAACTGGTCGTCGAGGAATTCCGCAAGCACGTTAGGCAAGCCGATCTGGCCTAATTGCTTGTTATTATTCATCAGCAGTTGAAGTAGCTCGTCGCTGAAATCATTGTCCTGCTCTTCCTTGATTGCCTCGATCTCATCATGCAGACGTTCCATCTTATGATCGAGAGCCGAGGCGGAGACAGCCGCTTCGCGAAGCTCGTTCAACAGGCGCTCGGGAATTTCCTGATTATATTTATAAAAAATTTTGTGCTCCAAACTTGCCCAGAAGTCCATCGCAATCGTGCGAATCTGTACCTCGACGAACACATTTTCTCGGCGGTCCGAAATGTATACAGGCACTTCAATGATCAAATGCAAGCTTTGGTAGCCATTCGGCTTTGGTTCCTTAATATAGTCCTTGACCTCAACGATATTCAGGTCCGACTGATTACGAAGCATATCGCTGATCCGATAGATATCGGAGATAAACGAGCATGTAATGCGCATGCCGGCAATATCCCGAATACTGTTGCGAATGCTAGTTAAGCTCAGCCCTGTCTGCTTCCGATACAGCTTCTCGAAAATACTTTTTGGAGACTTCAGCCGCGATTTTGTATTCTCAATCGGATTATATTCATGAAGCAAATGGAATTCTTCCTGCAAAATTTCAATTCTTGTCTCCAGCTCGCTAAGCGCGAACTTATACATCATCATGAACCGAGTCATTTGTGTCTTCAAGTCTTTAATCATTAGCATTTGGTCCATCCTACTGATAATCCCCTTCCAAACTTTCGTTCAACAGCAAGATGATTCGCTTAAGCTCATGCATATCCTTCTCCGTTATACGTTCCGCTATAATCTTAATAAGCTGCTCGTCATTGGCCCGGAAGGAGGAAATGTATTGCTTGCCTTGCTCCGTTATAGCAATATAAACAACTCTTCGATCCTGCTCGCCTCGATATCGGTCAATTAGACCGCGTTCATAGAGCTTGTCTCCCATTAGCGTTACTGCGCCTGCGGTCACACACAGCATCTCAGCTAAATCCGTCGATTTTATTGGACTCGTCCTGCTCAAATGCTGCATCATCCGAATTTGGCTTATGGAAAACGAATCATCAACGCCTTTATACCATTCGGCTTTTAGCTTCTTGTACGTGCTCTTCAATAAGGGCGATAGTGACAACCACTCTTCATAATTGCTCATTATTACACCTCACTTATTTATTTTAACACTCAAATGCCGTAACGAGGATTAAGTTTTGTTGACTATTTTGGCACAAAATATCTATAATGACCTTGGCAACGTTCTTGTTAGCCTTTCTATATTCCATCATCCGAGGTGATTGTAATGAGTATCGATAAATACGAAAATGTCGAAAAATTAATCGATATATTTCAACGCTTCGGCAAGGCCGACTGGCGCAAGAAGACGATTTTAGGTCTCAAAGCGAGCGAAATGCGGGTATTGCTCTGCGTTAAGCATGGTTCAGTCAATGGTTCCAGAGGGACAACCGTTAAATATATAAGCAAACGTCTTCAAGTAACCTCGCCAACCGTTACCCAAATGGTGAACAGCCTTATTGAAAGCGGCTACGTCTACCGTAAATCAGACAATAATGATCGACGGATTACCGAAATCATGCTTACCGAGAAGGGCGAGCTGCTCGCGGTTGAAGCCAAAAAACGATATCATGAAATGTTTATTGGTCTGATTGATCATCTCGGCAAGGAGCAAAGCGATCAATTAATCGGATTGCTGAATGACGTCTTCGAATATTTGGATCTAGTCAGACATCAGGAAAACTAGGGAAAATATACAAATGAGAAAAAAGGGATTTCGAATAGGCACGTTGGCCGACTCGAAATCCCCCCTCATGAGTCAGCTAATTCAAGTTATTGAATAGCTGGCTCTTTTTTTGTTAAATCTTTGGCTTTATCATCGGATGGTGCTGCTGCGGCCTTCATGTTATTCGATGTACGAAGAGGGATCTCCTTCAAGAAGAACACCGCAACGAGTGCAACGATAAGCAGTGACATCCCGAATAAAAAGACGACAGTTAGCGAATCGCTAAGAACATTACGAATAAAATCAATCGTCTGATTGAACAGATCGTGAACCTCTGTCGGAAGCGATTGTTGCAGCTCCTTCAGCTTCGGCTGATTAAGCAGCAATTGCGGGTTCATGAAGCTTCCCATTTCTTTCGCCACTTCAGGGTCGACTTTGGACAGATCCGGACCTTCGCCCGCAGCAAGGGCATCCTTCAGCTTACCTGCCATTGTCGAATTCATAACAGTGCCGAGCACTGCGATACCGATGGTGCCGCCCATGTTACGGAACAGCGTAGCCGTACCTGTAGCAACCCCGAGCTGGCTTGGTTCCACCGCGTTCTGAACCGTCAGCGTGAAGACCGGCATCGAGATGCCAAGGCCGATACCGAAGACGACCATTGCTCCGACAGCCATCCATACGTTCGTCATGTACGCCATCAGCAGCATGCCAACTACCATGAATGGCATACCGGCGATTGCAAAACGTTTGTATTTGCCGGATTTGGAAATCCAGCGGCCGGACAATGTACTAAGCACGATCATCGCAACCGACATCGGCATATTGATAAAGCCGGAAGTGGTCGGCGAATAGCCGAGAACGCCTTGCGTAAAGAACGGCAGGTACATCATAGCGCCCATCATACCTGCGTTCATCAAGAAGCCGATGACGTTCGATACGGTTACGATACTGTTCTTGAACATTCCAAGCGGAAGGACTGGGCTTTTCGCTTTACGC
Source organism: Paenibacillus sp. 05T425 (assembly GCF_056396205.1). NCBI lineage: Bacteria > Bacillati > Bacillota > Bacilli > Caryophanales > Paenibacillaceae > Paenibacillus > Paenibacillus sp. 05T425. The sequence goes on from NZ_JBFTLA010000006.1 coordinate 478,316, forward strand.
TCAATAAGCAGCAGAATAACGAGAAATACAGCTGCCAACGACATTAAGCCGATAATTTCGAACGAACCCCAATCGTATTTCGTTCCTGCCCATGAGAAACCAAGCAGCAAGGCAACGATCATTAGAGTCAAGAAGAGCGAGCCCCAATAGTCGATCGGTTCGGTTGTTTTCCGTACCGTCTTAGGGAACATTCTCATAATCATGACGAAAGCGACTAAACCAAGCGGAAGGAAGATCCAGAAGATCCATTCCCAGTCCATATGATCGACCATGAAACCGCCTAAAGTCGGGCCAATAACGCTGGAGAAGCCGAAGATGGCCATCATGATGCCGGTCCATTTTGCACGTTCGCGCGGTGCGAACAAGTCGCCGACTGCAGTTACGGTTGCGGACATTAGAATACCGCCGCCAAGACCTTGAATACCGCGGTAAGTAATCATTTGGAATATGGATGTAGACGTTCCTGATAAAAATGCCCCGATCATAAAGATGACGATACCGAATAACAGAAACGGTTTTCGTCCATAAATATCGGATAGCTTGCCGACCAGAACGGTTGCGATCGTAGAGGTAAGCATGTAAATCGTAATAACCCAAGAATAGTGCTCAATGCCGCCAAGCATCGCAATAATGCGCGGCATCGCCGTACTAACGATCGTTTGGTTAATCGCGGCGAAGAACATCGCGGCCATTAGCGCAATCATGATCGTAACTTTTTTCTTCTGTGATAATTGCTCCATGAAGTTTACTCTCCTTGCTTTTATAATTTAATATTACCCTTTAGCAGTAAAATTACTACCACTAAATAGTTAGGTTACCTACCTATCCATGTATCTTACAACAATTTTAGTACTAAGACAACTGGCATATTTCGAAAGTTTTTTGAACGAGCGTTGAACGAGATTCGTTTGGCTGCGCAAAAAAATAACCCMGCCAGGGCGGGGTTCAAAAATATAGCGTTTTATTAATAAAAGTTGTCTCACCACTTCATAGACGCGCAACAATGATTTCATCCACGATATCTGAAATGACTGAATCACTGTCAGAAGGTATGATCATAAATTTTATTTCCTTTTTATACCTTTGAATATTGGTTTTTCCGAACTTGTAGAATAAGCTAAATTGGATATCTGCATTAACTTCGTTCGATAGAAAAGGTTTAGAAGGCTATCTTGGATATCAGCACTAACTTTGATCAAAACGAGCTAATTCCAAGCCATGGAGGATAAAGTTATTGCAATTGTCCATTATAGCTTCCCAATATGACCCAAACTGCAGAAAGTTACTGCCAGAATCCAACATAGGTTCGTGCGTCAATAAAGAACATGCAAAAAGCCGCCCCACCAGGGAGCGGCTTACGACTTACATAGCTATTAAATTGAAAATGAGGATATGATACCGCGTTTTAAACCTTTCGCATTTTTGATAATTGTCTCGTATTGCGATTTCGCTATTCTTCTGTCGGACATTGGAAGTTGAGGGTTCTTCACAATTTCGGCCAGCATCTTAAGCTGCTTCATCTCGTCCGGCGTTACTTTAGCTGTTGCTCTCGCCACGCGCGCCCTCCTCCTTTCCCTTATGATCCACTTCCAATTGCTCGATTACCGTATCGGCGATCTCCTTGCTTTGCTTCGCCTTCAAGTAAGACAATCCCGCATAGCCGGCCAGCAGGGAGCTGCTGACAACGGCATATATATTGTCCGTGTTGGCCATGGCCAGCGTGCTTTTCGCCACGATGCCCGTGCCGATGGCTATAAGCAGGTCACCAAGGAAGCCGAGGTCAAAAAATATATTTTTTTTGGCGCTGCCGCCATTGCGGTATCCAATCATAAAGAAGAGGAAGCGAAGCGGCCGCTGTACAGCGCGGATCAGCTTGCTGCTGGAGAAGTTAGCCCCTTCCTCGTCATATTCTATGACGAACTTCGGCAGTTCGACTATCCCATTTTTAACAAAATGTCCGATCAATCCCCCGATAAGACTCATCGCGATAGGAAGCCCGAACACGGCAAGGAAATCGTTCAAATTCCGAATGTCCTCCAGAACTACTCCTCCTCTCTCCCTTCCCCAAAACAACGTTGCCACGCTTGCCTTCAATTGCCGCTGCTTTACTCCATGTTATTTAGTTATAGCGGTTTGCGCGCCCGATTAGAACTAATTTTTCGCAGCGAAAGCGCACAAAAAAACCGTATCCCAGGCGGATACGGTTCGCTTCTCACTATAACTTCCCGCTACTTCTTCTGGATTGAATAACCGAGGGCGATAAGCGCCTTCAGCGTCTTTAACGCTGTAATACGATCGTATTCCTTCTCGCTCTCGGTCAGATCTGCATAAGGAATAAGGCTTGGATGCAGCTTGTTGACGTCGTCTCGCTGTGCGCCTAACGTCCAACCGTCCGACATGCGCTGCAGAGCCCACTCATCATGCGTATTCTCAGCCAGCTTCTCCGTCAGTTCCAATATGTCGTCGCCCAGCTCTACTCCGCTTGTATCAATCGGTTTCGGATTATATCCCATGAATTCTCTCAACCTCCAAAGCTCGCAAACTGCTATTCATATTTTCTCCATATTAATAGCCAGCCAACCGTTTGTCCAAATAATCTTCATCGATCTTTATGAGATCCCACGCCGTCACGATCCCAAGAACCCCCTCTTGCTCTCGTCCATTCTCGGTTACGAGTACCGCATCGATCTTGTTTCCGCTGTGGTAACAGTCCTCGAACAACTCCTCCAGCTCGAACACGCTCGTCCTTCTGCTAACGAACCGACAATTCTGTTTTAGCTCATAGGGCATAATATGATCGAGCTTTACCCCATTCAGATCCAGCAACCCGTCAACGACGACAGCATGCATCCATTTCAAGATTCCGTCAGCGGTAATAAGCTTGCAAAATTTGAAATCCTTGTAAACCGGATATTGCGAATACGAAGTATCGCTTATCTCTGCGAGTACAAGGGAGAGCGGGTCGGTTGCATCGAAAGCGACGACGTTGCGCGATGCGATATTTATCGCTACCGGCGGATCGCAGAGCTGATCGCATATTTTCTCGATCTGTTGTACGATTTCCACATGCGGCTCGGCTATATAATAGTTAGGTTTTATTTTCTCATGAACAATGACGTTCCGAAGCTTCGCGAATGAGCGTAATGCGTCCGCATATTGGCGGATAATGGCATATCGAGGCTGAGCCCGGCCAACGAGCTCAACGAAACTGCCGTCCATGGCGCATAGCTGCTTCAGCTTCAGATGAATTTTATTGAAGGCTGCCTCGAATCGCTCTGATCGCTCACTCGCGGACGTCGATCCCTCTATGATTGTATTCGACACGCTGTCATTCACTCTCGCTCTCCTGCTAAATGCTTCTAAACGACTCCTATTTCAAGCCGATAGGCAATCTGACGTCTCTCTCCCGATTCACATAAATCCACGAGCCGTTCTCGTCAAGTAATTCCTGGCCGAGCTTATAGATGACTTCTCTGGCGGATGCTTCATTAGCCGATGAACCGTCCTTCGGATTCAAATATTGCTCCGTCTTGTTGAGGCCGTAGGTGAAAAGCACATGCATCCGCGCATGCTCGCCCGACAGCGAGTTGTCCGACATTTGCGAATCGAAATCCGTTCTCACGATTCCGGCGGCTACTAGTACAGCTGCGGGGACCATTAGCCATGACGCCCATGTCTCCATCGCCAACGGGCTTTCGAACACATTCCATATGTAGACCAATGCGATCAGCACAACGCCGGATAGAAACAGCCAATCGGATTGCAGAGCGGCTCTCTTCCCCTCCCGCTTCTTCGTTTCCTTGGACCCATTGAAATAGCTGATCTGATCCTCGATCCACTTAACCTTCACCCATTCAAATTCCTTGATCCGATTGCTCGCCTTCTGTACCTTGATCAAATAATTTTGCGTCCGTATAACGCTGCATATCCATTCAATCTCGCTTCTCTGCTGCGTCAAGTAGACGTCCGATACATCCTGATCGACGCCTACCAAATACCAGAATAGCTGCACGCGAAGACCTTCGGATAAAGCGCGGTAATCCAGATACTTGCGATGATACTCCCGTTTCCTTCCTACTTTATACTTGTAGCCGGCCCAAGCCAACAATATGATGTACGCAATAACGATAATAGGCAGCTGGCTCATCAGCTCATAGGAAGCGACTAGCAGAACCCCCGTTATAAGAAGCATCTTGAATACTTTTTTGCGCATATTTTTTAATCTGACAGCCATTTTGTCGCTAGCGGCATACTTCAGCGCCAACGATTCCAATATCGGTGGGAGCACGCGACCTGCAGGACATAGATTGTCTATGGCTTCACGAACATCCGAATCGGGAGCCACTTTCAAATGAATGTCTTCGTTGAATGTTTCGATGTTCGTTAAGATGCGGTCGAATGTCATTTGCGCATCCTGAAAATTAGCCGGATAGATGGGAACAGGCTCGGCTATTTTATCGTTTACGCTGCCATTGGACTTACGCGGCGTGCGGATATGAATGACGATCCCGCTCGTTACCGGATCGAGCAGCTTGTTCGCGCCAGCTATCTCCGACTCGATTCCGTAGCGCATATTACGAACCGAATAAGAGGTTCCCGCCTTCAGATCGTCTCTCTCGACGCCATCCCAGAGTGCTAGCAGCACATGGCAGTACTTCGTAATATGGTCCGACACCTGCCCGTAATAATCCTCCGGCTGCAGCGTCATTCCAGCGCTAATCGCAGGCTCGTCCAGCACGTATACATAGTCGGCCTTGTCCCGCAGCGAATAGTAGCTTGCGCGGGATTGCTCCTCCTGAAACAGCTCCAAATAGGACGCTTCTGCCATCGGAAGCGGAACATACAGCTTCACCGGCTGTCCGCTGTCCCGCAACTCGATGGCCGCTTCGGCTGCGATCTGATCGGCTCCGGCAGCCAGCGGCGATAGCATAATGATCGGCGTATGCGGATACTTCTCGAGGTATTGCCTCAGTTGTTCTCTTATGGTTGCCCTTAGCAACTGCTTATGCTCTTCGAACAAATCAATATGTCCGCTGACTCCGAACAATAGCGGTGTTAGCTCACTCGTATTCATTCTTCTTACTCCTATTCCATATGGGCATGTATTAGTACGTCATGCGTATGCAGCTTCTCCGGCCTTGGATTCATTGAGAACGATACGGGGATAATCTGCACGATATACTGCTCCTGGAGTTCGCGCAATTGTCCGTATTTGTTGAAGAGCCACTTATAAAATCTAGGCATCACTTGGTTATAAATGAATTCATCATTCGTACTTAGCACGTGCAGAGAATGAGGCTGTTTACTTCCTCGCATCGACCAATCCTCGAACAAATGGAACATAACCGCCTCTGTATCCGACTCAAGCGCAATGTATAGCAACGACCCGGTATCCTCCTTGTTAAGTTGGATCAGCCTGTCATCTTTTGAAACATCCAGTTCATAGCCTAACGCAGTCAAATTATCCTTTGTCTCCGCCAGCAAATACCGGTACTTAATTCCGTAAGGACTGCTTGCAAGCTGGTCGTATTCGGAGTCGGCTGGAATCAGCCTCCATCTCTCCGAATATATCGCTCTCCCCATATCCGTCAATTGGAAGAGTAGATGCCTATATTCGCCCTTCGTATGCATAGATTGGTACTTGTTCACATGGATCAAAACAAGTCCTCGCTTCTCTAGCAGCTTGAGCTGCTTAAGCATAACATGCCACTCTACTTCTCCCGAATAAAGTTTCCGCCCTCTTGAATGTCCGGTTCTTCCAATCCGCTCCAGCAAAGCTTCTTCTTCCTCCGACAATGGTGAAGCGTCAGGCTCACCTTGGGCGGTAATGTTGACGGCCGCTGCAGCTGCTTTTTCTATCCCATTCATCCTCGCAAGCAGCTTCTGGCGGAACTGTTCGCCAGTACGCTGCTCGTTCTCCCACCTATTCTGTTCGGAGAGAAGCAAATATCTGTCGATAATAACAAGCGCATCCTCCTGCCGATGCAGCAGCTCCAGCACTTCCGCTTGCTTTAGGAGCGAGAATAATACGCCTTTCCCATTATCGAGCAGCGCGTTAATCCTTTCCTGCTCCTGCAAATTCGCAATCGCATGTTGCAGATAAGCCTTGACCGGCTCTTGCTTATAAAACTGGATATACACTTTGGACAAGTTGCCCAGCGCATATTGCATCTGGTTGCCATTCTCCATGCCGCACTCGCGCAAAATTTCGATCTGTTGTTGGAACGTACGAATCGATTCAGGGTAGTTTTTCAAATACTCATAGATTAGGCCTTTGCCTTTCAACGCTCGTTGAAGCCCCATAGTGTAGCCAATGCTGCGGCATATGCTTTCCTGCTTCTCGCGCTTCTCCAACGCCTCTTCGACGACGCCATCTTTGTTGCGCATGCCGCGGTATAGAATACTTGCCTGCATTCCATACGTATCCTGAAGCTCCTCGTACAGTTGCAACTCCTTGCAGATCGTCTCGCGGCTGCGAAGCATTTCGAGCGCTCGATTGCATCGATTATGCCGTATGAAGCGGCCGGAAGTTCTCGCAATCTCCACCTCGCTGTGGAAAAGAATCGCTGCATGAACGCCATAAGCTTGCTGCTCCAAGTAGTCGTTCTTCAACTGGCGGTTCATATGAATTTGATATTTCTCCGAATATCTTGCCTCATAATAATTGCCTTTCAGCCGCATAAGGTCCGAACGCATTAACGAGGTCTGCAATAAACCCCGGTGATGTCCAATTTCAGAACAAATCGCTTCTCTTCTATCGAGCAAGCGAAGCGCCGCGTCGATCCCTTCCTTATTGCCGATATAGATGATTTCAAACTGCAGCCACACTTGCTCGCCAAGACACTCCTGCAGCGCATCGCGATTGCCTGTCGCCAGGCAGAGCTGTTCCAGCTCCTTCAATTGCTCTGCAGCCTCATCCAAACGAAAGCGAATCCGGTTCATCTCCGCACGGCGAATTAAGTATTGTTTGCGCCCTTCGAAAGTTGCCAGTCGGCCAAGAAGCTCCCGCTGCTTCGATAGCAGCTCGTATGCTTCCTCCATACGGCCTTGCGAACTAAGCACGCCGGCTTCGAGTCCAAGACAATTTTGCAAACCGTCAACGTAATCATTAGCTAAGCAAATTTCCTTTTGCAGGACAAGCTTCTCCATACATGCTGGAAAATTACCGCGGTCTTGCAGAATGAGCGCTTGCTTGTACAAAATGTGCTGTAACGTTTTCAGTTCATTGCTTTCTCTATATCTATCTTCGGCATTCGAATATAACGCAAGAGATTCATCGGGATAACTGTCGGCGAGAAGCTCTGCAAGAAGCAATACAATCTCTTTGGCGTAATCCGCTTTGTTATACATGACATTGCTGTACATGTAGGGCAGCTTTACCTGTTCGATGCCGGCATTCTCCCAAGGAAGCGTCCTCTGCTCCAGCGTCGATAATACTTCCTTCACATAATAGGCGTCTTTGTTCCAGGCTGCGAGCAGGAAGTCCGTATCCTGATACTGATGTTTGAGAAGCTCCCACTCATTTGCTTGAATGTATTGCCAAGGCAGTTCGTCAATGAGACGGCCTTTATTTTCTAACCCGATCTCGCTTTGGAAGTAGTTTATAATTTGTCCTCGAGCATACGACACATCTTGCGATTGTCTGCCATACCGCCTCTGAACAGCGATCCGCATATACATATGATAGATGCGAAGCGGTCCGGAACGATGCGTCAAGTAAGGCTCTAGCGCAACCATGAACGTTGCCCATATCGTATCCGGAATTTTGTGTCCGATGCGGCTCCATATGTGCTTGAGCTCACTGTAAAGCAAGCCGGAACGCGAAGACCATAACAGCAGCAGCGTATTTTTTACGAAGCCCGGAACGATCCATTCGTCATACACACGCTCGAAACGACTCAATATTTGTTCATAGAGAACGTCAGGCGTCTCTGCTTGCAAATAATTAGCCAGTTCGTTCTGCAGCCTGCTTCGCGAATCTCCGATCAGTCTTATTTCTTCCAGAAGAGCCCGCAAAAACAACGGATTATTCGTTTGCACCGATTCAACAATCGCTTTATGCTCCCGCGGTTCAAGCGATTTGCCGTGCATTACGGTCAGCACTTGATTAATGATCTGTTCCTTCTGTTCTCGATTGAGCGGCCCGATCTCGAGAGACTTCCATTTGTCGTGCTTCGGCGCGCAATTGGTTGTACTGGAAACGACGATCAGAACGTTGTTCGGCACTTCAAGCGGCAGCCAGCTGAAAAACTCCTCGTCTGCTGCATCTTCGAATTGGTTAATCGCGTCGATCACAATCAGCAGCTTCTCCGTCTCCGGGACGGAATTTAGGCATCTTAAGAATGCATCTCTAACGAGATCAGCTTGAATGGGATTGTCGATGCGCAGCGCAAATAAACCGTTCATCTCGGCGATCAGCCTCTTCACCGTGCCGAGCGCGGTCATACTGTTCCTCGTGAGACCGACGAAATGAGCAATGCCTTGAAGCGAGCTCTTGCCTTCCGCCTGCTCCTCGAGCTTCTCATGCATCCAGTTGCTAAGCAGCGCAGACTTGCCCAGCCCCGACATGCCGTGCACCACGATAGACTTGCCTTCTGCTAGCACAAGGCGATCAAGCTCCTCGAAATAATGCGAGTTTTTGATAAACGTTTCGTTTACGAGATTCAAGGCATTCACCTCATGCTCGTACCGTTCACGTTCTACATCGTCTGCTCGCTTCTCCTCGGGAAACAAACTATTAATAAGGTGGATGAAATCACGTTTCACCCATTGTCCAAGCTCCTGTCTGTCTCGGAAGCCGTCTCTGCAAGTAACGCCGCTGGCCTTAATATCTTGTTTAAGCTGCGCAAGCTTGCTCTGCCGATCCAGCATCAGCTCTTTCGCTCGCGCTTCGTCTAGGTCGCGCACTTCATCTCCCCGCACTTGCTCTACGTATTTATAAAGTTCATCTTCGGCAACCGTCTCCAGGAACGCAGGATCGCGGAAGTAGAAGAAGCCGTTGCTGAGCACGGAAGGTTGCGAGAGCGCATGGCGAATCTCAATCTCCGTTATCGAACGGTCCATATAAGGCGCCAGCTCCGGATATTGATGAACAATATGTTCCGGATACGAATGCGACGAGCCGTACCTCTCTCCGAGTATACCGACGAAGAACGGAATGCAGCTGTCAATCTCACTTAAACAGATGGGCAGCACTTCCTTAGCGTGGATCTTCTCCTCTTGGATGCCCCATCGCAGGTCTACTTCGCTCCACACGACACCGCGCTTTGCGCATATACTCCTTAATTCGGGAAAAATATTCGTGACCAGCTCGTCACGCTCCGCATCCATATCGAGAAACGGCGACGATAAGAACAGTCTGATGCCTCTTTTTGCACCTTGCACTTGCTTCCGTGCAGCCGTCATATTAGTGCGCTCCTTTGGGAATCCGTGTCAGCTCGTTGACATATATCTCTCTAGTGAAGTTCGTATATTGCTGTTCTTTGCGCTTCTTCATCACATTGACGTTATAGAAACGTTTGTGCAGATGCCCTCTTATTTGCACAAACTCGCCAACGATCAGATCTGCGTTCCGTTTAGCTATCTCTCCCCAGCAAGTCAAATGCAAATAACTTTTGAAGCCATGTGCATTTACGGTTATCCCAAGGTTCAAATATGGAATTTTCCGCGCCCCGTGTTCTGGAAAGTATGAAATCACTTTATTGATATGTCCTTGAATATGGACTTGATTGACCCCTTTTTGCACTCTGTTATCATCCGCTTTCACGGGCTGCATAGCAGTCACCATAACCTGACAAGCGGTATGCGGTGATTTCTTCGTAACCGTCAAATGCTCGTTAACTTCGTATAAGTATTCGGCATCCTCACCGCGAAGCTTATTCCCTTGTGACTGAAATAACGTATCATGAGGCATAAAAGGGATGAGTCCGCGATTTACGAGCTTATCCCAATCGATGATTTCCCCTTTGCCGGACACAGGAACTCTCGTAGTCGGATATTCTCGAAACAAATTATAGTAGTGCTCTACTGCACTTTGATATAGCTTATCTACGTTATAACCCTTTCTATCATAAACACTGCTGATCACCGCGCCTTCCAGCCGTACCGAATCCCCTGCCTTATATGGAACATCCTTTCGGTCGAACCATACAAGATCGAGCTCATCAACGGCTCCGTTAGGCCGTTTTGCCTCCATCTTCATGCTATGTATTAAACGTTTGCCCGTCTGCATGGGCTGCCCAGGGACGTAGGTAAGTACGCCTACAAGCTCAATCCGATTAAAGTAAAGATTAGTGTTCGTATTCATCCGACTCTTCGACTCTCCCCCGCAATCCTTCATTTATATAGTATACGAAATAGAGCGTTACACTACGGTTACAGCTTCAACGATCAGAAAACGGCTGCCATGGATGATGCTAAAGCATCACCCAGGCAGCCGTTGCGGCTTACTATATTAGATTAATCTCCAACCGGGAACCAGTTCGTCGGTCTTACGATCATCTCCCATAACGGGGTTGGCACGGTCAGATCCGCTTGCCCGCTTCTCGACAGCTTCGTTCTAATCTGCTCCTCTTGTCCGCTCTCCACTTTTTCCACCCATTCAGGCTCCATAATGAGCTCCCGCCCAATCGCGACAAGCGGTACGACTTCAAGCGTACGAAGCGCTTCGTCAGGCGTGCGAATCGAGCCTACCCCGATAATCGGTACGAGATGCCCTACGCGCTCTTGAATCCACTCGAGACGAGATTTGATAGGCTCAGCTCCGCGTTTTGGCAAAGAATCCGCCTCCATGAGCGATATATGCAGGTAGTCTAGATCCTTCCTTGCCAATTCATCCACAAGCCTAAATGTATGCTCCATCGTAATGCCCGGAGTCGTCGCTTCCTCAGGGGAGAACCGATATCCAACGAGGAACGGTTCCTTCGCATGCTGCGCTGCAACTCGTTTCACTTCATCAACAACCGCTAACGGGAAGACGAGGCGTCTGTCGATATCGCCGCCATAACGGTCATCCCTCGTATTCGATTGCTCGGAGAAAAACTGCTGCAGCAAATATCCGTTAGCGCCATGAATCTCCACGCCGTCGAACCCAGCTTCAATAGCCCGTCTTGTCGTTGCGCCGAAATCGCGCACAATCGACTCGATCTCTGACTCCGTTAACGCTCTTGGCACAACGCCGTCATTTTGTTCGGAAGCAACGGCGCTTGCGCCGACGACATCGCCGCCAGGCACTAACGCTGCCGGGCACAATCTGCCTCCATGATAAATTTGAAGCACTGCTTTAGCGCCCTTTTCCTTAATGGAGGCCGCTACGCGGCTCATGCTTGGAATCATTTCATCGCGATCGCCCGCGAATTGACCGGGAAAGCCTTTGCCATTCGGAGATACGTAGATGCAGGCCGTTACAACCATCCCCACGCCGCCCGCTCTGCGTTCATAATAATGAAGCTCATCCTCAGATACCGTTCCGTCCTCAAGGGAAGAAAAGTTAGTCATTGGAGCCATTACGATTTTATTTTTTATCTGAACACCGCTTTTGAACGTAAAGCTTTCGAACAGTGGTTTGTATTGTTCCTTCATTTCAACACTCCTCATTGTATATACTTCATATATAGCTTCAGCTCAAACTGTAACTATTTTGTATACTGTACTATATTATGATACAGTTAGACTGTCAAGCGTTAAATCTCACTTGAAAAAATAAGCAATTACCCGCTTGACAGCTCTAACTGTATATTATATTATTACAGTAACAACATTGATTACAGTTAAACACATTTGAATAGGGGCGGTGGAAAAGATGAGATTTGAAACAAGCGATTGGGTACAAGGAAGAACGAGCAACGGAGAATTAATTCAAGGATTTATCGAGCATATCGATTCTCTTGAAGGAATCGTCACCGTGCAGGTTATTAAATCGGACAATGAAGATTCAGTAGGCAAACCTACCGCCGTTCGCGAGCATTGGATCAAAAAAATTCCCGAAGACGCACCACTGAATGCACAGCAATTGTTAAGCATGATCGATCTTGCTTTGGCGACTAGAGATGAAGCTTGGTTCATGGAGCTGACCGATCAACTGCAGGCCGTGAAGCTGCTGGACAACTACGATAGCCGCAACAAGAACAATGCTAAGCATTCCCGACTAACGTCGTTTATATAAGAGTGAGAGGCAAGCCGGCTTAAACGCCGGCTTGTCTTTTTGTTTGCCATTTTTTTCATATGCATGCAGACGATTTGTATCGCTCCGCGACATTGATTACAATGATAGGTACAGCCATTCAATAATGGAGGGATGCATGATGCACAGAAAGTCATTCCATCTTCTTGTACTGCTAATGATTTGCTTAATCGTTGCGGGCTGCGGCTCGAACCAGGCCAACAATACGAATGTGCCAAACGAAACCCCGCCTATCCAATCTACCGAACCCGAACCAACTGCTACAACCGCCGCTCAGACCGATCCGCCGCCTGCCGAAACAGCAAAACCCGTTATCGATCCTATACAGGAGCAGATTGATGAAATGACCCTTAATGAGAAGATCGGCCAAATGATCATTATCGGATTAGAAGGTACGAAAGCCGATAAGGAAGCCATTAAAATGATTAAAGATAATAAGATTGGCGGTTTTATTTTGTTCAAAGACAACATGAGCAGCGCTGACCAGATCATCTCCCTGCTGAATGCGCTTAAGTCCGAGAACGAATCGAACAAAGTCCCGTTATGGCTGAGCGTCGATCAGGAAGGCGGCAAAGTGAATCGCCTGCCGAAATCCTTTGTTGCCATCCCTACCGCGAAGTCCATCGGCGCAGCGGATAACGACAGCTATACGCAAGCCGTTAGCCAGGCAACCGGTCTAGCGCTTAAGTCGCTTGGCTTCAATATGGACTTCGCCCCCGTTCTCGATATTAACAGCAACCCGAACAATCCCGTTATCGGAAGCCGAGCCTTTGGCTCGAATCCAGACTCGGTCATACGTCATGGTATCGGCACGATGGAAGGACTGCGGTCGAATCATATCGCGGCGGTCGTGAAGCATTTTCCCGGGCATGGAGATACATCGGTCGACTCTCATCTAGAGCTGCCTGTAGTCGGCAAGAGCTTATCCGAGCTGGAACAGTTTGAACTGCTTCCCTTCAAGGAGGCGATCGCTCATGATGCCGATGCGGTAATGGTTGCGCACCTGCTCATTCCGTCCATAGATGATACTAATCCAGCATCCTTGTCCAAAGAGATCATCACCGATTTGCTGCGTGACGAGCTCGGATACGATGGTGTCGTTATGACTGATGATATGACGATGGGCGGTATTATTAACCATCATGATATTGGTGAAGCGGCCGTTCGTTCCATCCAGGCTGGCACCGATATCGTATTAGTGGGGCATGACAACGTAATGCAGAACAAAGTGTATAATGCGCTTAAGGCAAGCGCTGCCTCAGGCGAACTAAGCAAAGAAAAGATCGATGAGCATGTCCATCGGATATTGGCGCTGAAAGCCAAGTATGCGCTAAGCGATAACGATGGCCCAATAAGCGACATCGACATGGATACGATTAACGAGCGATTCAACGATGCTCTGAGCTTCAACGAGAAGTAAACCCGATCCGCGCAACATAACAAAGGGGCGTTCGCCTTCGAACGCCCCTCAGCTATGCCGCTTATTACAATCGTTGCTTCACAACGGTTTTCGCATAATACTCTTTTAATATGTGCTCCGCTTGTTTCCCGTATATACCAAATCCCCGATTTGATGCAGCATCCTCAGCAGCGTACAGCTTCGCGCTCCAGTCCCACCAGAAAAATCCGGCGAACCACGGCTCGTCCCAAAACGCTTGTAGCGTGGATTGATAGAAGTTAGCCTGCTCGCTTTCGCTCGCCGGAAGCTCCTTATGCATGAAGTCCCACGGCATCGTCGCGCAGCCAAGCGCGCTTCGGCAGCCAATCTCCATGAATACGACTGGCTTATTGAATCTCGCCGACAAGGCAGCAAGCCGCGGCTTATACCGTTCCCAATTGGTTGCCATCGACTGCGCGCTGTCTCCCGGCTTCACGCCAACCGGATAATATGCGCTAGTACCGATATAATCTACCGCATCGAACCAATCAACACCCTCCTCCTTGCCGTGATTCGCGTTATAAATAATCGGTCCGCTATAGATGGTGCGGAGCTTGGCAATAAGTGTGCGCCACTGTGCAGAGCGCGATTCCGTCTTCACCATCTCGCACCCGATACATAACATTTCGCAGTCCAGCTCTTCAGCCAGCTCCGCATAATGGCACAAGAAATTCGAATAGGATTCGAACCATTTCTCCCAATACGGTGAAGCATCGTTATCGTTCGGGAAGCCGATATGCGCACGCCATATGCCGTCACGTGAATTGACGACCGGCTTCAGACATACTCGAAGCCCAAGACTCTTCGCTTGCTTCACCGCAAACTCAATGTCTCTATCGGTTACCGTATAGCCGTAATCAAAATAAATTTGAGTAGCATGTATCGTATCCTGGTATGTCCAGAATGATAAAGCAATCCACTCGCTACCTGTCTCTCTCAGCTTGCGCATAGAATCGATGGCGTATGGCTGACGATACTCTCCGTGCTTTGAGCCCCATCCATAAGTCATCCCTTTGAAGAAAGGTGCGGTTATCATCGATAGCTCCTCCTTATGCTGCATGTCGTATGTGCAATCCCTCTCATACTAATCCGCAGAGCAACGTCAGTAAATGGAACTATGCGGACTAAATATGGAATTATGCTTGATCGAGCGCTGAGCATAAGAATGCAAAAAGAAGCAAACTGCGCGGAGCAGTCTGCTTCTTCCATTTGCTTTATTATTTCGATGCGACTTTCGCGGTCAATTGACCATCAGCAGACTTGGCAGTTGCTTTGTCCACCGGTGTTGCACGATTTAACTTGCCGACGAACAAGCTTAGCGGCAATGCAACGATGGCAATAATCGTTGCCACTACATACACGTCATTCACGCTCATCGTGAACGACATCATTTCAATATGCAGCGGATCGGTGTCGCCTGCCTTCACGAAATCCGTAGCATGGCCGATCGACCTTGACGTTAACATCGTCGTGAAGATCGCAATCGCGAACGAGCCGAATACGTTCCGCGTCCAGTTCGTGATCGCTGATGCGTGTCCGGACAGCTCCGCCGGAATTTGCTCCATCGCCGCGTTGCTCGACGGCATTACGACGAAGGCGATGCCGAGATTTCGAACGACCATCCACCAGATGACGTAGGAATGGGATACATCTACGCTAAGCCAGCTAAGTGCAAGCGTACCGACCGACAAGAGCACGATGCCGATCGACATCAACCAGCGCGGACCGATAATGCCGTACAGCTTGCCGACAACGGGCATCAACAGCGCCATAGCCAGAGAAGCCGGGAGAAGTATCATCCCCGTGTCCATGGCTGATACATGCTGGATGCGTTGCAGGAATATTGGGGTAAGCAGCGTACCCGAATATAAGCTGATTGTAATAATGTTCGCGATAATCGCATTCAATGTAAATCGTCCGTTCGCGAACACGCGCAAATTCAGAAGCGGCGTCTCCGCGGTCAATTCACGCCATATGAACAAGATCAGTGAAATACCGCCAACTACGAACAAGCCAATAACCTTGATCGAGCTCCATCCCCAGCCATGTCCTTGCCCTAACGCTAACAGCAAGGATGAGCTGCTTATGATAACAGTAATGAATCCGATACCGTCGAACGCCTTTGGCACATTCATACGGTAATAAGGAATATAGGCATATACAAAGCCGATCGCAATAAGTCCAATCGGAATGTTCATTAGGAATAGCCAATGCCAATTGAAGTTCTCAAGCACCCAACCGCTGATCGTCGGTCCGAAGGCTGGAGCGAGCATCGCGGACAAGCCCCAGAAGGCTACAGCCATCGCTTGTCTTTCCTTCGGAATAATTTGATAAATAATAGACATCGTAGCCGGAATGATCAAGCCGCTGAACGCGCCTTGCATAACGCGGAACGCGATAAGCGATCCCTCGCTCCAAGCTGCCGCGCACAATACGGACGCAAGCGTGAAGCCAATTAAGGAGTACAAGTATAAGCGTCTATAGCTCAGCTTCTCCCCTAAGTAGCCGGCGATAGGCGCTGTCGTACCCATTGCAAGCATGAAGCCGGTTAGCGTCCACTGCACCGAGCCTAAGGTCGTATGGAAATGATCCTTGAGCGGCTCCAATGCAAGGTTAATACTTGCTGATGCAAGCACGCACAGAAAGGATCCGATAAAGATCGCAAGCATTACCGGCCAGAATCGTACATGGTTAAGATCGTTCTGTTTCATATTGTTCTCTTCACACCTTTTTCTCTATAATGACTTTTCGTTCTTTATAACGATAAAATGTATGCTACTCCAAAATACTTTAGTTGTAAAGTAATTTTCTTTTTTACCAAAAAAAAAGAAGCTGCCTAGGATCCTTTTTCCCAGGCAGCTTCCGCTATATAGCTTTACATTAGGCTAAGCTTCACGTAGAGCCCCTTTCTCTAAATAAAGCACACGATCGCAATAAGACAAAACGCGTTCATCATGAGTTACCATTACTGCAGCGCGGCCTTCGGCCCGCACCTCTTCCGCCAGCATCTTGACGACAGCTGCTCCTCGCTCAGCATCGAGACTCGCCGTCGGCTCGTCGGCGAACAGCACGTCGGGCTTGTTCATTAGCGCTCTTGCAATAGCGACTCGCTGCTTTTCCCCACCTGACAGACGGCTTGGATAGAATCGGCTTCTATGCGACAGTCCCAGCCGCTCTAGTAGTGACTTGGCACGTATGCGCGCTTCCTCTTTCCTTAGGCCAGCCAGCTTGGCAATCAGCAGTAATTGCTCTTCAACCTTCAAGTAGGGGATGAGGTTGGCGCTTTGAAAGACGAAGCCGATCTTGCGGAGCCTTAAATCGGCAAGCTGCTTCGCCTTCAAACCCGAGACTTCTTCGCCGCCAATGAATACTTCCCCGCTCGTTGGCGTAAGCAACGCGCCGGCGATAGACAGAAACGTGCTTTTTCCGGAACCCGAAGGTCCCATTACCGCGATCAATTCGTTTTCCTTCACTTGGAGCGACAGCTTGCTCAGTACGGTAAGCGTTGTACCGCCGTCTTGAAACGTACGGCTTACATCATCCAATTGCAGCTTAATGGCCATTATGTCGTCCTCCCGATAGCTTCTAAAGCGTCTGTCTTGGCAACCTGATACACCGACAGCAATGAACCGGCTAGCGACATGGCGACGAATGAACCGCACACGAACGCCAATGTTCCGCTCTCCAGTTGGAAAGGCAGCGAGTTAGGAAGAACGGCTTCAGCTGCCCATATAAGAAGCAAACTAACCGTCAAACTGCCTACCGAAAGCACCAGCACTTGTCCGACGACACCGGCTACAAGATATGCCGTTTTCGTTCCAATCGCTTTCAGTACGCCGAATTGGCCAGATTTCTGAATCGTGACGACATAGAAAAATACCGCCAGTACAAAAGCCGAAATAACGAACAAAAATACGATCATCATCATTAAAGAGCCCTGTTCTTCCTTATAACCCGGTATTGCCGACACGGCTTCGCCCTTCGAAATCACTTCGACTCCCTCTACTATCGTACGTAACTGGTCAGCCTCATCCTCCGATGCTAGTACGGCAAAAGCGTTGTATTGACCGATGTCGGTACGAGCATCTCTCCCGAGTGCCATCTTGGCCTGCAGCTTGCTCCATTCCAGCGGATTCAGGAACACGACCGGCGTATGGCTGAACGACTGATCGTCGGTATAACCGCTTATTGTCCAGCTTGTACCGCTAGCGTGATCCACAACAACGTTACCAATCGTATAACCTTCCTTCGCTAGCTTGCGATCGACGACAATCGCCCCTTCAATATCCCCCGTCAACGTTTTGCCTTGGGTGACGACGGGGGCGATCCAGCTATCGGGATCAATAGCTATTAACGCGACGTCCGCTTTTCCTTGCCCGTTTTCTTGCGACAATGTTGTCATTTTCAAGTTAAAGGCTGACACGCGTTCCTTCCCCAATACGACTTCGGCAGCCCCCAGCTGGTGAGCACTGAGTTCCGATCGCATCAATCGATGATCGGCATCATCCTGCAGGATCATATAGTCCGCTTCCATATTCTCGATAACCGAACCGTTCGCATAGGCCAGCCCTCGCGCAAGCCCCGTTACGAACAGCACCAGAAAAGAAACGAGCAGCATAATCGTAATGATTAAAGCATATCTCGTCTTGGCGTGACGCATTTCTCTAAGAGCTAGATACATGGCTTTCTCCTCCCTTCGAATAGCTCCAAGTTTAGGAACGCAACATGAACGGAGTGTGAATAACAGATGACAAACGATTACAATGAAGCATAAGAAGAAACGCCTAACGGCTTCTTTTCTATAGACGCCAACGTTTCGTCGAAACGGATAGAGAAAGTATGTGCAATATCATATACTTTCCTATACGTCAAAAAAAAGCCTAACCATCACTCAATCGAAGTGAGATTAGACTTTAGTCGGTTCGCGCGGTTCCGCTAAGTAATACTGTTCACGAGCTTCAAAACCGTATCTCTCGTTAGCTTGTTGCCGCCGGAGGCAATGAGATTAACTGTTGCATGAGCTAAAGTGAGCGGTATTTTGCAAAAATCGAGTGCCGGTCCGCCCTTCAACTCCACGATGTAAGCATCGGCAAGTTTCAGATTGCGGCGAGTGTACGTTATCATTTCTTCAGAGCCCCAGCCGTTAGGGAAAAAGTCTACCCCTCGTTCCAAGTCTTCCTTGCGATTACGCAAAATGTTAACCGCCTGCAAACCTCTGCCGAATGCAACCGCTTTTGCGAAGTCGCTCTTCGTACCGTCGAACCACAGCCAGATTTCGGAGAGCATTTCGCCAACCATGCCGGCAACGCTGTACGTATAACGATCAAGATCCTCTTCCGTATCGATATTCCAGCTCGTATGCACCCAATCGGCCATCTGCTTGGACATTTTGGAAATATAGCGATACACAACCGGCGCAACCGTCGGAGGGCATAACAACGCCCAATCATGAAGCATCATCGTTACTTCAGGCAGCACTTTGCTGTGCGGAGCAAGCACTTCCTGCGTCTTCTTAACGACATCCTCGGATTGAAACGCCTCGTGGATCGCTAACAGCAGCTCCACCTTCAGATCATCGGGGAGAGTCTCGTGGTCCTCAATCTCATCGATCGCTCTCATACACAAATAAGCAGAACTAACAGCTTCTTTCAAGCCTGCTTTCAAACGGTTAATGGGAATAAAAAAAGTACGGCTTGTCTTTTTCAACATCTTCATTGCGGCGTTCAGGGTTACTACTCCTTCCACAAAGCAGCTTTTCTTTTTGCTTGATTAATCACTTATTTTTATGATAGCATATTTCATTCTAGTTTCAACGTCATTCTGAAATAATATACTCCATTGCCATCAAAGAATGGCAAATTGGCATCGTTTGACTCGGAATGTCGGGATAGCGGAAGCGTGAACGGGCAACCATAATGCCGAACCCGCACGACATCATACTTTGCCGAGGAGCTGATCGAATTTCATGAAGAAATACGTTGCGCTGGCTGCTTTGTTGCTTGTTACTGCTTGTTCCTCCACGCCTAACACGGTTGAAAAACAATCGACTGGCGAGCATATGCGGATCAACAATTATGCCAATACGCGGACAACCATCCCTCATACCGACAGCAATATGAAGATCAACTCGCAGAATGGCACTTTTTCTTCTTCTCTTACGTATCCACACGGACAGCCGGACAATACGATGAGAACAAGATCGCTTAACTTGCCTGACTGGCTGATGGGAAGAATACAGATCGGTTATCCGGGCGGTACTACGAATGATGGCAATTACAACTACGGAAATGGCAATTATGTACAAAATCCTTCCAATTCACCGGCTCCAACCGTAACGAACGCTCCGAACGCGAACCCGAATACGGGCACTAGCCAAGGTACGGGCGATTTCGAGCAGGAAGTGCTGAAGCTTGTTAATGCGCAGCGTCAGAGCGCTGGGCTTGGTGCGCTGAGCATGGATGCGAAGCTTGCCAATATGGCGATGGTCAAAGCAAAGGATATGTTCGACAACAACTACTTCGATCATAACTCGCYGACATACGGGTCGCCATTCGATATGATGCGTCAATTCGGCATCACTTATCAATATGCAGGCGAAAATATTGCCAAAGGCCAGCCTACCCCGCAGCAAGTCATGAACGACTGGATGAATAGCCCGGGCMACCGAGCGAACATTCTTAAGTCGAGCTTCACGAAGATCGGCGTCGCTTATTACAAAGGTGAATGGGTGCAAGAATTTATCGGCTAAAATATGCGAAAGCCTGCCTGACTGCAGCAGTCAGGCAGGCTTTCCTTATTCATTCATTAATATTAAAATACTTTTGTTGTCCAAGACTCGCAATTCCAAGTTTCCGTCACAACATCCCGATAAAATTCAGGTTCGTGGGAAATAAGCAGAATGCTGCCTTTGAAGGCTTTAAGCGCTCGTTTCAGTTCTTCCTTAGCATCCACGTCCAAATGGTTCGTAGGCTCATCGAGCACGAGCAGATTCGTTTCGCGGTTTATAAGCTTGCATAGGCGAACCTTTGCTTTCTCGCCTCCGCTCAGTACTGCGATCTTGCTCTCAATATGTTTAGTCGTTAGTCCGCATTTAGCAAGCGCCGCACGCACCTCGAATTGCGAGAAGGAAGGGAACTCCTTCCATACCTCTTCGATACAGGTGTTGTAATTCGCTTCCTTCATCTCTTGCTCGAAATAGCCGATGTACTGGTGCTCGCCGCGTTCGACCGTTCCTTCAAGAGCAGGGATTTCGCCTAAGATACTGCGCATAAGCGTCGTCTTACCGATACCGTTCGCACCGACAAGCGCAATCTTCTGTCCGCGTTCCATCCGCAGATCGAGCGGCCTGGAGAGCGGGCTGTCATAACCGATAACGAGACCTTTCGTCTCGAAAATAAGTTTGCCTGATGCTCTCGCGTCTTTGAAGTTGAATTGCGGCTTCGGCTTCTCGGCCGCAAGCTCGATGACTTCCATCTTGTCGAGCTTCTTCTGTCTCGACATCGCCATGTTGCGTGTTGCAACGCTCGCTTTGTTGCGCGCGACGAAATCCTTCAAGTCTGCAATCTCCTGCTGCTGACGCTTATAAGCCGATTCCAGCTGTTGCTTTTTCATTTCATGCACTTGCTGGAAGTGGCTGTAGTCGCCTACATAACGGTTCAGCTCTTGGTTTTCCATATGGTAGATCAGGTTAATAACGCTGTCCAGGAACGGAATATCATGCGAAATAAGAATGAAGGCATTCTCATATTCTTGCAAATAACGCTTCAGCCACTCAATATGCTGTTCGTCCAAGTAGTTGGTAGGCTCATCGAGCAGAAGCACGTCTGGCTTCTCGAGCAGAAGCTTAGCAAGAAGCACCTTCGTGCGTTGACCGCCGCTTAGATCGTTAACGTCCTTGTCGAGGCCGATGTCCGTAAGTCCAAGACCTCGAGCCGTCTCATCGATCTTCGCATCGATCATATAGAAATCCTGATTCGTCAGCGTATCTTGAATCGTGCCGACATCCTCAAGCAACTGCTCAAGTTCTTCCGGCGTTACATCGCCCATTCTCGCGTAGCTGTCGTTCATCTCTTGCTCCAAGTCGAACAAGTATTGGAACGCGCCCTTCAATACATCCCGCATTGTCATGCCTTTGCTTAGTACGGCATGCTGGTCAAGGTAACCGACACGCATCCTTCTCGACCACTCGACCTTGCCGTCATCCGGTTGCAGCTTGCCTGTAATAATGTTCATGAAGGTGGACTTGCCTTCGCCGTTGGCGCCGATCAGCCCGATATGCTCGCCCTTAAGCAAGCGAAACGACACGTTATTGAAGATCGCACGATCCCCAAAGCCGTGGCTTAGTCTTTCTACGTTTAATATGCTCATTGATTAACACCTTTTCTTCAATTATTAGTCTCGTTATATTATAAGCGGAGGACGGGGACAACTCAATGGGAGATCGAACAATTTCCGACAATAGGAAGCATTTTATGCGCTAATAAAAAAGCTGCTCCCTCATAAGGAGCAGCGGATAAGAAATGCTCAACGCACGGCTGCAATCCGATTAATCTCTTCGCTATCGATTATCGCCTTGCCATGGCCATGCTTGGCAACCTTGACCATCGCCCAAGCCAAATTATCCGAGGTCGTGACCGATTTCATACGCTCCATCAATGGATATAACGGCTTCAATATGACGTAGAAAAATTGGTACAGCTTCGTCTTGGACTTTACGCCATGCTTCGGCAATATCGCGCCGGGACGGAACATATACGCACCCTTGAAAGGAATCTTCAGCAAATCATTTTCCGTCTTGCCCTTCACTCTTGCCCACATGCTTCGGCCCTGCTCCGTACTGTCCGTCCCTGTGCCCGTCACATACAGGAATGTCATTTGAGGGTTTAGCTTAACAAGCGTACGCGCTACACTCATCGTAATATCGTAAGTAATGGCCCGATACTTCTCTTCGGACATGCCGGCAGAGGATACGCCAAGGCAGAAGATGCAGGCGTCATAGCCGGTAAGCTGATCCTCGATCGCAGCTAGGTCAAGTAAATCGTTATGTATAATCTCCGTAAGCTTAGGATGCTGCTTCCCCGTCCCGCTTCGCCCAACTGACAGCACGTTTGTTACTTCAGGATCAAGCAAACATTCGCGAAGCGCGCCTTGACCGACCATGCCTGATGCGCCGAATAGGAGTACATTCATTGCCTATCGCTCCTCTCAAATTCCTCCTTTAAGTATTGCGAAACGATCTATTAAAGTCAACTCAACCTACAAAAGCAAAAAAAGTCCTGCCAACCACCGACAGGACTTCACTTTCCTACTGAATCAAATATTTGATTAGCCTTTAACCGATCCAGCGGTCATACCGGCTACGATTTTCTTATTGAAGAAAATAAACAGCAGCAAAGGCGGAATCGTAATAAGCAGTATGTTCGTAAACAACAAATTCCACTGCGACACGAACTGGCTCGTGAAATTGTAGAGTGTGAGCTGAACCGTCGCGTTTTTGGAACCCGGGAAGAAATAAAGCGGATTCGTGAAATCGTTAAAGATAGAGACGGACGACGTAACGATAATCGTTGCTGTGACTGGCTTCAGCAGCGGAAGAATCATTTGGAAGAACAATCGGTATCCACCAGCGCCGTCAATCGTTGCCGCTTCGTCGATCTCGCGGGGAATACCGCTCATAAAACCGCGATAGAGAAGCACGCCGAAAGGAAATCCGAGCGCAACCTCTACAAGCACGATACCGGTCATCGTCTTGAATAGGCCGATCCCGTCAAGTACCCATATAGTTGGCACGATGGCAGGAGGGATAATAAGACCCGCAAGGACGAAGAAGCTAAGCCATGGGGTGAATCTGTCTCTCCGGCGCTGCATGACGAAGCCGGTCATGGCACAGACGACGACCATTATGACGATTGATAGAACCGTCAGCAAGGTGCTGTTGTAGAACGCTCGAACGAGCATATAATCGCGAACCGAAATAACCTCGACAATATTATCCCAGATATGAATGCGGGAAGGCCATGAGAGGTTCATAAGCGACGCTTCCTTCACATCCTTCATTGCATTAACGATGATGAAATAGAACGGCACCCAGAAAATAATGATTGACGCTAGGATTGCGATAATTTCAACGATGAACTTGCGGGAGGATCGAATCATAGGTCAACCTCTTTTCTGTTCAAATATGCCGTGAGTGGATATACGAGTAAGGTTACGAAGATAAATAATATAACGTTGCCCGCTGTCGCTAAACCGTAGAATCCGCCCTGATATTGCTTGTAAATAACCGATGCAAGCACGTCCGTCGTGAATCCCGGTCCGCCCTTCGTCATCGCCCAGATCAGATCGAAAGAACGCAAGCCGCCTATAAAAGCAAGCGTAATGACCGAGTTCGTTGCCGGTCGGCTCAAGGGAACGATAATATTCCAGAACTTATTGAAAGCATTGCCCCCGTCTATTTGCAGCGCCTCGTAATACTCTTCCGGAATCGACATAATGCCTGCAATATAAATAACGGTAGCGAAGCCTACACCCTTCCATACATCAACAAAAGCGACGGACAGCAGCGCCATCCGCGTATCGCCGAGCCAGTCGGGTCCGGCAATTCCGATTGCGCTTAATGCGGAATTGATAAGCCCTTCGGTCGGATGCATCATCATGCTGAAGGCCGTTCCGATCGCGATCGTACTGACCAAGGTCGGGAAAAACACGACCGAGCGAAGATACGCTTTGGACTTGATCTTCGATGTGAGGAACACACCTAGCAGCAGACCTAATACGACTTTAAGAACACAGGTCACAAGTGCGTAAATGAACGTATTTTTGAATCCGATCGTAAGCGATGGCTCTTGAAAGAACGTAATGAAATTATCAAAGCCGATAAACTCGTAATCGAGCAACGACCATCTTGTCATGCTGAAGAAAAAGGACATGAAGGTCGGCAATATAAAGATAATGAAATAAATGATAGCTCCAGGCAGTAGGAAGGTATACGAATAGTTCCTTTTCCATACCTTGTTCATGCTGTCCCCTCCCGATTGTTCGATAAAGTCGGCCCTGATTGAAGATCAGGGCCGACTGTGCCGCTATTCAATTGCCCTTATTTATTACCAGCCTTCAATTCCAAGCTGCTGCGCTTGCTTCTCTACGTCCTTGTCATACAGCTCAGCGCCTTCCTTAGCTGGTCTGAAGCCCGCACCCACCTCGGTCGTGATTTGCGGCAAGCTAGGTCCTTTGAGCGGCGATACGAACTCAAGCGCAGGAGCCGTCTTGTTGTTCTCGAAGTACGGAAGCATATCCTTGACGATTTGCGAAGTATCTTCCGGCATTTTAGCGTCCTTAATCAGATATGGACCGGTCGGTTTCGACACTTTTGCCCATACTTCCATTGCCTCTGCCGAAGCGACGAATTCGACGAATTTCTTCGCTTCTTCCAGATGCTCCGTATTTTTGTAAATATACGCGCCGCCAGGCATCCAAGCCGTCAAGCCGTTATCGTCCGCGTTGTCGCCAGGCTGAGCGAAGAAACCGATATCGTTAAGCGTATCTGGATAGTTTTGTTCAAAGACAGGCACCGCGAAAGTCAGCATCGGATAATGCGCGCCTTTGCCCTCTGCCAGCATTTTCACGCCCGCATCGTAGGTTGTCGCCTTGAAATCCTTGTTCAGATAACCTTTATCGAACACTTCTTGCAGCTTCTCGAAGCCTCTCAAGGCAGCTGGCGTTGTTGCGAATTTGGCTTTATTAGCCGTATACTCCTCAGCGAAAGCCGGCGCTTGCGCTTGTACGTTATAGTAATCGGCGAGAAGAATCAGTTGGCTGGTCCAGTCGTCCTTGTACGTGCCGATGACCGGCGTAATGCCTGCTGCTTTGATCTTCTCGTTGTTTGCCATGAGCTCATCCCATGTTTTCGGAACGGAAAGACCTAGATCCGCATACACCTTTTTGTTGTAAAACCAACCGCCGCCCATTGCCGCTCCTGCAGGCGCGCCGTACACTTTCCCGTCGAAAGCGACCGTCGTCTTGAAAGTATCAAGAACATTAGCCATATACGGCTCGTTCGTGAGGTCCACCATATTTTGTTCCGGATTTAAAGYCTGCATAAGAGATCCGGAGTTATAAAAGAAGACGTCGTTCATATCGCCGGTCGATAGACGAGTTTTGACGAAGTTGTCGCCTTCGCCGCCGCTGGGACGAGTTTCATGCTCGACCGTAATGTTCGGAAATTTCGCCTCGAACGCTTCGATAACTGCTTTGGCCGTATTCACCGCATCCTGCGTATTGTCAGTCAGCAATGAGATCGTCACTTTCTTGTCGGAAGCGCCGTTATCGTTAGTTGCCGGTGCCGACGTTGCATTGTCATTAGCTGCTGGCGCCTGGTTGTCGTTCGTTCCGTTCGAGTTGCTGCCGCAAGCTGCAAGCATGCTTGTCATCAGTACCCCGCAAAAAAGAGTAATCAAGCCTTTTCTTGTATTCGTCATATGCTTAAATCCCCCTGATTCTTCGAAATTAATATGGCAGTTAGGGCCCGGGTACCCTCTGATATGATTATAAACCGGATGTTGTATGCGTTTGCAGTGCTGCATTTCATCGATTGGTGTCTGTTTTTTTTGGATACCAATGAATATGTACATAAAAATAGGGAGTCACGACGGATTCCCTAATTCATCCTTATATTGACCCGGCGTTAACCCTGTATACTTTTTGAATACCTCGGAAAAATGCCGATACGTATGATAGCCGACCTTCTCGCTCGCTTCATTCACCTTCAACCCTTTGGCAAGCAGGATCTTCGCATATTCCATCCGATAGCGGGTCAAAAACTTAATATACGTTTCACCCATCACTTCCTTGAACAGCACGCTCAAATACGTTGCATTCAAGCCGACATGGCCTGCAACCTCCTGAAGAGACAAATCACGCGAAATGTTCAGCTCGATATATGCTCTAGCTTGCTCGACGGCAGCATGCTTCGTTTGTTCTCTCGATTCCATTGTCAAGTCAGCGATCTTCTCGATTTGCTCGCGAAACCATGGAAGCAGCTGTCCGCTGACAGCCATTTCTCGGATTTCAACATGAGGCATGTAACGGCGCTGGAACTCATCCGCCTTAGCGTCCAAGCCCGATTCATGAGCAGCCTGCAGCGTCATATAAATAAGCTTCAGCATCTCCCGCTCTATGATTTCCGGGTCAACCTTCTCGTTTTGGATCCACGCGATAAAATAATCAATTTGCTCCAGCAATCCAGCCTTTTTGCCCGCACGGATGCTAAGTACGATTGCTTCTTCCCGCTCGCTCAGCCCCTTAGGTGTTGTCATCGCCTCGCCGAGCTCCTCGAACCGAACGATCCCTTTCGTCTGCAGTAAGCGAGCCGAACGCAAAGCGCGAACCGCTTCCTTACAGCTTGTTGACGCTTGCTCTAGGTCCGAATACGTATGGCCAATCCCTATCGCAATCGCTTCTTGGTCATTAAGATCAACATCGTAAGCCAGCCACTCCCACCATTCATGAGTAGGGTGCTCATAATGAAATAACGCAAGCCAATGCTCCTGGCCATGCTTGACAGCAACCGCCTCTACCTGATCGTGCTTCGTCCAAACAAACCTTCCGCTATAGGCCAGAACCGTAACGCCTTTAATCCGCTCGACATCCGGTCCAAAGCAGGAGCGCCACTTCGGCATCGATTCTATGCCTGTCAGCAGCAAGTCCAGCGTCGCCTTTTCCAGCAGCTCCTGCTTGCTCTCTTCCCATTTTTGCTTAATCGCCAAGTTTTCCTTCTGCTCTTCCTTTTTTACCAACATTTTACGGATCGCCTTTTCGATACTTTGAATTGTAATAGGCTTATCCAAATAATCGGCAACACCCAGTTCTATAGCTCGCCGAACGTATTCGAATTCATTAAAGCCGCTGAAGACGATGCAGTACGTGTTCGGAGCTTCCTTCATGACCGCCTCGATTAATTGCAGACCGTCCATGCCGGGCATGCGTATATCCGTCAGGATAATGTCAGGCTGCGCCTTTCGGAACAGCTCAAGCGCACCGTAACCATCGCTTGCCGTACCCGCCAGCTCGATGCCGAAGCTGGTCCAATCGATCATCGCTTGCAACCCCTTAAGCACGATATACTCGTCATCGAATACGACCGCTTTAAGCATGTCCAGCGCCTCCTTCTTCCTGGTATTTAAATCGTATTTCAATTTTCGTGCCAGCGTTTGGTTCGCTTGCGATAAGGAATGAGCTCGTTTCCCCGTAGAACAACAGAATACGTTCCTTTACATTGCTAAGTCCGTAGCCTTGCTCGGTCTTTGCCATATCTTCGATACCGACTCCGTCATCCTCCACGGTGAACTGCACGAACTCGCCGTCTCTGCGTCCCTTTAAGCTGATCGTACCTTCGCCAACCTTAGGCTCCAAGCCGTGGTAAATCGCATTCTCGACTAAAGGCTGCAGCAGCAATTTCAAAATTTCGATGCCCATTAGAGCAGGCTCCACATCCTCTATATATTGAAAGCGATTATTATAGCGTATATTTTGAATCGTCATATAGTGCTCGACATGCTTCAATTCTTTGTACAATGGAATCGTTTCCTTGCCTTTGTTCAAGCTGAGCTTGAAGCTTTCCGACAACGAGATGGCCATCTGGGCAACATCATGATTATTCTGTAGCGTCGCCATCCAATAGATCGAATCTAACGTATTGTACAAGAAATGCGGCTTTATCTGAGCTTGGAGAGCGCGAAGCTCGGCATCGCGTTCCTTCAGTTCCGAATGGAGCAGTCTTTCGCTGAGCTCCTCGTTAACAGACGACATTCGCTTGAACGACTCTCCGATCGCGCCGACCTCATCCTCCTCGAATGTTTCGTCGAAATCCCGTGTGCCCGTCGTCCATTTCACCATCATTTTTTTGAGCTGCAATAGCGGCTTCGTAATGCTGCCGGAAATAATGAACGATATGACCAGCGCAATGAATCCGATTACAGAAGCAATGAGCGCCGTCGCCCAGCCAATCTTGTTCGACTCCTTCAACAGATCCTGCATGGCGATTACATGGATGAATATCCATCCCGTCGTCTCATTCTCGTAGTTGACGCTCAAGTAACCCTGATCCTGCAGTCTGCGGTACGTTGCCTCAAGATTGTCATTGGTCTGCTGTTCTATCATTTTAGATTGCTTCGGATAGATCACTTGGACCTTGTCGTCGGACGAATCGATAGCGAGGAATTCACCGCTGTAATGAATGTTTCTCGTAAATATCGTATCGAAGATGGACTTCGATATGTTAATAACGAGCAGCCCGATCGGTTCTCCGTTATTCGTATCAGAGTCGCGAAACAGCTTAACCGTAGAGAACGTATTGGACTTATCCCCCAAGATATTGCTGCTAAAAAAAACGACTCCGCCTTGGCGTTTAAAAGCTTTCTGATACCAGTCGCTCTGTTCGATTTGCTCGTACTTATTCTCACCCTTATAAATACCCGCATCGTCCGATCGGCCTAAGCAATACGCTTCGAACCGAAGGTCGTACAGGCAAATCGAATCGACAAACCTAGAATCGAGGAAGTTGCTGTTTATCATTTTTTGCAATTGATCCATTGTACGATCTTTAATGAGGCTTTGCTCTTCGGCAGTCGGATTTCGACTCGCTCTCAAGTCGTCGCGGATGTCATTGTTCAAGATGACAGATCGATTAAGGTTAATGACATTGCGAAACATTAAGTCTGCTACCTCACTCGATGTGCGAAGATGATCCTGCGTCGTCTGCTTGTTCGTATCCATAAGTGTCTCTTTGGCAATATTGAAGGAAATATATCCGAGAATCGCCAGCGGCGGAACGGATAACAAAATCATGGCGGCGAAGAAACGGCTTCTAATTTTACGAAAGCGAATCTGGACGAACAGATTGTGCAGCCATTGCTTCATCTATATATCCGCCCCCTTGATCGATCATCAGTAAGTATTCATAAATATAACTGCTTCCTTGCACCCTGCACAAGGTCATATGCCAGCCTAATGTCCGCGATCCAAAAAAATCGGACATCCAATCCAAATAAAAAGGACACTGAACATAGATGTCCAGCGTCCCTTCTTTGGTACTTGCTCCTAGCTTTGGCTTTCATTTGCGCTGTCCAACAATACAGCATTGATTGCATTCAAGAAAGCTAACGCGCTCGCTTTAATGATATCGGTATCCATCGCGCGGCCCGAATACGTCTTGCCTGCGTAATCGATTCGGATATTGACTCTTCCGACTGCTTCCATGCCTCTGGATAGACTGTTGATCTTGTAGTCTTTGAGCTGGACATCAAGGCCAACCAATGACTTGATGACGCTATAGAGCGCGTCGATCGGGCCGTCTCCGCCCGAGCTTCCTTGAACCGATTCCGCGCCTTTTCTCAGTGTAACGGACGCTGACGGACTTACGTCGCCGCTGACGACCTGGAACGACTCCAGCTCGAACAGCTGCTTGCTGCTTGCATCGATCGTACGGTGATTCGTCACGAGATAGAACACATCATGGTCGTATACTTCCTTCTTCGCATCGGCCAGCGTCAGAAACTTGGCGAACAACGCTTCGAAGTCTTCCGCATCGCTCGTATCGAAGCCCATTTTCTCGACCGCGTTTTTGAATGCGTGCCTGCCGGATCTTGCCGTCAAGATCAACTCCATGCTGTCGGCTCCGATATCCTCCGGAGACATAATTTCGTACACCTGCTTATCCTTCAGCAGACCGTCCTGATGAATGCCCGACGAGTGAGCGAAGGCATTGTCTCCCGTAATCGCTTTGTTCACCTGCACATCAAGCCCCGTTAACAAAGTAACGAGTCTCGACGATTTGAGCAGCTCCTTCGTATTAATATCCGTGTAGCAGCCGAAATGGTTTTCTCTCACCTTAAGCCCCATCACGACCTCTTCCAAGGAAGCATTGCCTGCCCGCTCGCCAAGACCGTTAATCGTAACTTCGACCTTCTGGGCACCGTTCTTGATTGCGCTCAGCGTATTGGCCGTAGCAAGACCA
The DNA here is from genome assembly GCF_056396205.1 of Paenibacillus sp. 05T425. Classification (NCBI taxonomy): domain Bacteria; kingdom Bacillati; phylum Bacillota; class Bacilli; order Caryophanales; family Paenibacillaceae; genus Paenibacillus; species Paenibacillus sp. 05T425. Next base: position 508,946 of record NZ_JBFTLA010000006.1, read on the forward strand.
AGATCGTTATGGCAATGAACGCTAAGAATGACTTGATCGTTAAGATTTTTCAGACGATCGTTGATTCTGCGAATCAGCTCGCCAAACTCTTCAGGTACCGCGTAGCCGACCGTATCCGGCACGTTAATCATCGTCGCTCCCGCTTTGACGACGGCCTCGATCGTGCTCCACAAATATTCGAACTCCGAACGCGAAGCATCCTCGGTCGAATATTGCACCTGCGGCAGCAGCGTCTTCGCGTATTTGACGGCGTCGACGCCCATCTGCAGCACCGCGTCCTTGGAGCGGCTGAACTTCTTCTCCACGTGAATATTGGATGTGCCCAGCACAATGTGGATCAACGGATTTTGCGCCAGTTTTATACTTTCGTAGACGGCGTCGATATCGCCTTTGACTGCTCTCGCAAGCGCTGTAATAGACACGCTGTCGCCAACGCTGCGGGCGATTTGCTGCACGGCTTGGAAATCTCCGAGCGAAGACGCGGGGAAACCCGCTTCGATGATATCAACGTTCAACCGCTTGAGCTGCTGAGCGATCTCGATTTTTTGCTGTATGTTAAGCTTGGCTCCCGGCACTTGTTCTCCGTCGCGCAATGTGGTGTCGAATACAATAATTTTACGGCTCATAGGTATGTCCTCCTTGGACTTTACGTATTGGGATTTTGTTCGGTTATATGTGAAGCGAGGCATGCTGAACCCGGAATTCAACACGCAAAAAAGCCCCGTCTCTATGTATAGAGACGAGGCGTTAGCTCGCGGTACCACTCTAATTCATTTCGTTGCGAAATGATCTTCTTCGATGGCTGTCACCATCTATCCCTGTAACGGTGGAATTCCGGCATACCCTACATATCAGGCAGCTGTTCATAGACGAGTTCGAAATGAACGACGTTACCGCTTCGCACCACCCAGCGGCTCTCTGAAAGGTCATAACATTTCTACTATTTCTAATCGTAACATTTGTGGATGAAATTATTTGAATTATATGCCACTGCTCAGCCGTTTGTCAACAACCTTGAACACGAATCTAATTAATGGCGGAACGACAAAGAAAATAAACAGCATGCGGAAAAGCTGATACCCGGCTACCATCGACAGATCGGCATTGATGGCATGGGCGATAATGCCCATCTGATCCATGCCTCCAGGAGCGAGGCTCAGCATAGCGGTCGCTTCGGATACCGATTGAAGCTTTGAGAGCAGGACGCTGAGACCAAGTGCACAGAGAAGCATGAGCAGCCCGCTGGCAATAGCCAAAAGCAGCGTTCTCACTTTATGCTCCAATTGCTGCGGCTTAAGCAACATTCCTACATAGACTCCAATCATTAGCTGGGCGGCATTAACGAACAAGGACGGAAGTTCCGGTCCATGAACGCCTGCGAACTGCAGGGCTGCCGTTCCGATCGCCGGACCGAGTAAATACGCGGTCGGAAATTTGATTTTGTCACCTATCCATGCGCACGCTACACCTACTACCGCGAACAATATAAGATTAGGAAACAAGCCGCTCCATAATGCAGCCGATGAAGTGGACGCTTCAACAACAGCAGTAACAGTAGTTTCTGCAGTTGTAGATGATCCGGCGTCATAATGACTAATCATTGGACTATAGGCGAGCAGCGGGATGCAGATAACGATCACCATCAACCGTATAACCTGAGTCACCGTAACCATTGTAAGATTCGTGCCCTTCGTCTCTTCTGCCAGCAATATCACTTGAGAGAGTCCGCCCGGCACGCTTCCTAACAACGCCGATTTGTAATCCGAATGAGACAGCTTGGAAATAATAAGTGCGATGAAAGCGCAAAATAGTAGCAATAACGCCGTCATTAACAGCATGGTAGGAAGCTGCAGCGACATCTCGCGCAGTGCTGAACCGGTCAGCGATAATCCAATCGTATATCCGACCGTGATCATAGCCGCTTGCCGCAGTTGTCCCGGCCACACAAGCTTTGCTTTCGTCGTATTACATACGATTAAGGTAGCGATCATAGGACCTAACAGCCAAGGTATTGGTACATGAAGCAGCTTGAAAAGAATTCCCCCTGCTAGAGCAGCGCCAAGTGTGACCATAAAACGGCCGAAGCGGCTATTCTTTCTCTTTATCCAAATCATATGTAAGACTCCTCATCATCCTAACATTCACTGTGAAAAACATGCTCAATTCAATCTATAAAAACCAACTAATCCAGCAAATGATTCTASCACACATTACTTTTCAAGTGCAAACACCTACTACTCACTGCTCCAGGGCGCCTCCACAATTCAATCACGTCCAATCTCCAGCTGGTCTCTCCTCCTCGTCATTCTCGACCGTACGACCCTATCCCTCAAAAAAACGCTTTAGACACATCTCCCTTCTGCTCAGGAAACAAGATCCTTCAATTTGACGCCTTCACCCTCCAGTTCAATAAAAAAGTTCGTTCACACCTCAGAGTCCGAACCCCCCCATCCCATTTATCGTGGCGCTTCCTCCTCCTCCTTGACTTAAGAACCTATCCCTCAAAAAAACGCTTTAGACAGGCCTCCCATCTGCTCAGGAAATTACTTTTTACTCTGTTTCTCCTGCAACTAGCAGCCAGCAGTATGCGATTTTCATACGACTTGTTACTACTACTCCATTTCGGATTATAGAAATTTTGAGCATCCAAACATTGTTATTTCGTGAAAGCTATGTTAAAATTAAATAAGAACATATGTTCTTATAATTTGGTGGAGGCGATTAATGATGGAAGATGAATTAGTCTTATTTCAACGACAATATTCGGATGAAGCAGCTTGTATTGAACTGTTGCATCKGCTTAAGTGGCCGGCCGGCTTTCGGTGTCCTCGTTGCGATCACAACTCCGCTTACACGATTAATACTCGCCGATTGCCCTTGTACGAATGCTCCGGATGCAAGCATCAAACCTCGCTTACTTCAGGTACAGTTATGGATAAGAGCAAGACTCCGCTTAACAAATGGCTTTGTACGATGTATTTAGTTGCTGCATGCAAGAAGAGGATGAATGCTGTTACGCTCGCCGAGCTTATATCGGTATCGTACAAGACAGCTTGGTCCATGCTGGGCAAAATCAGACGTGCTATTTCTGACATGGATTGTACGATACTTCTGTCTGGCAAAGTAGAAGTCAAACCAGCCATCTACAGTCTTAAACTTTACCAAACAGTGGAGAAGCAGCAAGCCGAACGCGCCGTCATAGTAGCTCGTTCGACGAGCCACGCTGATGTTCCCTATTACAAAATAAAGTTCACTTCCCGCAAACAAGAGCCGCGAAAACTGCTTACCCAAGAAGCCGAAGAAGAGTTTCTGGCTGCTCATGTCAACGAGAACGTCAACAATCTAGTAATCCATCGTCGTCCTGCTTTTGGGCTGGTAGATCAATCACCATTGAAACAGTTCGCAAAAGCAGCTTTCAATTGGATAAATGTTTCCTTCTACGGCCTTCCTTCCTCCTCTGCACAGCCATATTTGGATGAATTCTGTTTCCGCCAAAACACGAAGCATATGTCTCCCTTGCATGCCATGGAAACCCTCCTCAACATATGTCTTAAACAAGATCAGGCTATGTCTCAACAACAAAATAACCACTATCAACAAGCTGTATAGCCTACTAAAGAGTAGATCGCTGTCTCGTTAAAATACCTACTAAATAAAACAAAAATGATTTGCATCTTATTCCCCTGTTCTTATGAGAAGCCTTTCCTGAGCTGCGGGGAATCTTAGCTGAGGATAACTTTAGTTTTGGGAAGTGGACCTACTGAAAAAAACAGGGAATCAAAGTTGTGTTTGCGACTTAATGTTCGCCTATCTATGTATTCCTCAGCTATCGCGATGAGTGTTTCCTGAGCTGTTGGGAGTGTTAGCTAAAGCGATTTTTAGAGAAGGGACATACACAGAAATAATATAGTTTTGTTCGCATTCGCAGCGATTGAAGATTTATTGATCGAACTAACTATGCATTCCTCCAATTGCCGTTTCAGCTTCGTTACTTCTACTAACAGACAGGGTCGGAAGATAGCAAAAAAAAGCCAAACGGCAGTTGATGCCAATTGGCCTTAAGATACAACCTCTAAAATTAGATGTTTACTTTCTGCTTCGCATAACGGTTTTCAGGGATTGGCAGCCCGAGATTGCCGCGCAGCGTATCCGACTCGTATTCGGTACGATAGATGCCGCGTTCTTGCAAAATAGGAACGACCAGCTCGACGAAGTCGTTCAGCCCGGTAGGGATAGAGGAGTGAATAATGAAGCCGTCTGCCGCTTCTTCCTCATGCCATTGCTGAATAAGGTCAGCAATCTTCTCAGGCGTACCAATGAACTGGCCGCGCGGAGTAGCCGATTGCAGCGCAACTTGACGAAGCGTCAGATTATGAGCTTTGGCGTTCTGCTTAATCTTATCCGTGCCGCTGCGGAAGCTATTGCTGCCGAGATCGCCGAGATCCGGGAATGGCTCGTCAAGCGGATACTGTGAGAAGTCGTGGTGCTCGAAGAAACGGCCTAGGTAGTTCAGCGCGTTCTCGATCGAGACAAGCTCGGCGAGCTCCTGATACTTGCGCTCCGCTTCCTCTTCTGTCCGGCCGATAATCGGACCAATACCAGGGAAGATCGCGATGTCGTCGACCGATCGACCTTCGGCAACGGTACGTTCCTTCACTTCTTTGTAGAAAGCTTTTGCTTCCTCAATATTCTCATGGCCAGTGAAGACAGCGTCCGCCGCTTTGCCTGCCAGCCGCTTGCCGCTCTCCGACGAGCCCGCTTGGAAGATGACGGGATGTCCTTGCTTGGAACGTGCAATATTAAGCGGCCCTTGGACCGAGAAATATTCGCCTTTATGGTCGAGACGGTGCATCTTCGATGGATCGAAGAATACGCCCGCTTCCTTATCCCTTACGAAAGCGTCGTCCTCCCACGAATCCCATAACCCGCGAGTTACTTCGAGAAACTCCTCGGCAATTTTGTAACGCTCATCATGCGTCGGATGCTCTTTCTTGCTGTAATTGTTCGCCGAGCCCTCAAGCGGCGAAGTAACGACGTTCCAGCCTGCGCGACCTCCGCTAATATGATCGAGCGAGCCGAATTGTCTAGCGACCGTGAACGGCTCGGCATAGGAGCTCGACAACGTACCGACTAGCCCGATCTTGGATGTAATCGCGGCTAATGCTGATAAGATCGTAATCGGTTCGAACCGGTTCAAGAAGTGAGGAATCGATTTCTCGTTAATATAAAGTCCATCGGCAATAAATACGAGATCGAATTTACCGGCTTCTGCCGTTTGTGCTTGCCGTTTGTAGAAATCGAGATTAACGCTCGCATCGGCAGGCACTTCAGGATGTCTCCAAGCCGATATATTGCCTCCTACACCATGAATAATTGCACCAAACTTGATCGATTTACGCTTCTTCGCCATTGCAGTCAACCTCCTATATGATTCATTTTTGCATGAAATTGCTGACTGATTGTCAAGCTTGTAACAACGCTGTCTCCTTCAATTGCAGTCGGTAACTCTTCACAAGCGTTGCACCGTTCACGATATCTTTGTCGAACGCTCGCTCGAAACCAAGACGCTCATACAAGCGGACGGCCGAATCCATCATATCGGAAGTATGGAGATGCAGCGTTTCGGCTCCCCACTCGAGMGCCAATCTAGCGCTGCCGCGGATAAGTTCGGTAGCCACGCCATGGCCGCGCGCCTTGCGCGATACAGCAAGCAAACGAATGATCGGAGATTGAATATCCAGCTCGGGATTGCCGTAAGCAAGCTCCGAGGAATCAAACAGGAACACACTGCCAACAACCTCTCCATCCAGCTCTGCTACCAATCTTGCTTTTGTCGTACCGGCATCGATGGCTTCCAATATATTTGACTTATATTGCTCCCAATATGGCGAAGGCAGCACCGATTCATACTGACCGTAAGCGTCTAACAGCACCTCTTCGATCGCTGCGCGATCGGTTTTTTCCGCATGACGGATGTTAATAGATTGCTGACTCATACTGCCACCTGCCCTCTTATATGATGTTGCGTGCAGCCGACTCAGCCGCCTTAATTCTTCGAATTTGCCCTAAATGTCCATTAACGTGAGTAACGAATGCCTTAACAATCGTCGATAACGATACGCTTTCGCCTTTGAAATTAACGGCCGTGCGATCCCAATCTGACGCAGGTATTCGTTTGAACAACAAGCTATTGTAATAAACGAAGGCATGAGCTGCCGCCACGATATGTTGCACATCCTCTTCATTCGCAAGCTGACCGCTCACCCAAGCATCTTGATTGAAGGCAGGAAGCTTCGCTTCCGATCCAGATAGCAGCTCGCGTATACGGAAGGAGACGACGATGCTGTGATCCACAAGATGGGTAAGCACCTCCGTCACACTCCATGATTCCGGAGCCGCTTTCCACTTGAGCTGCTCCTCCGTTAATCCCTTAATTTCTTGTTCGATTTCATCATAGGCGTTCAAATAAGCTTTCACATTTTCAGTTATCTGGCTCATGCAAGCTCCCCCTCGTCGTTACGAACGTTTCTAATTTACTCAATGCGATTTGAAGCGGCCGATCTTGAACTTAGTCAGATCATAGCCGGTATCTACGCCTTCAATCTGATTGGCAAGCACTTCGCCTATCACGCTTGCGAATTTGAAGCCATGCCCGGAGAAGCCTCCAGCCAGCCTCACATTCGGATACTCGGGATGAGCATCGATTATAAAATCTTCATCCGGCGTCATCTCGTATTTGCACACGACGCCCCGAAGCAGCTTTCCGGCCGCGCCTGGCATAAAGGATTCGAGTGCTCTTCGCAGATCGGCTTCATCCTCGGGGTATGTCCCGAAAGGTGCGATTGTCTCTCCCGGCTTCCATTCGTAGCCTCCATCATGACGACCGATCTTCACTCCGGCACCGTCAATGCTCGGAAATCCATAATAGCCGCCCGATGCGCCGCCCCATGTAAAACCAGGAAAAATGCCGGCATCGAAGTTTCCGCTGCTCGTCTCGAACCAGCCTACTACTTTGCGAACGGCCTTCACTGGAACAACCTCGTATGAAAATAACCGGTTGAACGCTGCACCCGCAGCGACAATGACCTGCTCTGCGGTATAAAAGCGATCTTTCGTATACACCGTCACACCTGACTGCTGCGGGACGATCTTCGTCACGATGGTGTTCGTAACAAGCTCCGCTCCTGCAGCGATAGCTAACTGCTTGTATGCAGCCACGCATCGCTCGCTATACAGGTAACCCGCATTCGGCTCATATAAGCCGCGGAAGCGGTCTTGTACTTGTACGCCTCGGAAATTTTGATTGATTTCATCTGCTTCCAGCAACTCGGTTACAACGCCATTCGCCTGTGCATCGTCAAGACGGCCTGCGTAATCGTAATAGCTAATATCGGCCATGTTCAGAACGCCTGACCGCTCCAGCAACTTCTTCCCGGTTAACTGCTCCAGTTCCAGCCATCGCTCATCCGCGCGCAGAGCAAGCTTCACATATACGTCTCCGCCATGATAAGCATGCCTGATGAGGCGCGGCTCGCCATGGTGGCTGCCTTCCTGATGAGGCGGATCGAAGGCATCTAACATCAGCGTCTTGTGCCCTCGCGAAGCAAGCTCGTAACCTGCGCTCATCCCTGCCGAACCGGCTCCAATGATGATGACGTCATACGCATTAGACATAGTCTATCCTCCTTGACGGGACTGTGCCGACAGCTTGTGAAGAGCTTCATCCGCAAGCGCTGCAAAGAACGAAGCCGCTACTGGCAGCGCAGACTCATCAAGATCGAAGGCCGGATGATGCCATTCCTGCGGACCGTCCGTTCCGAGGAAGACGAACAAACCTTCCGTCTCCTTCAAGTAGAAAGCGAAATCTTCGCCTGCTGGTGAAGGGGTTGGCGCTATGACCTTATACCCTAGCTTCTCGGCAATCGGAATCGCAGCTTCCGCCCATTTCTGATCATTGCGTACAGCTGGCGGACCCTCGATCCATTTCACTGCTGCTTTCGTGGCGAAAGCTGCCGCCACGCCATGCACAACCTGCTCGAACCGCTCTCGCACCACACTTCGCACTTCATCGCCGAACGTCCGCAGCGTGCCGTCGAAGACCGCTTTGTCCGAGATGATGTTCCACGCCGTTCCGGCGTTAAGTCTCGTCACGCTGATGACCGCGCTATCCAGCGCGCTAACGTTGCGGCTGACGATCGACTGCAGCGCTGTTATCATATGCGCTGCCGTTACGATAGGGTCAAGCCCTGCTTCCGGTACGGCGGCATGACTGCCTCGACCTTCCACCTCAACAACGAAGCCGTCCGCTGCCGCCATGAGCGGTCCGCCCTTAATCCCGATCGTACCTACCGGCAAGTCCGGCTTGTTGTGCAAGCCGAATACCGCATCGACGCCGGCTAGCGCACCGGCCCGAATCAGTTGCTGCGCGCCCTTCGCTTTCTCCTCCGCGGGCTGGAACAAGAACCGCACCGTTCCGGCAAGTTCCGCCTCCCGCTCCTTTAGCAGCAAAGCTGTTCCAATAATGGATGCCGTATGAAAGTCATGCCCGCATGCGTGCATCTTACCCGGTACCTTCGAGGCGAACGGCAATCCCGTCTCCTCCTGTATGGGCAAAGCGTCGATATCGGCTCTTACGGCGACAATCGGTCCGCCATCGCCGCGCGTACCACCAACCTCGGCAATTACGCCCGTCTTCAACCCATAATCGATGACGCGTATGCTTGCTTCCTCCAACCAGCGCTTAATCGATGCTGTCGTCTCAAACTCTTCATGCGACAACTCCGGCTGCTCATGCAGCTGTCTGCGGATTGCGGTTAATCGAACCTGCAATGTTTCCGCAACCAACTGCTCGCGGCTCATACAAGCTCTCCTTGGAATGCTTCCTTAAGCAGCTCGAAGGAACGAACTCTCTTCGCGAAGTCAGGAATTATCGTTGTGAAAATAAACTCATCTACGCCATATTGCTCCTTAATTTCGAGCAGCCGCTTGCGGACCGTTTCCTTCGTCCCTCTCGTAATGTCGGCCTCCCGCTCCTCGACCGTATAAGTCTCGCCCGCTTGTCTCGCGAACTCCTCCGCTTGCGCCAATGAGCCGACGTTTACCGTTTTGCCGCTGGCGAGCGTCACCCTTACGCTCTTCATCTGTCCTGCTATTGCATTCGCTTCTTCCTCCGAATCCGAAGCAATGACAGAAAGCGCCAGTATCGCTTTCGGCGTCCTGCCATGCTCCGTATTGAAGCTGCTGCGATAAAGGTCGAGCGCTTGACTTGCCAATGCCGGATCGTTGTTAATGAAGAGTGCGAAGGCATATGGATAACCGCGTTCGGCAGCGAGCTTCGCGCTTGATAAACTCGTTCCAAGCAAGAAGACGTCGGCAGGCTGTACAGGGAGCGGGCTCGCTTCAAGACCCGCGAGCGGGTGATCTTCACCTGTCTTGCCATGAAGGAAACCCTCCAGCTCCGTCAGCTTCTCATCCAGCGTCGCAGGTTCGGCGATCCCTTTCTGCAGCGCCTTCGTCGACCGGGGAAGACCTCCGGGAGCGCGGCCGATGCCGAGTTCTACCCGGCCTGGCGCGAGCGATGCGAGCACGTTAAAGTTTTCCGCTACCTTGTACGGGCTGTAATGCTGCAGCATGACGCCGCCTGATCCGATCCGAATCGAGCTCGTGTTCGCAAGCAAGAAAGCAATGAGAACTTCCGGCGACGAACCCGCCGTCACCGGCGAATCGTGATGCTCCGCAACCCAAAACCTCTCATAACCTAGCGCCTCCGCCTGCTGCGCCAACTTTACCGTATTGCCAAGTGCCTCCGCAGCCGTCTGGCCCGGAAAAACAATGCTTTGATCCAATATGCCAAATGTAAGTGTCATCTTGACTCTCTCCTCTGTTCGTTAGATGGAATAGGCCGCCTCAGGCGTAATGCGCTTCAGAAACTGCTTCGTCCTCTCCTCCTTCGGAGACGTGAACAGTTCGTTCGGCTTGCCTTGCTCGACAATGACGCCTTCGTCCATGAAGACGACGTGGCTCGCTACGTCCTGAGCAAAGCCCATTTCATGCGTCACGATTATCATCGTGATGCCTTCCTTCGCGATTTTGCGAATTACAGCCAGTACCTCGCCGACTAGCTCCGGATCGAGCGCCGATGTTGGCTCGTCGAACAAAATAACTTCGGGATTAAGCGCCAGCGCTCTCGCAATCCCGACACGCTGCTGCTGTCCGCCGGACAGCTCGCTCGGATAAGAATCCAGCTTATTGCCAAGTCCGACCTTCTCCAGCAGTTCAACGCTGCGCTTACGGGCTTGCTCCTTCGGCACTTTTTTGACCACGACCAGCCCTTCCATTACGTTCTCGAGAGCCGTCTTATGCTTGAATAGGTTGTATTGTTGAAACACCATCGCCGTCTTCTGGCGCAGCGTATGAATATCCTTCTTATCCGGCCGCTTGCATTGCACCGAGAAGTCATCGATGACGATATGACCGTCATTCGGCTTCTCCAAATAATTGATGCAGCGCAGCAGCGTCGTCTTGCCCGAACCGCTCGGCCCAAGAATGGCGACAACCTCGCCTTTCTCGACTGTTAGGTCGATGCCCTTCAGCACTTCATTTCGTCCAAAGCTCTTGCGAATTTGCGTTAGCTTAATCATGAGACACCGCCTCGGTTATAAAGATTAAATCGTTTCTCTGCCAATGCAGTCAGCCGCTCGATTAGGAACGTTAATCCCCAGAATATGAGCGCTGCCGCGATGTATGCCTCGAAAAACTTCCAGTTCGTTGTTGCGACTATTTGCGCTTTGGCGTTAATCTCGACGACCGACACGGTGAAAGCAAGCGTCGAGCCGTGAAGCATGCCGATAACCATATTCGATAGGTTCGGCATGCTTGCCGCGAATGCTTGCGGAAGAATAATCCTCCGCATCGCCTGCGGCGTCGTCATGCCAATCGAATACGCAGCCTCGATCTGGCCTCGGTTAACCGCCAGCAAGCCTGAACGAACGACTTCGGACATGTAGGCACCGGCTGTAATCGAGAATGAAATGTACGCGAAGCCAATCATTGGTATGGACACTGAGCGGAATGCTAGACCCAGCGACTCCGCTATCCCATCGATAAGCATGGGAAGCCCGAAATAAATAATTAAGAGATGAGTGAGCATCGGCGTACCGCGAATTACGGTTACGTATGCAGAGGCCAGCGGATAAAGGACGGGAACTTTATAGAGCCGAACAACAGCTACAGCCGTTCCGATGATCAGTCCGCATAAGACCGAGACTGCCGTAATCGCAAGCGCTGTCGGCACCGCCGAGAGCAAGGCAACGAATGCGGTCCAGATGAATCCGAAATCAAGCTTCATTCTCTTGCCCCCCTCTGCCGAAGCTCGGTGTAATAGCGAATCGACGTTGCTTCCATTTCACGAAACGGGATGGTTTCTCATCCGTAACGATCTGGCGTTCATGGCGAAGCAGCCTGCGTTCCACAAGATGGAACAGCTTCTCAAGCCCAAAGCTAATAATGAAATAGATAACAGCGAGCGAAATATACGTCTCCACAAAATGTCTCGACATGACGGCTAACGTCTGCGACTTGCCAGTCAGCTCCATAATGCCTAGCGAGAAGGCAAGCGATGTATCCTTCAGATTGGCGATTACGAGATTGGAAAAGACAGGCAACGCGATGGCAGCCGCTTGCGGCAGCACGATTTTTGTGAACGCTTGAAAGCCGGTCATGCCAACCGCATAGGCCGCCTCCACTTGCCCGCGATCGACTGCGCCAACCGCCGCTCTTATCATCTCCGACATGTATGCGCCGCTATGAAGCGCATAAGTCAGAATAACGAAGTACAGAGCAGGAACCCTCGAGACATCTACATGAACCATCTTCAATATTTCCGGCAAGCCGTAATAGAATAGGAACAACTGGATCAGAATCGGTGTTCCGCGGAAGAACGATAGATAGACTTGAGATACTCGTCTTAATACCGGTATTTTGTAAAGCTGGGGAAGGGCTACGATAAGCCCGATCCCCAGACCGATCAAGATGGAGCACACGACGATGAGCAGAGTCATCTGTAACGTAGGCAGCAGCTTTATGAAGTATTCAATCAAGTAATGAAAGTCAAACGGCTCTCCCATGGTGTGCCCCTCCTTCAGTCTCTTTTACTAGACTATTCTTCCGATGTGAAGTCATCGCCCAGCCACTCCGAGCTCAGCTTACCAAGCGTCCCGTCAGCCTTCAATTCCTTAATCGCTTCGTCGACGCGATCGGAAAGCTTTTGCTGGTCAGGGTCGTTTTTGCGGAACATGAACAAAATATCTGCTTCGCTAAGCGCCGGGCCAACCGTCTTCAATTCTTGCTTCGAATCGACGAGTGACAGGGTGAAGTCAGCTGCCAGGAAAGCTTCCACCCTTCCGGATGTCACTTGTTGCACGGTATCATTTGCTCCACCGTTCTGGTAGACGATTTCAAGCGCGTTGTTGTTTTCTTTATTGTAGTTTTCAAGAATCGTTGCTTGCGCGCTAGTTGCCGTCGTTAACACTTTTTTACCTTTCAGATCGTCGAGCGATTGAACGGAATTATTGTCCTTAGCGACAACGATTTTGTTTCTCCAGTGCGCGTACGGTTCTTTGTTGAATAGGTACTTCTCTTCGCGCTCCGGATTTTTCTCCATTTCATGCGCTACGAGATCGATCTTATTCGTCTCAAGGCTTAACAGCAAATTCGTAAATTCCAGCGTTTGAATATCGAATTCGTATTCGTCCAGACGTTTGTCGATTTCGCGAATCAGCTCCACGTCGAAGCCGGTCAGCTTGCCGTTTTCATCGATAAAGCATACTTGAGGGAATTGTGTTCCCGTTCCTACAACGATCTTTGTCACTTTGCCGGCGCCGTCTGCGCTGGCTGGTTCAGCGTTGTTATCCTTACTTCCGCCGCAGCCTGCTAAAGTTAATACGAGCACGGAAGACGCTAAAAGCAATAATGATTTTTTCATTTTCTTTTCCCCCTAATAATGGTTAATTTGTTATCCTTATAATTCCTAGTGGATAAGTAAGGATTAGTGTTGCATTCACTTTATCACCTGGCTCGCCGACTCGTCAATGCTATTGCTAATAGAGATATTCTATATGTCGATTCAACAATTCAATCTTTAGTTTCCGATATGCAGAACGCCCGCAATCCTAGTAGGATCAACGGGCGCACTCTTATTAAGATATAGCGGAGAGACTAGGCTTGACCTCGAACAAACTTCTGCCTATATCTAATATTTCAGTAATGATTTCGGCAAACTCGCCGTGCTGTGCAATCAGATTCGTCTGCAGAGATATGCCGTCGGCCTCGGGAACGCTTATTGAATGGAGCTTCCCTTCGCGCACTTCCTGCTGCGCGCATAGACCGGGCAGAAAGCCGATTCCCGTCTTGCGGATGACCAGCTTCTTGGCCATCTCCGAATTATCGGTATGAATCCGGATATTCGGCGACTTCTCCAAATGCTCGAAAATCCGATGAATGCGGAGCCAATCCATCGAGCCGCACTCGAAGAAAACAAGCGGCTGCTCGGCGACTTCTTCAATGGTCGGATTATGATTATGAAGGAACGGATGACCTTCGTATGCATAGAGACGAATGGGATCCTCATAGAACTTCGTCGACTGCAGATTCGGATGCGAGATGTTGCGAACGAATCCGATGTCGACCTCTCTGCTTAACACCTTGCTTACGATTTCGTCGGTCGTGCCTGTCGTAAATTTGTAATGCGTCTCGGGAAACCGTTCCTTAAGCCGCGGAAGCAGCTCTGGAATGATATAGTTGGATACCGATACGGTGCATCCGATCCGCAGCTCGCTAAGCTCCGACTTCTTCTGATTCAGATGAAGCTTCCCCTTTTGATAAATCATAAGGAGCTGCTGAGCGTAAGGCAGAAATCGTTTCCCGTCCTCAGTCACCTGAGCCTGCTTGCCCTGACGATCGAATAATCGGCAATCAAGCTCCTGCTCCAACGATTTGATCCGGGCCGTTACCGACGGTTGGGACAAATAAAGCGCCTCGGCCGCTTTGTTGAAGCTCCCGCAGTGAATGACATATACGAACGCTTCAATATTCTCAATATTCATGCCGAACCTCTCCTTGCCATTACCGTTTCACACGACGTTAATCCCAACTATTTAACTGTGTTTTATTAGGTTTAACGTAACAGACATCTTCTCATCTGTCAATTCCTCCACTCGTTTAATTGCCCTACGGTTTACGAACAGGCAATTTCCGACTGCTATCGCCGGTTAATGTGCAATTCTGCGGCACTGCCTCGCCATGAATCAGCTTCGAATCGATAAACTCGACAACCTCCTGCAGCGAAGCGATCTGGCTCTCAATCTTCCGCTTATGGTTCACGATCCTATCGTGAAGCTCTGGAAAATCCATAAGATCGGAACGTGTCGTCAAGCTTAGGAACGGCTTCATCTCATCTAGCGACATGCCCGTTTTTTTCAGGCAAGCAATAAGCTTGAGCGTCTGAATATCATCATCTCGATAGATGCGATGGCTGTTAGGCTTGCGGTCAGCTCGCGGCAAAAGGCTGATTTTCTCATAATAGCGCAGCGTATCCACTGCAATGCCGGTCAATTCCGATGTTTCCTTAATTGAATAGATGTCCATATCGTTCATGGTTCATTCCCTCCTCATTGCTGTTGTCATCATTGTATAACCTGGAGCTGACTCCAAGTCAAATTATTTCAGAATGCGCTTGACTTGGAGCCGACTCCAGCTTGTAGACTGAGGTCACAAATACGAGCAGATGCCAAATGCATCATGCAAGGAGGAACCATTTTATTATGACAACTTATACCGAAGAGCGCGTCGCTCTTATTACCGGCGCGAGCAATGGAATCGGACGCGAGCTTGCTCGCAAGCTGTTATCCGAAGGCTGGCAAGTTATTGCGCTTAACCGTTCCGACTTTAATAGGGAAGATACCCTGTTCATACAGAGCGAACGACAAGGACGGCTCCGCGTATTTAAAGCCGACCTTGCTGACTTCGTTAGCTTAAGAACAGCACTGAACGCGATAAAAGAACAAGTCGACAAGATTGACCTGCTCTTCAACAATGCTGGCGGCAGCTTGCCTAAGCTTCTCTTATCCAAGCAAGGTCGAGAACTCCATTTCGATCTCCAAACCGCAGCGCCATACATCATATGGATGGAACTGAAGCCGCTGTTACTGCGCGGTACAATGAAGACTGTAATCAATACGTCATCCCATGCCTTCAAAACGTATACCAACTTCGATTCCGGCCAGCTTGAGCATCCGGCTTCCTTCAAGAAGCTGCTTGGCCCTTATGCAGCAACGAAGCTTGCGCTCTCCCTTTGGACGAAGGAGCTTGCGCCCTCCGTCAGCAAGGAAGGTATCACGATGTTAAGCGTCGACCCGGGCGGCAACAATACGATTCGATCAGGTAAGCATTCCGGTATTCCGTTTTACTTGAGGCCGATTATTAAACTGTTTTTCCCGCCGCCGACCGCCGGAGCATCGCTGCTCTATTCGGCAGCCATTCATGCGCGCAGCATGCAGCCAGGCGATTTTCTAGTGAGGGGCAAAGCCGCCAAGCTCAAGTTCACAGATCAAGGCAGCAAGGTACTTCAGCTCGTCAGCTCCATCTACGAAGCGGAGTTTGCCGCAGGCCAAATAAACGAGAAAAAATAAAGGAAGAGGGGGGCGAATCGCCCCCCTCTTCTCACGCCAACGCACTATTGCCCCTCTGCGCGCCCTTCCAAATCTTTCACGAACGCGCTGGTCGGCACTTGCTTCTCGTCCTTTAGCGTTCCGAAGATTGCATCCACGAACGGCGTCGATACGCCGTACCAATAGTTCTCGTTCTTGAAGTGATGCAGCAGATGCGTCTTCTTCACCCACTTGCCCAGCCTCGTTCTAGGCTGCATCGGACGGTGGGCGACGTAATGCTTCCATTCGTACATAAGCAGCATCGTAATTAGTCCCGCAGCGAACGCGGCTGATGCGTCTGGCAAACCTGTTATAAGATAGAATACGCCAACGAACACGACGAAGTTCGGCAAGCTGTACCAGAGCGGCAGGAACAGCAGCTTCAAGTCGCTCGGATGTGTGTGATGATCGTAATGTAAGCGCTTGAGCAGTTTCAGAAACGTTAAGTTACGGGGCGCCTTCAGATGGAAAAAGAACCGATGCGTCATATATTCGCTGAACATAAACCCAACGAGACCCGCCCCGAAGCAGATCAGACTTCGAATGCCCGCTCCGAACAACGCCAGATGCGCCCCAACAAGCGCAAGCAGCAGCACAAACATAACCGTAATATCCGTATGAAGAAAAAAATCTTTGTACAACCGCACCCTCGTCATCGTCCCGCTCACCCGCTATCCGCAAATTAGACTGCACTATGATTGCAACATAGCCGCCCAAGAGTGTCAATGATGAAAATCGCGAAAGCTTATTTGATTCTAAATGTTACCGCCCCGAAGCGACTCACGAGCAGCAGGGCAATAACCAAGTATAACAGCAGCAGCGTCAGTGCGATAATGGCAAGTGTTGCGATCGGAGGACTAATGACGAATGCGACCGCACATACGGCAGAAAGCATCATGTTCACAATTAGGAACAGTGGATTCCTTGCATTCATCTCCGTCGTATACGGCTGCAGCAAATAGTAAAGCGTCATATGATGGACCGATATTAGCAGCGCCATAGCAAGCAGCAATATCCATAAAGCGATCAGCTCGCTTGTATCCGGCAAGCTGCCGGTGAACGTTGCCGCAATCGTCAGCACTGCGCCAACCGCGACCGACAGCAGCAGGTTCATGCCGGACAGCCTGGCGAGACGCAGCACATAATGCTTCTGTGCCGCTTGCCGGTAGAACCCGTAACGCATAAGCGGCATGTCGCAGTTGTAGAATAAAGCGCGGCATAGCTTCTCTCCTACGAATACGCTAAACGCGAAGTACGGAACGAACCTCGCCAGCTCGGTCAATGTTACTCCGTCACCGATTAACGCTAGCGCCAAAACGGCAATCGCGCTCACGCTAACGCTGATCGCAAGCCGATTCCATAGCGGCTTCCTAACGAGACGACGATGCCGGCGAAAAAATAGCCGGTTCAAGTAATCGTAGCCGTCCGAGTCTGCACGAGGAAGCGCCGCCCCATCGGTGCGAAGGCTCTCTTCTTCCGTCAGATCATCGGTTTTCATCGCTACCTCTGCCTTCCGCGAATCAGCCATGTATTGACCGAGATTAAGCAGTGGATCATCCCGCTTCGTCGCCGACTCTACCGCCTCCGGGTAGCGCTTATAGCGCGCGAGCAGCAGAGCAGCTGCTATGCCCGATGCGATAACGAGCAAAACAAGCGGCAGGAACAGCAAAATCCTTCCATAAGCAGGCGAGACGCCGAGCAGAGGCAGTCCATAGGCCAGCGCACCGCCAGCAAAAATGCTTGACCAGACAAGTAGAGTGCTTCGAATGATGATTTTGCCCGTATGTTCGAATACGACTAAATGCGTCAACTCGGCAAGCAGCCTCCAGCCCGTAATAACAGCTGCAACGAGCACGCCTTCAATCACCGTTCCTCCTAGCACCGCCATGAAGAACGACAGCATGATTGCAAAGGATAAGAAGAACAGCGTATACCGCATCGTTAACGTGACCTTCATGTATGCCGTTGCCGAGATACGAAGCAGCTTCACGGCAACATACTTGTCCCGCTTCGGCTCGAGCACTCGCGCATTCCATATGCTTGCCGTCAGGAAGCTAAGCGGCAATAATATGGCTAGAAACAACTCTAGCGAATGAAGCTCCGGATTGCGCTCGTTTATCGCCATCGCCGGCATGAACGCCATAAGTCCAAGGTATATCCCTTTGTTAAGGACCGCCCATAGCAGCTGTGCAATAAGAACGAGCCAAGCGATAGCCCGCTTCCACTCCAGGCTGCCGTATAGCGACTCCGGTATGGCGCGGCCGACAAGCGGCAACCGGCGCAAGTAATAAACCGTACGATTGAGGAAGGAAGAGACCGATACGTCTAGCAGCAGCCGATACGCCTTAAGCATGGGTCGGATCGTCCTTCAGCAGCTCAATGACTTCACGTTCGAATTCCGGACTGTGCATCAGCTCGGAAGGCACCGATGTCAGCTGACCATTGTTCAGCACAACCAATTCGTCGCAGAGATCGGTTGCCAGCTGCAGAATATGGGTGGAGAAAATAAGAATATGTTCACTTTTCATTTCACGCAGCATATTTTTCATTTCTAGCGCTACAATCACGTCGAACGACGTCAGCGGCTCATCTAGAAGAATGACTGGCGGCTTCGCAATGAGGAACAGCAGCATTTGCAGCTTGTTCTTCATGCCGTGCGAGTACCCCTTGATCAGACGATGGCGATCCTCTCGGCTCATGCGCATCCGATCGAACCATTCGTCGATCTTAGCATCCTGAAGCTTCATGCTTGGATTCGCAGCTAGGAAGAACTGGACGAATTCATAGCCCGTAAGAAACTCTGGCAGGATCGGCATCGAATACACATAACCGACATCCGTCTCCGTCAGCTCCCGCTTCACGCCATCCTGCTCCAGCCAAGTTTTGCCGCCATCCGTCGCAATTTCCCGGCTCAAGCAATTGAAAAGCGTCGTCTTGCCCGCACCGTTGCGTCCTAGCAGACCGTATATCTTACCTTGCTCGAATGAATATTCCACGCTTTGCAATACTTGCTTCGCATCGAATGTCTTGACGATTTGATCCAAAATAAGCCGCACCGCTTATCCTCCCCTGTGCTTCTTCCATATGATTACTTATTAGGCATACGGGGTATGTACGCACAGCTTGCGTGCAAGTTTCGCTAAAGGCCATAAAAAGCTTAAGTTACCGTTTCCGATCACCGGAACGGTTTTTGTCATGCGTACATATGGTATACGGTAGGTCATACGCCTACAATCCGAACATGCTTGCGCGCATACGAAAGGCAGGGAATCAAGTGGCTGTATCTTATATGGACTTCACTTCTCCAACCGTACAATTTACTTATGATCTGCGTAATAATAATACGTTTACGAAAGACAATCGCAACTACATCAATACGTTGTCGATTAATCAACTCAATACTCTAGGAAATGTATCGCTTCTGGACATCTTCCTTAGTACAGGCAATGTCGTCGAGCCGCATACGCACCAAAATGCATCCGAGCTCGTCTATTGCATCACCGGTTCAGCCGTCGTATCGCTCATTAATCCGTTCACGAACAAGCTGCTTAATTATCCGATTCAACCGGGTCAAGTGGCCAACATCCCTCAGGGCTGGTGGCATTATGAGATCGCGACCGTTGACAATACTCATCTGCTCGCCATCTTCGATGCTCCGATACCGGAATTCATCGGTGCTTCCGATATGCTGCGCCTTACTCCAGCCAGCGTACTCGCCCACACGTATTGCTTAAATGAAGACCTTGTCGAAGAGGCTCTTGCGCCAATTACGAACACCGTCGTCATCGGCCCTCCTGCCAATTGCGCCAATAATCAAGTGCAAGGCGCCGCTGCCGGCAACGTCGCTCATACGAATCAATCGATGCAAAGCCAATTCGTACCGAGTCAAGGCAAAAAGGTTTATTTGCACCGCGACGAGCAGCCGCCATATCCGCAGTATCATCCCGTCATCGGCAACGGCTGGAATTATCGTTAATTCGTTTTTAAGGTCAAAAAAGACGGCTATTCTCAAGCTTACGGATGCTTGATGAATAACCGTCTTTGTCATGCGTTCTTACTTCAACGACTCGGCAACTTCAAGCGTGCGCTTGTTCCATTTTTCCGTTTCCGGAATCAATCGGTTGATGTCGGCGCCGTCGAAGATGATTTCGTTCAAAATATTGTTCCAGTTGTATTCGCCCCAAGCCGGAATCGTTACGCMCGGTTGAATTTTCGCGTTTTCTTTCGCGATCTTCACGGCTTCTTTGTTTTTACCTTGCCACATTGGCGTCTCGTCATAATAAGCTGTCAATTCTGGATCGATAACCGAAGCGTTCGCGCCTTGGTCGATCTTCCATTTCTGTGCTTCCTTCGAGAATTGGAAGGCGATCCATAGGAACGCTTCTTCCTTATGCTTCGAGCCTTTAAGCAAGGACATTGGGCCATAGATGCTGTATCCAGGCTGGCTGACTTTGCCTTTCGGGAACGGCAATACATCCCACTCGAAGTTCGCGTTGTTTTTCAGGTTAGGCAGCACCCAGTCTCCGCCGATAGCGAAGCCTGTTTTACCGTTGATGAATTCTCTCGTTACGTCGCCTGTTTCTGCCGCTTTCGCATTGGATTGCATCGAGCCGTCTTTCCATACGAAGTCCGACAGCCATCTTACGTCGTTCATAACTTCAGGCGTAGCGAGCAAGCTTTGCGTCAAGTCTTCATTCAGGTAATGAATGTTGGCTGCATGGCCGTCAGCGATCGCTTTCGTGCTAAGCACGCGCATTTGGAATTCAGGCTGCGTCGTGAGACCGTATTCGCCAGCCACTGGATCCGTGATTTTTTTGGCGATTTCGCGGAAGTCGTCATAAGTCCAATCGTTAGCAGGCATCTCAACGCCATGCTTAGCGAGCAAATCTTTGTTAACCAAGATCCACATTGGTACGTCGACGAAAGGAACAGCAAGACGCATGCCTTTGTACGTCATCGTGTCGTAGAATCCATCAGGAAGTTGAACCGATTGGAACGTAGGATCTTTTTCGATATAAGGCGTCAAATCTTCAAGCAGTCCTGCTTGGTCGAACGTGATTAGATCGGAATCGATCCAAGTCAAGTCGGCAGGCGTACCAGCCGCTTCGAGCGATGCAATGATCTCCATAATCGGTTGGCTGTTAACGGGAATTTGTTCGATCGTAATCCATGGATACTCTTTAGTGAACATTTCATACAATTCGGTGTAGGAGTCAGACCATGAGATCAGCTTGAGCGTAACCGGGTCTTTCTTCACCTCTGGCGCAGCAGTCGCTTCATCCGCAGGTGCTTGTGTCTCGGCAGGCGCATTCGTACCTTCGCCCGCATTGCTGCCTTTCGAATTGTTGCCGGAGCAAGCCGTTAATACCATTGAGAACATAAGTACCAGACTTAATGCAAGGGTCAACGCGCGTTTTCTTTTCACTTCGCAAACCTCCTCGTTTTTGTGCGGGAGCCATGTTCGCCCCCAAATGCCTACCCCTTAGATCCTAACCGTTGTTGCTTCTTGCATCGCTGAAAACGATCCTGGAGCATCACCCCTCTCGGTGAGTCAGATTGGCAGCAAGTTAATGGACTATTCCACGATCCCCGTTCTTTCAATACCGCTTACGAACCAGCGCTGCAGGAACATGAAGATAACGATCGGCGGCAAAATGATCATAAATGCGGCGGCCATTTTCGTTCCTTCCGTAATCGGATTGGTGATCGTGAACGTGTTGCCGAGCAGCGCCGGATTCAGCACTTCCTCAAGCATATTGAGTCTGATAGAGAGCGGCGTGAAACCCTTAGCCAAAAACATGGACGGCTCGTAGTACATGTTCCAATACCAGATAAAGGAGAACAGGAACACAACCAAGCATGCTGATCTCGCCAGCGKCAGCATAATGCCGAAGAACAATCTCGTCGTCGATGCGCCGTCGAGCTTAGCCGCCTCCTCTAGACTTGCCGGCTGCGACTTAAAGAACTGCAGGAAGATGAGAATGAAGAGCGCTCCCTTCAGCCCTTGCCCGAATATGGCGGGGATTAGGAACACGAAGAGCGTGTTCAGAAGCCCCAGCTTGCTGAAAATAACGTATAACGGAATAATGATGACCTGCGGCGGAATCAAAAACGTCAATATGATCAGCGCCATGAAGAGCCACTTGAACGGTAGCGCCAGCCTTGCGAGCGCATAACCGGTCATCGCGCAAATAATGACCTGTACAAGCGAGCAGCTAAGCGCAATTATTGAAGTATTCCGCAGCGCTTCCGGATACTGCAAGCCCTTGTACGCTTTCGTAATGTTCTCCCACGTCATATCGCGCGGAATCCATTTCACGGTCGGGTCAAGCAGGTCGCTGACCGTCTTGAACATCGTGCTTACCATATACAGAATCGGCTGCAAGTACAGGTAAGCGACGATCGAGAGCAGCATGTAGATGATGAGCTTGGCTAGCAAGCCGTCCGATACGCTTCTGCCGAGAACCAGCATCTTCGTTTTCTGCGCCCTGCGGCTCCAGAAGATGCCGCGTACTCGCCCGTTCAGCTTCTCCAGCTCGGTTTTCATCGCAGTAATCATGAATGCATCCTCCTTGTCTTCATGCTCCGGTTGAACATCCACAGCACGATGGCGATCAGCAGGAAGATGAAGGCGAAATAGATCCAGGCGAGCGCGCTGGCGTAGCCGTAGCCCGTATCGACCTTGAACATGTTCTCCCTGATATGCTCAAGAACMGGATTAAGCGGGAACGTGAACAGGTCAATGATCGTGTAAAGCACATTAAGGCTGATGAAAGGCACGCATGCCGGCAGCGTAATTTTCCAGAAACTGTCCCACGGTGATGCTCCGTCGATGCGGACCGCTTCATAGATCGTAGGAGAGATGGTTTGGAACCCGGCGATGAAGATCAGAATTTGCACGCCTGAATACCATAGAATGAGAATCGCCCGTCCAAGCACTTCCATGACGGTCTCGCCGAACTGCTTGCCGACGTACTCCTCCACAAGCGGCTGCAGGTTGTACTGCTCCAGGAACGGGATGTCGCCGGCGCCCTGCACGAACAGCTCGTTCAGCACCTGCCCGGTTGCGAAGATAACCGGAAGGAAGAACAACGCGCGGTACAGGAAGCGTCCGGGAAACCGCTGATTCAGCATAAGCGAGATCAGAAGAGCGAAGATGACGATAATCGGCACCATCAGCAGCATTTCCTGGAAGTAGGTGATCAGCTCAATCGGGAAAATATTATCCTTCAGAAACGCATCGCGATAGTTTTGCATGCCGAGCCATTCGTATCGGAAGCMGCCTACCGCAACTTGCACCTTATTAAAGCTCATGAACAGCGACCAACTGATCGGGATCAGTACGAATATGGCAAAGCCGATAATCCACGGAAGCATGAACAGGAAGCCAGTGCCGTAACGTTTCCAGTGATAGAGGCGCTCTGCGCGTATTTTTGCTTTCGGTTGCACTATGCGCCAGCTCCTTTCTCAACTTCGAACGTCTTGCTGCTATAATCGACGATTACGCGCGTACCATCCTCGTACACGGTAGCGAACCGGTCTTTGGACAACTGCTCATGATCGACGATTCGTTGCGAGTGCAGACTGGCCAACGAGTCGAATGCCTTATATTCTTTCTCAATGCGATCGGTCCACTTCGAATATTGACTGCTGAACAAGAAACCTGAGTTTGTGTATTTCAGCTTCCTCGACTCATCGTAAGTCAGGTAGAAGGAAGGCACTGCTCCGTACTCAATCGCTTTGAGGAACTCATCCTCCACTTCACCGCGCAGGTTGCCGTCTCCGAATGAATAAGCGACGTAGCCATGCAGAGCGATCTGATAGAACGGTACCGTCTGATCGACCAAGAAGTCATAGCTTGATTCATGCGGCAAATTCGCAATAAAGTCCGTGTGGCCGATGACGTAATCATTGCCGCGATAGACGCTGGACTTTCCAAGCATCTGCCGGGTGTAATCCAGCATGCCGCTATACACGTCCATCGTGTCTTTGCGGGTCATTATGCCGTCGGGATCGTAATCGTGGAACACCATTTCGCCGACCCAGTTGTACAGAATGCCGGAAATGCCGATATCCTTCAGCTTATCGATTGTCTCGTAAGCCATCGCAACCGTGCGCGCCGGTTTGCTTATGAACCAGCCCTCATCGAGAAATACCGTTTCGTCGATGCTGCGAATGCCGTTCTTCTTGCCAGACAAATTGGAATTATCCGAATCGATCCATACCATGTCATCCTCGAATAGAACGTCGTTGCCTTGCTGCTTCATGCTGGAAACGAACTTCTTCGCCTCCGCCTCGCCGCCGAGCGACTTCTCGATCGGGAAACGATCGTACAAATCGTAATCGCCTTGATTTTGCCAACCGTAATAAATGACGTTCATGCTTTCGACTCCACGCTTCCGCAAAGCATTAACAATTTCGGTCGCTTGAGGGAAGGTCGTTGCAGTCACATACTTGATTTGGTTATACGCTTCCGTATAATTGCCGCCCATGATTTTCAAATAAAGCGGCGTATGATCGACAGGCTTCAGCTGCTCCTTTAACTGCTCCGTTTCCGTCAGGTAATCGCGATAGGAGGTCGCCATCCCGACATAATCGGCGTCGTCTCCGTTCAGGAAACGGTACTCCAGCACGCKGTCGGTATCGAGCCGCTGCTTCTGGATCGCCTTGATCGGGGCAGCCAGTCTGCTCATCCGGTACAAGTATTCCTCGCGATAGATTTGGCTAGCGAACACGTTGTACGTCGTGGACTTCAGCCCCGGCGGCAGCGCGGCGATATCGGCAGAGTCACCGCCTTCTCTAAGCACCGCGACGAAAGCGTTGTCGCCTCGCTTCATGCCGAATACCGGATAGGCGATATTTTCCCGCCATTCGCCGGAACGGCTCCAGTTGCCCGTATTCGTCAGCTCGAGACCGTACACCTGATGAATATAACCTCTCGATACGCCCGGCCGTTCGCTTTCGAAGCGGATCAAGCCGCCCGGACCGTCCGGTACGAAGATGTAACCGTCCTCTCCGGCCGCTGCCGCTCCGAAGTAAGGCAGCAAGTCGAGGGAGAACATTTTGAAATCGCCTTCCTCCTTGATCCCTTTCGTCGGGATGCGAACCTGCAGCCCTTTGTCGGTAAGCTCGTATTGAAACGACACTCCGAGCTTCTTGTCAGGGAAGGRATAAGAGACTTGCAAACCTTTATCCGTTCGAATTAACTCCTTCACCATCTTTGGATCATTTGCGTTCAGCATTTCTCTGATCGTCTGATCCTTGCCTTGCGTTCTCACGTAAGTTAGAACGAAAGGCGACTTCAGATTCGCGAGCAGCACGCCCTTAACCGTCTCGGCTGCAAGCTCCTCCTCGCTCGGATTGCTTCGCCAGCGATAACCGGTTCGGTTGTCGACCAGCGCAATCTGCGTGTTGGCCGGATCGACGTAAAGAGTGAACTTCTCGTTGCTTAGCGCCTCGGCGTAACCATCGGCTCCCGTCTCCGGCTTCCACGGCGTTCCCGTATAGAGCTCAGCCGTCTCCGACTGGTGAGTCTCGATACCCGCGAGTTCCATTGCTTTGGCAGGCGTCAGATCCTCTCCTTGCAGAACGACCGAGAGCACGATGATAACTAGCGCAAGCAAAGCGATGGTTGTCAGCTTTACGCGGAGGGACGTTCCCTTGATGAACTCAACCATAGAAAGTGACCTCCTTGTAAAGCTGATAGAAGAAATCGTATAAGTTGTAAGATAGACCGAAGACGAGGAAGGCGAAGAGCCAGATCGTACCGATCGTGAACACCGTAATCGCAATGTTCTTCAGCGATTCCAAGAAGTCGAAGTTGTGAATTACCTGCGTCATCACGATAAGCATGACGCCGATCCAGATGAACATCAGCGAATTAATCGAATCGACGAGCACTCTCTCGTCGAGCGTCACGAGATTCGACAACAGCAGAAGCGGCACCGAGAAGAACAAGTAAGGTGCGAGCGCGTACGTGCTGCCCTGAATAACCTCCCTGAACTTTCCTTCCCCGT
Source organism: Paenibacillus sp. 05T425 (assembly GCF_056396205.1). Lineage (NCBI taxonomy): Bacteria > Bacillati > Bacillota > Bacilli > Caryophanales > Paenibacillaceae > Paenibacillus > Paenibacillus sp. 05T425. Next base: position 534,666 of record NZ_JBFTLA010000006.1, read on the forward strand.
CCTTCACGCTGCACACGAGATAATTGGCGATTATCCAAGTGATCCACGGTACAACGAACAACCCGAGACTGCTGACTAGATTAATCTGCGAAGTCTCGATCGGATTGAATAGAAATCCGGTGAAATAAAGCGATAGCAGCTTCATTCCAATCGTCGCGGCCAATATAAGAATGAGTATCCAGGAGGATACGCGAGCCTCCTTCAGCTTGTAGAACCCGTGGTACGGATGAAGCATTACATACCATAACAATCGCAAATCGCTGATTGGACGATCCCATGATGCCGGCAACGGGTGACGCTTCAACTGTCTGCGTACCAAGCGCGGCACGTACCGAATGAGCAAAAATGCGATGATGATGCATGCAGCGAGCATTAAGAAGTTATTTTGCAGCCAGTTCAGCCTTACTTGCCAGAACGCTTTGGAATAACCCTTCGTGTCGAAAGCCGTCTTCAGGAAAGAGAGCGCCTCTTCGTTGTTGTTCTCGTGCAGATACACTTTACCGAGTCCTTGGAACGTGCCGTTGTACATGTCATTGCGAGCGTATACTTTATCCCAGTACGGCTTGCTTTCCTCGTACTTTCCGGCAAGATACAGCGTAAGCGCATTCATAACGTCGCCGCCAAACTCGGTAAGCTCGAACTTATGGATCGTTCCTGTCCGGCTGTCTGCTATCCATATATCTTTCTTGGAATCAACGCCGATAGATGTTGGAAAGCCTAACACGCCGTATTGCTGCGTCTCGTTGTCGATATAGCCGAACGCGAACAACGCCTCGCCGTTCTGATCGTATATATTGACCCGTCCGGATTCCATATCGACGTTATACAGGAAGCCGTCCGTATCGCTTGCCACGTCCACGATACCGTGACCGTTCACCAGCGTCTTGTTCTTGAGCGCGTCGACGCCGCCGGCATTCAGCTTGCGTATGGCCCCTTGGCCGAATCCGCCCGATGTAGCCGTGAATATGAAGCCGTCCTGGTCGAGGGCGACATTCGTAATCGGCCGCGGGAGATTAGCTGTTTCTTTGAGCAGCTGCTCCTTGTTCAGAATCAGCTTCTTCAGCCAGTTCAGCACCGTCTGCTGCGCTTTATTAGCACCGAAGAAACCCATGAACTCCCCGTCCTGATTCATGCGAAGCAATCCGTCGTAGGATGAATTCAGGTTGATGTACATGACGCCCCGGCGGTCGACAACGATCTTCGTCGGTACGAAATGACCGGTCTCCATGTAAGTGGACTCGGGTTTCTTATAATCACGGAGAAAGTTGCCTTCGTTGTCGAACACGACAATCCGTTGATTGCCAGAGTCTGCGACATAGATTATCCCTTCAGGCGTAACGAACAGGCCTTCAGGCGCGCTAAGCATGCTCTCTCCCTCATCTGCGCCGATCGTTCGCAGAACCGTTCCTTCAGGATCAAGGACGACAACCCGATTCGCCCCTTTGTCCATGACGTATACGTTGTCGTCCGCACCGACATGCAAGTCGACTGGCTCGGCGAACCTCGCGCTGTCCATATCTGCCGGCGTATAGATCGGCTGAATACGGAGGAATGTCGCTTGATTGCTGTCGTAGTAGAACGTTCGGTACGGCAACTCCGCGTGGATCGCTTCCGGAACGGCGAGCATGGAGGTCGCCGCTAGAAGCAACAACAATAACAATTTCTTCATCGTTTCGACTTCCTTTGCTGATTTGAATTACTTAATGCCGGAATGAACCATCGTCTCGAGCACCCTCCGCTGGAAGAGCAGGAAGATGATGAGGTTGGGCACGAACATGAGCAAGCCTGCTGCGGCTGCCATATTCTGCCCGGCGACACTGTTCTGAAGCCCGCTGAGCAGACTGTTCACATAGAAAGGCAGCGTTCGCATCGTCTCGTCCTGCATGAACAGCGTCGAAGTCTCGACGTCTCCCCATACGCCTTGGAACGTGAAGATCGAGATTGTGGCGATCGCGGGTACAGACAGCGGGAGCACCATTTTCGTGAAGATCCCGAAGTGGCTTGCTCCGTCGATCTTCGCCGCCTCGAGCAGCTCGCTAGGAATTTGCGAGATGAAGCCAACGAGCATGAAGACAGCAATCGGTGAGGCAAGCGCGGGCAATATATGCCCGAAATACGTGTTGTTGATGCCGATACCGCTAATGATGAGATACCTCGGAATGCCGACCGTCTCCGGCGCGAACATCAGAGACAGCGTAATGAGCGATAAGATGAGTCCCTTGAAATGGAACTGATATTTCGCAAGGACGTAACCAGCCATCGTGCTGACGATAATTACGCATGCAAGCGTTAATCCGGCTACGATAATGCTGTTGAACAAATATCTCGTGAACGGCACAGTCGCGTTCGATGCATGCAGAATGAGTGATTCGAAGTTGCGAATGGTTGGATTCTGCACGAGAAACCTCGGCGGAAACAAGAACAGCTCATTCTGCGGCTTGAACGCATGGTTCAGTATGAAAATAATCGGCAGCGACATGAACGCGGCCAGCGCGGTGAAGAAAGTGACGAGCGCTACTTGAAACGGCGTCACGCTGCGAAGTTTTCGAATCATGGTTTTACAGCTCCTCCTTGGATCCGAACAGCCGATAGGCAAATCTCATGGCGAAGTAGCTGATAAGCAGCAGCATGACCGAGACTGCCGAAGCATAGCCGAGCTCGAAACGGATAAAAGCGTAATCGTCGATATGGTTAATGATTAAATGTCCCGAATAGGAAGGCGTGATCGGCAAGCCCGTCAATTGCGTCGATATGCTGCCTGCCTTTAGCGTGCCGACAATCGACATCACGGCGCTGAACAGCATCTGCGGCTTCATCGAAGGCACCGTAATATAGAACACTTCTTGAAGGCGATTCGATATGCCGTCGATGCGGCCTGCCTCGTAAAGCTCGCGATTGACGGTCTGAAGACCTGCCAACATGGCGAGGAAGCCTACACTGAAGCTGACCCAAAGCGATACGATGATCATAATGTTAAGCAAATACTTCGGATCTTGAAGCCAAATGACCGGACTGTCGATCCAGCCCATGCCGAGCAGGAAGTTGTTCACGTAGCCGACGCGGTCGCCGCTGAACGCCGCGATCCATACGACGGACAGCGCAACACCGCCCGCCATCGAAGGCGCATAGAACGCCAGCGTGTAATAGTCCCTGATCTTGATCGGCAGTTGATGGATCAGCCAGGCGAATAGGAAGGAAAGCACATATCCGCCTGGGCCCACAATAAGCGCGAACAGGAACGTATTCGGTATCGCTTTGGTCAGAAAAATAATATCTTGCGTGAACAAGCTAATATAGTTGTCGATCCCGATAAAATGCAGCTTCTGAAATCCGTCGTACGACGTGAACCCAAGCGTCGCGGCCATGACGACCGGCACAACGATGAAGAGCAGGAAGCAGATCAGGAACGGCGCGAGGAACAAATAGCAGAACGCGTCGCGCTTGATATCGCGCAGGAAGCGAGTCAGCTTCGCCCCAATCGCCGGTCGAGCCTTTGGCCTTGCTATTCCGGGAGTAAGCTCTGTATTCATCTGTGCTATTCCTCCCATTCGTAAGGTTGATTGATTTGCGGGATGCCGAGATCATCTCCGGCTTTAATGCCGAAGTTACCTTGTCTCCGGTTCATCTCCCTTTGCAGCGAGAGCTGCGCCTGTTCAAGCGATTCCTGAGCAGGTATGCCCTCCATTACCGTGCGGTTCCAAGCGAATTCCATTTCCCTGCTGAGGAAGTAGTATCCGGGCACGTACGGCATATTTTTCGCCCAGCGCGCCTGCTCGCGAAGCGCCTTCAGATCATCGGATGGCCAGGAGAGCGACTTCATCGCATCGACGTTGGCCGTATTCCATCTGAATTCGATACCATAGAACGATTCGATGTCCTTCGCGTATTGCGACTGTACCTCTGCGGACGTCCACCATTGCATGAACTGCCACGCCTCGTCTTTCTTATCGCTCTTCTCCATCATCATCGCCGCCGAGATGCCTTGCGGCGACCATCTTGCCACTTCGCCGCTGGCTTGCTTCATGCCAGGCAACGGAGCGATCTTCCAGTGGCCGGTAATTTCCGGCGCAGCTACGAGAAGCTGCACGTAAGTGTTGAAGTCGGCAACGCCGATCGGAATGTCGCCGTCGCGGAAATGCTGGAAGAATGCAGGAACATCGATCGGAAGATTGTATTTCTTGTACAGCTCCGTCCAGCGCTTGAAGGCCGCTTGGCCCGCTTCGCTATCGAGATTTCCTTTTAGGCCATCCGGCGAATATACTTCCGCGTTGTTCTGGAAGAAGAGCGTTGAGAAATCGCCTTTCGGGAAGTTCATGGTCATCCCGTTCTCTTGAAGCGTCGGCAGCATATCGAATACGTCATCCCATGTATCCGGCACTTGAAGTCCAAGCCCTTCCAAAACATCGGTGCGGTAGAACAGCACCTGGAAGTTCTGCACCTCCGGCAGTCCATAGACGCCGCCGTCGTAGTACATCGATCGGTTTACGCCAGGAATGAATCGATCTTGTACTTCCTCGAAGCCCGGATAAGAGGACAAGTCCTCGACCGCTCCTCGCATTGCATAATCGGCAGGCATCGATTCGCCTAGACCGAGCGCAACGTCCGGCACATCGCCAGCGGCGTTGCCCAGTATAAGCTGGTTCGGATTCGGCATTAGGTTAATGTTGACCTGAATGCCCGTTCTTGGCGTAAAGTCTTGGTCGACCATCTCGCGTAGAAGCTCCACGTAATCGCGTCCGCGTTGCACCCATACAGTAAGCGCCCCGTCGCGGTTATGCTTGCGCGTATCGTAATCCAGGTAGAACGTTCGGCCGAAGTCGGCTACGGAATAAGGGATACGCGACATCGCGCTCGCCGTTTTCAGCCCTGTTTCCGCTTCCGGCGTCCGCACCACGATATAATCCACCAACAATTGCTGATGCGTCAGCGTAGCTAGCCAAGCTCCGATATTGTTCTGAATCGTCGAGAAATCATTTATTTTGTTCGGAACCTCGTTCACGTCCTCCAGCATCACCTCGAGCAAATGCACCGAGCTCTTGATCGCTTCGGACAGATCGGAATCCTTTTTGTTCAAACCGTTAATATAGTTGCGGATATCGGCGAAGCGGTTAACGAAGCCGTTAATCTTCTGCTCGACCTCCGGATCTAGCTTCTTCATATCCCAAGTTCGCGTCGAGTCGATATTCGCATCGAACGCCGACTTGCTGTAATTGCCCGTCAACAGCCTAATTTGGCGATCGTATAAGGCCAATTGGTTCAGCGTATCCGTCAACGCCAGATAGACTGGTTGGACCAGCGAAGAGTCTGCCGTCATGCGCAGCGTGTGCGTACCCTTCTCCAGGTGGAACTTATAAGGCTCCCCCGCTTGATCGGAAAGCGTCACGATCTCGAATTCCTTGCGTGTCGGAATGCCGTAGTGCAGCATTTCCTTGAACGGCACTTCGCCGTCGATCGTTATCGTGCGATAGGCCTCGAACCCGTTCCGGTAGTTTTGGAACGCTTTTACATCAAGCTCATACAAGCCGCTCTCCGGCACTTCGATCTGCCATTCGACCCACTCGCCAGGCTGCCTCCATCGCTGTCCGCCGAGCACGTTGTAGGTGATGCGCCCTTTCGGATCTGGCGATATATGAGGCTCAGACCAAAAGTCTGTCTGAATAGCCAAGCTGGATTTACGCTGGAATTGTTCAGCCTCGACGAGCTCGAACCATTCGGACTGCGGCTTCGATTCGGTTAAAGAGCTTTTGTATTCCTCATAGGTTGGGATTGTCGACTTCGACTCGAACGAAATCCCGCGCAGCGTGACTCCCTCCCTAATTCCAATGAGCTTTAACTTATGCTCGCCTTGCTCCAGCTTATAGAGCAAAGGCTCGGAAGAAGCGGAATATACGGATGCGGCTGCCTTGTTCCAATCTGTCAGCTCTACCTGTCCCGGCCGGATTTGTTGACCGATTTCGTTGCGATCATATGGATACTTCGCATCCTTCCATAACCGTTCAAGCTCAATCCTGCTGGATTCCGCGAAAGGATAGCTTCCGTCGATTTGAACCCCTCGCACGACGGAGGCATTTCCTCCTTCAAGCGCTTTGTAATCGAAGTGCAGCTCGTACCAGCCATCCTGCGGCGCCTCGAAGCTCCATTCGACCCAGCCAAGCTCGTTCTCCCAAACGAGTCCATTGCCTCCATCCGACCCCAGAACGGACTCCTCAGAGGCAGATTCATAATCAGCGGGCGTTATTGGAATCGCTTGCAACTGTTCTGCGGACTCGAAAGCTTCCGGGTATTCCAACATCAGTTTCGCGTAGGGCATTTCACCCGGCTTGCTCTCGAACGAAAGCATCTGCTCGGCGGTAACGGTAGTCGCGTACAAGGTCGGTTCGCTGCCGGATACCCAGCGGACAGCGACGACAATCAATGCAACCGCTAACAAAATTCGAAATCCTCTGCCCAGCCATTTCTTCGATTTAAACCGAATCATCCTTCATCTCCCCCGGCTGCAAGTGACTCGCCGGACTGCTCGTCGAAGAAGTGGATCTTGTTCATGTTGAAGCTTACGAGCAGCTTCTCTTCCTTCTCGTAGTCAATCTCAGGCTCCGTCCGGCCGATTACCGTTTTCTCCCCGATCTTGACGTACACATAAGAATCGGCGCCTGTGACCTCAGTCATCTCAACAACGCCGCGCACATATTCGTCCTCAGGAAACTCGTCTTTATCAGGTCCAAGCTGCACATGCTCCGGGCGAACACCGAGAACGCAATTACGAAGCGTGCCGGGTTTCGCATTGAATTGCCCATAATATTTCTCTGGAATTCGGAACTTAATCCGCTTGTTCAAGAAGTAATAAACGCCATTCTGGCGAACGATGCTTCCTTCCAGGAAATTCATCTGCGGCGAGCCAATGAATCCGGCAACGAACAGATTGGCTGGTTCATCATAGAGTTGCCTTGGCGGCGCTACTTGCTGGATAACGCCGTCCTTCATGACTACGATCCGCGTACCCATCGTCATCGCTTCGACCTGGTCATGCGTCACATATACCGTCGTTCGTTTCAAATCGCTCTGCAGCTTGATTAGTTCCGCGCGCGTCTGCGCCCTTAGCTTGGCGTCAAGATTGGACAGCGGTTCATCCATCAGGAATACCTGCGGCTCCCTCGCGATCGCACGCCCCAGCGCAACACGCTGTTTCTGACCGCCAGACAACTGACTAGGCTTGCGATCGAGCAAATGCGATATTTCCAAAATTTTGGCTACGCGGTTCACTTTAAGCTCAATGTCATGCTTGGCTGTCTTGCGAAGCTTAAGGCCAAGCGCGATATTCTCGTACACCGATAAGTTCGGGTAGAGCGCATAATTCTGAAATACCATCGCAATGTCTCGATCCTTCGGCGATAAGTAATTAACGAATTTGTCGTCGATATACAGCTCGCCCTCCGTGATCTCCTCTAAGCCAGCCAGCATTCGAAGCGTAGTCGATTTGCCGCAGCCGGATGGACCGACCAGTACGAGGAACTCCCCCTCCTCAATGGAAAGGTGGAAATCGTTGACCGCCGGACGCTGTTCCCCTTTGTAGTGCTTATAGACATGGCTAAACGTAATGCTTCCCACCCATGCTCACCTCTCAGAACAAATATGTTTCCCTAAACTACCTCTAATGTTATCCGATCATTACACGAGTAAATATGAGAGGATATATGCTTTTTTTGTCAAAAATTATCTTGTAAGCGTTTCATAAGCTTTATACAAGCTATATTTAAAGTCATACTTTGTTAAATGGTTAACAAAAAGACCATCCTACCGGATGGTCTTTCACATATTTTTCTAATTGCGCTAAGCCTGCTCAACTATATGATCGGCCCATGAATGAAGCGGACGCCAATTCAATACTTCTTGCGCCATCTTGTTGTTGACGACGGCAGTTCGTCCGGGAAGGTCATTCTTCAACACGGATACCTCGGGATAGAACGACTTCAGAAGCTCTGACGTCTGCCGATCGCTAAGCGTATCATTGCTCGTAATATTGAGGCTGATCGCCCCTCGATCTTCGACTTGAAGGGAAGCGATACACGCGCTTACCGCATCGCGAATATCAATATAGCTCCACATGATTTGCTTGAATGCTTCAGGTTTTCGAATCGATAAGTGATTATAGTCTTCCGGCTTCGTAATCATAGAGAAGCGCAGCGAGACAACCTGCATGCCATTTCGTCTGTCGAACATGGCGGCAGTCACTTCATTCACGACTTTGGAAAGTCCATAACACTCCTGCGGCTGCTGCGGATGCTCTTCATCGATCGGAAAATAATCCGGCGAGAATGGCGTCGGTGCCCACGCGAAGCCGTATGATGATTCGCTAGAGCCCATAACCACCTTCCGTATGCCTAGAATAGAAGCAGCCTCTAGGATATGATAGCCGGCTACCGTGTTATTCGCGAAAATATAAGGATTCGGATGCAGAATTGGCGCGGGAATCGCCGCCAAGTGGATGATTGCGTCCGCACCATGAACAGCAGCTACGACTTGCCCGAAGTCGTTCAAATCAACCTTAATCTGCTTGCATCTAAGCTCCTTGGATAGCTGATGATCAAGCGAAACAACTTTGTAATCCTGCTGCTGCAGCTCCTTGATAAGAGCCGTACCGAGCTTGCCGCTGCCTCCCGTTACCGCAATCGTCTTCATCTGTTATGCACCTCCGTTGTATCGCATGGCATTATGGACGGACAAGCGTGCCGTCTGCCTTGCGATCAAGCTGATATGGATTGAAATAAGTTGTTTTGTTCCAATTGTCCCCAACGAGCAGCTGTGCCTTAAGCTCATCAAGCTCGATACCGAGCCCCGGCTTCTGGGATGGATATAAATAGCCGCCTTTTCGAACGATATGTCCTTCGAATGCATCCAGCTCTTCTTGCTTGAAATGATTCACTTCCTGAATGCCGAAATTCCAGATCGCMATGTCCAAATGGACGGCTGCCGCTTGGTTGACAGGATCGTTCTCCCCGCCTTCCTGCCATGCGGTTCGAACGCCGAACGCTTCGCATAATGCCGCGATCTTGCGGCATGCGCTAATCCCTCCAGCCTTGGAGACGCGTACACGGATGAAGTCAATGAGCCTCTCCTGCACAAGCTGCGTCCATTCCTGAGGATTGACGAATAACTCGCCGACTGCTTGCGGAGTGGCGCTTTGTTGACGCAACTGGCGGTACCATCCAATCTGTTCAGGTGCTAACGCATCCTCAAGGAAAAATAGACTATAGGGCTCTACCCGCTTCGCAAGTTGAATCGCGTTAATCGGCGACAAATGCTCGTGCACGTCATGTGTGAACTGTACGCCCATACCGAACTCAAGCCGCAACTGTTCGAACATGGACGGTATGGCATGCAAATAAGCTTGCTCGTCGAATACCGGTCCCTTGCCCCAAGCATGATCCGGCAAGATCGCCTTGTCGCGATCGATAAAGCCGCCACCGCCGTAACCGCCCATTTGCACACGGATGACCGTATACCCTTCCTCCTTGAAACGATGCACGTCCTCTTTCAGTTCGGTAATATCCCGCCCCCCGGCATGTCCATAGCAAGGAACGGCCGCACGGCTCGCTCCGCCGAGCAATTGGTAGACAGGCAGACCTGCCTCCTTGCCCTTAATGTCCCACAGCGCCATGTCGATCCCGCCTATGGCGGTATGCAGAAGCGCGCCGTTGCGCCAATACCCGCTCATGTACATGGTCTGCCACAAGTCTTCTATATTCGCGGCATCCTTGCCGATCAGCAGTGGCGCCATCAACTGCTCAATAACTTGCACAACAGCTTCCGGATTATATACATCCGAGGCTGACCCCAGCCCGTAAAGCCCATCCTGATCCGTCATTACCTTTACGATTGTCCAAGTCCCGTTTTTGCGTGTGCGAATGCATTGGATTCCCGTTATTTTCGCCATGCCGGCACCATCCTTTTTTGTATGTCCCCTATAGTGTAAGCCGAATGAGCCCGCACCCAAATAAGACATACTTAAACTTTCTATCCCAATATTGGCCTCTTTTCTCACCACCGTTTATATCACCTTAACTACTCGCATCATAGCGAATCTCCAATCTCTTATTGCACAGCCCTCTTCATCGCTCGAGCATCATTTTAAGTCTCTATCAATCCTATTCGACTGATTACAACTTTCCGCCTATCCATACAGGTACTGTTGCTTTTTTCTTCTTTTGCTCACTATCTCCATGACTCAGGAAAATAACATCTAGTATTAATTATTTGCGAATCTCTTTCTAAAACGTACAGCCTTTGAACGAGCATCTTATAAATAACTATCAATCAGATTCTGCTAATTGCTGCTCCCAGCCTACCTGTCAGGATACTGCTGCCTTTTTCTGCTTTAGCTCACTATCCCTCTAGCTCAGGTAACAGGGCTGATGAAACAATCAACAGCAGTTACGATTCAGATATGACTTTAAAAATAACCGGAGAGTGAGCAAATAACGTTGAACTACTTGCTTGCTGAGGTGGTGGATAGGTTAGCAATACATGTTAAACGCTATACGTCCTGAGCTGATGGGAGAGTGCGCTAAAAGGTTTGAAATGCAGGCTTCCTGAGCAGACGGGAGACTTAGCTAAAGCGTTGAAAGGCTTATGTTCTGAATTGGCAGGAATGTGCGGAGAGCTTCGAGGCGCGCAAAAATAAAGACTGCCCCTCCAGGTCCGATAGATTAGGACTAAGAGGGGCAGTCATGTTTATTCATTCATTTGTATTAAGGCATCAAATTGTAGCTATCAATCCAAGCGTCAATTGGTGCGTGCTGCTTATTTTTTGGATGCCAGGAATGCATCGATTTGTTTTTGCGTTTCAGCGATGATTTTATCAAGGCCGTTTTTCTTTTGCGTTTCGATATATTCGGATACTGCTTTTTCAACGTCTTTCACAACACCGAACTCAATCGGTCTGTTCAGCTCGTCGCTTGCTGTATCACGCTTCGCGATTTCGTTCTTCATCGCATCTTCAGCAATGAACAAGCCGTCGATTGGAGAGTTAACGTTACGTTCTTCGCTTGCGAATTCAGCCTCTTTCACCCAGAAGTCCGGTCCGTAAGTCATAGTCGGACGCATGAATTGCGGTTTCCAGAACGCCCATTGGCCGCCCCACTCCATGTAGTTGCTCGTCGTCGTTTCCATGCCTTCCGGATATTCAGCTGTCTCGCCGTTCAATACGTAGGTTTTGCCTTCGATACCGTATTGGACAAGGTCATACAACGTTTTGTCCGTTTCGATCATATCCAACAGGCGTAGAACGCGCTCTGGATTTTTGGAGTTGCGGTTGATCGCTACTACGTTGGCAAGCGCTGTACGGTTAATAAAGCGTTTGTCCGGGTAAAGCTCGGACGATTCCATTTTGTATGCCGGATCGGAGAAGCCAGGGTCAGCGCTTACCCACTCATGGGAAGTAACCGTGAACAGTTTCTTGCCGTTTCTCCACTCTGCCGCTTCATCCGATTTGTCGATCATCGCATCGCGGTTAATCAGGTTGTCGTCGTACCATACTTTAGCCAGCTTAGCAGCTTCCAGGTAGAACGGTTGTTGCTCTACAGCTTGAACCGTTACTTTAGGGTCGCTCAGATAGAAGCCGAGACCGTGGAAGTTAAGATCAACCCACTCATCGCGGATCATAATAAGCGATACCGGAGGTGTACGGGAAATTCTTTCGTTTGGATAAGCTTTCTTCAGATCGCGCAGCAATTTATCTACGTCTTCGATCGTTTTGACCGAGCCGTTCGGATAATCAAGACCAGCTTTTTCCGTCAAATCAGAACGCCAGCCCGTKAACTTACGCTCGTTCATCTTCATCGTCCAAGGCAAGCCGACGATTTCGCCGTTTACCGTAGCCGCTTGAAGCGTGCCTTGTTCCTCATACTTCTTGTACAAGTTAGGCGCAAACTCAGGCAGCAGGTCGTTCAGCGCCATATAGGAGCCTTTCGCCGCCATTTGCTTGTACGACAGCCAGTCGCCGTCGAAGTTCATGTCCCAGCTATCGCCGGATGCGGCCATAACGAGCATTTTTTCTTTGAAGTCTCCGAACGGAATGAAGTTAATATCGAATTTGACATTAAGGCCTTTGGCTTTGACATATTCGCTGACTTTAGCCCAAACCTCGTCCGTAGCCGCTTTCTTATCGCCGCCGAAGTAGAATTTAAGCGTAACTTCTTCCTCTTGCTTCGAGCCGTCGGATGGCTTGTTGGAAGCTTTGCCGCCATTGGCCGGTTCATTGTTGCCATTGCCTCCGCTGCATGCTGCTAGAATTACGCTGAACAGCATGATGACGGCAAGCAGTAACGGTAATCCCTTGATGCTTTTCTTCATCGTGACCTCTCCCTTTAGCTTGTCATTATATACTACACGGCCGAAGCCGGTATAGCCTCAAATCATTAACCTTTGACTGCGCCTACCATTAAGCCTTTCACGAAGAAACGCTGCACGAAAGGATACAGGAATATAATCGGCCCTATCGTAATGACCGTGAGCGCCATCTTGATCGACTCCGAAGGAATCTGCGCCGAGATACGCTGCATCGCGGATGCGTTGCTTGAGCTCTTCAGGAACTCGACGTTCGATACGAGCGTCCTTAGGAGCAGCTGCAGCGGCTGCAGCTCTTGCTTGTCGACGAACATGAGCCCGAGGAACCAATCATTCCAATAGCTCAGCGCTACGAAAAGTCCGACAGTCGCAAGTACCGGCAGCGAAAGCGGCATGATGAGGGCGTAAAAAATTTTGAACTCGCCCGCTCCGTCCATTTTCGCAGATTCGTTCATATCCTCGGGGATCGACATCATGAAGTTGCGGATCAGGAACATGTTGAACGCATTCGCCAACATCGGCAGAATGAGTGCCCACAGCGTATCCTTCAGATCCAAATAACGAACGCAGATGATGTACCAAGGAACAAGTCCGCCATTGAAAAGCATAGTGATAATGACGTAAATGGACAAAATATTTCTATACTTGAACGATCGTCTTGCCATAACGTATGCGCCCATGCTCGTTACAAGCAGAGACAACACCGTTCCGGCTACCGTTACGAGAATACTGACTCCGTAAGCATCGATGATACGGGTGGAGCCAAGCAGCAGGATTCGGTACGAATCGAAAGTAAACGTCTTCGGCCAAAGCGTGTAACCGTAATCCATGATGTCTTTCTCCGTGCTGAGCGAGCCTGATATAACCATGATGAATGGGAACAAACAAGCCAAGCTGAACAGGGAGATGACAATAATGATCATCATTTGCGAGATCGAGAATTTTTTTGCTACCATTATGTTGTTCCTCCTCCTGTGAGAAAAGCCTCTATCGAAGCCATTCGAGATGAGCGACCGCGTTTAGATGTTGTTTTTATCGCCAAATAGAATTTGTCATTTCGTTTAACTCGGAAATTTGTAAATTCTATTATGGTTAGAATATCGCGGAATCCTTGTCGATTTTGCGAGCCGCATAATTGCTGCCGATGATGAGCACGAAAGCAATGAGCGATTGCAGGAAGCCTGCCGCGGATGCCATGCCGATGTCGCCGGATTTGCGCAAGCTCCGATAAACGAAGGTATCGATAACATCCGTTGTCGGGAATAGGAGAGAAGCGTCGCCGACCATGGCATAGAACATGCCGAAGTCCGCATTCATAATTCTGCCCACCGCGAGCAGCGTCAAAATAATAATCGTCGGCCGCAGCATCGGAATACTAATGTACCGAATTTGTTGCCATCTCGTAGCGCCGTCTATGGATGCCGCTTCGTAATACGAATTATCAACCGATGTCAGTGCAGCCAGATAAATAATCGTTCCATAACCCGTAATCTTCCACCGAATCGCGATTGTTAAGATGAGCGGCCATAATCCCGCTTCGCTGTAGAAATCGATCGGCGAGAAGCCYATGCTCTCCAGTACCCGGTTAACCGCACCGCTCTCGAAGTCGAGCAGATTGTAAGCGAACACGCCTACGACGATCCAAGAAATGAAGAAAGGCAGGAAGGTGAGCGACTGGGAAACGCGTTTGAAATATTTGTTGCGAACCTCGTTGAGCAGCAAAGCGAAGCCTACTTCGAATATAAGCCCTACCGCGATGAACAACGCATTAAGCAATATAGTGTTCCTCATCGCCCGGAAAGCTGTCGAGGACGAGAACAAATAATCAAAGTTGTTTAAGAGCGGGTCCATCCAATCACTGCCGAAAATGCCTTTCTGGAAATCGAAATCTTTGAACGCGATTACGAGTCCGGCAAGCGGCAAGTAGTTGAATAGAAATAKGAGTACGGCTACGGGCAAGAACATAAGCAGCAACGTACGATTTCTAAGCAGTTCCCGAATGACTCCATTTGTTTTCATATCGTGTTTCCTTTCGTTTATGTGATAGTTTTATTGTAGTTGAGAGGCAATTCGCATACCATGAGCCATTCTTATACTTTGTAGTATTGATTTATCCTCTGTCCCTTTCCTCTTCCGAAGACGTTAACAAGGCCGTCCTCATGTGAGAACGGCCTTGTATTTGAGCAGTATTTCATTTAGTTTTGCTTCCACTGCTGCCGCAGCTCCAACGTTTTCTTATTCCACGCATCGGTCGAGGCGATGACCCGATTCGGGTCCGATCCGCCAAAAACGATATCGTTAATGACGTTGATCCAATCGTACTCCGAGAACCATGGTATCGTTGCGCCAGGCAGAACGAGGCCGTTATCCTTCGTCATCTTGACCGCCTCGAGATTTTTGCCCTGCCAGAGCGGCACTTTGTCAAGATAAGCTGTTAGCTCGGGATCCAGGACGGAAGCGTTGGCTCCCTTCTCCATCTTCCACTTCTGCGCTTCCATCTCGAACTGGAAGCTAATCCATTTGTACGCCTCGTCCTTGTGCTTCGAGCCACTAAGCAGCGCAAGCGGTCCATAGATATGGAACGAATACTGATTGAGCTTGCCGCGCGGAAACGGGAGAATGTCCCATTCAAACTTCGCATTTTTCTGCAATCGCGGCAGCAGCCAGTCCCCTCCGACTTCGAATGCTGTTTTGCCGTTCAGGAAATCTCTCGTCACATCGCCTTGCTTAGTCGCTTCCTCCCACGATTGCATCGAGCCGTCCACGGTAACGAATTCCGTCAGCCAACGAACGTCAGCCATTACTTCCGGCGTGTTCAGCAGACTCTGATTGAGACGCTCATTCATATAAGACAAATTCGGAGCATGCCCGTCCGCAGCAGACTTCATCGGCAGCAGCCGCATAACAAATTCTCCGCTCGTCGTTAGACCGTATTCACCGGCTGCCGGGTCTGTCACCTTCTTCGCGATTTCCCGGAAGTCATCGAACGTCCAGTTGTTCGGCGGCATCTCAACGCCGTTCTTCTTAAGCAAATCTTTGTTCACGACGATCCACATCGGCACATCGACGAACGGTACAGCAAGTCTGCGGCCGGAGAACGCCATCATATTGAAATATCCGTCGGGAAGCTCCTTCTCCCGGAAGGAAGCGTCCGCATCCATGTAAGGCTTCAAATTCTCGAGCAATCCTTGTTGCTCGTATTGGAGCAAATCGCCAGCGACCCAGGTCAGGTCGGCAGGCGTTCCCGCGGCCTGCAGCTCCTGAATCTTCGCAACGATTGCCGGGTCTCCTCCATTCGTAATATAAATCGGCTTTATTGTTATCCATGGATACTTGCGATTGAACATGTCATAAAGCTCCTGGTACGTTTCGTCCGACCAGGTTAATAGCTTCAATTCAACCGGTGTCCTCTCTACTGTCTGCTGATCGTCCGGGGGCTTGCGTCCATTCTTGCCATCGACGCCAGGCCATCCTTCTAAGGTACATGCGGTAAGGGTGATGGAGAGAATGGCAAGCAGCAGCATGCTCTTCGCATATGCAATTGATTGTCTGCTTTTCAAGGCTATGCCTCCTTAGAAATTGGCTCTATCCGTTTCCGATTGTATCCAGTTCCTGGCCTTCTTGCAGTATCGGGTGGCGAAGCGTGATCCTGGTGCCGATCTCAGGTCCAGTCTCGATACGAAGCTTGTAGTTATCGCCAAAATAAAGCCTTAACCGGTCATTGACGTTGCGAAGCCCGACGCCTCTGCGCGCATGCGAGTATTGGTCGCTAGGCTGTTCTTCTTGCTCGAGCTGATCAAGCACATGCTGCGGGATCCCTTTCCCGTTATCGGCGATTACAAGTACGAGATCCTCATCATCCTTGGCAGCCGTAATCATAATCTTGCCCTTATCGAAATCGTCACGAACGCTATGTTGAATCGCGTTCTCGACCAAAGGCTGAAGCAACAGTCTGAGGAACGGCGAATCCATTATCGTATCGTCGCATGCGTATAAGATACGTACGGTCTTGCCCATCCGGGCTTGCTCAATCGACACATAAGCCTTTACTTGCTCGATCTCGCGCCGCAGCGTCGTAATTTCTTTGCCTTGATTCAAACTAAGCCGCAGTAGATTGCCAAGCGACGACACCATTTCGCTGATGTCGCTGCGACCATGATTCTCTGCCTTCCATCTAATGGACTCGAGCGTATTATAGAGGAAGTGAGGATTGATCTGATGACTGAGCACTTGGAATTCGAGCGCCTTCTTGTTCCGTTCTGCGCGCGCTCCTTCCTTAATGAGCCCTTCGATACGCGAAACCAGATTGGCAACGCCTCTGTACAGCCACCCGACCTCATCCTTGCGCGACGACCAAGGCAGCAAATAATGAAGATTATCCGCTTCGAGTCTTCGCATCAGCCGAACGAGATGAGCGATCGGCTGTGTATACGTTGCGGTAATGTATACAACCACACTAAATCCGCAAATTAAATAAATGATGAGGAAGTAGACCAGCATCCGATTAATTTCGTCGATCGTGCTCGTGAGCTCTTGCAGCGGCGTTAAGCTTACAATCGTCCAAGGATGGTTCGCCATGTTCAAATACGTTGCGAGAAACGTCTGCCCTTCAATCGTAAGCGACTCTGAACCCGATTCGCTTCCTTGAATTTTTGCAATAAACGAGGMCGAAGGAAACACCTTTCCCGTCCACTGATTGACCGAGGAATCATAGTGGACGACCCCTTTCTCGTTAATCAGCAGCATCTTCTGATCCTGAAGCTGGTCTGACGGCGAGAAAAACCGCTTTAAATAATCTTCGGATAAATCCGTTGCAATAATACCCCTTAACTTCTGATCGTATAATCCGGAAAATCGTTTGACATAAGTCAGCAGCGGCCTGCTGTATTTCCCTTGCCTTGGCATCGTTAAATACCAGGTCGGGCTTACCGTAGCCCGAGAGCGCTGGAACCAATACTCGTCGCCGATGCGCCTCGACTCGTCGATTGTTCTCATGTAATTAGGGAATTTGGCCGGATTCATCGGATATACCTTTACGCGGAAGCCGTCAATGACTTGTGTTGCGTTGTGCACCGCATTGACCATATTGACGGCAAACGCCTCTTCATCCTTATCGGTAATTGGCTCCCGCTCCAGCAATTCCTGAACGGATTTGTCCCCGATAACCTCATTCACTTGCTCGTTTAGCCTGTTTAAGTAAATTTCGAAGTTTTTCTTCGCTTGCTGGAGATAACTCATCGTCATCTTCGTATTCGTATTGGAAATGCCCTCTATGGACTTAATATGAGCGTAATAAGCGAAAAGCAGGAAAGGCACGATGATAATGACAAGAAAAATAAGGATCATTCGATTACGAAACGATGATGCCAATCGGAACGATACTTTTTTCACAAGTGCCTGCCTCCTTGCCTCATTGTAGCTTTAGCATTCAATAATCGATTGAACATGCTCGTCCTCGATTTTAATCATACAAACGCTTTCATGCAAGCTTATTTTCACATTCATACATCCGCTCACTCCTCTCTTACAGGAAGGCGACAACAATCCCCCTTAAAGTTTGCTATTCTCTCATTGTTCGGTGATGGCCGATTATTTACACTAGTTCCGTAACACTTAACCTTCATGGAAAAGAGGAACAACAATGACTGCATCGAAGCGGGTTGTACACGTCATATCGCATACCCATTGGGATCGCGAATGGTATATGCCATATGAAGCCCATCACGTGAAGCTGATCGAAACAATGGACACGCTGCTGGAGACGTTCGAGAACGATCCCGAATTCCGCAGCTTTTATTTAGATGGACAAACGATTGTGCTGGACGATTATTTGCAGGTGTATCCTGAGAAGCGCGACATCATTCAGAAATTGTGTGACGAAGGCAAGCTTTCTCTCGGGCCTTGGTACATTCTCCAGGACGAATTTCTTACGAGCAGCGAAGCCAACGTTCGCAACTTGCAAATCGGACACCGCGACGCAGCGAAGTTCGGTCCGATCTCGAAGCTCGGTTACTTCCCTGATTCATTCGGCAACATGGGCCAGGCCGCGCAGCTGCTGCAGCAAGCCGGCATCGGCACTGCCGTATTCGGCAGAGGCGTCAAGGCTACCGGCTTCAACAATCGGGTCGAAGAAGGTCCTTCGCTTGAGTCGCCTTATTCCGAGCTGCTCTGGCAGTCCCCCGACGGCTCGACGGTACTCGGATTGTTGTTCGCGAACTGGTACAACAACGGGATGGAAATTCCCGTCGATCCGGCTGAAGCGAAGGGGTACTGGGAGCACCGGCTGGCAAGAGCGGAGCAGTTCGCATCGACGCCGCATCTGCTGCTCATGAACGGCTGCGACCATCAGCCGGTACAGACGAACCTGTCCGAGGCGCTCCGCGTCGCAAGAGAGCTGTTCCCTGAATACGAGTTCGTCCATTCGAACTATGACGATTACGTGGCAGCCGTGCAAGCAGAGCTGCCTGAGAACCTAAGCTTGACGCGCGGCGAGCTACGCGGTCAGAAGACAGACGGCTGGTACTCGCTCGTTAATACGGCGTCAGCTCGCGTCTATATTAAGCAGCTCAATGCACAAAACCAAACGCTGCTAGAGAAAGTAACAGAACCGATTGCCGCGATCGCCCACCAATTAGGCAAGCCGTATCCGCATGGCATGCTTCAATACGCTTGGAAGACGCTCATGCAGAACCATCCGCATGACAGCATCTGCGGCTGCAGCGTCGACGAAGTGTATCACGAGATGAAGATCCGCTTCGCGAAAAGCATGGAGGTCGGCAAAGCCTTAACGACGGAGAGCGCCAGGTTCATTAGCGGCAAGATCGATACGTCTAGCTTCGCGTCTTACGGTGAAGCGGCAGCTCCGCTTGTCGTATTCAACACGAGCGGCTATGAAGGGTCTAGCGTCATTACGACCGAGGTCGAATGGTCGCACCGCTTCTTCAATCAAAGCGAAGATCCAATCGAGATCGCCAGCATCGTTAGAGCAAGAACGCATGGACGCGGGTATCTAGTGAACACAGCCGGCGAACGGCTCGCCTGCACGGCAGAGGATCTTGGCGTCAGGTTCGGCTATGAGCTGCCAAGCGATAAGTTCCGTCAGCCTTACATGGCACGCGCTATGCGCCTCACCTTCGAGACAGGCACGATGCCGGCAATGGGATATTCGACGTTTGCTTGGATATCATCAGAACATTCCGGCGAGCTTGAACCTACATCCTTAGTCAAGGATGATAGAACGCTCGAGAACAGCCTCCTTAAGGTAACGGTCGAAGAAGACGGCAGCTACTCGCTTTATGACAAGCTGAACAAGCAGCAATATACGAACCTAGGCCATTACGAGAACGTCGGCGACATCGGCAACGAATATATTTTCAAGCAGCCGAACGGCGATATTGCGATTACGACCAAAGGCGTTAAAGCCTCTTCTATTGCTATTGTTGAAGATACGCCTTATCGCGCGACGATCGAGGTTGTCCATGAGCTCTCCATTCCAGCGAGCGCAGATGAGCAACTCGCTAAAGAGGTCAATGCGATGGTCGAATTCCGCCAGCGCAAGGCTGGCAGATCGAGCGAGCTTGCACCGCTGCGGATCGTGACTCGCATTAGCCTGGAACAAGCCGGCAAAGGCGTCCGTGTCCATGCGACCATTCACAATCAATCGAAGGACCACCGCATTCGCGTCCTTCTGCCTTCCGATACAAAGGCGACAACTCACTTCGCAGACTCGATCTTCGAGGTAGCAGAACGTGATAACGTGCCGTCGAAGGAATGGGAAAATCCAAGCAACGCTCAGCACATGCAGACGTTTATCGATACGCATGACAACAATCGCGGATTGACTGTGGCAGGCAAAGGACTAAACGAATACGAGGTACTGCAGGATGGTCGCAATACGCTTGCGGTCACGCTGCTTCGCTCGGTTGGCGAGCTTGGCGACTGGGGCGTATTCCATACGCCTGACGCTCAGTGCATCGGCCTGCAAGAAGCCGAATGGATGATCATTCCTTACGGCGGCGCAGAAGAACGTTTCTCTGCTTATCGCGAAGCCTACCGCTTCCCTATTCCGATGACTGCCTTTAGTAGCAAGATGCATGATGGCGAGCTCCCGATTGAACAGCATTTCCTGAAGTGGAGCGGCGATGGCCTTGCCTTCTCTAGCTTCAAGATCAACGAGGAACGCGGCGATCAAATGGTGCGCTGGTACAATCTGTCCGGCAGCACGACGAGTCTTGCCATTCATCCTGACTCCGCCGACAACAGCTATGTGAGCAATATTCTCGAGGAAAAACCATCCGAGCAGATTGCGAACACCGTTCAAGTCGAAGGGTTCAAAATCGTGACGATCGGCATTCCTTCAAAATAAAATAGATTAAAAAACAGCCTCCAAGGACATGCAAATTGAACCTTGGGGGCTGCTTCTTTGTGCGGGTGATCTAAGGTTTGTTTATTCGTCGTTAATCCCTCTCTGCCGCCGATATTCCTTAGGCGTGCAGCCGACCTGTTTCTTGAACAGCTTGGAGAAGTGAACCGGATCCTTGTAGCCGACCTGGAACGAGATTTGATACACTTTATACTTAATGTCGCCGAGCATTTCCTTCGCTTTCTCGATTCGTATATCGGTCAAATATTCAAGGAATGTCTGGCGTTTCTCTTTCTTGAACAGCTTGCTTAGCCATACCGGCGTAACATGAACGGCAGTCGCCACGCTTTGCAGCGTTAGCCCTTCCGCATAGTCGCGCTGCAAAATTTTCTCCGCCTCATATACGATCTGGCTAGGCGTCGAGGACAGCTTGCGGAAGTCGTCCGCTATCGACTTCAGGAATATTTCCACCTGCACGCGAAGCGATTGCAGCGTATCGTATTGCTCCAGCTGCTCCCATACCGCGATGGGGTTGTTTCCCCAATGCTTGTTCGGCATTCCCGCTGCTGCGGCTCTGCGGAATACTTCGAACAACCACTCGAATATTTTTTGCTGAATATCGCGCAATTGAGTGAATTGCCAAGCTTGTACCATGGCTTCAAATCGATCCATCGCCATCGTAATTTCCTCATCTGAACCGAACTTCACGAGATCAAGCACCTCCTCCGGCTCGGCAAGCGACAGATCGGCACCTTCGACCTCGGGATAATTCTCCTGTACCGTGAACACTCGGTTGCCGCCATAAACGGCCTTCTGCTCAAGAACGGACAATGATTCAACATATATCTCATGCAAATGCTCGAACGTGCAAATCGCTGTTGGAATACCGGCGCTCGCCTTTACCTTCACATAATCGTTGATTCGCTTGATGCATAGCTGCGCGATTCCCGGACTAAGCTCCGCGTGCTCGGGACGAGAGCAGCCTAAGATGATAACCCACCTGTTGCTTCCATCCATACAAAGCGCGGACGAGTAAGGATATTCCTCTTCCAGCGTCTGATTAACGACATTGCCGATTCCGAACAATATTAGTTCTTTCTCTTTGGTGCGGCGATTCTCGATCGCCTTCAAATCATCCGCCTCAATAACGATTAACGTAAGCTGCCCACTTGCTATCCAATCGAGATTCAATGACTTCAATCGATGGATTCTTCTCGATTCGCGATAGGGATCGTATTCCTTCTCCACCATTTCCCTCAGCAGTTCCTCGCGCATCTTGGGAATTGCAAACTTCACTTGATTAATAAGCAGCTGCTCGTTATGCAGATCCATCCTCTTCTGATGAATTTTCTCCATCGTCCTGCGAACGACCTGTTCCAGCTCCTGCATATTAATCGGTTTCAAAATATAGTCCAGCACGCCAATCTGCAGCGCCTGCCTTACAAGCTCAAAATCATCATAGCCGCTTATTACGATGGCCTCAGGATGATAGTCCTCTACAGGCAGCAAAGAACGTATAAACTCGATTCCCGACATTCGATTCATCTTGATGTCAGACACGATAAGATCAGGCCGCTTATCCAGCGCTAGCATGAGCGCCGTATCCCCGTCATCAGCCGTTAATACTTCTTCGATGCCGTAGGCTTCCCATGGAAAGCGGTTACGCAAACCTTCGCGGATTTCGAACTCGTCATCCACAATTAGCGCACGCAGCATTATCTCACCTTCCCTTAGTATGCATTTACATAGTCGGATTATTTATAGAATAGCTTATCTCCATACTAACTGACTGTATTTTGGATTGCACGGGGGCAAAAGAAAACTTTATGGGGGTGTTTTAAATTCCCGTATATCTACAGCGACATTTGGATGCAACGATTGTCTGAAGCGGTTATAAAAAGTTAAAAGAACACGCCTCGAAAGAAAAGACGTGTTCGTCTATTACTATTGCGATAACTCTGTCAAACTCAGACCTTCGGCATCTGACTTTCATCCATATACAGTACGTTCCACCGATGTCCATCGAGGTCGGAGAAGCCCGCACCGTACATCCAGCCTTGATCGCTGGGCTTGCCGTAGATCGCGCCGCCTGCGCGTTCGACCTTTGCAAGCAGCTCGTCGACCTCTACCTTGCTCTCCGCATCGAAAGAGATCAGCACTTCGCTGCCGCGCTCCGTATCAGCGATATCGTGGCTCGTAAATTGCTTGAACGTCGTCTCGGGAACGAGCATGACCATCACTTGCTTGTCCCCGATGATCAACCCCGCCATTGCGTCGCTGCCCTCGTGTCTGGGATGAAAAGAAAATCCGAGCTCGGCGAAAAACTGTCTCGACTTCGCCAGATCCTTCACTGGAAGGCTAAGCCATAACTCTTTGGCCATCTGTATCGCTCCTCTTCGACTAAGCTCGTCTATTGAATATCGACTAGAGTTTAGCATATTTCGGGACAATAAGCTCAAGAATGTGAAGAACCCCTTCTCCACTTGGGAGACGGGGTTCTCGAACTCGAACTTCCTATTGCGATACCGACTTGAACCACTCATTTACTTCCTTCGTTACTTGCTCGCCGCCATTCGCTTTCCAGTTGGCAACGAACTCGTCGAATGCATCAACAGGCAGTTTGCCGTAGATGATTTTGTTGAACGTCTCCAGCTCGGATTGACGAAGCAAGTTCCATTTCTCGATCATCGTTGGCGTTGCTGCGCCCGTGAAATAGTTTTGCTTGCGAATATCGATTTGAGACATAACGACCTTCGCGGCATACCAGTTCTCCGGTTTGCGGAACGTAGCAAGCTGTTTCTCGTAAGGCGTCTCAGGCGTACCGCCGTCTGCCAGCTTCACGAGCGATTTCATGTACAGATCAGGAATACGTGCAGGACCTGTAATATAAGGGAATGCATCGAAGAAGTCTTTGATCTTTTCTTTGTCATTCGTAGGCTGACCGTCAATTACATCCCAATCGTAGCCTTGAGCGAAGCCATATTCGTATTTGCTGCCTACTGCCGGGTTGGCTAGATTGTCGAGCAGTGTGTTGTAATAAAGAATGATCGCTTCCGGATGCTTCGCGTCTTTGTTGATCATGAAGCTGCTGTTGACGCCGGAATTTTGCCATTTTGTGCCGATCAAGCCATCAGGTCCTGCAGGGATCGGATACGCTTTGTATTTCGAACCAGCTACGTTCTTCAGAAGGTCTGGAGCCGGCCAATCCGGTACCCAGTTCGCGCCTGGCAATACGCCCGCGTTTCCTTTGGTCCAAATTTCAGCCGATTTGCCTTCATCCCAAAGTGCGGAATCGGGGTGAATATAACCTTTATCCATCCATTCCTGCAGCTTAGCGAGCGCTTGCTTCGCTCCCGGATTAACCGAACCGTATTCTAAGTTGCCGCTTGCGTCCTTGTTCCATTGCTCTTGCACGCTGCCATAAGCGCCGAACAGCCAGTCAAGTCCGCCCATCCATGTGTTTGTATTGTTTTTGAGCGAGATTGCGAGCGGATATACGTCTTTTGCAGCCAATCCGTCCGGATTCTCGTTTTTGAATTTATCCATGATATTCTCGAGGTCGGTGATCGTCTTCGGCGCTTCGAGATTCAGCTTCTCCATCCAGTCTTCACGGAGCCATAGAAGCGTATCATCGTTGTCTGTGTATTCCATGATCGGAAGGTTCCATTTCTTGCCGTCTTTCGTGAACGGGTACCACAGTTCAGGATGCACGGCAGCATGGCTTTTCCACGTTTCATTCGCGTAATTCTCGAACAGCTCGTCAATCGCGATGAATTGACCGGAATCGATGAGTTGATTCGTCAGTACGGCGTCCGTAGGCACCATGACGAAGTCTGGCAACTTCTCTCCCGACGTTAACGCCAGTTGAAGCTGTTGCTTGTATTGGTCGCTGCCTGCCGGATACCACGTATCCTTGTGCTTGATACCAAGCGTCTCCAGCATCCAGCGGTCATGCACGTTGTTTTCTTTTGTCTCGCCTTTTGTATATTCCTTCGGCATAATGATCGTGCTGATTTCAATCGGCGGATCATATTTACCTTTTTCGAATGCGAGATCCGCTTCGGACTTCGTCGCCGAATCCGTCGCAGCCGGACTTTCCGAACTCGTTCCGCCTTTGTTCTCATTGTTGTTGCCGGCATTGCCGCTGCAAGCCGATACGACCATCACGATCGCAATGAGAGGCAGCCATAGCTTTTTGAAATTACCCATTTGATTCTCCCCCTATGGTGTAAGTTGGTTACAAGTGTTACTTTACAGGCGCAACTAGGAGGTCATCTATAGGATTTTGTTAGTTTCCATAGGACTCTGTCATGTTGTTAATTTCCTTCGCGGAATTCCTGCGGCGTAGATCCGAATTGTCTTTTGAACACTTTGATGAAGTAGGCGGGATCCAAATAACCGATCTCCGAGCTTATTTCGTATACCTTCTTGTCGGTCGTTCGCAACAGATGGCAAGCCGTCTCCATGCGCAGCCGGGATACGTAATCGCTGATGCCTTCACCCGTCTCGATCTTATATAGCTTCGAGAGATGCGTGGGATGCAGATTGACATGGTCCGCAAGCGCGCGAAGCGATACGTCAAGATGCAGATTGGCCTCAACGAACGATTGAATCTTCTTCACATAGACGGAGCGGATGTCCTTCACTTCTTCGGACGTACCTTTGTCCAGCAGGTCCAGGGCGCCCAGCGCCCAGCTCCTCAGCTTGCCGATCGAGGAGAACGCCTCCCCGTTCTGCAGCTGTTCGATATGATCGCCCAATAGACCGGCTAACGTATGTCCATTGCGATGGGCATAGTGCGTATAGGAAGATGCGATGATATATCCCGCCTCCAGGCAGTGCTCCCACGAATCGGACCATTTCTCGTCCAGCTCCGCGAATACTTCACCCAGCTTCTGCTCCGCCGCTTCCCAGCGGCCGGCCGCAAGTAAGTTACGCAAAGCAGGAGGAGCATGGATCGCATCAAGCGCGCCATGCGACACTTGGTTCTCCAAATCGTCAGCCCGCATGACGAATTCCCGCTCGTCGCCGACGATTTGGCGGAAATATGCAACAGCGTGCCGGTAACGATCAGACAGCTTATCGGGAAATAGGAACGGCTCCGTCGTCACGATAGACAACGAACCTCTCAAAAATTGCTTTACCTTCGATTGGAGCTGCATGGCGGACTTCTCGAGCATCGTATCCTTCAGAGCGCTGTCGTACGGCTCTTTGAATTGGAGCAGGAAGACGAGATAGCCATGGTCGTCCTTGACGCCCCACACCTTCGCGAATTCGCCAAGTATTTCTTCCGCCATGTTAATAATGGCGTACTCCATCAGCTGCTGGCCATTGTTGCGGTACTGCCCGAACTCCTCCTCCATCCGAACGAGAAGAAGCGCGCATTCCCCGAAGGAGAACGGCAAATCGTAGCTGTCCAGCTTCCGGTTCCAGTCGGCTTCGGACTGCCGCTCTCCGCGTAAAGCGCCAAGCAGCAATTGGCCTCGCAGCATCGGCAAGTTTTCCCGTAGCGTGAATTCGGTCCGCTCGCTCGAGCTGATGCTCTCCCACTCCGCCTTCAATTGGCCAATGGCCGCAGACACCGCGTCGAGCAGCTCTTGATCGGTCGGCGGCTTCAGCAAATAATTAACCGCTTGATGACGAAGCGCTTCCTGCGCGTATTCGAAATCAGAGTGCCCGGAGAGGATGATGCATTTGATCTTCGGGTCTCTTTCGCGGATTTTGGCTATAAGCTCGATTCCCGTCATCTCCGGCATTTGAACATCCGATAGGACGAGATCKATCGGGTGAGTTTCCAATAATTGCAGCGCCTCATGCGCGGAATAAGCTTTATGAACCTGTTCGATGCCGAGCGTATGCCACGGCTTTGTTGCGTACAGGCTGTCTACCCAGTGGGCTTCGTCGTCAACGATGATCATTTGCATGCGGCGGTTCTCCTTTTAGGTTGTTCGTTTGTTTGCTTTGCAATGCTCCTTGGGCGGGCTCCCAGACGATAACGGCACGCAGTCCCCCCAGCTCTGAATGCGCGAAACTCAGCGAAGACTTGTCCCCGAATAGATGGATAATGCGCTGATTCGTATTCCAGAAACCGTAGCCCATATCCTCTTCGAGCGGCCCCTTCATCTTGCGGTTTAGCGTCTCGAGCTGCTCCATGTCCATGCCTGGACCGTCGTCGTCGACATACAGCTTGCAGCAGCCCTTCTCCATTTCGCCGGTGATACGGATCTCGCCCGAGGAATA
Source organism: Paenibacillus sp. 05T425 (assembly GCF_056396205.1). Classification (NCBI taxonomy): domain Bacteria; kingdom Bacillati; phylum Bacillota; class Bacilli; order Caryophanales; family Paenibacillaceae; genus Paenibacillus; species Paenibacillus sp. 05T425. Next base: position 561,610 of record NZ_JBFTLA010000006.1, read on the forward strand.
GGACTTGCCTACGCCGTGAATGACGGCGTTCTCGACGATCGGCTGCAGCAGGAGCCGCGGAACCTGCTGTTTCAGCATCTCTTCAGGGATGGCTATATCGTAATGAATTCTGCCGTTGCGCAGCTTCTGTATATCCAAATAATTATTGATCAGGCCGATTTCGTCGCCTAACAATGCGGTAGGTTTCTCAAGCCGTGTCATGTACCTGTAATAGGCGCTCAAATTATGCCCCATCGATACGACAGCTTCGTCATCCTTCATTTGCGCCATATTGATCATGTAGCCGATGCAGTTATACAGGAAATGCGGATTAATCTGTGCTTGAAGCTGCTTCAGCGTCGCCTCGCGCGATCGCAGCTTCTCGTTCAGCACGTTCTCGATCAAGCTCTGGATTTGCCGGGACATATCGTTGAACCGGTAAAATAAAAACGAAAACTCGTTATTAACGTTCGAATCTAGCTGTATCGAGAAATCGCCCCGCTGAACGCTCTGCAAACCGCGGACGAGCTTGCGGATCGGACGCTGCACGTTGCGGTAAAGCAAGACGGAAGACGATAGACCAACGACAAACAGCATCGCCATCGCCAAATAAAACAGATTGCGGCTTGTCGAGATCGGCCCCGTTATTTGTTCAAGCGGCACGAGATCGACCAAATACCAATCCAAATTCAGCGATTTCACGGCGCTGACCAGATAACGCTGATCATTCAGCTTGATGACCTCTTGCCATGTATCCTTCAGAGTGCTGTCATCGAGATTCCGGACAAGCTCGTTCGTCAGCTTCTCGTCGGCGCTGCGGTTAAGGATCGGCGCGTCTCCCTTGCGGTAAAACAAAGGATCGCCTTGCCCGCCCGCTTTGTACGTATCGAGCATATTTTGAATATTTTCATGCTCGAAGGTAGCTTGTACGACCAAATTGCTCCCTTTGAGCGCGCCCTGCTGACCGAATGAATCGGTATAAAACCAATGGAACGCCTTCGTCCCTCCAGGAGCGACGTCATTTCCGTCGCCGTAGTTCCACCTGCCGGTTACGTTTCTCTTCAAGTAATCCTCGTCATACACAGCCATGCTGCTCGCGTTCGAGATCGCTTCCTTGTGCAATTGCGAGTAGACGGTGAACTTGACCGGCCATATATTCATGACGCCCGATTGCAGCATCATCTTCTCCTGTATGACATACTTCGTCTGCATCCGGTCGTATTGATCGTCCCAGATGTTAAGCCCGTTGAACTTGCGGACGTTCGGATCTCTGGAGAACGTCAGGACGAAGTCCATCGTTTGGCTGATCCGCGAATCGATCTGACTCGCGAGGAACGACAGCTGCTTAATGTTCGAAGCCTGCAGCTCCTTGTCGATGACGCTTGACGCAACTCCATTGGAGTAAGTAAAAAGAATGGTGATCGGAATGAACAAGATGACGATCAATCCGTTCATTTTCGCGAACAAGCTGAACTTGGCTCCCATCCTTTTTCTTAGATAACCGATGACTGAACCCCGCTTCATATTTCTCTCCCCCTAGGAAATAACCCTAACAAAACACTATCGATCCTAATAATGTCTTATAGTTCGCTGATCGTACGCGTTGATATTATATATAGCAGGGCTACACCTCATATACAAATAAATTTTTTATTGAACGGGAGAGGGCTATGGAACAATTGACTTTGAAAGACGCTAACCTCGGGGCCGCCCGTAAAACGGGAAAAAGAAAGGGCTACCGGGTACCGTGGGTGCTGCATCTGATGGTGCTGCCGGCCGTATTGCTCGTTTTCGTCTTTTCCTACCTGCCGATGTCTGGCATTATTATGGCCTTCCAGGATTACAAGGCATCGCTTGGCTTTGCCGATTCTCCGTTCGTCGGCTTGAAGCATTTTCAGTACATGTTCGAAAATGACTATTTTATGAAAATTACCGGCAACACCTTAATCTTCGCCTGCTCCAAAATCATCATGAACTTAATCATTCCATTCGGCTTCGCTTTGCTGTTGAACGAAGTCCGCAATATGGGCTTCAAGCGTTCGATTCAGTCGCTCGTTTATTTGCCCCACTTCCTGTCGTGGGTTACGCTCGGCGGCATTCTGATCGACCTGCTCGCTCAGACCGGCATCGTTAACCAGTTGCTGACGAATGTATTTGGATTGGAAAAGCCGATCTTCTTCCTTGGCGACGGTACCTGGTTCCGCTTAACGATTATTTTCAGCGACGTATGGAAGGAATTCGGGTTCAACACCATCATCTTCCTGGCTGCGCTTGCCGGCATTAACCCTGCGCTCTATGAAGCGGCCGAAGTTGACGGTGCTACACGCTTGAAGCAGACGCTGCATATTACAATTCCTTCGCTCGTGCCGATCCTGATCGTTGTTGCTACGCTTGCGCTCGGCAACGTGCTGAACGCGAACTTCGACCAAGTATTTAATCTATACAGTCCGATGATCTACCAGCAGGGCGACATTATCGATACGTTCGTCTACCGGGAAGGCTTGTTAAGCGGACAATTCAGCTTCGCGACCGCGGTCAGCCTGTTCAAGTCGATGATCAGCCTTGTCTTGATCGTTATCTCATACCGTCTTGCGTACAAATACGCCGGTTACCGCATCTTCTAAACCGACTCTGCTAGATTTGAAAGGATGAACGCTTATGTACCACAAGACGCTGCCTTACCGCATTTTCAGCGTATTCAACTATATTTTACTCACCGTCATCTCTGTATGCTGCTTGCTCCCGCTGTTCCACTTGCTGATGGTATCGCTCAGCGATACCGCGCCCGCCAATGCCGGACTTGTCACCTTCTGGCCGATCGGCTTCACGGTCGAGGCCTACGTCAAGACATTCGACAACGCCAACTTCTTGGCATCGTTATGGATCTCGGTCAAGCGTACCGTATTCGGTACGGCGCTAGCACTGCTCGTAAACTCGCTTGCCGCCTATGCGCTGTCCAAAGACAACCGCGTATTCCGCGGCCGCAACGCCTATCTCTGGTATTTCGTCGTCACAATGCTGTTCAGCGGCGGCCTCATTCCGAGTTATATTCTTATCTTGCGTCTCGGGTTGATTAACAACCTGCTTGCGCTCATTCTTCCGGTCCTCGTCACCGTATACAACATTATATTGCTGCTTAACTTTTTCCGCACCGTGCCTAAGGAGCTGGAGGAAGCGACGTTCATGGACGGCGCGGGACATTTTCGAAGTTTTATTTCGATCTATCTGCCCATTTCGCTGCCGGCAATCGCCACGATCGCCTTGTTCACGATGGTTGGCCATTGGAACGCGTACTTCGACGGACTTATTTATATGAAGGGATCGGAAAATCTCCCGCTTGCGAGCTTCATGCAGACGATCATCGTGCAAGGGAATACGACGAGCTTCGAACCCGCCGTTATCGCCAATCTGTCGCAGCGGACGCTCCGCGCCTCGCAAATCTTTATCGGAGCCTTGCCTATCCTGCTCGTCTATCCGTTCCTGCAGCGTTTCTTCGTTAAAGGTATCGTTATTGGTGCGGTAAAAGAATAACAGGTTCAACCTCAGCCGTCCGCCCTTCATGGTGCGGACGGCTTTTTATATGTGCAAATAAGAGCCTAGACGCTCTCGTCGACTCAGTCTCCATCTGTAAGAGCATATATGCTCTTACACAACCGAGTAACCAGTTACTCCTGCGCTGTAAGAGCACATACGAGCTTACAGCCACCCTCGCCGTCCCACATCCGTAGAGAGAAGCACTGTAAGAGCATATACGCGGTTGTTCTCCAAAAGCAAAGAGGCTGCAGGCGTTCGGTACCGTCGGCAGCCCCTTGCGTTTGATTGTGCGGGGCGTTAATTATTTGATTAGCTTGAATGGCAGCGCCGCATTGGTTTTGCTGTTCGGTCCTACGAATGCAATGAATGCGCCTGCATCGCTTTCATGCGCAAGATCGGAATGGTAGTACCGCAACTGCTGCTCCGTGAGTACGAATTCCACTACACTGGACTCCCCTGGCTGAAGCACCACCTTGCGGAAATCCTTCAGTTCCTTCACTGGACGGACAACCTCGCCCGACAGATCACGCACGTAGAGCTGTACCGTTTCCACGCCAGCAACGTTTCCTGCATTCGTTACCTTTACCGTTACTTTAAGTTGATCGGACTCCTTCATCGTCTCCGACGACAAGCTTGCTTCACTATATGCGAATTCACTGTAGCTAAGCCCAAACCCGAACGGCAGCAGAGGCTCATTCGGAATGTCGAGATACTGAGACACGTAGCGAACCTGAGCATCCGGCGCGCCTTGCGGACGGCCCGTATTATACGCGTTGTAGTAAACCGGAACTTGACCGACGCTATACGGGAAGGACATCGTCAACCGTCCGGAAGGATTCGCATCGCCGAACAGCAATGCCGCTACCGCGCTGCCCGCTTCGGAGCCTGGATACCACGCTTCTAGAATCGCGTCCGCTTCCTCGTATACGCCATGCAGATCGAGCGGGCGTCCGTTGAACAGGACAGCTACGACTTGCTTGCCTAACGCCTTGAGCTTGCGAATCAATTCAAGCTGAATGCCTGGCAAGCGAATGTCCGCTCTGCAGCCGGCTTCGCCGCTCATATCCGAGTGCTCGCCGAGCGCCAATACGACGATATCGGCGGCCGTTGCCGTTGTAAGCGCCTCCTGCCACTGCTCCTCCGTCGCTGTTTCGATGCCGCAACCTTCCGCGACAAGCAGTTCAGCTGCATCGCCGAGCCTGTTTCTCATGCCTGCTTCCATCGTTACCGCGGCATCCTTCGAGCCTGTCCACGACCACGGGCCAAGCACGTCGCTGTGTCTGGCAAAAGGGCCGATAAGCGCGATCTTACGATCGGCTGACAGCGGAAGTGCCCCATCGTTTTTCAACAAAACGCATGATTTAACAGCCAGCTCTCTTGCCGTATCGCGATGCTCATCGCAAAACACGACTTCTGTCTCCCGCTTCGGATCTGCTGCACGATACGGATTGTCGAACAAGCCGAGCTTCTGCTTCAGCTTCAATATTCGCAGTACAGCCTCGTCAATAAGCTCTTCATTGACGTCCTTGCTCTCTACTAGTTCGGATAGATGACTCACATAGCAGGAGGTCATCATCTCAATATCTACGCCTGCTTTGATCGCTTTCAGCGCTGCTTCGGATTCGTCTGCGGCAATGCCGTGGGCGATTAGCTCCTTCACCGCTCCCCAGTCGGAAATAAGGATGCCGTCGAAGCCCCATTCCTCGCGAAGCAGCTTCCGCATCAGCTTGGAATTGCCGGTTGCCGGCACGCCGTCCACGGTGTTGAAGGAAGTCATGACCATCTCGCAGCCTTCGTCCAAAGCAGCTTTGTAAGCCGGCAAATAAAACTCGCGCATTTGGCGGTCGGACAGATCGACCGTATTGTAATCACGACCGCCCTCAGCCGCGCCGTATGCAGCGAAATGCTTCACGCATGCTGCGACCTTATCCATGTCTCCAGCCAGATCCGAGCCTTGGAAACCTCGTACGAAAGCGCGGGCATACAGCGAATTCAAGTATGGATCCTCGCCAGTCGATTCCACGACGCGCCCCCATCTCGGATCGCGAACAAGATCGACCATCGGCGCATACGTCACATGAACGCCGGATACGGCAGCCTCCTTCGCAGCAATGGCAGCGCTTTGCTCAGCCAGTTCCATGTCCCATGAGCAGCCGATTGCAAGCGGCACTGGGAAGATCGTTTTAAAACCATGCACGATGTCCGCCATCATAAGCAGCGGAATGCCGTGCCGATTGTTGCTTAAATGCGTGCGCTGCACGTTGATAACGTCCTGGGCGCCTGCCATTCCAAGTACGGAGCCCGAGTTGTGAACAGTCTCTTCCGTAATGCCAAGCGACTCCATCGGTCCCGTAATTTGTCCAGCGCCGACGGCGCCTTCATAGAAAGGTACGGCCAGTTGTATTAACTGGGCGATTTTTTCGTCCAGCGTCATTTGTTTGATGAGTCCGTTCAGATCAATGTCTTTACGGGATTGGGCTTGCTGCGTTTGAACTGAATTGTGATTTGACATGGCAGTCGCAACCTCTCCAAAATAAAATTGTATTTCAATCGAAACGTTTCGATTGATCCTGTAATCGATTATAATTCCGCATTATTCGGGCTGTCAAACCTTTAATTGCACCTTATATACACATAAATCCTCCTATTGATAAACAATTGTTAATGCGATATAGTCAAATATAGAATAAATAAAAACGTTTCACCAACGATATCGGAGGCACGAAACCATTGGCAAGCATCAAAGATATTGCAAAGCAAGCCGGCGTGTCCATCTCCACCGTTTCCTACGCGCTTAACGGAAGCGACAAGGTTACGAAGGAGACCGCTGCACGGATATTGCAGATCGCCGAGGAGCTGAATTACGTTCCTCACGCCGCCGCTCGACTGCTGAAGAAGAAAAAATCGAATCTGATCGGCATCTTCTTAACCGATTTCAGCGGCAGCTTCTATGGCGATTTGCTTCAAGGCGTCAAAGACTATTTGAGCGCCAAGGGTTATGACTTGCTCGTATGCAGCGGATCGCAATCCCGCCGCCTCATTCCGGAAGGAATGATCGATGGCGCTATTATTCTCGATGAAACTTTTTCCAATGAAGAGCTTCTTCAATACGCGGGGCAAGGGCATAGGGCGGTCGTGCTTGACCGCGAATTGCATCATCCTCTTATTAACCAGGTGCTGCTCGACAATAAAGCAGGGGCCACTCTCGCTATGGAGTTTTTGCTTGAACAAGGTCATGACCGAATCTATGCGGTAACGGGGCCGAAAGGCTCTTACGATGCCAACCAGAGGCTGCGCGCCATTCATCAGGTTGCCGAGCGCTCGCCCGGCGCGCAGTTGACCGAGCTTGAGGGGGATTTCAGTAAGGCAAGCGGCGCAGCGGCAGCTCAGCGAATCGTCGAGCAATATAACGGTCCAGCAGCCGTCTTGTGCCTGAACGATGAGATGGCCATCGGCGTGTATGGATACGTTCGCGACCATAGCAAGCTTATCATTGGCGAGCATATTCATCTGATCGGCTTCGACAACATCGAGCTGGCCCAATTCATCCAGCCTAGATTGGCTACCATCGATTATTCCATGCGCAAATGGGGAGCTCTAGCCTCCGAGCAGTTGCTCAAGATGTTAGCCGGCGACTCCGTCGACAACGAACGCATCTATGTCACGCTCATAAAAGGGCAATCCGTCCGGCCCAAATTCAAATAATCGACTAAAACAAAAAAGGGGAATCCAATGAGGGCAAGACAGGGGAAAATCTAGGGGAAGTGAATAAGTTGCTTGAAATCCACCATAATAGTCAGGTACACCTACCTACTGATTGGAGGATTAGACATGCTAGGTAACCTCGAGAGCAATTATGATTGCGCCAATGCCGGAGACGATCTTCATCAGCTCAAGCAGGAGCTGGAAGCGCTTCGTGGACAGCAAGCAGAAGATAAGGAATCTCAAGAAACGATCAATCGACTTGAAAATCAAATCTCGTTTATATTGAACAAATGCGATATCAACCATTAGTCTGACGTTGCATACAGAACGAATCCCCTGCCTCTATCCGCATATGCGGTGAAGCAGGGGATTTGTTTTTTCTAATTTCCATTGGTTCTGCGGTTGACGAAGTAAATGCTTAGAAGAATGAGCACAAGGCCGGCAAGCAAAGACATCGTGAAAGGCTCGTCCAGAAACAGCGTCCCGATTAGGATAGCGATGAGCGGGATTAGAAACGTAAACGAGGCCACCTTGCTCGCTTCGCCCGAATCCATCAGTTTATAGAAGATGATCCAGCCAATCGCAATGACGAAGATCGATATGAACAATAAAGCGATTATAAAGCCTAAGCTCCATTCGACTTCAGACCAGCTCTCTACCCCCGAACCGACAGCCGTCATGAATAAGCCGCCGATCAGCAGTTGGTTCGTCACGAGCCAGATAGGATCAACGCGAGCGCTCGTCTTCTTCACATATATCGTTCCTAATGCCCAGCTAAACGCGGAACCAAGCGCTAGCAGTATTCCTTCTACGGATATATGGCCTGAAAGTCCGCCCGCTCCGCTGCATATGACGCCTACGCCCGCGAAGCCGAGTAATAGTCCGCCGATCTTCATGACATTCATTGATTCGCCGAGCCACAGCCACGAAAAGATGCCGACGAGCACAGGCTGGAGGAATACGATTGCCGAGAACAACCCCGAAGGCAAGTAATTTAATCCGATTGTCTGCAAGCCATAGTACAAAATAACATTGACGATCGACGATACGACATAGATCACCCATGTTTCCTTGAGCCGAAGCCGACTCCATCTCGGAATGGCGACTGCGAGCAGCAGTAAACCGCCGATCAACGTTCTAATGCCTGAGAACAATACAGGCGGCATGTAATCCAAAGCGTATTTGGACACAGGCCAATTGATCCCCCATACGATAATTAAAAAAGCGAGCAATAAGCTCGTCTGCAGCTTAGATAATGCCGGCATGTGTCATTCTCCCTGATGTCTGACTTTCCATAGCGTTTAACAAATGACAATACTTATCCAATCGAAAGCCCCGAAAAAAATTCCATCAGGGCCGTTGCGCAGATTAAATGTTCAAATGTCCTAGGCTTGCTCCCTTGACGAATATCCGCTCGATGCTCTTCTCGACATTCGGATCGGGAATAAGCGGAGGCGCTTGATGCGGCTTTACTCTGGCATCAATAATGACGTTATCGCAGCTCCAATGCTTATGCTCATAGAAGCTGTTCACTCCGTACATGTCGTGCGACGGATTGCTGCGCGTGAACGTAGCCCACAGGAAATTGCCTAAGGTCTCGCTCATGAACGAGCTGTCGTCGGCGACAATAATGATGGGGCATGATTCAAGCGGCCCTCTCTCCGCAATAGCTTCGCTTAGGCTGGCCATCTCCAGCTTTGCGCTGTCATAATCGGTGAACGCCGCGCCTTGCAAGACGGCGATCCCCGGCATAATCATACGCGGATTGTCATAGCCGCTCAGCAGCTTAAGCGGCTCCGGCGTCTCGCTGCAGAGCTCGCGCTTCTTATCCCCATAGGCAGCGAACACGACTTTACTGCCGCTATTTATACCCGTCCCCGAATAGTCGAGCGTATCGATCGTCGTATTCGTATAGAAATGAATATCGCGTCTCAAGTCAAGACGTTCCAATATATAAGCCAGGAAATCCGCTTCGCGGTGCGTATCAAGCGGCTGCTTCTCTTCCGCCGTAATGAACAAATATTTGGCAAGACTTAGCTGCCCTGTACCAAGAATCCGATTGGCAATCGTGAGCAGCTCGGCAGGCTGCTTCACCTGCTGGTATGGCGTGTAGCGCTCGCTGCCGATAGCGAACAACAAAGGATGAACGCCCGCGGCATCGACCGCGTGAACCTGCTTCACGCCAGGAATCTCCTGCTTAATCGCATCTCCCGTTAGATCATGAATGAGATTGCCGAATGCCGTATCTTCTTGCGGCGGACGACCTACGACCGTGAATGGCCAGATGGCGCCGGGCTTGGCGTATACCTTATGCACCTTCATGAGCGGGAACTCATGGGTCAAGCTGTAATAGCCCAGGTGATCGCCGAACGGGCCTTCCGGCTTCGTCTCGCCGGGATGAATCTCTCCCGTAATGACAAAGTCGGCATCATTGCTAATGCAATATCCGTCGACATAGCTATAATTGAAGCGTCGACCTGCAAGCAGACCTGCGAACGTCATTTCGCTTAAGCCCTCGGGCAGCGGCATAACCGCCGACAGCGTATGCGCGGGAGGGCCGCCGATGAAGATGCTTACCTTGAGCGGCTGCCCCTTCCTCGTGGCCTTCTCCTGATGGATTCCAATGCCCCGATGTATCTGATAATGAAGACCGACTTCCTTGTTCATCTCGTATTCGTTGCCGCTTAGTTGAATGCGGTACATCCCGAGATTGGAATTCATAATGCCCGGCTTATCCGGATCCTCCGAGTACACTTGCGGCAGCGTTACGAAAGCTCCGCCATCCATCGGCCAGCTCTGGATGAGCGGCAAGTCGGAGATGTTCACTTCGTGAAGCGCAAGCGGACTGCGCGTCTTCTTCGCGGGGAGCGCATTCCAAGCCGCTAAGCCTGTTCCGATATTGCTGAAGGGCCGCTTCAGCGCGCTCATCGGATCGCTGCGAACAGCCATTACCTTCTGAACTGCATCCCATGTTTGGCGGAAGATGAACATGCTCCGCTCCGTCGTACCGAACAGATTCGATACGGACCGGAACTTCGTTCCTTTCACATTTTCGAACAATAAGGCAGGTCCTCCCGCCTCAAAAACTTTCATATGAATAGCCGCCATCTCTAAATACGGGTCAACCTCTTCCTTAATTCGAACGAGATGGCCGTTTTTCTCAAGATCAATTAAACATTGCTCCAAACTACTATACATAGGAATAGCTCCATTCATCGCGTCTTGTCCTGCTACTTGTCCCAAGTATACCAACCTATCGGCGCAAAATGAAGGTTTATCCGGACTGGCATACAATGTTCACAATTAAAACGACAGAGAGGCTGAACCTGCCGTTGCTCAGGTTCAGCCTCTCTGCTCTCGTCCGTTATTCTTATATCCACTGCAACTTGCTCAATAAATTATAGATCGCTTGCGCCGTTTCTGCGCGGCTCGCTTGATCCTGAGGAGCGAACAACGCTGCTGATTGGCCCTTCATTAAGCCCAGCTCGATAGCTTTCGCAACACCATCCGCAGCCCAGACGGAAACTTTCTCCCCGTCTTTCAAGCTTGCCAAGCTTGCTTGTTCCGATGCCTTCTTGCCGCTCGCTAGTTCATAAGCCCGCACCATCAATATCGCCATCTGCTCTCTTGTGATTGTCGCATTCGGTGCGAAACTCGTCTCCGATACACCTGTTACTAACCCGGCCTTGTATGCAGCCGCAATACTTCCTGCGTACCAATCCTGAGCATCCACATCCGTGAACGGCGTAACCCCGTTATCGCTTGTCAGCCCGAGCGCATTAGCAAGCATCGTAACGAATTGCGCGCGTGACGTCTGTCCGGCAGGATTAAAAGATACAACTGTCACGCCATTCGCAATATGTTTCGAAGCGAGCACTTTGATCGTCTTATATGCCCAATGGGATATTGGCACATCAATAAATGACTTGTTATAGGCCATAACCGCATATTTGCTAAAGTGCTGCAAGCCGACGACGACTGCTGTCCCTGACGGATCAACCGTCCCGCCTACATATTCCCACGCCTTCGTCGCTTCGTTGTAGTAATAAACGCCGAGCAGCTCTTTATCGACATTATTAGAAGTGATAGGAAGCGTAATGACGACTGGTTCAGGGAAAGACGATAACTTCACTTTCTTACCTTCCTTATCCGTAAGGAAAAGATCGAGTTCGAACACTTGGCCGCCGAACGTCAGGTTCGGACCGGCAGGTGTATCTGCCTGTGCAGCGCCATGAACGCGAACGGTGACCTTAGCATCTATCGCCCCAGGAAGCAAACCGATCAATTGCGCAAGAACAGCATTCGGAATCGTGATGGACATTTCATCCGATTGAATGACAACGGGATGGTTGCCAGCTGCTTTGATACTGTCTACCGACAGTTGCGCCTCCGTCTCCCCCGGAGACAGCTCCGCTACCGCTTCCTCGCCTTGCAGCACAAGCTTGGTATCCTCTCTCGACTGCTCAGGGAGGGTTGGCTGATCCACTGGAGGATTGCTTGTATTCTGTGACTTCTGACCGCTAATGACAATCATTATAGTGCCTTTGACGCCCGAACCGTCCGATGCTGTCGCCACTGCTTTGATTTCTCCGTTCTTCACGGCCGTTAATAATCCGTCTACACTTATCGTTGCTTTATCTGTCGGGCTGTCGTCAGGCGACGAAACTGACCATACTACCGCATCATTATCCGCATCGGCTGGCAGTACTTCGGCATTCAATTGCAGCGTTCCGCCCTTAGCCGTAATCGTGGTTGCACCGCCTGCTGTTGTGACTGCAATACTTGTTAGGGGATGTTGTCCGCTAATATCGACGGTTAGAAAACCCGTTACGCCAGAGCCGTCTGTTGCAGACGCCACAACGTTCACAGAACCGTTATCGACCGCGGTCAACAGACCCGAACTGCTTATCGTTGCCAGTGCCGTAGGCAAGCTATCCGTTCCGGTTACCAACCAAACGTACTCTTTATTGTCCGCATCTGACGGCCGAACCTCGGCATTCAACTGCAAAGTACCGCCTTTTGTCGTAATCGTTGACGCACCGCCTGCTCCTGTTACCTCAATATCTGTAACCGGATGTTGTCCGCTAATCGCAATCGTAAGACTGCCAGTTATCCCCGATCCGTCGATGGCCGTAGCTACGGCTTTGACTGTACCGTTATCGAGGGCGGTCAATACGCCGTTATCGTTAATTTCCGCTGCTGTCGTCAGTTCTCCGCTCGAATCCGTCACGGACCAGATTACGCCTGGATCGTCAGCATTGTCCGGCGAAACGGCTGCGAACAGCTGCAGCTCTCCGCCTGCGGTTGTAATCGATGTTGCATCGTCTTCAGCCGTTACGATTATTGCAGTGACGGGATGTTGACCGCTAATTTCGATGATCGCACTCCCTGTTACCCCCGAACCGTCAACCGCCGTTGCAACTACCTTTACTGCACCGTTATCGAGTGCGGTTACCAGACCGCTTACGCTAATCGTCGCGAGCTCTGTCTCCTCATCATCTGCTCCCGTGACCGACCAAAAGACGTCCGTATCATCTGCATAGACCGGTAGCGCCTGCGCAGTCATTTGGAGGGTTCCGCCTTTCGCCGTAATCGCTTCCGCTCCGCCAGCGCCCGCTACTTCAATCCCGCTCACCGGCACCGGCACCGTACCGTCACGGTAAACCGTAATCTCATGGACGGACCACCAACTGCTATTCGTTGCCGTCTGAACAAGCTTCAAATAGCGAGCCGTTTGATCGGCAAAATCGGATACAATGAGCGGACCGTTCGCCGTTCCCGCAACGAGCGCCGTTCCCCATTCTGCGCCATCATCAGAAATATAGATTTCATACGAACGCGAATAATCGTTGTTGCTTCCTCTTGAGTCCACTACGATTTTGTTAAACCATTGCTCCGCTTTCATATCGATGACGATCGATTGGCCGGGAACCATCGTCGTGCCTGAGCTCCAGCGGGTTGAAGGCTTATCGTCCAGCAGATTGGCGGTCGAATCGCCTGCCGGCGAAGCTGTTGCCGTCCATGTCTTCCGATCAAGCGATTTCTCCGTATCCGTGTAAACGCCGAATTCATCGACGGCCCACCAGCTACCGGCTGAGCCCGTCTGCACGACTTTAACGAATTGCGCCGTTAATGCTTCTTCGAAGTCAACGATTATGGATGCGCTGCCCGTTCCGCTGGCGACCGCCGTGCCCCAATCGATGCCGTCTTGCGAGATGTAGATCTCGTAACCGCGCGCATAGTCGTTATTGCCTGCCGGCAACGTAATCGACAAGCGTGAAATTTGCTTGGCCGACTTCATATCGATAGTAAAGTATTGTCCCGGCACCATCGGCGTTCCTGAGCTCCAGCGCGAGCTTGTATTGCCGTCTATTAGATTGCCGACGCTGCCAGTACCGGACGAGGCCGTTGCTGTCCATCCGCTTTGATTGTAAGTCGTTAATTCTCTTTGCGTCACGGCGCTTGCTTCATTGCTGGCCTCCGATTGATTTCCTGCGGAGTCTCGCGCTACGACCGTATAGCTGTACTCCTTCTTCGCTTTAAGTCCGGAATCGCTGTACGACGTGCCGTTCTCAGTGCCCACCTTCACGCCATCGCGATAGATATCATAGCTTTCAACGCCGATATTGTCGGTTGCAGCTGTCCAGGTCAGATCGATCTGCTTGCTGGACACCGCGAGCGCCGTTAAGTCTGTCGGTTCGGTAGGCGCTTCGCTGTCGCCTGTCGTATAATGCGTAACCGTCTGGCGCATCGCGCTTGCCGGCGAGTTGGCATATACTTTGCCGCCTGTGCCGTTAATAATATGCGTAATTTCGCTGCCTGCCACGCCGTTCAGCCATATCGCAGTCACATGATGGATCTTAACCCCCTCTACTCGCGGAACCTCCATCGCATTTTCCAAGTCAACGTCAGCGTCCCGGAAAAAGGAATAGATGCCAAGCCCCCACGCCTCGTGAGTCGTTACGTCGTCGCCAACCTTATAGGAAGCGTAGCCGTTAACGGTTCCGTCATGGCTCATCCAAGCTTCCTGGGAAGGCGGGTCGTATGGAATCTCGGACTGATAGAAGTACAGCCTGCCGCCATTGCCGTTCCAGATCGTCTGGTATTGCTCATGATGCTCGTTGAACAGCCCGTAGATCGTCACATCCTCGCCGTTCACGATGATACCGTTATTGCTTATATTCGTATCCCAGCTTGCTCCGGCGCCATGGTCCGCGCGCCATATCCAGAAGTGATCGCCAATGACGTCGTCGCTGTTCACGATAAGACCGACGTCTGCGCTGCCTGGAAGAAATCCGCCAATACCGAAGAATAGGTCCGCAATAAGGATCGGATTATCGGAATGGTCCACGCCCGAATTCTCCGTTCCAACGGTTAGGAGCGATGGAGACATTTCCTCTCCGGCAATAAAGAAGAGCGAAGACACGCTTACTCCATCCACGTCGGCGACCGTCATAGCCGGCAATCCTGTTGTTGGCACAAGCGAAGCGTATCCAAGACCCATTACGACGGTGTCCGGATTCTCTACTCTTATCGTATCGTCCAAGTAATAGAAGCCTGGCGTAAACAATAGATGAAGTCCATTATCAAGGGCTGCATTAATATCGTCCGCCGTCGAGCTCTCGGGATCAGCAATGTAAAAATCGCTAATCGGCAGCGAGTCGCCGGGAGTCGAGCCGTCCTTCCAGCTAACGCCTACTTTATCGGTTTGCAATGAAGGTACAAAAACGTTATATTCGCCGCTATCGTCGATATAGAGATAAGGCTTTTCCTTAATCGCCGGCGTTTCATCGATGACTGTATAGGGCTGTGCCGGGAATGTTCCTTCGGGCGGATTCGTATCGCCGACGAACATCATATTCCATACGCCGTTCAACCAGCTCGTATACTCATTATTTCGGGAGAAAAATTGTTGCTGCGATGCCGGAAGTATGGTGCCGTCGATAATCGAATCCGCGATATAGCCGCCGCTCGCCCAGCCCGCATCCCAGCTTGATGTAAAGTCGAATAAATTAATCTTCCCGAGCACATGCACGCGCCGCATCGGTGCGGCCTGCGACACCGCCCACTTCGCATCGGTCAGTGTTGGCGGATTTTTGGTCAGGTCAAGCGGCTTAAACGATAAATTTTCCACCGAACGCCAAAAATTGCGTGTCGCATTGCCGTTATCCCACTTGGCATCGGCCGTAACGCCGCCGTTAATGAGAACATCGTCCGGGTCTTGGCCAAGGCCTGCTACTTGCGTGTAAAAGCCGACTCTCACGTTCAGATTGTTATAGACGCCTGGCTTGAATAGAAGCGAATAACGGCTTTGACCGAACTCCGCCCGCTCCTGTTCGGCGAAGATGTCATCAACTTCCGACTGGATCGTCGCTATATCCATCGTAGGATCATAGACTTTCACATTGGGGCCGAGGGCCACAACCGTCGTGCCCGCAAATTCTGCGGATAGACTTGATTCTCCGCTCTCCCTTAACGTAGACACCTTGTAATAATAGGTTGTATTCGTCGCCAACCCTTTGTCCGTATAGCTTGCAGTTGCAATAGAAGCATCATTCACCTTCTCGTATGGCCCTGAACTGCTTGGTGCCCGGTAAATATTGTAAGCGATTGCATTTTCAGCGGCTGACCAGCTCAACTGAGCAGAATTGACCGTCATTATGCCATTCAAGTTTTCTGGCGCAGATGACGAATCAGCATGAACCATTGTCGCGAACCCGTTCAGTACTAAGACGAGAACAATAAATACGGTTGCCATCTTCCTCACGAATGTTACCTCCCGAATCGTTTTTTTGCTTCGTTACGACGTCTAACTATCCTTCGATTAAATAGTAGCAATTGGCGCGCGGTCGTTATAGGTAGCATTTTTTAGATAAGAGGCATCATTTTTTGGACTTTTGCACTTGCCTCGCGTACAAGCACTGCATGCTTGGTCCAATGCCATTGAACTTGACAACAAACTACAGACAGAGTACTCTAATTAGAGTACATTATATAGAGTGTAGATAAAGAGCGGAGAGTGGAGCCATGAAAAGTTTTTTGAAGCACAAAGGGATTGCATCAGGCATATTCATGATGGTTTTTTATCAAGTCGTAATGATCGTTATTTTCATGTCGGGTTACAGCGCTATTCCCAAAAATGTAGACCAGCTTACCGTTTCCATCGTGAATGAGGATGCGCAATACGGTGACGAGTTCGTAAGGCAAATGCAAGAACAGTTGCCGCTTAAAGTCATATTGGATGACTCATTGGATCATGCTAAGAAACAACTTGATGACCGCAGCTCCCATCTGCTTATTCATATCCCGGCCGATTTCTCACAGATGCTGTCAGAGCAAGGCGAGCAAGCAAAGCTTGCGTTTTTCATTAATCAATCCAATCCAGCGTCTGTCGTCAGCACCGTCCAGAGCGTAGCCGATCAAATTTCTAATCAAATGAKCTCGCAACTGCTCGCTCAGTCGACGCAAGGTGCGCTGCAATCGCTKAACGTCCCTGAGGAGCAGTCAAAACAAATGACAGAAGCGATTCAGAACAAGTTTGCGGCTAGTATCGTTATGACGAACCAACCGCCTGCCGGGATGCACAATCAGATGGCGCCGATGTTTCTAACGATGTCTATCTATGCCGCTGCCATGATCTACTCCATGATGAGCATTGGCGCTTTGAATGAGCTGAAGACTAAGCTCGGCAAGTGGAAAGCGTTCATGTCGTTGCAGGGCGTTAACGTACTGCTGTCGCTTATCCTTCCGCTCATTGGAATATCGATTTATTTTGCCGTTCAAGGCTACGGCTTCGAAACGTTTGTTCATATGTGGCTTACTCAGTCGCTGGAAATGTTCGCAGCTATCGAATTCACAAGCATCTTCTGCATCTTGCTCGGCCAGGCCGGTATGCTGGTGAACCTGCCGATCCTGCTTAGCCAAACGGTCAGTAACGGCGCTGTGATGCCGCAAGATATGATGCMGGGTTTCTTCAAAGCCGTTAGCCACGTTACGCCAATGTTCTACAACGTTCAATTGGTCTACAACAACTTATTCGGCGGAGGCCGAACAGGCTATTATGTGCTCGGGCTTGCTCTTGTCGCGGTCGGCGCGCTTGTTATCAACACCGTTATTCATGCTATCAAAGGCCGCAAATCGGAGGCCGTTCAAGAAGCTTCAGAGCTAACCGGCACCCAGCAACCGCCTGCTCCACAGCCAATCATGATGTAAAGTTTACGTAATTGTTACGCTTTCTAATGTGCTATTATAGAATTCAAGGGCCGGCAGACGATTTCATAGTCCTGCCAGCCCTTTTGTCTGCCGTTGCTAAGGAGGCCATAATGACACTTCAAATTTTTATATTGGGAACGTTAAGCGAGGGTGAGCGCCATCCCTACGATCTGAAGAAGCAGGTGCTCAAATCATTGGACAGCGCCATATCCATTAATGATGGAACGCTGTATTATCATTTTGAGGTACTTGCCAAAAAAGGCTTAATCAAAAAAATTAAAGTCGTTCAATCGGATAATCGTCCCGAGAAAACGACTTACGGCATAACGGATAAAGGACGTAAGGCGCTGGAGGATGACATCTATGCCGTCTTCCAGAACGTCACGAACATAACAACGCTTTACTCCTCGCTCCTATTTCTCGATAAAGTCGATAAGCACAAGCTGGCTTATCTCATTGAGGAATCGATCAATCGTATGGCCAAACGAATAGAACTCATCGAAAATAGCGATCCCGAGCTTCTTCACGACATTCCGGAGAATAAGCTTGTGCCGGTCAAGCTTATCTCTGAGCATGCCTATCAAATGCTCCAAAACAACCTAACATGGCTGCAGAAGCTGCTTGCCTATGTTAGGGGCGAATAAAGAACGGAGGCTGCCCGCATGGGCAGCCTCTTCTTTTAATTGGATAATGTATATTGAATTATGGACAAATAACATCTATAATGGATATATAGAGTCTATAATTCAAGATCCGAGAGGGAGATTATAATGGAACAATTGATGGATGTTGGTATTATCGGCGGCGGTCCAGCCGGTTTGAGCGCAGCGCTTGTGCTAGGCAGAGCAAGAAAAACCGTTGTCTTGATCGATGAGGGACGGGCTCGCAATCGGGTTACACATGCAACTCATGGTTACCTCACTCGCGACGGCATTAAGCCCGCCGACTTCAGGAAGGTAGCGCGCGAGGAGATAAGCGCCTATCCTAGCGTTCGTTTCGTCGACGAAGCGGCGACAGCCGTATCCGGTTCGGATGGCAGATTCATGATTACGACGTCTCAAGGGACGGTATACTATGTCAAGAAGCTGCTCTTCGCCGTTGGCAAACGAGATCTGCCGGTAGAGATCAATGGATTGCGAGAAGTATATGGCAAGAGCGCTTTCGTCTGTCCTTATTGCGACGGCTGGGAACTGAGCGATCAGCCGCTCGCCATTATTGCGAAGGGGCAAGGAGCGCATCATCTCGCGAAGATGCTCACCGGTTGGACGAATCAAACGGTTATATGCTCGAATGGGCCCGACGAGCTGTCCGAGGAGCAGCGCGAGGAGCTGAACCGGCATAATGTTGCCGTTTATTCTTCGCCGATTCAGCAAATTGAGTCAAACGACGGCATCGTAAACCAAATACGGCTGGAAGACGGGAGCGTTATTAGCTGCACGGGCATTTTCTTCGCTCCAAAGCTCGCTGCCGGCTCCGATCTGCCTGCAAGGCTTGGTTGCAACATGACCGATTCCGGAACCGTCGTCATCGACAACTTCGGCAAGACGAACGTTGCCGGTGTCTACAGCGCCGGAGACGCCGCAACAGAGATGTATCAAGCGATTGCCGCCGCATCTATGGGGTCGCTAGCTGCAGCTGTCCTTAACGGCGAGCTAATCACGGAAGCTTGGGATAAAATCTAAATATTTTGGGCTAAAAACAAAACATTGTTAGGGTTTAATGGGCAGCGTTATTTGATAGAATAAGGAGGAAAACGGTTTCGCGAACATAGGAACTCACTAGGAGGATACGATGACTACACCGAACAAGCCTTTAGTAACCCATATCTATACCGCTGACCCTTCTGCCCATGTATTCGATGGCAAGCTTTATATTTATCCTTCCCACGATCTCGATCACGAGATGACGTCCAACGATAACGGCGACCAATACGATATGGAAGATTACCATGTTCTATCGATGGATGACGTTAATTCCGAGTGTGTTGACCATGGCGAAGCGCTTCACGTTAAGGATGTTCCTTGGGCCAAAAAGCAAATGTGGGCACCTGACGCAGCTTATCGCAACAATACGTACTATTTATTTTTCCCGGCTAGAGATCATGACGATATTTTCCGACTAGGCGTAGCAACAAGCACATCGCCTGCGGGACCTTTCACGGCGCAGCCGGACTACATTCCAGGCAGCTTCAGCATCGACCCAGCCGTCTTCATCGACGAAGACGATAAGGCATATATTTATTTCGGCGGATTATGGGGCGGTCAGCTTGAGAAATGGCAAACTGGTTCCTTTGTAGAAGATGCGGAAGGCCCGGCAGCGTCTGAACCGGCGCTCGGTCCAATCGTAGCTGAGCTTAGCGATGATTTGCTAACGTTCAAGAGCGAGCCGAAGCAAATCTCGATCGTAGACGAGGATGGCAATCCGATACCGGCAGGCGACGAAGACCGCAGATACTTCGAAGGCCCATGGGTACATAAGTATAACGGATACTATTACTTGTCCTACTCCACGGGAACGACGCATAAGATCGTCTACGCGATCAGCAAGGATCCCCAAGGACCTTATGTATACCAAGGTACGATTCTTACACCGGTCTTAGGCTGGACGACGCATCACTCGATCGTGCAGTTCAACGAGAAGTGGTACTTATTCTATCATGACAGCTCGCTGTCGGGCGGTGCAGACAACAAGCGGAGCGTTAAATTTACAGAGCTGCATTACAATGAGGACGGCACTATTCAGACGATTCCTTACGAATCCTAATCCAAAAGAACGCAAGGCAGAGGGCTTTAGAAGCCTCGGCCTTGCGTTCTTCTTAGTTATTGCAGCAAACTTACAACAGCATACCTCCGGATGCTTCGATACGTTGAGCGTTAACCCAAGCGAGCTCCGGCGTGCATAGTGCCGCGACAACGCCGCCAATATCGTCGGCTTCGCCCGCTCGTCCGAGTGCCGTAATCGATCCGATGTGGTCCCTTAGATTTTGGTTCGACTTAATGCGTCCACCGCCAAAATCGGTAGCAATCGCACCTGGCGCAACGACGTTAACGCGGATGCCGCGCTCGCCCAGCTCCTGCGCCATATACTTCGTAAGCACTTCGATTGCGCCTTTCATTGCCGCATAAGCTGCACTGCCCTTCATGGAGAAGCGCGTCAGTCCCGTAGAAATATTAACGATACCGCCATGATCGTTCATAACCGGCAGCAGCGTCTGCGTAAGGAAAAATACCCCTTTAAAGTGAACGTTCATCAGGCTGTCGAACTGCTCGACGGTCGTATCGGCAATCGGAGCATTTATACCGAAACCCGCGTTGTTGACTAGAAAATCGATATGATTCCGATTCCATTGTTCCTTAAGCACAGCTTGTAGCTGCGACCTGAATGCTTCGAAAGATGACACATCTCCTGCATCAAGCTTCATCGCATAACCCTTTGCTCCATTGCTTTCAATTTCATGAACGACGGAATCTGCGAGCTCCTGCTCTTTATTGTAAGTCACAATGACATCGATGCCTTTCTTGGACAGCGCAATGGCCGAGTTCCTGCCTAAGCCGCGGCTGCCGCCGGTTACTAGTGCGATTTTGGTCGTATTGCCCATTCTGCATTCTCCTCTAACCTGTTTTATTAACCGCTTGCTTATAGAAGCAATTCGGTCTAAAGTAAGGCTATCACTTAGAGTTAACTCGAAGTCAAGCGAGAGGATGAAAATAAATATGCCATACACGATTAATGAGGTTGCCGCGAAGTTTGGACTGTCCGCTCATACGCTCCGATATTATGACAAGGAGGGCCTTCTCCCCTTTATCTCCCGCAATTCATCGGGCAACCGATCATTCTCCGATAACGATCTGGACTGGGTTGCGCTCATCTGCTGCTTAAAAGATACAGGGATGCCGATCAAGGAAATCAAGCAATATATGGAATGGGCCAAAGAAGGCGGCAGATCGATTCATCCACGAAAGGAAATGCTGACTTTGCATCGGCAAGCCGTGCTGAAGCAGATTGACGATTTGGCTAACCATCTGAAGCTTATTGATAATAAAATCGCATTCTACGAGCAGCCGGGAATTGCCGAGAAACTCGATCAACATTTCGGCATCGCGGAAGCTGAGGGCAGCGATTACGAGTCGAAGCTTCCAAGCAGCATCTGATCGAGCGTTGTCCCCCCTAGCACCATTGGATACACATTCTCGTCCGACGGGATAACAAACTCCAGCAATACTGGACCAGGGGTTGCCAGTGCCTCTTCCCATATGCGCACAGCTTCCGCTTTCGTGCTGGCTCTGAGACCTTTAACCCCATAAGCGTCGGCAAGCATAACGAAGTCCGGACTGCCGGCAAGGTCGATCTGACTGAACCGTTTGTCGTACATGAGCTCTTGCTGCTGCTTAACCATGCCGAGCACCTGGTTGTTGATTACGACGATCTTAACCGGAATTTGATGAATCGCACATATCGCCAGCTCCTGTGCGCACATTTGCATGCCACCATCGCCATTAATGGAAACGACAAGCCGGTGCGGATTGCCGATCTGAGCTCCGATAGCCGACGGGAATCCGAAGCCCATCGTGCCGAAACCTCCCGAAGTTACGAGCGAGCGCGGGTATTTGAACTTATAGAACTGCGCTGCCCACATTTGATGTTGGCCGACATCAGTCGTAATGATTGCTTCGCCGCCTGTCGTTTCGCTTATCAGCTCCATGACGAATTGCGGCTTCAGTACTTTTTCTGAATCGGCATAGCGCAACGGATGCTTCAGACTGCTGAGCTTAAGCTCTTCGATCCATTGCGCCGACCTGGCACTGCGAGCGCTCCTATTCGCGTGAGTCAGCACTTCTTTAATATCTCCGACACAAGCAATATCCGTCTTGACGATTTTGCCGATCTCCGCCGGATCGATATCGATATGGGCAATTACTTTCGCTTGCGGTGCGAAGCCGTCTACCTTCATCGTGACCCGATCGTCGAACCTCGAGCCGATGGACAGAACGAGATCAGCCTGTTGAATCGCCATATTGGCTGTATACGTGCCATGATGGCCAGGCATGCCAAGCCATAGCTCATGCGCGCTTGGGAATGCGCCTAGACCAAGCAGCGTCGTCGCTACAGGCATACTTGTCAACTCAGCGAAAGCTAGCAGCTCATCTGCTGCGCCTGCATAGATGACACCGCCCCCCGCTATAATAACCGGGCGTTCCGCCACGGCAATCGCTTCAAGCAGTTCATCTACTTGCGTAAGATCTAGTAACGGAGAAGCTTTATACCCCCGGATATCGAGCCCCTTGTGCTTGTGCGGCTTGTAATGCAGCTTCTGATTCGATACGTCCTTCGGTATATCGATGAGGACTGGGCCTTTCCTGCCGCTATTCGCAAGAAAGAACGCTTCATGAACGATACGCGGAAGCTCCTCGGCATCGCTGACATAATAGCTATGCTTCGTAATCGGCATCGTGATTGATATAATATCCGCTTCTTGGAACGCATCCGAGCCCTTCAACGACTGGAACACATTTGCCGTAATAATAACAAGCGGCACGGAATCCATATGTGCCGTGGCAATGCCTGTAACGAGGTTCGTTGCACCTGGACCGGAAGTCGCGAGACATACGCCAACCTTGCCCGTCGAGCGCGCATAACCGTCGGCTGCGTGAACCGCCCCTTGTTCATGCCGAGTCAAAATATGCTTAAAGTCCGGATTGCCTACCATTGCATCGTAAATATAGAGCGCACTGCCTCCCGGATAGCCGAATACGCAATCCACACCCTCTGCCTGTAGGCAACGCAAAAGCGCTTCCGACCCGCTAATATAATCCGTTGTTCCTTTGTTCATTCCAATCCCTCCATTGGTTTAGTATTTATACAAATCAAAAACCCCTTTCCTCCCATGGCGACAGCATGCATGCGCTGCCAGCCAAAGGGACGAAAGGGGTTAGCTTCTCGTGGTACCACCCTGATTCACCGAAATGTTATTGTAGCGATTACGATTTCGGCCTCATGAGACAAGATCATTCGATCTGTCTGCAGCACGTTAACGTGTGCCAATCCGGTTAAGTCTACTCGCCATATGGACGAACAACGTATTGCTTCTGCCCGTCTTGGCTTTCCTTCAACAGCTCCGAGACGACCATTCACGCGCCTTATGGCAAAGGTTGCACCGTTTCCTTTGCTCTCTGTACATAACGCATTCGTAAACGCTTCTCTTCATCGCTTATTTCTATCGGTTAAACTTACTCAAATAAGAAGAAACGCCTGATGGCGTCCATTCTATAGACTCCAGCGTTTCGTCGAAACGTATAGAGAAAGTATGAGAAAATGCTTTCCTATACGTTAAAAAACCTCTCTCATCCGTTGGCGACAGCATACAGCTGCGAAGCCAAGGGACGAAAGAGGTTATCATTTCGCGGTACCACCCTGATTTGCCGAAATGTTGCCATTCCAGCCTCATGAGACAAGACATACGACTTGTCTGCAGCACGATATCGTGTGCCAATCCGGTTGATTCTACTACTCGCTAGCCCTCGCGGTGGAGTAACGACAGGCGCGGTTTCCTTCAACAGCTCCGAGACGACTTTGTACAGGACCTTAAGGCAAAGGTTGCAGCGTTCCCCTTGCTCTCTGGGCATAAAGCCTTTGTACTTCTTCTCTTCATCGCTTTTTATATCGTTTAGATAGCAATAACAAAACCCCTTCCATCCAATGGCGGCAGCATATGCTGCTAAAGCCAAAGGGACGAAAGGGGTTAACTTTTCGCGGTACCACCCTGATTCACCAAAATGTTGTCATTTCGGTCTCATGAGGCAAAATAGTTTGCCTGCAGCACAGTAACGAGTGCCAATCCGTTCGATTCTACTCGCAATCCATATGCATCTGAAGAAGATGCACTCTGCTTTCCTTCGAATAGCTCAGAGACGACGATATACAAGGCTTAAGGCAAAGGTTGCAGCAATCCCCTTGCTCTCTGGACATGAAGCGCATTGTATTCCTTCTCATCAACGCCGTTATCAAAAATTTTCATCATCATATCATAACGATCGGTGAATTTCAATGCTCAATTTGGATACTTTCTGTTTCTGCAAATTGTATATTCGTGAGTTGAAATTGTCCATCCGAGTACAGAACTTCTCCTTGAATTACGCCAATATATTGGGGAGAAACCGCTGATCCGGCAGTAATGCCAGCTCCGAATTCCGCCTTGATGACCTTGTCCTCTAAGGTGAAACGGACAATGCTTCCGAACACCAATCCCTCATTAATCGGTCCTAAATCCGGCGCTTTATAGGGCTCTAAGTTAACGGTATACAAATGATCTCCTATCGTGATTTGGCCGCTTAACGCATCATCGTCATTCGACAAACTGAAAGCAACCGCATCATGAAGCTGCCCTAAGTATACGTCTGGAATATAGACATAGTCTTTGAAGAAATGTCCGTTTTCTAGCCCTGTATCATTTAGTTCTATCACGTGCAGCTGCTCAACAGAAACGCCTGTTCCGGAACCCATATACAAGTCCACTGCAAGTTCGTCTTCCCCATCTCCATCGTAATCCAATGCCTTCATATGCGGGGGAATATCTCTTGGCGTCGCATAAATCCAATCAAACGACTGCTCCTTGTCACCAACTTGCAGCGTTACGCCTTCTGACTCTTGACTATACAAATAGATGTCTTTACCTTGAATGAATGCTAATTGCTCTGGCTTAAAATCCGGCTCGTTGCTGACCGTCGCTGCGGTTGGCGGCGCTTCCGAGGCTACGTATCCCGAATCCGCTGAGCCCGAATCTTTTACAGGTTGCTCATTCTTCGTTGCAGAGCATGATGCAAGCAGCAGCAGGCCAGCAATGATTAGCAAACCTGTCATTCGAATACGCACCTTCGCTTGCTTCAACATTGCCTTACATCCTCTCACTGAGTCGTTACTGACGCTTCCTATAGTAAAACGCTGGAAAATGGATAATTGTTGCAGGAAACGCCAACAGTTGCTCGATCGAGCAGGACGATAACGGCGGTCATTGATTATTCTTACTCTTCCGCAACATGTAGCACAATTCTGCCGCGGCCATGCCCTGCTTCGCTTCGGATATGGGCTTCGCGCGCTTCAGCGAGAGGGTGCACGCTTTGCACGAACGCTTTCACCTGTTGACTTCCGAGCAGCTCGGCGATCTCCTCGAGATCACGGCTGGATGCCAACGAGGAAGGAATCACTTCAATGCCCAGCGCCTTTCCACGCTCCAGAGGCGGCTGCCCTGTAATGGTCATGAGCCGGCCGCCTTTTTTTACAATCGACCATGAACGCTCAAGTGTCTCTCCGCCAATCGTATCCAGGACAAAATCGATGTCCTTCGCCTCTTGCTCGAACATGACGGCTCTATAATCGATCGGCTGATCAACGCCAAGTGATTGAATAAACGCGATGTTGTCAGATCCTGCAGTACCGATCACATATGCTCCTCTTAGCTTAGCGAACTGAACGGCGAAGAGGCCTACACCTCCAGCAGCTCCATGGATGAGTACACGGTCACCCTTCTTCACTTGACCGCCCATGATCGCTCGCCAAGCCGTTGTTGCTCCGCCCGATATGGAGGCAGCCTCCTCGAAGCTAATAGACTTCGGTTTCATTGCAATGGACTCTGCTGATACAGCCGTAAATTCCGCATACGTGCCTGCTGTACTTCGGCCGAACACCGCCTGTCCTCGTTTGAACCCGGCAACGCCTGGTCCGACCTCCTCAATAATACCCGAGAAGGCTGTTCCGGGAATCGCCGGGAACTTCACTGGCATCGGGAACAATCCTTTGCGAATTTTCCAATCGACAGGCAATACGCCTGCTGCGAGGATACGAACCACCACTTCCCCCGTAATGGCCGCCGGACGTGATAGCTGCTCCAGCTTCAACACCTCAGGTCCACCGAACGCACTATAGGTTATTGCCTTCATGATTTGCATCGACATTTAAAAGTCATTCGGTCAAATCGGTTCAAACTTTATGGAAGGTGATGTGTTACCAAAGGGTACTTGCCGTACTCTAACTTCCATACTTATCCGCAAAAAAATCCGATCTCCAGCGCAACTGATTGTTGCCGCCGTAGACCGGAAGATTTCTTTTAATCATATTCGCTAACCGTTCAGCACATCGTCCAGTCGTTGCTCGCACTCTGCAAGTTCACTCTACTGCAGTCGATGTCATCTCAATCATCCGTCACTCTTGAATTTATCTCACCCATCCATCTATCAAAATTTGAATTGCAATTTATAGACAGGCTCGCTCGAACCTACGTCCTTCACGGTCAGTTGAATGCGGTAATAGCTTTCTACTTGGCCAAAATGATTGGAAAAGCTTACTTCATCGATCGTTACGTCATAACGTCCAGCTTCGAACTCGAAGGCAACGTCATGTCGTGCCCCTTGAAGACGTATGCGTCCGTCTTCGAGCAACGACGGCTTGCAGCGTGTAATGACGGTCTCCACGATGGGCTGCGCTTTGTCTGTGAATCGAAATGAATCCGTCAACTCGAGTACCGGCCGCGTAAGCTTGCGCCAGATGAACCGACGCTTGAACGAGGACAATTCGGCAATATCCGAATAACAGCTAGCTAGTTCAAGCTCCAACCGATCTTCCTCCGCGCTCGTATGCGCCTCAAGCACGGAGGCCTTACTGCCGGCTCCCGTCTGCTGCAGTTGCCCACCCACGACTGGAAGCGAATGCCCTTGCGCGCCAGTACAGTCATAGCTGTATCTATCAGAACCAAAATATTGTGCCGTGTATTCCCCAGCGCCTAGATCGGCGGCAAATGCCGTATCGTCATCCGCCAGCAAAATAAAATGGCCGACGTCGTTATGGTTATGCGGCTCGTTATTGTTGCCGCCTTTAGCCGCGAAGCCGAAGCTGCCTTCGCTTGATCGGCTGCGCGATATAAGCCACTCGGCGTCTTGCAAGTACCAGCTCGCCGGACTCCAATCGGCTTGTCTGACCGCCTCTGGACGATACCAGATCAAATTTCGCAAGGCAGGCGCATAACGCATGCAATGATCCTCGGTAAAAGCAGCACGGATGGAGAGCGGCGGATGCTCCGTTTCATCAAAGGAAACGGCCAAATAATCGGATAACCCGATGTGAACGCTTACAGTCGGCATCGCATCAGAAAAATTGGCTGGCGTATTACCGGTTAAATAGCAGCGTTGCTGGAACATCGCAATCTCTCTGACCTTCGCCTTATCAAGCAAGCTAGCCCTGCCACCTGTTGCGTTATTAAGCAGATCAGCGAAATAAATATAATAGCCGAAGCCGTAATTCCAGTAACCCGGACCTTCCAGGCAAGCCCCGTCCGAGCCGAAGCCGGACAAATAATGCTCCATCGTGTCTAGCGCTTTCACAATTATTTGAGCGAGTCGCTCATTATCGCGTTCTACAAGCAATGCGGCTGAGGCAATCGATCCTGCGCATACAGCCGCCCAGTTATGATCCGCCGTCTCCCAATGATACGGCCCGTAACCTAAGTAAGGGGTAAACAATCGCTGATCCACTTGCCCCAACATTTCATCCCGCAGAGTCTGCGGCAATAAGTMGCCTGCCATCGATAAAATCTCACAAAATGCAAAGCCGGTCTCCGCGGCGAACAGATCGATATTTCTCCCGATGATGTGACCCTTCATATGCGCGGGCAGACACCAGGTCGGTTCAGTCAAAATCGCTTCCACTATTCTTTCAAGCGCACTTTTATACGCAGCATTATCCGAATACAGAAGAGACAGCAGCGCAAATGTCGTTAGTCTCCGTCTCCGATTGAAGTACAGACCTTCATAGGACAGTCGATTTCCCGTCGTTTCGAACAGCGCATACAACTCTTGAGTCAGTTCCGGTATCGGTTCTGTCAGCAGTCGTTCTCCCTCATCCTTTATTTCCTTGATCATGTCGGCATAGAGAGAATCATTCGCTATCCTCTTCCAATCAACAGCTTTTCCATCCTTCGTGTACAAGGCTGCTCCCGTTAAGCGCCGCTCCTCGAACCAGCCGATCAAGGTTTCTCGCGTTCCAACCGAGCTTGTCAATTTACATCACCTTCGCTCTCTCCTGTATCATTCATGCTGCGCCTGGTGCGTTGCGGCTCCTCGTGAAGAGCTAAAGCCAACATTTCTCCATCCAAGTTCGCATATTCCACTCGCAGCGATTCATGTAGACTAACTGACCATAACGGATTATGGTTTACCATTTCCGACATAAAGTCCTTCAAGCTGTTAAGCTGTTTGCGTGCTGCTGTATCAGCGCTTACCGCTTCTACGACTACGCCGCCAGCAGCAAGTCCCCTGCTTGTTAGCATGATTCGATCAACCTCTTCGACAAGCGTGAAGTCATGGAGCAAATACAAAGCGATGTACACATCATCAATGCGTCCAAAGAGCGAATGGTGTCTACGCATCCACTCTCCCTTCGGAAGAACGCCAACCAGCCTTCCGTCCTCGCCTTCCGCGAAAGGAAATAAAGCGATGATTGCATTGCGATGGAACAATAGTTGTCCCGACTCCCCGGCATGGCGGAGATCGCCATCGTTGCAACCTTCGCCCGGCTGCATGATGTACAGCCGGTTCACGCCTCCGTCTTGACGCAATGGAAAATCAATGCCCCAACGATGCTGCTCATTGTCATACTCCTTGACGCGTTCTCTGATTCCGCCCATGGCGAAACCTTTATCCACGTACAAGTAGCTATGCAGCGGTCGCTTCACCTCTTCACCAGCGGGCGCAATGACTCGCTCGATGATTTGCGGCAGATCTCTGTTCATCGCTGTGCGTATGGCACTCTCTGGCGCAGGGTAGAACATTAGTCCCGCATATTCGACTCGCGTCAGCGCTTGCGGCAACGAAAAGTCGCCGAACTGAACATAATCGAATGCGACGTTGCCGTCTCTCGGCAAATCATGCCCTAAGCTGCGCATCCGTCCGCCTGTCCAAGCCCCCTTCAAATAGTAGGTCGCCCGGTAATTCCATAGCTCATTCAACAGCGAAGCCAGATCCTCGCGAATGTCGTGAACGGCTACGATTTCATAAGCGCAGGTGAACGCCTGAATCCAATGCCAGAACCAAGGTAGTGCGCCGTATTCCGGTAAACCTAGCGTCCTCACGCGGTCCAAAATTTGCTGCAGATCCAGCCTGCCTTTTTCCAACAGCTCTTCATCCTTGAAGCGAGATCCGAAAATAAGCTTCGTCGCCGTATACTTCGCTTCATGATGATTAAATGCCTTCAGCGGTACGCGATAGTAAGTACTTTGGTACAACGCTTCAATCGCCTCATTCAGCGATTGATTGAGAGACTCGGGAAGATGCGCCCCGTATTGCTGCTGGAAGTAAACGATCAAGACACCCATCAGCTCGGCCGGAAGCAGATTAGGCCGTGCCTCGTCAGGCCTATCGCCGAGACCAAGAGGCCAATGACCGAATGTATCGCTTGCTCTGTTTTTGTCCTGAAGCTCTAATACACGCTCGAGAACGCTGGCCGCTTTGGCCATCGCCTCCCGACGGTCGATTCCCAGCTTGTCGCTGCATACTGAATCGGACGAGGCAACCGCCAAGTAAGACGCATCATACACGTTGTTGCGAATATCATCATGCCGCCAAAGCCCGCTGCCCAGTAGAGGCTCATTCCATGCGCGGCTCGCCAATTGGCAGACGATCTCTCTTTGCCTGCTCTGTACGTTAGCCATCGTTCATGCTCCCTTTATTATAAAATGTACGGCGTTCATCACACAGCAAAACGGAGACGGTTATGCCGCCCCCATCTTGGTCACTATTATACCTTATTATTTTTGAGATGGCGGCTATAATTTCCCAACAGCCGCATAAAGTAATGTATTGCACCATTACTGCTTACGAACTATACTGTTTATATAATACGCAATAAAAACAAATAAGGGGAGTGTTTCTATGAGTGAATTAGCCGTTCAAGTAACAGGACTGCTCAAAACCTACGGCAAGCAGGTCGTTCTAGACGGCATCGAGCTTGCCGTATCAGCCGGAACGATCTTTGCCTTACTTGGCCCGAATGGAGCCGGCAAAACGACGCTCATTCATATCTTAACGACGCTTGTCGCAGCAGATGAAGGCATTGCCCGCGTGTTCGGCAGCGATGTAGCAAATGCCAAAAATGCGGTCAAGAGCGCTATTAGTCTGACGGGCCAATTCGCAGCCATCGATGAAATGCTTACCGGCGAAGAGAATTTACGCATGATCGGAAGGCTCTCCGGGCTTTCGCCTTCACAGTCCCGTGCAAGGGCGGCCGAGCTGCTCGAAAGCTTCGATTTGACTGCGGCAGCGGGCAAGCGCGTCAAGAGCTATTCCGGCGGCATGCGACGTCGGCTTGATCTTGCCACCAGCCTCGTCGTCGATCGTCCTATTCTGTTTCTCGACGAGCCTACGACAGGGCTCGATACAACCAGCCGCCGCGCCCTATGGACGATTATTCTTTCGCTGAAGCAACGCGGCGTTACGATCTTTCTTACCACACAATACTTGGAGGAAGCCGATCAGCTGGCAGATACCGTTGCCGTCATATCCGGTGGCCGCATCGTCGCAACGGGCACTCCCGGACAATTGAAGTCGCGCGTCGGTACGGAAGTGCTCGAGCTGCGCGACGAGAACGATGCGCTGATTCGGAGCATCCCAACCGACGGCACGCTTCAGCATCTGCGGCAGTTGATCAATGATCCCTCCTTGACGATTTCCGGAAATGCCAAGCTAAGTCTGCGCAAGCCGAGCATGGACGACGTATTCCTTGCGCTTACGACAACACAATTGGAGGCGGTAACGCTATGACGACGTCTAACAAGGCTGTTCCATCCGCATCATTCCTCACTACGAATGTCGTATTCATCGGCCGGAGCGTTCGTCTAAGCCTGCGCAATGTCGAAGCGATGCTTATGGCCGTCATCCTGCCCGTCATGCTCATGCTGTTGTTCACTTACGTATTCGGAGGAGCAATCGATACAACAGGCAATTATGTTAATTATGTCGTTCCCGGCATTATTCTGTTATGCGCCGTCTTCGGTTCATCTTCGACTGCGGTCAATGTTGCCGAAGATATGACGAACGGCATTATAGACCGATTCCGAACGATGCCGATTCCGAGTATTAGCGTCATAACCGGCCATGTTGTGGCAAGCGTTATACGCAACCTGATCGCAACCGCCATCGTCATTGCCGTCGCCTATCTCGTAGGCTTCCGCCCAACAGCCGACGCGAAGGATTGGCTCGCCGCGCTAGGTATGATCACATTGTTTATTATTGCCTTTACTTGGCTATTCGCAGCAATCGGGCTTGCCAGCGGCAATCCGTCCGCAGCTAGTGGATACGGCTTCATATTGCTGTTCCTCCCTTATATCTCCAGCGCTTTCGTTCCTACGGATACGATGCCGACGTGGATGCGCGGAGTTGCCGACAATCAGCCGATAACTCCCGTCATTGAGACGATTCGCGGACTGCTCACCGGCACGCCAATCGACAACAGCGCCTGGCTCGCAGCCGGATGGAGCATGCTCATTCTGCTCATTGCCATCGGCTGGAGCTTTTGGACTTTCCATCGCAAAGTTGCACGCAGATAGAACCCGTTTTAATTACAAAGGGCTGCACCGTCCGATGACGGTGCAGCCCTTCTTAATATTTTCAACGATTAGTATTTTGTTGAGCGAGATAGGCCGCAATGCCATCAAGGATACGTTCAAGACCAAAATCGAAGTCATCGTCAATCGGACCTGCGTCTCCACTCTCCCCCGTGTAAACGCCTGAAGCGACAACACCCGATAAATATGGAAATTGATCAGGTGTTACGAGCTGCTTAAGAGCAGACGTAAAGGCTAGACCACTGAATGCTTCCTCGCTTGAGCCTGCACCAATCATCCTGTCCATGTCGCGCTGAAGAATGCCTGCCGACCTCGCATAGCCGCTAATCAGCAAAATAACTGATATTTTCTCGGCGTCGCTCAGCGGAAAATCGCGCATCGCCCGCAGCATCCAATCGACGAATCGCAATTGGTTAGGCGTCATAGGAGCTCCCATGATGGGAATGTCCACAAACCACGAATGCTTCCGATACACGCGCATCAATTCGCGCACGAATTGACGCATGCTTTCGCGCCAATCCTCCCCCTCCTTTTCGTCAGGTATTTCAATATCGCTCACGGCCTCCTGCATCAAAATAAGCAAATCTTCTTTGGCCGTAATATATCGATACAGTGACATCGTAGAGTAGCCGAGTGATTGGGCCACCCGGTTCATCGACAAAGCGAATAAACCGTCTTTATCCGCGATTTCAATCGCCGTATCGACGATCTGCTTTATGCTGAGCTCGCCCTTCGGTCCTCTCTTCTGCCGCTTGACATAACCCCAGCTCAGCTTCACGCCATGAGGCAATGTATGTATAGGACTATTTTCGTCTTCCCATTGGTCTTCCTTTTTCATACCCAGTACTCCCCCAGCACCCGTCACGTTATGTCTATAAACAGTTTATATCACAAACAGTATATCACAGCGTTTCACTCAACAAAAAAGAACGATCTCTAAAAGTCATTATTACACGACTTTGGAGATCGTTCTTTTACTTAAATAGTTATGAATAAGCGCTATTACGATTATCCCAATAGCCGTCTCTTTTGCTCGTTAAACTCTGCTTCGCTAAGCAAATTTTGCTCTCTTAATTTGGCCAGCCTCTCCAGCTTCCCAATAATATCGTCACCGCCGCTCGAGCTTGGAGCCGAACTTGGTTCGCCTGCTTGATGAACCTTAGCGCTGAGGAAATCAGAGATGTTTCAACAAGCTTATTTGAATACATCCTTATGTAATATTATTTGACATGGACATAGCTAGCTCTATTATTTTCTGCTAAAATCATGATAGATTATCGCTCTGCATATCATGAATTAGCTGTATGCGAGCGAAAATGAAACCATTAGGGAGAGTGGATTATGGGGAGAAGAACGGTAGCTTTACTCGCTGTATGTTTGGTGTCAATTATGGCAGGCTGCAGCTCCGGCAGCGGCGGAACGACTTATAAGTTCGCGACGGATGCGGCTTATGCGCCAATGGAGTACATGGACAAAGACAAAATAACCGGCTTCGACATTGATTTTCTTGAAGCGGTCATGAAGGAAGCAGATCTTGATTACAAGCTCGACAATACGGGCTGGGATCCTATGCTAACGGAAGTCCAGAGCGGTGACAATTATGCCGCAGGCATATCAAGCATTTCGATTACAGACGAGCGTAAGCAATCGTACGATTACTCCATCCCTTACTTTGAATCCACGAATATGATTATGATCAAAGAGGACAGTCCCATTCAAGGCGCTCTTGATCTGAAAGACAAAAAAGTAGCCGTGCAATCGTCCACCACAGCTGAAACGTTAATGGTTGACATCATGGGCGGCGATAATCCGAATCTGAAGCGGTTCGACAGCAATGCGGTTGCCCTGTTGGAACTGGATAGCGGCGGCGTTGACGCCGTTGTAGCGGACATCGCCATCGTTCGCGAATATCTAAAGAACAACCCGGACAAGAAATTCAAAGGCATTCTCGATCCCGAGCAGTTCGCGCCCGAGTTCTACGGCATTCTTTATCCGAAGGGCAGCGAGCTGAAAGAGAAGTTGGACCCGGCCATCAAGACCGTGCTGGAGAACGGGACATATACCGAAATTTATAAAAAGTGGTTTGGCGATGAGCCGAATATCGATAATGTACTGAATGCGAAATAATAGGGAGGCATGCGTAAATGGAATGTTGCGCATGCCTCTTCTGCAAATGAATACGTTCCTACATAAGGAGGGCGTCACTTGGATTTCCGCTTCGATATTATCATCGATTACCTTCCGCTTCTATTGAAAGGCGCATTGCTTACGATAGGCATCTCGATTCTTTCTATTTTACTCGGCTCCCTGCTTGGACTAACTGTCGTGCTTGGCAAACTGTCTTCCCAATGGTATTTGAGCTGGCCGATGAGCGGTTATATCCACTTCTTCCGCGGCACACCTCTTTATGTGCAAATCTTAATGGTGCACTTCGGACTTGTGCCTCTGTTTATCGGGCATACGAACTCTATCGTCTCGGCAGTTGCCGCGCTAGCTCTTAATTCAGCCGCGTATACGGCAGAGATCTATAGAGCCGGTATTCAGTCGATCGACAAAGGACAGACTGAAGCCGCCTATTCGCTTGGCATGACGAAGCGACAAGCCATGCGCTTCGTCATCCTTCCCCAAGCGATCAAACGAACCATTCCCGCCTTCGGCAATGAGTTCATTATGCTAATTAAGGATTCCTCGCTTGTCGCGTTAATCGCGGCGCCGGAAATTATGTACTGGAGCAATGCGATGCGCGGCCAATATATCCGCGTATGGGAGCCCTATCTAGCAGCAGCTTTCATCTATCTCATCCTTACCTATTCGTTAAGCAAGCTGCTTGCATCGATAGAAAGGAGGCTGGAAGATTGAATCCGATTATCGAAGTGAATAAATTAACGATGGCGTACGGCAATAATCCGGTGCTTCATGATGTTAACGTTCATGTAAATACGAAGGAAGTCGTCGTCATCATCGGACCTTCCGGCTCGGGAAAGTCAACACTGCTGCGCTGCTTGAACGGTCTGGAGAAGCCGCAAAGCGGCGATGTTCGAATCGATGGTCAATCGCTTAGCAATCCTACCGTTCCTATGCCTGCCATTCGGGCGAATATCGGCATGGTGTTCCAGCAATTCAACTTGTTCCCGCATATGTCTGTCATCGATAATATTATGCTTGCGCAGGTCCAGGTCCGCAAGCAATCGAAGGAAGCCGCGCGTGCGATTGCGCTAGAGCTATTGAAGAAGGTGGGCCTGACGGACAAGGCTGAGTTTCGTCCCTTCTCTTTGTCAGGGGGACAAGCGCAGCGAGTGGCTATCGCAAGAGCGCTCGCTATGCAGCCGTCCATTATGCTGTTCGACGAACCAACCTCCGCGCTTGACCCGGAAATGGTCGGCGAAGTGCTGACTGTCATGAAGCAGCTTGCAAGCGAGGGAATGACGATGGTCGTCGTTACGCATGAGATGGGTTTCGCCCGCGAGATCGGTGATCGCGTTCTTTTCATGGAGCAAGGGGTTGTCATTGAGGAAGGAACTCCAGAGCAGCTGTTCGATAATCCCATGCACGACAGGACAAAATCTTTCTTATCTAAGGTTCTATAGTTCCTCCAGTGATTGAAATGAAAAAGGCTGCCTTATAGTCACTAAGACTAAGGCAGCCTGTTATTATATATTGCCGATTCCAGCACCGTTGTTAGAGCTTATACTACCTTAAGCCTTATGCGCGATGCAAGCGGCTATACGCACCGCCGACGCTAAGCAGCTCTTCGTGCTTGCCTTGCTCTGCTACGCCTTGGTCGGCTATAACGACTATACGGTCGGCGTTCTTGATCGTTGCCAGACGATGCGCGATAATAAGCGTCGTCCGTCCGTTCGATAATTCCGATAGCGCCAGCTGGATCGCCGCTTCCGTCTCCGTATCGAGCGCCGAGGTCGCTTCGTCCAAGATGAGAATGGAAGGATTTTTGAGGAACATCCGGGCAATGGATAGACGCTGCTTCTGCCCGCCGGACAACTTAACCCCCCGCTCCCCGATAATCGTATCCATCCCGCTTGGCTGGGAGGCGATCAGCTCCTCGAGCTGAGCACGGCGGGCAGCTTCCCATAATTCCGCTTCGGATGCGCCCAATCTGCCGTACGCGATATTATCTCTAATCGTACCATCGAACAGGAATACATCCTGCTGTACAATGCCGATATGCGAGCGCAGAGACTCCAGCGTCATCTTTCGAATATCGATGCCGTCAATCGTAATTGCTCCGCCCGTCACCTCGTAGAACCTTGGCAGCAGACTGCATAACGTCGTCTTGCCGGCTCCCGAAGGACCGACCAAGGCGATCGTCTCGCCGGCGCGCACCGACAGATCGATGCCTTTCAGTACGTCCGGCCGCTCCTCATAGCCGAAGCTGACGCCTTTGAATGCGATATCGCCCTTCACTTTGCTCACCGCTACGGCATCCGGCGCATCGGCGATGTCCGGCTCCGTCTCGAGCAGTTCTAAGTATCGCTTAAAACCGGCAATCCCTTTCGGGAACGATTCAATGAACGAATTGATTTGTCTAATCGGCTGAAGGAACATGTTCGACAGCATGACAAAGGCGATGAACTGGCCGTAAGACATACGGTCCTCCATCACATACCATGCGCCGACGACAATTACGAATAAAGAAATAAGCTTCATCAAAATAAAGCTTATCGAAGAATTCCATGCCATAATCCGATAAGTGAGCAGCTTATTAAGACGGAAGTTTTCGTTTTGCACCGCAAAACGTTTAATTTCGTGATTTTCGTTCGAGAATGCTTGAACGACGCGAATTCCGCTTACGTTGTTTTCCACCTGCGCATTATAATCGGCAATATTCGCGAACAGACTATCGAATGCGCGCGACATTTTGCGGCTGAAATATAAGGACAAGTAAACTATGAGCGGAATGATGATGAAGGTCAACACGGCAAGCTGCCAGTTGATGCTTAGCATAATTCCGAACGTGCCCATAAGGGTCATGACGGCGATAAACATATCCTCTGGACCATGATGGGCGATTTCCCCGATATCCATCAGATCGTTGGTCATGCGGGAGACAAGATGACCGGTTTTATTGTTATCAAAAAATCCGAAGCTGAGCTTCTGGATTCGGTCGAACAGCTTCTTGCGCATATCCGATTCGATGTTGATACCGAGCTTATGGCCCCAATATGTAACTACAAAGTGCATTAGCGCACTGATAACATATACGCCCAGCAGACCCAAGCATGCATAGACGATGGTGTCCCACTTGCCGCTTGGCAGCAAATCGTCAATAACCCGATTGAGCGCTAACGGAAATACAAGCTCAAGCAGCGCAGCCAATATGGCACAAGAAAAGTCCAAAATAAATAAACCTTTGTAAGGACGATAATACTCAAAAAAACGACGAAGCATTTGTAAATTCCTTCCTCTCGTTAACCCTTTTTTTCGATAATGATTATCATACTCAATACTATAACGGTATTTGGACGATAAGCCAATGGACAATTTCAAACTATTCTTTGGACAAATTTCCGCGCTAATCATCTATATGGCTAACAAAAATAAAAGGCGCTCTTCCGAATCTCTCTCTACGACCGCCGTTTGACGGATCTAAAGAGGTCTCGGCTGCGCCAAAATCGTACTTCGTTCAATGCAATTGCTTGCGATCAACCTTGCCCAGCGGAGTATAGGCAATTCTATCAACAAATACGATCTCTCTTGGCATCTGGTATCTCGCGACTCTCGGTCGCAGCCATTCGATAAGCGTCTCCGCGTTAAGCTCGGTGCCTGCCTTAAGCTGAACGACCGCCTTCAACCGCTGGCCGAATTGCTCGTCCGGAACGCCAACGACGGCGGCATATTCGATGAAAGGATGCTGGAACAGAATATGCTCAAGCTCGCTCGGGTACACATTTTCGCCAGCCGAAACKATCATATCATCCGCTCTTCCTTTCAGAAAGAAGTAACCTTTCTCATCCCGATAGCCCATATCGCCCGTCTTGATCCAAGTAGACCCGCTTTTTACGCAAAACTGTCCAATCACGCCAGCCGCTGCTTCATGCATGCTCCCATCCAGCACTTTCAATCCCACGCCTTCGATGAGCTTGCCGATCGTGCCTGATGCCGCATCCAAATCTTGCGGCGACGCGATGATACATAGTCCCGCTTCCGATGTGCCGTACAGATTGTACAGCACCTCTCCCAGCTTCGCAGACACCTCTTCCGCCAGTCTCGGATTGAGCTCCGCCCCTCCTGACGCGATACAGGCAAGCGACTTCAAATCTCCTCCGGAATTGCTTGCTCGGAGCATTTTATCGATCATCAGCGGAACGACCGTTATCACTTCTGCCTGATGCTCCCGTACGAGACGGCAAGCATGTTCAGCCTGGAAGATACTCGTAACGACCGACTTCTTCCCAAGTGCGACGAACAGCAGCAATATAGCAATGCCATATCCGTGGTAAATCGGAGTAGCGATATAGACCGTCTTGTACTGCAAGAGCCGCAGCCTCTCCAGCATCGACGAGAAAGGCGGCAAGTAATGGAACAACGAGGGCTTGTGGGCGACCTCCTTCGCTCTTCCCGTCGTGCCGCCCGTGAGCAGCATAAGCTTGCTGTTCGAGTTGCGTTGCCCTCTAGAACTCCTCGAAAGAGGACCGTGAATCATATTGCTAATGGCGGGTAATTTTTCGTGATAGCTTAAAACACTTGCCCCATTATAGGTGGATTGCCTTATGAACGCTGTTAATTCCTCATCATAGATAAGGAAATCGAACGCATGGGCATCCAGCAGTTGCGCGAACTGATCCGAGCTCATCTCGGCGTTCATCAAATAAATATCCGTACCTGTCATGGATAACGCAAAAATCGATTTCACTAGCGAAGCATGGTTGCGGCAAAGCAAACCTGCCTTCGAGCGGTTGCCTAGTCCGTATTGCTCGCGTAGCTGCACGGCCAGGCACTCTGCTTGATCCAACAGCTGCTGATAGGTTAACGTCTCATGATCGTCTGATAGCGCGACACGATGACGATGCGAGCCGGCAGCAAGCTTCAACAATGCCATCAGGTTGATCCCATACCTGCAAATAACGAATAGCAATCGGTACACGCCGACGGGTGTTAGCAGCTTCATTCGGTATAATACCGACAGTAATGTCAGCATTGGCAGCATCATCTCTCCTTTCCGCAAAGCCGTCTTTCCGCGAATCGTTCAAGCGTTCCTCTGAATAGAACCGAAGCAAGCTGACCAAGCGGCAACCACCAAGGCATCCAGCTTCGGCGCCTCGTATATAATGATTTTGCAATAATGTCCGCAACATGATCCGGACTCATCGCAGGCACGGAGCGATAGGCTGCCGTTGGCTCGATCATTGGCGTCCGTACGAGCGGCAAGTAAATAGACGTTGTTGCGATGCCTGATACGCGCAGCTCAGGTGAAGCTGATCGCAGCCATATATCGAAAGCCGATTTGGATGCTTGATAGGCAGCCCATTTCGGGAGAGGAACGATTGATGTATTAATCGTCGATATATTGATGATATGTCCCTGAGCACGTCTCAGCAGCGAAATGAGCGACAACAGAAGCTCTACTGGGGCAACATAGTTAATCGCCATCGTTCTCGTAAAATCATGTTTTCGATCCAATGAATCCATTATGGAGCGATTAATCGATAAACCTGCATTGCTTACAACGATATCAAGTCCGTCTGGCAATCGATGAATGAATGACAGCAGCCCTTCCCGTTCGTCCGCGTCACGAAGATCAGCGCCATAGATGCTCACCCGTGCAGACAGCTTCTCCATCTCCTGTTTCATAACGAGCAGTTTATCCTCTCGCCTAGCTACAAGGATCAGATGCACGGGCAATTCGGCCAGCCTATATGCCAGTCGTTCCCCAATGCCGGAGCTGGCGCCGGTAATCAGAATCGTCTTCTTGCGAAGAGCAGCGGTCAATCTGCTCCTATTTAGCCGCACCCCAGAGGAAAACAACAGCTTCTCCAGTAATCGGTAGTTGTACATCGTCACCATCCTTTCATACGCGTGCTGCGGCTTCCAAACTTATGAATGTAATTGTATCTCCTCTGCCAATACCTGTAAATGAAATCAGAAGACTTATGAAATCCATTATTTACAAACCAGAGATAAAATCATATACTGTATTTAGTTAAGCACTTAACTATGTGGAGGCAACAAAAGAATGGATGATCTCGAACAATTTATTCATGATCTGCCCTTGCGCAACCGAGTATTTTTCGCGCTTGTAGAGGCAACTGCCAGCTTAGTAGACGTATCGGAGCAATATTGGCAATCCAAAGGGCTGAATGGAGCACGAATTCGTCTTCTCGTCGAGATCATGAAGGAGGGCGGCACGATTCTCCCCTCAACGCTTGCCCGCAAGATCGGCGTAACCAAATCGAACATTAGCTTGTTGCTCAGTCCGCTCGAGAGCGACGGCTTAATTAGCCGCAAGCCTCATCCCAGCGACGGACGCATGTCGGTTATTTCCATTACAGCTGAAGGCCAAAGCGTATTGCTGCAGCATCTGCCTGACAATCGGCAACTTATCTCCAATAAGATGCAACAGTTATCTGAAGAGGAGCTTCATCAACTGCTCGCGTTGCTCCATAAGTTGCACCAAGCGTAATGTCGTTTGCTCGCCCATTTAGTTAAGCCATTAACTATCTCCCACAAGAAAGGATAATTCGATATGAAAATCGCTATAACAGGAGCGAATGGCCAATTAGGAATGATCATTATGGAGCAGCTGCTCACGCGCCTCCCCGCCGAGCAAATGATCGCTTGCGTTCGAGAGCCGGGTACGATGAAACGGTTTGAGCAGTTAGGAGTTACGGTTAAGCGGTGCGATTACGACCAGCCAGATACGCTGCCGCAGGCATTCGAAGGTGCTACGTATGTACTCCTTATTTCCAGCTCCCATAGTGACGATCTTGTTCGTATTCGTCAGCATTCGCATGTCATCGAGGCGGCTAAGAGAGCGGGCATCAGCCATTTGATGTACACGAGCTTCGCTTATCCGGAAGCGTCCACCGCCTCCCTTGCTCATATGCATAGAGCGACGGAGCAAACGATTCTGGCAGCAGGAATGACGTATACCTTTTTTCGCAATGCCTTCTACGTTGATTTCGTTAACGTGTTAGACTTGAACACAGCTATAACAAGCCGTGAACTTGTGATTGCCCCGGGGAATTGGCATTTCAATGCCGTTAGCCGTTTCGATCTGGGAAGGGCGATCGCTTCTGTCCTATCCGAGCCCGAGCTTCATAGCAATAGAGTCTACGAGTTAACTGTACCGACCGCTTGGCAGTTCAACGATCTAGCTAATGCTCTATCCGAGCTGACGGGAACAACCATAACCGTACGAGAGGACGCGGCTGTCCAGCATTGGATCTACGGACTTCTTCGCAAGCTGGACACCTCGTCAACCTCGGATGCGATGGAGCGGCTGATTGGCTCACCGGTTACTTCTCTGCTAGAAACCATTAAACCTTTCATTCATCCCAAACCATAATTATTCCGACTTCCCATTAGCCATCTCGTCGGCTAACGCGATGAGCTTATTCATTGTTTTCCAATTGCGAGTCGTTGGAAGTACGCCGAGCTTCTCCACTTGAGCGGCCAGCTTGGAGTTGCGAATGCTCTGCTTGAACAATAAGTAGACGTCTTTGCCCGCGATTACGAATTGCTCTTCGTCCGTCTCGAATGTATGCAGTCTTTCGACACGCTCCGGCTCCGGCTCGCTAAGCAGCATCGTCACATATAAGCTCTCGCCTTCTCCAGCCTCCGCTTCAGCCATGAGCTCATCCGAGAACGGAAGGCCCGCAACGATAGCTCTCAACTCATCAGCCGTTCGAATAATCGTCTTGATCGAGAACCCGAATACCTTCTGAATCTGCTGCTCAATCCGATCACGCAATACACCTTCGTCTTCTACCGATTCGAACAAAATATTGCCGCTCTGGATATACGTCTGCACATTCGCTAAACCAAGGTCGGCAAGTGCAGCTCTCAGGTCCGCCATCTTCATTTTGTTATTGCCTCCGACATTGATCCCGCGCAGTAACGCAACATGTATCGTCATTTGTTTGATGTTCTCCCTTTCTTTCTATTTCGTGGTCACTTTGGCATACAAGGCGAAGAACAACATCACCTCACCTACAAGCAGGTAGCTAGGCAATACCGTGATGAAGCTTATGACAATAAATACGGCGAGAACGCCGAGCAATAAAGCAAGATGAGAAGTCCCGAGTCTCTGATCACTATGTCTATACTTATGGAATACAAGCGTTGTTGAGAAAAAGTAAAGCAGCACCGAACCGAACAGGAACGTGACCATGTAGACGTAATCCAGCTGATCTAGAAATAATAGACGAATGGACGCCGCCAGCATACATAGTGATATGAAAATAAGCAAATGGCCGTAAATAATAATTTGTCCCGTTGTATTTATATTTTTGTTCACCTTCAGCTCGACATTATCAAAGTATTGCCACCATACCGCGATAGCAAGCAGGAAGGTGAGTACAGCGAATAGAACGGATTCCCAAGTCCACTCGCTGGACTGCAAGACAGCAAGTATACTGACCAATATTTCCCCAAGCAGAATAAGCGTGAACAAGGCGAAGCGCTCCAGCAAATGATGGGTATTGATTGACGTCTTAACCAAATATCGTCTGCCCATAAGCGGCAGAGCCATATCGATGACTATTCCTGCATAAAGGACAGCATATCGTACCCATGAATCGAAGAACAACGAGAGGGAGGAGATGATTAGACCGATCCAGAAACGGCTGCCCAAATATCGTGCCGTATCCTTGCGATGATCGCTCTCCCGCTTGCTGACCGCTAAATATTGAATAGCCGTCATCGCTCTAAGTCCAGCATAACCGATTAGGAAGGTCAAGTAATATTCGTCGAACTCAACGGATAAACTCGCCGTCATAATCAGCGAGAAGAACAACTGCAGAATAAGAAACACACGATGGGATACGCTATCCTCCCCGTACCGGTTAACGAACAGCGATTGACCTACCCAAGCCCACCAGACGGGCACAATAATAAGAACAAACTTCAGCAAATATTGAATGGGAATCGTGTCATGCTCGACATGCAGAAGCACATGACCAGCCTTCGACACTGCTGCCACAAAGAGCAGATCATAAAATAATTCAAGCCAGGTTACTTTTTTGGCAAAATGGGCCATGGACAAATATCATTTCCTTTCCAATGTCGTACTTCTCTTATTGCTATCGTCAAATCTGCTAATCAATAAATCATAATGATGAATCATTTCATTCGAAGGACGAATGCCGAGCTCTCGGCTAAGCAGCCTTGCAAAATCCGTATAAAGGACCGTCAACCCTTTCTTATCCCCTGTCATCTCCCGAATCGTCATCAGCATGCGAATAACCGAATCATCTAGCGGATTACGCTCGTTTAGCTTGAGCAATAGCTTCGAGGCTACCGACGAATCCCCTATGGAGATAAGCAACTCAGCGAGCTGCTTAACGAATGAAGCATACAAATCCTCGTAACGCTCCGTTTCATAAATGGCCCATATATACGCCTTGTCGCCGAATAACCTGCCCGCATAAAGCCGCTCAACCTGCAGCGCCCGCTCCATATCACGCACTTCGTTTGGCCGAATCTCTTCGACTCGCCTTGCGAACTCTATATAATCGATTATGGAATCCTTTAATTCCAGCGCGTATCCGTCATTCTCCGACCGCACAACATCGCGCAGGCCTATCGTCTCCAGCGACTTACGAAGCTGATAAACAGTCGTATTCAGATAGCTCTCCGCATTCGAAACGACCATACCGCCGAATATATCCTCGACGAGCCTGGAACGCGGAATTCGCCGTCCATGATGGATAAGCAAGTAGGCGAACAGCTCCGCGCACTTGCGCGAGATCCACTTCACCCTTCCTCGTTCATTGCTGACGGAAACATCGCCAAGCACCGTTACCCTTGTCTTGTCCGACTGCTCAGTTCCCGGCTCGACCTCTCGCGAAGGACTCGCCTGCCTGCGGTTCGCAAGGATACGGTTCACTGTCCGCCCAAGCCGTTCTTGAGAAACCGGCTTTACGAGGTAATCAACGACGGCAAGCTCATAGGCTCTAAGCGCATAATCCTTATGCGACGTGACGAATACAATCTGTAATTCAGCATTCGCAGCTTCCATGCTGACTGCGAACTCCATTCCGCTCTCTCCCGGTATCGAGATATCGACGAATGCCAGCTCAATATTCCCGCTGTCGCGTATGAAGGAAGCGGCGGACTTCGTATCCGTAAACGCGCCTGCAACTTCAA
Source organism: Paenibacillus sp. 05T425 (assembly GCF_056396205.1). NCBI lineage: Bacteria > Bacillati > Bacillota > Bacilli > Caryophanales > Paenibacillaceae > Paenibacillus > Paenibacillus sp. 05T425. The sequence goes on from NZ_JBFTLA010000006.1 coordinate 605,969, forward strand.
TCCCCGGCAGCTTCGCTAACATTTTACGCAAAATAAGATGCATTGCGGGTTCGTCGTCAACCAGTATAACTTTCATACAACTCCGCCTCCCTTCCTTCGCTATCGAACGCCTCGCGACCGCCAAGAGAACCTGGCAGCGTGAACGAGAATGTCGTCCCCTTGCCTGCTTCGGTGCTGAACCATAGGCTGCCTCCGTTAATACGAACGAATTCCCGAGTCAGCACGAGACCGAATCGCATCGCACCGCGTTCGTCTTCTTGATCTAGAGGACCGAGGAGGGGCTCCTCCATAAGCAGCAATTCAGTCGTCTTCTTATCCATGCCGACACCGTTATCGCGTACAGATACAACGACAAGCTCCCCTTCCAATACGGCTTCCAGCTCAATAAATTCGCCCACTCCTGTATATTTGATCGCATTCGAGAGCAGGTTCCGCAGAATAAGATCCAACATCTCTTTGTCCGCTCGTACGGTGAGCCGCTCATCGATCCGTTCTGTCATACGGATTTGCTTCATGCCGGCCTTCGTACTAACCATGGACAGAGCTTGCCTGACAACCTGTTGCAAATTCCAGCCCGATGGCCGGAATACGACCTTCCCTCGCTGGCTGCGATACCAGTCAAGCAGGTTCTCGACGAGGTGAAACGTATTTTGCATTTGCCCTTTCAGCTCGCGGAACAACTCGGCATGCTCCATATCAGCCTCAGTCAGTTCCTCGCCGAGAAGCTCGGTTAAGCTAACGAGAATGGCGATCGGATCGCGAATATCATGGGTGACGACGGTAAACAGCTTGTCCTTGAATGCGTTCAGCTCGGACAATTGCCTTGCGTTCTCACGCAGCCTCGCCTCGTTCTCCTTCATCTCCGTAATATCGGTGAACAGCAATATTTTGCCTATCGGGAGCGTGCTTGTATCGTAAATGAACGATAATCTGCAGTCATAGTGACGATTGCGGTTCAACATGAACCGTTGGAAAGAGAAGCGTTCCTCTTCGGACGTTGCTGCAATAACAGACGTCAGAAGCTCCGGACAATCGGACAGAACCTGAACGGCCGGGATCGGCAATTGCTTCGCCAGGCCAAGCTCCGGAAGCACTTCGCCGGCCGCTTTATTGAAGCTGACGATCTGATCCTCATAATCGAGCAGTATCGCGCCATCGCGAATMGTATCGAATACTTTGGCCATTGCTAGCGGCGTCAGACGGAGCAGATTAATGCGATAGATGCCCCATAAGTAAACAACGCCCGACACGGCAAAGCCGAACGGAGTCAGATCGACGTTAATGCCTGTCCAGAAAAACATATTGAATAAGAATGGAGCTGCTGCGCCGATCAGTAGCACGGCGATTTGCTTGCGCACATTCGCCATGGATCGCCAGTACATCGATAGGTACAGCATAATGCCGCAAAGCATGACGGCGTAGTTGTAAGCCGTATGTACTTTGTATCCGAATCCCTTAACCGTCGTGTATAGCGGAATGGAGGTGTCAGAATGCCATATGTATTGCTCGTAGATAAGATGATGCCAATCATTCGTTAGATGCAGGAAAAAGATAACAACGGGAATAATGAAGAGAGCTGACATCATGCTTCTGCCGAGCTTCGCCGCCGTCCCCGTAAATTGGATCGCCTGCAGCAGCCAAAGCGTGGAGACGAAAGGGATACCCAGGTATTCGATCTGGAGCGACAGCTTGAACGTATTCAAATCGCTGCTTAGTAGTTCAAGAACGTAGCCTGACGCATAAAGGACTGCGCCTATCATAATGGCAATCAATGTTTTCGCGCCGGGCAAATGCCGTTTCCGATAGGACAACGAAGCGACGAACAACATGAGAAGTACGGCGAGCACTAGCAAAATAACCATCCCTTGCTTCGTATCCATCGACCAGCCTCCCGCTCTGAATCTCTCACTAAGCTCTAAACGAATTATATATTCAAAAAGCGGCGTCTGCATACAAAATCATTTCAGTAATAGCCGGATCAACTCTGGTTATACTCGACCTAAGCAGGGGGAAAATACTAATCAAAGGTCTATTTTATACCGATACTACTTCCAGTATAGTTCAAATGTACAATAATTCTAGGAGGTTTTATTCGCATGACAGAAGCCGTGTTGCAGCTTCGCAACGTAACCAAATCGATTGGCGGACGCAAGATCGTCGACAATCTGAGTTTCGATATACCCGCAGGTGAAGTATTCGGATTTCTAGGGCCGAACGGTGCCGGTAAAACAACAACGATTCGTATGATTGTAGGCTTGATCTCAATGTCCAAAGGGGAAGCCCTCATAAAGGGAATATCCGTCAGCGAGCACTTCGAGCTGGCCATGACGCATGTCGGGGCAATCGTCGAAAATCCGGAAATGTATAAATTTTTGACCGGATATCAGAACCTCGTTCATTTTGCAAGACGGCACAAAGGAATCACGAAAGAAAGAATCAATGAAGTCGTACAGCTGCTCGGGCTTCAGAACCGCATCCACGAGAAGGTTAAGCGCTACTCGCTCGGCATGAGACAGCGGCTTGGCGTTGCCCAGGCGATTCTGCATCGCCCTTCGCTGCTGATCCTTGACGAGCCGACTAACGGACTTGATCCGGCAGGCATTCGCGAGCTGCGCGATTATTTGCGCAAGCTGACGAGAGAAGAAGGCATCTCCGTCATCGTCTCCTCCCATCTGCTATCCGAGATGGAACTCATGTGCGATAGAGTCGCCATCATCCAAGCGGGCAAGCTCATCGATATACGCTCGCTGCAGGAAGCTCGCGATTCGATCGAATCGAAGATCGTAATCGAGGTCGGCGACCATATTGGCGCGCAGCAGCTGCTTGCTTCAATCTTCGATGCTTCGCGCATTACCGTGAAAGGCAATCTGCTTGAGCTTGCCGCAGATAAAGCAGCGATTCCCGATATTACAAGGCTGCTCGTCAGCTCGGAAATAGATGTGCTTGGCATTCACGCCGTACAGAAGTCGCTGGAAGACCAGTTCCTTGAAATTACCGGAGGTGAGATGGTTGTCTAGTTTGTCTAATCTAATTCGAAATGAAAATATGAAAATTTATCGCCGTCCTCGAACGTGGCTCATGATCGCCTTTCTCATTTTGGCAATAGCGTTGATGAGCGGTATTATGAAATGGGATTCGGGCCAGAATTCCAATGTCAACTGGGAAAATAGCCTGATCGAGCAAAACAACTATTATCAGCAAGAGCTTCAAAATAACAAAGAGCTGTCCGAAGGCGACAAAACCTATTTCACGAATGAAATAAAGCTCAACGAATATTATCTGGAACAGAACATAAATCCTAACGAATTATCGTTATGGACCTATGTGAACAACTCGGCTTCCTTAATTATACTGGCGACGATACTTACGGTCATTATCGCTGCCGACATGATTGCCGCCGAATTCACTTGGGGTACGATTAAGCTTCTGCTTGTCGGTCCGGCATCGCGTTCGAAAATATTGTTAAGCAAATATATCGCAACGCTCGGCTTCGCGCTTCTGCTGCTGATCCTAAGCTTCGCAAGCGCATTTGCGGCCGGCGGCATCCTTGAAGGCTTCGACGGCACCAGCCAATCGAGTATATCCATAACCGAAGCAGGCGTGATCGAAGAAAGCTCCTATTTCGTGCAATCGTTGGAGAAATACGGATTTTCCGTCGTATCGATGCTCATGTACGTCACGATGGCTTTCATGATATCGTCCGCATTCCGCAGTTCTTCGATGGCAATCGCCTTCTCCCTGCTGTTCATGCTGGTCGGCAACATGCTCTCGGCCCTATTGAGCGGTTACGGTTGGGTGAAGTACCTGCTGTTCTCCAACATCGATTTGACGCAATATATGAGCGGCTCTTCGCCGCTGCGACCGGAAATGACGCTATCGTTCTCGATCATCATGCTCGTCGCCTACTATGTCGTGTTCCAGCTTGTCGCTTGGCTGTTGTTCACGAAACGCGACGTAGCCGCTTAACTTAGTTGTATGACAAACGAGAGCCCGCCAGGAAGAAGTCATTCCTAGCGGGCTCTCGTTTGTCACACAAATAGAAAACACTCCTTCTAAATGAAGGAGTGTCGGTTGTTCGACTTAAGTTAAACGTATCGCAAATGCTAGTCTAAGCCATGCTCTTCGCGAATCTTGTATAGACCTTGAATGAGCAATTCCGCAGGATCGCGGTTCATCATCAGATGCGTAAACAAAAGATGGAGCGGAACAGCACAAACATTGTTGCCGTCGATAATGGACGGGAATCCGGCTTCTAGAACCGGACCTTGCTCGGGATGCATATCAAGACCTACATGCACCTTCTCCGGTGCGAATTCCGAGCGAATGGCTTCCATGCAAGCCGGTACGAGCTGATTGTCGATAATGCCTTTGGCTGCTTCCTCAGTAGCCGGAGGGGTTGGAAACGGTTTGCCGCCTTCTTGCTTCATCATTTCGAAGTAGAACGAAGACATCCACTGCGCAGGATCGCCGCCAGACTGGAACTTCGCGACGAGCTCTTGCAGGAAGAAACCGCATACATAACCGTTCTTGGACTCGTCCTTCACTTGAAAGAGGAATACCGGGCCGTATCGTTCTTGATTCACAACTTGACCCTCGACATCGTCGAAGTACATCTTCAATGCCGTAAGTCCGTTATGATAGACTGCCTTGATCAATTCGACCATTCTTTCGTTGGAATCGTTTGCTTGATTCTCGTTGTTGCCATTGACGTCTGCATTTTTCGTCTCATTGTTCATCGTCTGCTTCACCCATTACCATCATAGCATTTTGCCGCTTGGGCAGTCTAGTCCGTCCTCTCATGCCCGAAAATACGCTTTGGCAGAACCTGCAAATCCATGGTATATTCTAGTTGATTTTTCTTCTATGACTTGAGATCGATCCTATGGCCAAAGGTGGAATTGTTATAAAATCAAATGTACATTCAAAGTACAGATGGATCGTTCTGATTTCCATGATCCCGATCATCGTTTCAATTGAAATGATGTGGTTATCATTAGCGCCGATCTCAAGCTTAGCCGAGAGCTATTACGGAGTGGGCAGCTTGTCCATCGCTTTATGCTCAATGAGCTTCATGCTGATGTTCATCCTGTTCTCCTTTCCGGCATCATGGGTAATCGACCGTTACGGGTACCGGACCTCCTTGATAATCGGCGCATCATTAACGGCAATCTTCGGATTGCTTAGAGCCGTCTTCGCAGATGACTTTACAATCGTCTTAATAACCCAGTTCATTATTGCTATCGCACAGCCATTTCTGCTGAATCTGTCTACCAAAGCAGCCGCGGATTGGTTTCCTGTAACCGAACGATCGACCGCTGCTGGTCTGTTGACGCTTGCTCAATACGTGGGATTCATCGTTCCCGTGGTGGTGGCACCGATCGTAGCGGAGCAATCCGGCATTCCGCAATTGTTCATGCTGTTCGCGATTATCGCCATTGTATCGGCATGCATCGCTATTCTATTCGCCTTCGTAAAGTCACCCGCCAGTACTGGCGAGGCATTACCGACTGCAACAGCTATGAATCTATCGACTGTGAAACAGCTGATCAATAATCGGGCTTACGGTCGCATCTTACTCATTAGCTTCATCTCAATCGGCATTTTCAATACGATCTTAACGCTGCTTGAGAATATTATGCTGCCAAGAGGAATAACGACAGACGAAGCAAGCATAATAGGAGCTATCTTCATCGTTGCAGGAATTATCGGTGCTATTCTGCTGCCCCTGTATTCCGATAAACGCCGGCTAAGAGTCCCCTTCTTCATTACGGCAATCGCCGTGCTGCTTCCCACGTATCTTGCGCTTGCCCTTGCCAATAACGTCATATGGCTTATCATCAGTGCCGGAATTGCCGGCTTCGCCATCATGGGCGTAGCGCCGATTTTGTTCCAACACGGCTCAGAAACCGCATATCCCGTCCAAGAAGGCATGTCTCTAGGCGTCATTCTGCTGGGCGGTCAAGTGTCAGGCACTGCATTCGTATATTTGTTCGAGAAATCCACCGACGCGTTCGGCTCCATTCTACCGGCGATGCTCGTGTTCGTTGTGTTGACAGCGGCACTGCTGCCGAGCGCATTCCGAATCAAGGAATCTTCTATATCGGGATAACGAAGCTGCCCCATGGTCATGTTATGACCATGGGGCAGCTATAAGCAATGATTTACTCCGGCAATCGTTCCCCTACCGAACCATCCGTAAAACCTAAGACGATTCTTTCCGCCATGTTCACGAACAGCCCGTTCTCGACGACGCCCGGCCACTTATTCAAAGTTTCGCTTAAGGACTTTGCATCCTTAATTACGCCGAAGTGGCAATCAATAATGTAGTTTCCGTTATCGGTAAGGTAAATCTCATCACCGGCCATTCGAAGGACCGGATCGCAGCCAAGCTTGCCCAACTGCCTGCTTGTCAGCTCCCAGCCGAACGGCACGACTTCCACCGGCAGCGGAAACTTTCCTAATGATTCAACCCATTTGGACTCATCGGCAACGACGATGAATCGCCGGGATACGGAAGCAACCAGCTTCTCGCGGAGCAGAGCGCCGCCGCCGCCCTTAATTAAGCTCAATTCGCCGTCCGATTCGTCGGCGCCGTCAATCGTCAAGTCGATCTCATCCACCTCAGCCAAGTCCAGTAGCGGGATGCCTAGCTCAAGCGCCAGCTCTTCCGTTCTCCGTGACGTCGGTACGCCTTGGATTTGCAGACCCTCGCGAACCCTCTCGCCAAGCTTCATAATCGTCCAATAAACCGTCGATCCCGTACCGAGGCCTACGACCATCCCGTTCTCCACATACGCGGCCGCTTTTTCTCCAGCAAGCTTTTTTCCATCCATATTCGAATTCTCCCTTATATTACAGCTTGAGCAAAAACTGCATCGCTTTATCGTTGAAGCCCGGCAAATGTTCGTGACCGAAGTCCGGGAACAGCTCAACCTGCTTCTGAGCTTTGATCTTATTATAAGCCGCAAATTGCGTGGATGGAGGGCAGATCGTATCGCTTAACCCAACACCCATCAGCACGTCGCCTTCGATTCGTTCAGCCAAATATTGGATATCAATATAGCCCAGCTTCGTAAAAATTTCTTCCTCACGCTCATGCTGCGGATCAAAATGACGGAAGAACGTCCTAAGCTCGGCATATGCATCCTTAGCGAGGTCCATCTCCCACACGCGCTGATAATCGCTAAGAAACGGAAATACAGCCGCTAACCGCTTAATTCTAGGCTCGAGGGCGGCACAAGCAATCGTGAGCGCGCCTCCTTGCGAGCCGCCCATCGCGCCTACGCGCTCAGGGTCAACCTCCGGCATGGACATCGCAATTCCAGCCAGCTGCGCCGTGTCCAGGAAAATATGGCGGAATAACAGATGATCAGGGTTGCCGTCCAATCCGCGGACAATATGTCCGTTCATCGTCGTCCCCTTCACGCCGCCCGTATCTTCCGACAGCCCGCCTTGCCCGCGGCAATCCATCGAGAACACCGAGAAGCCAAGTGCAACGTATTGAAGCTTGTCCTGCCAGTCGCCCGCATTATCCGTATAGCCATGGAATTGCACGATCGCAGGATGAGGCTCGGCAGTATGCAGCGGCTTCAAATATTTAGCATGAATTCGCGCCCCTCTGACACCGGTAAAATACAGATCGAAGCATTCCGCGTTAGGCACTTGAAATTCGCTTCGAATCAACTCAATTTGAGCATCGACCGCCTTCATTTCGGCAATCGCCCGATCCCAATACTCGGCATGATCAGACGGTTTCGGATTCCGCCCCTCATACTTATAAAGCTCTGCAATAGGTTTGTCTACTAATGGCATTTTCGAATTCGACCTCTCTCTCTTTGCGTAAAAGCGTTTTCCTTAGTTTATCATATCGTCATCACTGTGAAACTTATAAATCAATAGATTTGTATATAAAAAAACATGCCGGAAGCAGGCATGTTTCGTCCATTCCTTACTCGTTTACCTCGATCGTTCCTGCCTTCATAACGAAATACCCTCTGTTCGCGAAGGAAAGGATTCTACTTACGCTAATGCCGGTTTGGTTCGAAAGATCGAGAACCATCGTATCCGGATAAGCGACAACAATGTCGCGCAGCTTGTGGTACATGTCCTCGCAGCTTTTGCACATGTTTTTGCTCGTTTTCTCGGATAGCTCACCACAAAAGTCGCAAATTTGATAGTTTGCCATGATGTCTCCTTCCTCTCGCTAGAAGCGGTGAGTCATTCCAATGATATGGCATAATTTGCCGAATTATAGGTATTTTATCACATCGAATAGACATATAGCTCTATAAATTTGAACAAAGCTTGCAAATGCATAGTTTTGAATCAGTTCACTTGACTCAATGAACGCCAAGCCCCGTATTTCGGTAATGTCCAGGAGAAACGCCGGTCCACTTCTTGAACGCGTTCTGGAACGCGCTAGGCTCGGAGAAGTGAAGCAAATAGGCGATCTCGCCTATCGAATAAGCTTTTATTTCCAAATAACTGAATGCGAGCTCCTTCCTTACGCGGGCTGACAATAAATTGTACGAGGTTTGCTCGTCATTTAGCTTATTTTACAGCGTTCTAGTGCTCATATTGAAATAGTCGGCCGTCTGCTGCAGCGTAGGAAAATAGGCGGGCATACATTTCATCATCCACTGAAACACTTGGTCAGAGAACGCGTTCCCTTGTATGAGCCTCTCCTTCGTCTCTTCCGCCAGCTTCTCGAAGATGCCAAGCAGCTTCGGGTCCGCGTACAGAACAGGGTAATTCAGCACTTCCTTATTCATTCGCAAAAAGTTATCCTCTGCGCCGAATCGGGGCGTTCTGCCGAATACCGACTCGTAAGGCTGCGTAGAAAAAGGCGCTTCATGCGTGAACTGCACTTTGAATAAACCATCGAAATCGCTATTCGTTGATCTTTCAAGCTAAATCCCGCCTTTGCGCTTTTGTTCACTTTTATTGCGCCGCTCGTCATTCATCACTTGCCGCAGTTTTATTATGCTGTATATATCTTACAACAATATTGCGGAGGAGATCGATCATGAAATCAAATATTCTCGTCATTACCGGCCACCCCGACACCGAAAGCTTCTGTTCGGCGTTGTCCCAAGCTTATATCGAAGGCGCCAAAGAGCAGCCGGTCCAAGTTCGCGCCCTTCATATGGGCGAGCTCGAATTCGAGCCGAACTTAAAGTTCGGTTACCGCCAAAGAACGGAGCTCGAGGCTGATCTGCTTAAAGCCCAAGAGCTTATCCGATGGGCGGATCATATCGTGCTTGTCTACCCCGTATGGTGGGGCATGATGCCTGCCGTAATGAAAGGTTTCTTCGACCGCATCCTGCTGCCGGGCTTTGCCTTCAGGTATAAGGAGAACTCCATGTTCTTCGATAAGCTGCTAACCGGCAAGACCGCCCGGCTCATCGTGACGAGCGACACGCCGTCTTGGTACAACCGGCTGATCTACGGGCAAGCGGGACACCGCGTCGTGAAGCAAAGCATCCTGCAATTCTGCGGCATCAAGCCCGTTCGCGTAACGGATATCGGCCCGGTTACCCACGCGACGGCAGAGAATCGGAAGAAGTGGCTGGAGCAAGCGAAGCGGATGGGCGCGCGATTGGCGTAAAACTATAAAAGCCCGCGAATCAGAGAGGATTCGCGGGCTTTTTTCTTTGTCTATTTTCCAACTAATCGCTTTCCAGCTTATTCTTGTACTCCATCGGATTGATGCCGTGATATTCCTTGAATATTCTAGAGAAGTGGACGCTGTTCTCATAGCCGACGCGGTTGGCAATCTCATAGCTTCGCAGCGTCGTGGTCAGCAGAAGATCTCTCGCCTTGCGCATCCGAACGCTAATGCAATACGTCCAGATGGTCATCCCGGTCTCCTCTTTGAACAGAATAGCCAAATGCGAGCGGCTCATCGCGACATGGTCGGCTACATCCTGCAGTCCCCATTTCTCCGCGTAATGTTCTTCGATATATCGTTTCACTTGATCGACCGCGCCTTGCTTCTGGAGGTTTTTACTTCTTCTCGCTCCCTCCATTAGCACGTTCGCCGCCTCCTCCAGCCTTCTTACCGCGCATAACCGAAAGTAAGACCGCACGCGCGAATTAGCTAACGTAACTTCTCCGAGTCCGGTATCTTCCCCTTCCTCGTAATTCACGACGATATCCTGCTTTTTCAGTTCCTCGATGAGGAGCTGCGTCCATGCCATCGCCAGCTCGTTCAATATTTCGAGCCGTCCGTCAAGCCACTCTTCCAGAACGGCCAGCGTATCTACGATCAGCAGCGGCTGTCCGTGCAGGTACACGGAAGTGATCATCTCGATCCATTGATTAAGCAATGCCTTGCAGCTTGGCAGCTTGCGCAACAGCAGCTGGTTCGCTTCATATCGCCGCTGCGTCTGAATTCTCGCGCATGCCTTGCCCAGCACTTCGGTCAATACGTCCGGGTCTACCGGCTTAAGCACGTAATCGATAGCCCCAAGCTGTATGCTCCGCTTCGCATATTCGAAATCGTCATAGCTGGAAATAACGATGCAGGTCATCCACGGATACTGCCGATTGACAGTCTCAATTAATTGAAGCCCGTCAACGAGCGGCATCCTGACGTCCGTAATGCATATATCGGCAAAGTGGCCTTCCAGCCAATCGAGAGCTCTCTGACCATTCGCTAATGCAGCTGAGACGACTACCCCCTCCATATCGGATAACCGGATGGACAAGCTTCTGCGGATCAGCTCCTCGTCATCGACGATTACGATTCGGTTCATAATTCATTCTCCCCTTTATCTCCAACATCTCTTAATCGCAATGGCAATATGACTTCCACGACAGCTCCGCCCGAGCTGGCATCATTGTAAAAGCGGATGTCCGCCTCGCCCGCATAGAACATATGCAGCCGATAGATCAGATTCGATATCCCTACCCCCGTATAGTCGTAACGATGACGCGGGTCTCTCGCAAGCTCCGCTCTCAGGCGGGCCAATACTTCTGGCGAGAAGCCGTGACCGTTGTCTTGGACCGTTATTCGAAGCCTTGAGGCATTGATGATCTCCGCGGCAATACGGATATCGACCGATTCCGCGGTCGTTTCTCTCGTATGCTTGATGCTGTTCTCCACGATTGGCTGGAGCAGCGCTTTAGAGCAACAAACGTGCGTCATTTCCTTCGGAACATCGATAGAGTAAGTCAAATCATCGCCGTAACGGATTTTCATAATAGCCAAGTAATCTTCCGTATAACGAACCTCATCCGCAAGACTGACTTCCCATTCTTTGTAGTCCGACGTATACCTGAGCATATGGGACAGCGCTACCGCAATGCTCCCTATGTCCGGTTGCTTGTAGATGACTGCCATCGAGTTAATCGACTCCAGCGTATTGTATAAAAAATGAGAATTGATCTGGGATTGCAGAGCGGATACAACCGCCTTATGCTGCTGAACGCGAGTCTCGGCTAAATCGTTAACCGATTGCTCCAGATGGCCAAGCAGACTGTTGAACGATAAGCTTAAATCCGTCACCTCATCATTCCCGTCGACCTGCGCGCGAAATTTGAAGTCGTTTTTGATTTGCGTGATGACCATAGCCTGTCTCAGCTTGGCTATCCGCTTAACGATGGAGGTCGTGGCCAAATAGGTAAGCACAACCGCTATAATCAACGCCGTCACCGATATGAAAATCGTCATATTGCGGACATAATCAATGCTCCCGGCAATTTTCTCGTAAGGGATCACGGCGAATATTTTCCAATTCGTTCGATCAATGGATTGGAATACGATAAGCTCCTCTCTGGAGCGATCATTGATGGAGCCTTCGCTCTTGCCGTCCAGCAGTCTAACGATCCGATCGTCCGTATGCTTCAACACCTCGCCCGGATTGGAATGGTGAATGACCGTTCCGTCCTCGGTTATAACGGCGGCCACGCTGGAATCGGCGATGCTGATTTCGTCCATGACGTTTTGGGAGGGCGTAAGCGAAATGTCCATTTTGACATAACCGTTATTGAATTTTTTGAAAAGGGTAAGCACCGGTTTCTCCGACTTGCGATTGCCGAAATCCAAATAATAGTCCGCCACCCGCGGTATGAATTTCACCTTGTCATAGTTGCCAAGCCCGCCTAAGAACGGCTCGTCCCGCACGCTGTAATCGAGCGAAAGCACATAGCCGTTGGCAAAAGTCTGCTCCCGTCCATTCGGGTTGTACATCGTGACCGACATGACCTCCGGATATTGCAGAAAGATGCGGTTCAAGTAATTGACCTTAATTCGTTCATAATATCGAACGAGATCGGAAGAGAGTTCCGTATCGTTCGAGGCATGCAGCCATTCCCGGTATTCCAGGCTGCTTCCAAGCAGCAGGAAAATCATTTCGTATTCCGAATAGAAACGATTCAGGTTCATATTCGCTTGCGTAAGCACTTGATTCGTCAGCTTATCGATATCTTTGCTGACGGAATGCATCGTCTGGACATAGCTGAAATAACCGATGGCTGAAACCGTGAAGATGAGTATCGTTACGATGAGCGCGATCAGCTTCCACTTTAGCGATCTTTTCATATACTTGATGATGGGCTTCAACAATCTCGTTTCCTCCAGGCCAGGTCGGATGCACTTCTATTACTACTCTATTAACTCTAATAACTCTCTCGGCAAATCACAAGAGTAGACCGCGGCGAACGACAATGTTCGCCACGGCCAATATTTGGGTTTAATCGAAGATATAGCTTAATAGTCTGTACATTAACACAGCAGCTTCTGCACGGTTGGATTGGCTCGTTGGATTCAGTTGCGCTGCGCTGCCTTGTACAAGCCCTTCCTTCACCATAGCTGCAATCGCAGATTCCGCATAAGGAGCAATCGCGCTGCGATCCTTGAATGGCGCAAGCTGCTGCTCCGGAGATGCAACCGGCAATGATTTGCCAGCAAGCGGCAGCGCCCTTGCAATTAGCGTGAACATCTCTTGGCGGGTGATTGGCGCTCTTGGTTGAAACAGACCGCCTCCCTTGCCGCTCGTTATGCCAAATGAATGCGCAACTTCGACTGCTTCATAGAAGTAATCGGTATCCTTGACATCTCCGAAGGAAGATGACTTCACATCGGCTGATAATTCGAGAGTGTCAACCAGCATCTTCAAGAAGTCTGCACGAGTTATCGAAGCAACGGGGTTGTAGGCGTTCTCGGATACGCCGCGAACAACGCCTCTCGCTGCAAGAGCTTCGACGGCTTCACGCGCCCACGGTACAGCAGCCAGATCAGTAAATGTTTTGTCGTTATAGACGACGGCATATTTACTGAAATGATCTGTAGTGAAGCGTATCTCCCCTGTTGCTTGATTGTAGCGTCCAGACGGCACGCCACGCACTCCTCCATCGTCGCCGACATACCAGACCGACAGATGCTGCGAATGCCGGCGCTCCAAGTCTGTCGCTTGATAAGGAATACGAACCTCGATCGGTGCTTCCTTATTATCGTAAAGCAGCTCAGAGCCTTGCGACGACACCGACAACTCTAATACAAGGCCGACTTTTCCGCTTAGCTCCGTATCGGCTGGCAGTTGAGCTCGTGATATGCTGACGGTTACGAATGCCGCAGCTTTGGCAGCGGCGTTGTTCGCCAGCATATGTCCCGGAAGCGTCAACGTTCCCCAGTCGGTAATAAGCTCAATTACTCTATTGCTGCCGCTGCTTGTCAGATAGCTCGCCGGTATTTGCAAGCCATAGGAAGTCGTATCTGGCGCAGGAGGCAGCTTAACGCTTATCACGTTTTTTCCTGACGCATCAGTTGCGGTCTTGCCGAATGCCTCGGCAAGTATCGTCCCTTCTAGCGACAATATAATCGGCCCGCTCCCTGGAGTCACGAACGAATCGGGGAACAAGATGCTTACTTTGCCATCGCTAGCCGTGATGAATGGCTGCTCCTCCGTCTCCTGTACGGGCGGAAGCGTGTTATTCCCTGCTGTCTTCGTACGTGCGCGAACCGATGGGCCATTGACGGACTCGTTCCCTGCCTCGTCGACCGCTTCTACCTTAAAGTCATAATCCGTGCCCGGCGCTAAGTCAGTTACTGTCCAGCCCGTTCCAGGCGGCGTCGCTGCTTCACTTCCATTAATGAACAGCTTGTAGCCTGTTACGCCGATCTGATCGATCGCCGCATCCCAAGTTAACCGTATGGAAGTTTGGCTTACTGCGCTAGCCAAGAGCCTGCTGCCAATCGGCCAGCCTGGAGGCATCGTATCTTGTGGCACCGGAATGATGGGATCTGTCGTGCTCGGCCCGAATACCGTCCAGTTGCCGACGAGATCGACCGCTTCGACTTTATACACGGCATCTGGATCGCCAGCCATATCCGAATAGCTAGTGAAGCCGCCATCTATCAGGGCGATTGGCACACCGTCCCGATAAAGCTGATAATGCTTAACCGCAATATTGTCTACCGCTGCATCCCATGCTACATGAACCGCGCCTGTCTCCAGCACCGCGTTGATCCGCGAGCCGGTCGGCCACTGCGGCGTAATCATATCCTGCTGCAGCGTCTTTACCGTCTCGGCTGACAGCGGGTCTGAGAGGTTGCCCGCTTCATCCAGCGCTCGAACATGAAACGTATAAGACATATCGCTGCTTAGTCCGGAAGCAAAGTAACTGTCTGCCTGCGCGCCTGCTTCACCGATAATCGTGTCGCCCTTGTAGATGCGATAATTTGTTACAGCTGTATCATCCGTCGCATGAGGCCAATGAAGCCATACGCCAGACGTTGTCACAATCGATGCCGTTAGCTCGTCGTCTTCCCCCCATACCGGCACGCTGTCGTCGGCGGCTAACGTTGTGACTGGAATCGCTGCGCTGCTTGCCGCGTTGCCCGTGCCATCTTGCGCCTTCACGCTGAACGAATAAGCTGTGCCAGGCTGCAGTCCCGTAACCTCATATCCATGTACATCGCCAGCCACTTCATTAATCTTAACGCCGCCATTATAAATCGCATAAGCTTCAATGCCGTACTGGTCCTCGGCTGGTGTCCACTCAAGCATAACGCCAGTGCGCGTTACACAAACTGCTTGAACGGCAGCACCATCTGGCCAAGATGGAGCAACCGTATCGGTTGCCGCTGTCGTTGCCTGCGCGGCAGGTCCTGTTGTCGTTTCATGAACCGCATCCAGCGCTTCTACCTTGAATGAATAGCTCGTATTCGCTGTTAATCCTGTTGCTTCATAGCTCCGTACATCTGCCGGCAACGTATCGATTGCAGTACCGTCGCGATAGATTTTGTAACCATTCACACCTGCGTCATCGGTAGCCGCTGACCAAGCAAGCTTGACCCTGTTCGGCTTCACATCGCTCACGTTCAGCGTAGCCGCATCCCACTCCGGTGCGCTTGCATCTGCTGGAATCTCGTCCGTGCCGACCGATAGATAAGGCTTCAAGGCAGCGTTCGTCCCAGTCGCCTCCTTGGAGTGGATATCGACATTCTGATCAAGCCATCTGTCGTCAGTCAGCTTGAAGGTGACAATTCCATCGCCATTCAGCTCTGATTGAACGTAATCCGTCACCGGAATCGACACCCAATAACCGGCGTTTCGCACGGTCGCGCTGCCTAACAAGCTGCCGTCAACCGGCTTGTTCTTCCAATTAACCGTCGTCTCGGACCAGCTGTCGCCCGCTGCATACAGATCCATGCCAATATCCAAATTCGGCGTTTGCACCGCATACACGTAAAGGTTTAATGTAGCTTCATATACACTTCCAGTTACCGTGTCGAGCGGGAATTTCAAGTACGCTCTGCGGTTATTGCCCGTGTTTTTGTTCTGCTCCGTTGCCGAAGCGCCCGCCGCGTTCTTGTACCGCAGATAGGCTATATTGTTCGTCGTGCCGTCTCCTCCGAACACGGCAKGAGCTTGAATGAAGGCGTCGTCGCTCGGGTAAAGCGTAGTATGGTTCCGAACGACGCCGGACGAGGTATGAACCGTAACCGCAGGTCCAGTCGAAGTCCAGTTGCCAGCGGCGTCTCCCGCTTCGACCCGAAACGCATAAGTCTGGCCCGCTTCCAGATCATCAGCATTATAGTGAAACGAATTGCCGTCCACTTCAGCTAGGACCGTATCGTCTTGGTAGATTCGATAAGCGGCAACCGCTATGTTATCCGTCGCAGTCGTCCAGTTCAAGCTGACGGTACGATCCGTCAAAGCGCTGTAATGGAGCGTTCTCGACTTTGGCCACGTTGGCAAGACGGCATCTTGAGTGACAGCCGTGCTTACCGTTGCTGCTGGCCCATTCGTTGTCCAATTGCCGGCATGATCGGCAGCCTCTACTCTGAACGTATACGTACGATTCTCTGTTAATCCGTTAATTTGGTAGAAATCGACGGATGACGGCAGCGTTACGAGTTCTTTGACGCCGTCGAACAATCGGTATGCAGTTACGCCGCCGGCATCCCGTGCCCCGCTCCAGCTCACCTTGACGCTGTCGGCCTCGACATCCGATGGCGTCAAGCTCGCGTCTACCCATACGGGAGCGGAGTGATCGGCGGCGCCTAATGTCTTGAAGGTGACTATCGGTCCGCCCAGCGACAGATTGCCGTTCGCGTCCTTCGATTCGACGCGAACGGTATACGATGTTTGTTCCATCAGATCGGTTAGCTCGTAGCTTCGCGCTGTCGTTTCATGAACGATCCGTCCATTCACGTAAATCCGGTAGCCGCCTACGACCCCATTATCGACGCCTGCCGGCCAGTTCAATATTGCTCCGTCTTCTCTTAGCCCGGATACGGTGATGAACGAGCCTTTGCTCCAGCCAGGCGCTGTTGCATCGGCATCAGCATCCGATAATGTCGTTATAGCAAGCGGCTCGCTCGGTACGGAACGATTGCCTTGCGCATCGACCGCTTCCACGGTATACGTATAGCTCGTTCCAGGCTTCAAGCCTGTCACATCGAAGTCCGTAATCGCAGCATCCACCTCACGAAGCAAGCTTCCGTTCTCATAGATGCGGTATCCATCTACGGCCACATTGTCATGCGCGTCGGGCCAAGACAGCGTCACCGCAGTTGCGGAAGCTTCGGATGCCCCGAACACACTGCCGTATGGCCACACGGGAGACGTTATTTCCGCATTCTGAAGCAGAATAGGCAATGGAATGAATGGCTCGCTTGTATCCTCCTCTTGACCAAGCACGATCGTAACGCGGATGTCGCTGTTCTTGTACAACGACCGCTCAATCGTCTGGCTGACGCCTTCATAGTCGATGATAATGTCGTAATCCCCATAGAAACCGCGATCTTCATATACGCCGCTAGCATTTGTTATTCCTTGTGAATCCGTCCACCAGGTCTCGTAGATGAGCTTGCGCCACTCTTCGCCTGAAGGCTTCAAGCTCCAGTCGCTTCGGAATAACGGAGCATTGTTCTGCCAATGCGCGCCATCCCAGAACCCCCACATCGTGAACGATTGCACATTCGGGTGGCTGAACGTCGCGATCAATATATCTCTCGTGAACATCGCCTGCACGTCCTGCCGCGGCGAATTCATATCGAACTCCGTAATGGCTATCTCATCCGCATATTGGGTGAAATGCGTCAGTTGATCGTAGAAGTCCATCGGCGCTACCGGGGTGCTGCCGAAATGCGCTTGAATGCCGATGCCGTCAATCGGCGCCTCGTTATCCTTCAATGTCTGAAGAATATCCGACAGGTTGTCGATGACCGGAGCATCAACGCCTAAAATTTGCGTTTCATTGAGATACAGCTTGGCGTCCGGATCCGCTTCCTTGGCTAATTTGAACCAATCGGCAGCAATCTCGTCGCCGTAAACGCCACGAATCATCTTATTGAGCACGGGCTCGTTAAGCACATCCCAATCGAATAGGCGACCCCGGAAATAACCGGCCAGCTCGTGAAAATGATCCTTGATTCGCTTATCCAGCGCTTCGCGGTCGTTCAGCAGCTCGCCGATATCGGCCGGCATCCGGCTTGCGCCATCCCATAGCAGTGCATGGCCTCGGACGGCGAACCCGTTCTCGCCCAGCCAATTGTACAGCTGCACCGTTCTGGCGCGATTGCCTTCCCACCATGACCACTTCATATCGTTCTCCATCACGACCGAATTGAAGTTTTCCTTCAGCTTCGTCCGGTACATTTCGGAATTGGCATCCGTACCAAGCGCCAGTGCGCTGTTCACCGCCGTGCCGAACTTAAACTCGTGGTTCTTCATCTTCAGATGAACGTCCGCTCCTTCGACCGGCTTGCCGTCTTCATCGATAACGGTAATCGCGAAGTCGCCTTTGCGATACTGCTCGATTCGCTCATCCGCTTCCGCCCGCCAAGGCGCATCCTCCTCCATACCCTCATAGGTAACGGGCGTGCTCGGCAATTGATCGAATGTAATCGCTTTCATATAATTGATTAATTGAAGATCGGCGATCTCGACGACCTGCGGCTTAAAGCCCAGACGCAGCGTTAGTTGCGCGTTATTGGCTGGGAACTCCCCTGCAGGCATAAGCAGAGCCGCTTTGATTGGGATAAGAAACTTTTTCCACTGGGATGGGATTGCAATCGTTTCGTTAATCGACTTATCCCAGGTCTGCGTCTTCTCCATGACGACGGCCAGCTGTCCCTCAGCCGTCTCGTGGGTTGAGCTGATCGTCCTGGCATAAAATGAAGCTAGCAGCACGTCATCCTGTTCGATCTTTCCTTCGATCGGCATCACGTATTGGAACAAATAAGTGCCCTGCGGCTGGACATTAGTCGTGAACCGAAGCGCATTCTCGAAGGTCTGCCCCTCAACCTCAACCGGTTCGAGTGAACCGTAAGCTGCTGCCTCCGGATTAAGCGCGGCGCCTTCCAGCTCTAGATCGTCAATCAGAATTTCGCTGCCGTCAAGCTCGCTCAGCTCTTCCTCCGTCAAAGCTTGCGCGAATACAGCAATAGACTGCAGCGGCAGCCATAATAGGAGTGCAATCAACGTAATAGATATCCATTTCACTGATCGTGTTCGCAAACTGCTCATCCTTCCCGTCAAGCGTCAAACATCCCCTCTTCCATAGACGATCTGCTGATCGGTCGGCCTAGGAAGAGGGAGCTCTGCTTGTTATTTATTTACGGTTAGCGTTATACCAATCCGTCATTTCTTTGATGGCAGCATCGCCGCCTTGTTTCTTCCAGCTGGCTACGAACTCGTCGAAGTAATCGAGCGGTTTCTCGCCGATAATGATTTTGGCTGCAGCCTCTTGGAACAATCCGCCTTTGTATGATAGCTCGGCGTTTTTCGTTAGCGCCTCGGATGGCGGCATGCCCGCTGTAGGATTCGTGATGCCTTCGTTACGGGAAATTCCGATCGTTTCGATCAGCTTATTAAACGCTTCTTCATTATTGATCTTGACCTTCTGCGCTTCTTCATTGAATCCGTGCATCGTGAAAATATCTTGTCTCCAGAGCAGGTCGGCATCTTCCTTATCGCCCACGTACTTAAGCTCCGTGCCTTCTTTCGTGAACGTCTGACCTTCGATCCCCAGATCGGAGAACAATTGTCCCTCTTCCGAAATCAGCCAATCGAACATGCTAACAATCGCTTCCGGATTTTTCGCATCCTTGTTCACAACGAACGTTTTCAGCACCGACTTCTCTACGCGGCCGACTTCTCCGTCATAGCCGACGCCGTGCGGCGTAGGAATGGCGACAACGTTCGGGTTTTTGTCCGCTAGCAAGGTGTTAAGCTCCTTCTGCCATGGCTCCCATACCCCGAAGACAACGTGGTTCCAAGAACCGACAAGGTCGGACTTAATCTTCTGATCCCAGACCGCTCTTGTATTCGTCAGGAACTCGGCATCGATCAGCTTTTCCTCATACATGGTCCGCAGCAGGCCAAGCGCTTGCTTCATGTTCGGCGTTACGAAGCCTGGCATCACTTCGCCATTAATCAGCGTGTTCGAATCGAGATTGACGCCGTACATGCCGAAGATGTTGTCGGCCCATTCGAACTTCTCGCGGCTAGAGAACGGAATCTCGTCCTGCTTGCCATTGCCGTTCGGATCTTTGTCCCGGAACGCTCTTAGCATGTCGAGGAATTCATCGGATGTCTTAGGCGCTTGCAGACCGAGCTTATCCATCCAATCCTTGCGGACGAAGATGACGCGTTCTGCCGGCGCATTGCCTTGAGCAACTTGCGGAATGGCCAAGATTTTACCGTTAAGGGTCACGGCATCCCATGCGGATTGCGGTGTATTTTTCAATAGGTTTTGTCCGTATTTCTCAAGATACGGCTTAAGATCGAGAGCAAGGTCGTTCGTGACGAGCTCCGAGTTCTCGATGCCCCATACCATATGTACGTCAGGAAGGTCGCCGGAAGCGAACTTAAGGCGCAGCTGTTCCATGTAATTTTCATGCGGCAGGAACGTAATGTCGAGATTCGTGTTCGTCTTCTCTGCAAGATATTTAACCGTCGGTAGATCCATCGACTTGCCTGGCGGAATTTGACGGGCATGGTTCGATACGAAGATGCTGATCTTAGCCGGATCGGCCGCTTGTGACGGAGCATCCGTCGTATTCGCCGCAGGCGATGAGTTCGGGGAAGCAGTAGCTCCCGTATTATTGCCGTCATTGTTCGTATTACCGCATGCTGAAGCGATCAAGGTAAATACGGTGATGCCTACTGCCAGTAATTTTCTCTTATTCGATTGTTTCACTTTGGTTGACCCTCCCTAATAGTGTCATTCTTAAATATGGCTGTGCATCGCACGTTTAGCAAGCATCACCTCCTGGGCGAGATGTACGTCTATCGCTACTCTTTCACCGAGCCGAGCAAAGCGCCTTTGATGAAATGCTTCTGCAGGAACGGGTAGATGACGATAATCGGAATCGTCGCCACGACGATCGTAGCCATTTGCAGCCCTTGCGGCGTAATCGCCGACGACAGCTCCGTGACGGACTGGCCTCCCGCAGAATCCATATCAAATTGAGAGATAAGCTTGTACAAGTACAGCTGCAGCGGCTGCTTCTCCCGATCGGTAATGTAGAGCAGTGGACCCAGGTAATTATTCCAGTGTCCTACAGCGTAAAACAAAATTAAAGTCACATTTATTGGCATCGACAGCGGCGTTACGATCCGCCATAGAATGCGATATTCGGACATGCCGTCCACTCTCGCGGCTTCGAACAGCTCCTCCGGTATCGACCTGATGAAGGTGATGCAAAGCATCATATTAAAAGCGCTTAACGCGCTCGGAACGATCAATGCCCAAATGCTGTTCAGCATGTTAAGATCCTTAATCAGCAGGTACATCGGTACCATCGGCGCTTGGAATATCATCGTGAAAATAATGAAGAGCAATATGTACTTGCGTCCGCCAAGCCATGTCTTGGACAGCGGATACGAGGTGATCAGCGTCATCACCATATTAAATGCCGTGCCGACAAGTACGATAACAACGGTAACGCCGAACGATTTCCAGAACACGCTATTTTGGATAACGAACTTATAGTTCTCCACATTCAGTCCGACGGGCCACAGCTTTACTTCCGAATGCGTTATCGCTTCATTGGAGCTTAATGAGCCCGCTACCACATGTAGGAGCGGTATCGCGATAGCCAAGCAAAATACGGCAAGTAATACATAGTTGAACGTATCGAAAACAATTTCCCCTGTTGATCTTCTGATTCTCATGTTAGGCCTCCTAGTAAATACCTTCACCTGTTGTCCATCTGCTAATCCGGTTCGCTACAACGAGGAAGATGAATCCGATGACGGACTTGAACAATCCGATTGCCGTTGTAATGCTGTATTGCCCTTGCAAAATTCCGACCCGGTACGTATAAGTATCAAGCACGTCTCCTGTCTCGAATGTCGCCGGATTAAGGAATTGATAGATTTGTTCGAATCCCGAATCCATAATATGCCCGAGCTTGAGCAGCAGCAGAATCATAATGGCTGGAAGCAGACCCGGCAGCGAAATATGAAGGAATTGCTTCCATCTGCTGGCGCCGTCCATCTTGGCTGCTTCATATAAGGAAGGATTGATGCCGGCTAGAGCTGCTATGAAGATAATGGCGTTCCACCCCATCTCCTTCCAAATACCCGATGTAATGATGATCGAACGGAAATACTCGGGCTGCTGCAGGAAGGCGATCGTTTCTCCCGTCTGGGAGTGAATGAACTGATTGACCAATCCGTTCGTCGGCGAGAGCAGCATATAAGTGAGGCCGAATACGATCGTCCAAGACAAGAAATGCGGCAAGTACAGAAGCGTTTGGACGAATCGCTTATAAAACATGTGACGGACTTCATTCAGCATGACGGCTAGCAGAATCGGAAGCGGAAATGCGAATATGACCTGATATAAACTGATAATGAGCGTATTCTTCATCAAGCGGCCGAAGTTCGGATACGTGACGAATTGATGGAACCACTTAAGCCCTACCCACTCGCTTCCCCCGTAACCTTTGAAAATATTGTAGTCTTGGAAAGCGATGAAGCTCCCCATCAGCGGGAAATATTTGAAAAGCAAGAAGAACAAGATGCCCGGCAACAGCATAATGTAAAATGCGCGATGGCGGATGAGATACCTCCAAAACTTGCGTGGAAGGACGGTTGATTGCTGCGGAACGGTTGTCATTTTGTGCCTCCTGTGTTGGCTTGTTTTTAATTTAAGCTAAGTATAGAACGGGGCATCCCACCCAACAATGTGAGCAGAATTCGATTTACTGCAGTAATCGTACGAATTAAAAAAACGGCGGTTATGCCGACCTTGTCACAAGATGTGACGAGGCCGGCATAACCGCCGTACGCATGATGGCTTCTATTGCGTTTTCTATTTTGACTGAGCAATCTTCAATATTTCCTCAACAACAACATCCGGTTTGTAATGATGGATATAATGGGAGGAATCCGGCACGATGATCTGCTTTCCCTCAGACGACCACTCCGGGAATGCCGCTTGGCTATCGATCCAGAGCTTATCGTTAGCAAACTGTCCAAAGTAGTCTGCCGATAAGACCGTAAGCGGAAAGTCGAACGTCTCTTTATCCTTTAGAATGGTTTCGGCATTCCGACGGCTTTGACGAATTTCGTCTGTCATGTCCCGGTTCCCCAGCAGCAGCAAGGTAGACTTGCGATCCAACTCTGTCAGTTCCTGCGGGAGCAGCTTCAATGCGTTGCGCTGGTCGTTGGCATTGTCTTGGAAACGATCGAACCTATACAACGCACGAATGAGTCCGGTCTTGAGAGCGAGGCGCTGGACGATAGGAATGATGGTTAAGGCAGAGCTTGCCTTGTAATATTCCGGACTGCCGCTGTCGATCATCACGATCCCTTTTACTTCGTCTGGGAATCGCTGTGCGTAACGGATGATCTCCAGTGCGCCGAGTGAATGGCCGACCAGCACATAAGGAGGCTGTTGTCCGGACTGTCTCAGCACCTCGTGCATTTCGTCCGTTATGCTGTCAATGTCCCTTTTCCTGCCCGTCGTGTCGCTATATCCGTAGCCGAACCTGTCGTATACGGCGAGTTGGACATGGCCGCGAAGTCCTTCGTAGAGCGGATAGAAGTCGGAGTACGGATTCGCCGTCCCCCAGCCCGAGGCGAATACGACCGTCGTATCCCCCGCTCCATCCGCATAAAGGTGCATCCGACGATTGAACACGTCGTACACGTTGCCCGTAGGCGAATAATCCGACCGATCATGCCGTTCTCCGTACCTTTGATATACGGCTCCAACTACTGCTAATAGAAATAGTAGAGCTATTCCATATAAAGCTATACTCCTTACCCGTCTCCACATCGTCGCGTTTCCCCCTAATAGTCGTCCGTCTTGCATTGGATTTATTTCCCTTTCCTTATTCTACTTGGAAATATCGCTATTCGGTTCGCTTAACGAATTTTTCACAAAAAAATCCCCTGCCGACGAGCTCATCAGCTGGGGAACGTATGCAACCTTTTCCATTATGTTTCGAAACCTTCCGCCCGGTACTCGATTCGCCCCTCAGCGGACGAGCCGAACGGCGAGACCAGCAGATCGCTCATCAAGTCGAAGCTGGCGTCTGCCTTGGAGCGCAGCGGAACAAGCTTTCTCATCTTCGCCGGCAGAAGTTCCGGGCACTCGGACGTGCAGACGACGACGATGCTGTCAGGGCTGCGATAGCGTAACGCCCGCAACGCGACGAATTCGTTGAATACGACAAGAGACTTGTCCGAATGCCGCTCGATAAAGGACCGCAACACTTCCTCCTCGCTCGTTGCCAAGAGCATGCTTGAATCATCCAGCCCGAATGCATCACGGAGCGACTGTTCATAGGGTACATTCKAAAGCTGCTCATGTATGAGGGCTAAGGGCTCCCCGGGCAGCATTCGATTATTCAGGATCTCCGATATTCCTTGCAGATCCGGCATCACTTCGCGAAACAAAGGGTCGTTGATCCGGCCATCGACGAGCACCAAAGGCGACCCGTATTGAAGATGGCTGGAGATCGCATGAAACGAATGCGCGACGGCATCGATTAGAAACACACCGTCCAGCTTTCTCTCCGCGATTATATCAAGGCTCGGCTCAGACGGATCGAGCTGCGATACAAGCAGATGGTAACCTTTCTCCCTGCATCTCCGCTCCAGCCGGTCGAGATATGCCCCGTAGCTGACCGTCTTCGGAACGATGGCATCGTTAGGACTGACGATGAGGA
Organism: Paenibacillus sp. 05T425; assembly: GCF_056396205.1. Lineage (NCBI taxonomy): Bacteria > Bacillati > Bacillota > Bacilli > Caryophanales > Paenibacillaceae > Paenibacillus > Paenibacillus sp. 05T425. The sequence goes on from NZ_JBFTLA010000006.1 coordinate 630,609, forward strand.
CGCCGAGGACGTTCGTTTTGCCGAGTGATAGCGCCTTGGCCGTCAGGTTCTGAACGTACTTCAACTTGCTGGCGGCTTGGAATACCCGCTGTCTCGTTTCTTCGGGAATCGTTTGCTTGCTTACATTGTTAAGAACGTAACTGACCGTAGCGACAGAGACGCCCGCTTCTTTGGCAACGTCCCTCAACGTCGTTTTTTTCATCGTATTAGAACCGCCTTATCCGAATTATAAGCTCAGCTAATCATAAATCCCGCATTGGAAAAATGTCAATTCGAGCAGTTGACAGTCAATTGGGCTTCCCCTATACTAAGCTTAACTTAACCGGTTAAGTAACAATCGAATCACGCTATAATCGCAATAGAAAGGACGTAACGCATGTCTAATTCCGTTCAAACGTCGCAATTGATTGTTCTTCCGGGGATCCGTGCTTCCCGTCTAGGCAACGAAAGAGAAATTTACGTTTATTTGCCCGCCGGATATGAAGAAAAGGCGGACGCCCGTTATCCCGTGCTGTACATGCACGTCGGACAGCATGTGTTCGAGCCGCGGAAGCAATCCGGCGAATCCTGGGCGATGCACCGGATTGCGGATCGCTTGATCGCCGACGGCTTGATCCGGCCGATCATCATCGTTGCCGTCGAGCATAAATTCGAAGATGGAACAAGCGAATATTTCCATGACCTTTGCGCATATCCGATTCGCTGCACAGGGAAGCAATACGAGCACTTTCTGGTGAAAGAACTCAAGCCAATGATAGACGGCCGTTTCCGAACGTTAACCGACGCTGCCCATACCGCGCTGATGGGATCTTCCGCAGCCGGTATCGCGACTTACAATATCGGCCTGCGCAATCCGAACGTATTCGGCCTGCTTGGCATCCTGTCCCCTTTCTTCATTCAAGTTGAACCGAGTACGCTGAAGGAAAATCCGCAATATCGGTTGTATCCGTACAACGAAGGACAAAAATTATGGTTGGATATCGGCGGCGCGGAAGGTTTCTTCATGCCTGTCCATGTTCAGGCGGCAGCCGAGGCTATGCTGAACGAGGGCTGGAAGCAGGGCGAGGAGCTTTATTACTTCCAAGACAAGGAAGCCGCCCATTCCGAATGGGACTGGGGCCGGAGGGCGCATATGCCGCTGCTTCATTTCTTCGGCGGCAAAGGCGTTGCCACAAGCGTGGCGCTTGAGGGTCCTGATCTTGTTGGCATTGTCGGCCCGACTACCTATGCCAATGCGGTGGTTACGCTGGGTAGCGGGCTGCGGTTCAGCGACTTGTCCGGCCGCTATCGCTCGTTGCAGCCTCAAATCATGGACGTTGCTCCCAATGGGCGGCTGCTGCCCAAACAACCGGGGAGCGCGACGGTCGTATACGAGTACGACGGCTTACAAACATCCAAGCCGTATACCGTAACGGAACAATTATCGGAAACCGTAACGATTGAGTTGGAAGTTCGCGTACCGCCTTCCACGCCGGAAGACGCAGAAATCTTTGCGACCTTCGGAATCCCCAAGCTTGAGAAGGGCTTATACGGAGGGGCGATCCGGTTGCCGCGAAATCTGGTTTTCGACTTCCTCATCACGAGGGGGTACGAGAAAGAAGAAGTCGATGAGGAGTTCAGGCCGATTCCGTATAGACGGCTCGTAGCGGACGCCGACAAAAAAGTCAGCTATACCGTCAATAACTGGATAGACTTAAACCCCGTCAACATAGGAAAGGAGCAATAATGATGAACGTACATTCTCGAATAGAGACGATCACCTCCTTCCATTCCGTTTGCTTAAACAACGATAGAGATGTTTTCGTTTATTTGCCTCCGGGCTACGACCAGGAACCGGAAGCATCGTATCCGGTTATGTACGTGCATGACGGACAGAACGTATTTGCCAAAGCGTTCAACGGGCAGACGTGGAATCTTCGCGTTATATGCGACCAATTGATTTCCGAGCGGCGTATCGAGAAGCTGGTCGTCGTCGCGGTATCCAACATGGGCATTGCCAGAAACAGCGAATTTGCACACAACGGACCGTTCGCCGCCGAGCTGGACTATCCATGCTGCGGCGAATTGTATGAACGTTTCTTGGTCGAGGAGTTAAAGCCCTATATCGACCGTACGTACCGGACGAAACGGGAAAGCCGGCATACGGCGCTCATGGGCTCGTCCAGAGGAGGACTCGTCACGTATCATATCGGCTTTCGCCGTCCCGACGTGTTCGGCATGCTGGCCATGCTCTCTCCTTATTTCGCCCAATACGACGAAGAGAAGATGCAGCATAGCCCCATCGCGCTGCGATTCGAGAAGAAACAGCCGCTTAAGCTTTGGATCGATGTCGGCGGCATGGAAGGGATGACCGTGCTGGCTGCCCATGTAAGAAGCATGGCGGAACATTTCATCCAGCTCGGATACCGTTCGGGAGACGACTTGCACTTCTGTTACGAGCCGACCGCAGAGCATAACGAAGCCGCATGGGAATCAAGAGTCCACGGCCCTTTGATTGGTTTCTTCGGCGACAAAGGCGCCCCCGCGGCCGTCCTATTGATTGGCGACGAGCTTGCAGCCCTCAGCGGGGCAAAGAGCTGTCTGTATCCGATCGTTCAATATGAAAGCGGTTTAAATATCGTCGATCTTCATGCAGCATTCAGCGTCATACCGAGAGAAGGTGTCCGAATTACTCCCCAGGGAACCATTCTCGCTGCCAAAACAGGCCGTTATCACGTGGAGTACCGCCGATTCGGCCTAAAGAGCGAGCATCTCCTTGCGGTGATCGACGAGCTGCCTCCGCAAGTAACAGTGGAGCTTAAGGTCGTCGTACCGGCGGACACTCCACAAGGCGCCAAGATTCATGCCGGAGTTGAGCTCCAGAGAACCGGCCGTCAAATCTATAGAAGACGCTTCTCCCTTCCTAGAGGCACGGGATATTCATTCCGTATCTGCGATTATTCGGGTATGCAGGAGACGGATGCCGGAGGCGCCGAATTGCCGAAGCGCAGATTCATTGCGAATGAAAATCTGAAGATCCGGTACGAAGTGAAAGGCTGGGTTCAAGGAAATACCCTATAAGACAAAAACAATCGGAGGAATGACCATGAAGTGGAATCTATCGGCCCGCACGGGAGCAAGGCTCGCGCTTTGCAGCTTATCGTTATCTCTCGTCCTTACTGCCGCATGCTCCAATCAAACCGGGCAGGAACGCTCGAAATCCAATAACGATGCGCCGCAAGGCCAGTTCGATCTGAAATTCGAGAAGCTGGATACGGAGCTGACGCCCGAACCCGGCGCGAAGCTGTTAGTCTGGGAGAGCAAGGAAGCAAGGCCGTTCGTAGAAGCGATTATGAAACAATTCACGGAAATTTACGGCGTGGAAGTGACGATGCAGGAGCTCGGCACCATGGATCAGATCGGCAAGTTCGAGTTGGATGGCCCAGCCGGCCTGGCCGCCGACGTCATTACGACCTCGCAGGATCATCTTGGCAAAGCGGCAAGCGCCGGACTTATTTTGCCTAACGACGAATTCGAAGCGGTAACGAAAGCCGAGCACGAGGAAGTCGCGATCGCGACCGCATCCTATAAGGATAAGCTGTACGGCTATCCCATTAAGGTCATGACTTACGCGATGTTCTATAACAAGGACTTGATTAGCGAACCTCCGGCTACGATGGAAGAGGTAATCGAGTATGCCAAAACGTTCAACGATACCGCAAAAAATAAATACGCGTTCATGTTCGATGCGCCCTTCTTCTACTTCAGCTACCCGTTCATCGGCTCTACCGGCGGCTATATATTCGGCAAAAACGGCACCGACGCGGGAGACATCGGTCTTAACAACGACGGCGCCATAAAAGGCATGGAAACGTTCGCGTCGCTGCGCAAGGAGGTGCTTCCCGTAACGGCAGGCGATATCGCCAGCGATATCAAAACAACGTTGTTCAGCGAAGGCAGCGTAGCCATGAACGTTACCGGCTCCTGGTTTATCGATACGTTCCGGCAAGCTGGCGTCAACTTCGGCGTTGCACCGATTCCGGCAATCGCGGGCAACGAATCCGTTACGCTTTCCCAAGTCAACTCGTGGTATGTAAGCGCTTATAGCAAATACCCGAACGCAGCCAAACTATTCGCGAGATTCGCTTCCACCCAATCGGCTCAACTGCTTAATTATGAGCTTACGGGCGCCGTTCCTACGCACAAGGAAGCTGCTGCCAACCCCGTTATTCAAGCCGACGAAGTAACGAGCGCATTTTACAAGCAGTTCAGCGGCTCGCACCCGGCCCCGTCCGTTCCCGAGGTTAGCGGCGTTTGGGTTCCGATGGATGCTGCCATGGTCGAAATTTGGGAGGGCAAGGACATCAAGCAAACGCTGGACCGGGCCGTAAAGCAAATCAAGGATGCCATTGCGCTTAACGCCCAGCAGCCGGAACAATCGCCGGAGGCTCCATTCTAACATGCAACCGAACAGCAAACATCGGCTGGCCGCAGCCCTCCTCTCGGCACTGACACCAGGCATCGGGCAATTGTACAACCGGCAATGGATAAAAGGAATGTTGCTCGTCGCCGTAAGCGCGGCGGCGGCAATTTACTTCGGCAGCACCTTGGGGCATGCGGTCTGGGGAATCTCCACGCTCGGGGAAGCCCCTTCCCGCCTCGTCGAGGTCAACGGCAAATCGCAGCATATCGCCGGCGACCATTCGATTAACTTAATGATCGAAAGCTTGATCGTGCTCTTTCTTTTCATGCTGGCCCTGTTCCTATACGCCAGCTCGATTAGGGACGCTTATCGTACCGGTCGTCTACGCGATAACGGATGCTCCCCGTCCGGCTTCAGGCAAACGCTAACGTTTATTCACGACTTCAAGTTCGCGCAGCTGCTGCTGTTCGTTCCGGCAGCGGGCATTCTATTCATTACGATATTGCCGATCGTGTTCATGATTCTGCTCGCTTTCACCAACTATTCCTCGCCGCACCATATTCCGCCGGGCAATCTAGTGGATTGGGTCGGGTTCGACTCGTTCGTGCAGCTTTTTCGGTTGAAAAGCTGGAGCAGTACGTTCGTCGGCGTGCTTGGCTGGACGGTAATATGGGCTGCGGTCGCGACCGTAACGACGTTCGCAAGCGGCTTGATCGTCGCGCTCGTCCTTTCGCAGAAGGAAATCAGGCTGAAAGGGGCATGGAGAACGGCTGTCATCATACCGTACGCCATTCCCCAAATGATCTCTTTGCTGGCGATGAAAATGATGTTTAACGGCAAGTTCGGCCCCATTAACCAGTATCTGTCTTACTTCGGGTTGGGACAGCTGCCTTGGCTGACCGATCCCTATTGGGCTAAGCTCACGGTCATCATCGTTAACATATGGATCGGGATGCCGTTGTCCTTCCTTCTCGTCAGCAGCGTTCTGTCGACGATTCCGGCCGATTTGTACGAAGCCGCGAAGGTCGAAGGCGCCGGACGCTGGCAGCAGGGAAAAATCGTGACGTTCCCGATTCTGCTGTTCGCGATTGCACCGATTATGATCATCCAAACCGCGGGCAATTTCAACAACTTCAACGTCATTTATTTGCTTACGAACGGCGGTCCGTCGAATCCGCAGTACCAATACGCGGGTCATACCGATCTGTTGATTACTTGGCTATACAAGCTAACTCTTAACAACAACATTTACAATATCGCTTCGGCGATCGGCATCATTTTGTTCATCATCATCGCCGGCTTTTCCATATGGAACTATAGACAAACGAAATCGTTCAAGGATGAGGAGATGATTCAATGAGCATGAAAGCAGCGACCAAAATACGCGTATACGCAAGCTATGCTTTTCTGCTCGCCGTCGTCTGCTGGAGCTTGTATCCCGCCGCGTGGGTCGTCATCTCCTCCTTCAAGCCCGGCAAATCGCTCTACAGCGAAACGTTTATTCCGAAAAGCTTGACGCTTGGCCATTATGCGGAATTGTTCCATTCCGAGAGCCTGATGTTCGCAACCTGGTATTTCAACACTTTCAAAGTGGCCGTGTTCAGCATGATCTTCAGCACGCTTCTCGTCACGGTCTCTGCTTATGCTTTGTCTAGATTCCGTTTCCCGTTCAGGAAAGCCTCCTTAACCTTGATGCTCATCCTCGGCATGTTCCCTGGATTTATGAGCATGGTAGCCGTTTATATTCTGCTTATGCAGGTAGGTCTGCTGAATACCCATACGGCGCTGGTCATCGTCTATTCGTTCGGATCGGTCATCTTCAATCTGTTCGTGGCCAAAGGTTTCTTTGATACGCTGCCGAAAGGCATCGAGGAGGCTGCCCGCATCGACGGCGCCAGCAATCTGCGTGTGTTCACGAGCATTATGCTGCCCCTGTCCAAGCCGATGCTGGTATTCGTCGCATTGACCGCCTTTACCGGCGCATGGGTAGACTTTATATTCGCCAGCCTCGTGCTGCGATCCAAGGAAAAATGGACGGTTGCCGTCGGGCTGTACGATATGGTCAATTCATACCAAAACGCCTATTTTACGCTGTTCGCGGCTGGGGCCGTGCTTATCGCGATTCCGATCACGCTGCTGTTCATGTACTTGCAGCGCTACTTTGTCGATGGACTGACGTCCGGATCCAATAAAGGTTAATCGAAAAAAAGGGCTTTCCGTAGAGGTCGACAATCTGACCCCTCGGGAAAGCCCCTCTTTCACTTTAATACCCTAATACTTTCCAAGATGAAATACCTGTCGATGTCGTCGCTTTCGCCGTTACGTTGATCCGGATCTTGTTCGTCGATACCGGCGTGAACGTCGTTGCGTTGTACTGGTCCGCAAGAACGCCAAGCCCCGACGGGCTTGAGACGTTCACCCAAGCCGTACCGTCCCAGTATTGGATCGTATACGATGCCGGCAGGTCGATCCCCCCATTGTCGTCGAACCAATAGACTTGAATGCCGGATATCGTGTAATTTTGCGAGAAATCGTATTGCACCCACTGCGTCGTATTCGGATTGTTCCAGTTGCCGTATACCGGATGGCCGCGATCTGCCGAACTTGTCGGCGCATAGCCGTCATTCAAACCGGCAAGGCTTTCCCAAGTCGATACAAAGGAGGTCGTAGCGACTCCAAGCGGCGCAATGTCGGCGGCTGACGGCGAGCCGCTGAATAAGGTGCTGATCTCCGTACCGCTGAGCGCCCGGCTGTAAATGTTGAAGTCGTCGACCATGCCGTCCAAATACGGATCCGAAAATTGCGATTTGCCGATGTAGTTCGCGGTCGTGCTGCCAAGACTTGAAGGCTTCAAGGTCATGCCCGTATTCGTTGCGGCAAGCGCTCCGTCAACATACAGACGTCCTGTCGTGCCCGTGAGCGTAACGGCAACATGCTTCCAGACGCCAGTCGGCAAAGCAGGCGCGTTAAGCTGCTGCTCCGATCCGTTCCCTCCTGTCGTAATGCCGAATCGCAGTCCCGATCCGCCTGCTCTAGGCGCTAGGAACATATAATTCGTTGTCCCCGTGCCAAAGTCGAAGATGCGCGACCAATCGCTCAAAGTATCCACCTTCACCCATGTCGCAATCGTGAAATCGTTCAAGTTGCTGACGATACCCGCTGGCAGACTGGCATAGGCGTTGCTGCCGTTCAATTCTAGCCCGTTGCCCGTCTTGCCCGCCGACCAAGCTGTTCCGCCCGTTAGCGTCGCATGCTTGCCGTTGCCGGAAGAATCGCTGGCTGCGGTGCCGCTCGTTTCATTAAAGGCGTAGCTTGCGATAACCTCCGGCACCGGAGCAGCCGGATTAACCGTATGCGTAACGGTGTCGTTAGCTGACAAGCTTCCATCGCTTGCGCTCAGCTGGAAGACATAGGTTCCCGCTGCCGTTACGGTAGCCGTTGTATTCAACGCCGCGCTGTTCGCGATGGCAGCCGTTCCAGGTCCGCTTACCAGCGTCCAAGTCGTTGCGACCGTGCCGCTCGGCAATCCATCGTCGCTCACCGTTCCGGCAAGAGCAACCGTTGACGGCAGCGTGAAAGTGCCATTCGAGCCGGCATCAACGACAGGCGCCGTATTCGGAAGCGGCGTGCCTTGCTGCAGCGAAATGTTGTACGTTGCCGCAGTGCCGATATTCAGGGTAATCGTCGCATTGACGTTATTGACCGCATTGACGGAACCAACAGCAACGTTATTAACTAAAATATTATAGCTGCCTGCAGCGAGACCTCTAAAGGTCACTTTTGTCGAGTGGGCTGTGCCCGGCGTCGAGCTCTTGAGCGTGAAATTAACCGCATTTTTCGCCTTCGCAACCGTTGCCGTCGTATATTTGTCCCGCTCCAGCTCCATACCGAATTTCTCGGTAATGAGGTTCAAGCGTTGGAATACGCCATCCTTCGGCACGACTGTGTAGGTTGTGCTGGTGTTCGCTACTTCGCAGCCGTAGCAGTACAGACCGAATATCGGATCGACCGCAACGTCGGAGCTTAGAATCTTGATTGCGCCGAACAAACCGAGGTCAGCCTCGCCGGACATGCCTCTCCAGCCGTTCTGCAGCGGACCGCCGCCGTGACCTAGCGCATTGTAATTGCCTTTCTCCGCTTGGTAAGTCCAGGCTACGGCGCCGATATCTGCCGGGTCGGAGCTGATCTGACCCGAATTGATCGCGCCGATGTTCGCGATCTTGGCCGCATAGGACAATCGCTGCTCCACCTCGGGAGTCGTGGAGTGGAAGCGAATCCAATCGTCCATCGCGTAACCGGCCAATGAAACGGTGTACTGGAAGTTCCACCAGTTCTCGCCCGTAATCGTCACCGGCGAAGTGTAGTAGTACCAGATCGGCATCTGTCCGCGAGCCGCGCGCGTCTTCGTATTGATTTTGCTCTTCATTGTAGTGTTGTTGTTCATCTTGGCGAGGGTATACACGGCTTCTTCGCCGGTGTTGTCGTAGTTGTATTCGGAGCCGTACGGATAGGTCGTATTGGCGAAGTTGTTGTATTTGGTAGCCATTTTGGTAATGATGCTGTTCGCTTGCGTCGTGTAGCCTTCATCCTGAAGCGCCTTGATGATTTCCGGCGTCGTCAGCTCGCCCATAAGCCCCGTATTCCAGTTGTAGGCGACCCCCGATCCATAGAGAGCGTTAAATATGTTATAAGCCCGAAGCAGGTACGTATTTCGCGGATTGTCGTACGTGATCAGATCCGGGTAGAGCTTCGCGATCTTGTACATGCTGAAGTAGGTATTGTAAATATGAGGATAGGCATAACCGCGATACGTAGGCGTATCGTTCGGATCCGGCATGAGGAAGTCGTGAATGAGATAGTCCGTTTGGTGCTCGCCCATCAGGTTCTGCCAGATCGCTACCGTTAAATAGTCGTCGACGGCCTGAACCTCGGAAGCTACAGGTGTCTGAACGTTTTTCTCCGCTAGGAACTGGCCGTGAGTCAAGCCCCAGTCATCACCCCAACCCCAATAGCCATTGAACACGTTGCGCTTGGAATTCGTATTCATCATCCAGTCGTCGAACACTTTATCCCTAAGATCGCCTGGAACATTCCATTGCGTGCTGTTGACCATGAACGTCGAGTGCCGCTGAAGAGCATCGCCGATCGGTTCGATCGCGTAGAACTGCAGCACCGTTTTCTCCCCATTGCCATAGTTCACCGTTACGTTGTTTGGACCGAGCCTGTTCATCTGGATGGAATAAATTTTGTGATTCGTTCCGGTCGTCCCTAACGAGGTGATTGTCGTCTCGGACGGATATTGCGCGACTATCGAGTTAATCGTCTTCGTCGTGTGCAGGTCGAACTTCGCCGTTTGGTCCGTAGGAACCATCATACCCGGCACGACCGTCACGTCAATGAGGCCTTCGCTGTATAGGCGATCCTTTACCTGGTTCTCGCCGGTCACCTTAAAAAACTTGAACGCGTATTTCTTGCTTGCGCCCGGCGGGAGCGTCAGGCTCGTATTCGGCAAATAGCCGCGGTTCGTGCTCTTGATGACATTGGAGTGGATATAGAATACGTTCAGCCCTTCGATCCAGCCGCCTTGGTCCATCGCCCACATGCTGCCCGGATGCTCTTCGACTCTCCAGCGATCCTGATACTCGAAGCCTGCACCCGTGCTGGCATCAGGCACCATGAGCAGCGAAGGACCGATACCGCTTGGACGTCCGACCGTAATGTAGGAGCTGTTATTGCCCACGAAGGAATGCGTCAGTACCCTCGATTCGTAGATTTGCTCGTTGCTTCCGCCCGTCCAGAATTCGTTAAACGGAAGCGGTAGTCCAACATCGCCGAATTCGATCGTTTGCGTGCTCGTGTTCGTCATTTCGAATTCCCATAGGAAATAGTCGCTAACAAGAGAGTACTTATTAACGAGCTTGAAGTTTTTGATCCCGTTCGCGTTTGTTGAATTTTGATACGTAATGGTTGCGGTATTGCCGCTTTGGGCCTGCGTTCTGGCATCGGCGGAGCTTTGGGTCATCGCCGTTTGCCAAGCCCCATTGCCGAGGCGGTATTTGAAAATCAGCTCGCCCAGCCATTGATGGTCTGCCGTATTCTGGTTCGGCGTTACGGTCGGATTCATGACGTATTGGGTGTTGAATGTGTCGCCGACGAGTCTTAAGGAGTTAATCTCGCCATGCGTTCCCGTCGTAATATTGAAGTTGCTGTCGGTTAGCGTGTAGGCAGAAGCGATTTGAGGATAAATAACGATAAATGAAGCGGTTACAAAAAATGACGCTGCAAGTAACATCCATCTCCGGTGAAAGGGCAGGGCTTGATTCCACATAAATAGAGCCTCCTGTATATCGGATTTTTTGTGCAGCATTTGTCCACATCATGGTGTCTGGCTATCGTTTCCATCTGGCGATTGCATGCGCAATGCCATACACGTCACCTCCTCCTAATGACAATGGCTGACCGTATCACCCCCTCTCATGGCTTTTTTGGGCTTACAAAAAACCCCCTACCTCTCAGAGCTTAAGCATGTCGATTGCCTGCTGCCGGAAATAGGGGGTGTCGTTATTCATGGTGACGTATCAATTAGCGGAATGATTCGTCCATACGGTCATCTCGCCAGGCTCTCTGTTCGCCCAGGCGTAATAAGGGATAAAGGTCAGCTCGGTCTTCTCCTGCAACCATTGCGCGTCCGGACGATAGAGCTCTTCCTGCCACGGCGTCGAACTGCGCCGTTCGCCCTGTGCCTTAATGACCTGCATGCCGCCTAACAGCTCTTCTTCGAAGTAAACAGCAGGTTCGCTGGTTGCCGGCAACGATAATTGATAGAGCTGCCCGCCGTTATCCGCTTCTTCCAGACAATAGACGAACGGCCCGCGCTGCAGCGCCACCTTACCTGCCGTCTGACGGATGAGCGGATGACCTTGCATGCGGAGAACGGGCATTTCGAACGAGACTTCGACCGTATCGCCGATACTCCATAATCGGTTCAATCGAATATAACCTTTCTCTATTTCCTTCGCGTCATAGAGGTATTCGGAGCCGTTCACCCGCAGATGCTTAATTCCCCCGCTCCAATCCGGGATGCGCAGCGCGAGCGTGAATGCTGTTGCACGCGGCACCGTAAAGTGAAACGATGCTGCTCCATCCCATGCATAGTCGGAGCGTTGCTCTAGCGTCACAGCACAAGTGCCTAGCTCGAATTGCGCTATACCGCCGATGTATAAATGCGTATAGATCGTCTCATCCTTGACGGTGTAGACGTATTGGCCGAGCGAAGCCAGTAGTCTTGCAATATTAGGAGGACAGCACGCACAGCCAAACCAGCCTTGCCTGCGTGGCTGCACATGATCGTAATTTTTGTTTTTGCCAAGCACGGGCGGATACACCTCAAGCGGATTCACATAAAAAAACTGCTTGCCGTCCCTGGACATCCCGCTGACGACCGTGTTGTACAGCGCCCGTTCCATCACGTTCGCGTATTCGCTGCTCGGCTCGATTTGCAGCATCCGCTGCGCGAAGAAAATGAGTCCGATAGACGCGCATGTCTCGGCGTAAGCGGTATCGCTCGGCAAATCGTAATCCTGCGTAAACGACTCGCCATGCGCCATAGAGCCGATCGCTCCCGTTAAATACATGCGCTTCGCAACGATGCTCGCCCACAGCCTTTTGCAGGCGGCAAGAAGTTCTTCGTCGCCGGTCTCCGCCGCAATATCGGCCATCGCCGTGCACATATAGACGAGACGCACAGCATGACCGACCGCATGATCTTGCTCCTTGACCGGGAGATGGGATTGGCTGTATTCCAGATCGTGAGACATTTGCAGCTGCGGAAAGTGAACCGTCCGGCCGCGCTCTTCCCATTGCTCGTTATAGAAGTTCGGCTTCGCCCCGCGCTGATTCAGAAAGTACCGGCTAAGCTCCAAGTAAGACTGCCGTCCCGTTGCATGATAGAGCTTGACGAGCGCCAGCTCGATTTCCTGATGGCCGTCATATCCGTTCAGCTTGCCAGGCTCGTCTCCGAACACGTTGCCAATATAATCGGCGAACCTGCAAGCCACATCGAGGATCGCCCGTTTGCCCGTCGCATTCGAATACGCGACGGCTGCTTCTATGAGATGGCCCGCGCAGTAGAGCTCATGGCATTCGGCCAGGTTGCTCCAGCGTTGGTCCTTTTCTTTTATCGTAAAGTAAGTATTCACGTAGCCGTCAGGCTGCTGTGCCCGTACAATCAGCTCAACGACGGCATCCGCTAGAGACTCCAATTCCGAATCAGGTTCACTTTCCAACAAATAGGATACAGCCTCCAGCCACTTCGCCACATCACTGTCTTGGAACACCATTCCATAGAACTCGCCCTTCTCCAAGCCTGCGGCGATCTTGAAATTCCGGATCGCATGGCTGGGCTCAGCCTCCGCGACGCGATCATTCAATACCTCCCATTGATAGGGCACAACCACGCTTCGAACAAGCTGTATATAGTCGGACCAGAAGCTGTCCTGTATCGTTACTTTGCGTACGCCCGGTTGAACCGGATCTGAATGCTGCGCTTTCATAGTGGCGATCTCTCCTTTTCTCTCTATCGTTATCCCTTCACGCCGCCTACCGTTAAGCCTTCAATAAAGAATCGCTGAAAGAATAGGAATAGCAAAAGAATAGGTAATATGGTTAGAATGGCGCCTGCTAGAAGAACTTCATAGTTGTTGCTCGTCGGCGACAGCAGGCCGGCCAGGCCGATCGGCAGTGTAAACTTCTCGGTCGTTCGCAGCACGATGACAGGCCAGAGGAAGTTGTTCCAGCTGGACAGCGCCTGCAAAATCGTCATCGCCCCGTAAGCGGGTAGAAGCAGCGGCACCATGATCCGCAAGAAGATACCCATTTCCGAGCAACCGTCGATTCTCCCTGCATCCATGAAGTCCTTCGGCAATCCCGATGCGAACTGACGGAAGAAGAAGATCGGTAGCGGAGCGACAACAAAGGGTAATATGACGCCCCATATCGAATCAATAATTAGCAAATCAATCGATAGCTTGTATAGCGGCAAAATTATAATTTCCATCGGAATCATCATCACGGCTAACACGAGCGTAAAGACGAACGTCCTGCCCTTGAATTTATACATAGCAAGCCCGTAACCGACCATCGAGGACAAGAACAAGCATATAACCGTGAAAACAGCGGTAATGATTAAGCTGTTGCTATACCAGTCGAAAAAGTTCTGCGAACCGCCCTTGCCTGCGAAGATGGCCTTATAGTTAGCCAAAGTCATGACATCAAAATCCAGCCGTACATTGAGACCGAAACGGAAGAGCTCCGAAGCCGGTTTCACTGACGCCAGAAACAGTGCGAATAATGGAAACAGCGCAATAATGGCCAGCACCGTGAACAACACAATCAACAATAAGGAGGGAATAATCCCGACCCGCTTCGCTCCTGTCATGTTAGTCCTCCTTCTTGAAAAATCCGAGCACGTTCAACTGCAGCATGCTGACCAGCAGCGTTATCACCAGAAGCGTGATGCCGATTGTCGAGCCGAAGCCCAGATCGAAATATTGGAAGCCCTGCTGATAAATGTAGCCCACCATCGTAAGACCGATATTTTGCGGTGATCCTCTGCTCCCCCACAGCATAAAGCTTTCGGTAAACATCGCGTAGCCGCCGTATATCGATATCGTGAACACGTAAATGGATATTGGCTTTAATAACGGAACCGTAATTTTGAAAAACTTGCCTAGCGTACCCGCTCCGTCGATATCTGCCGATTCATACAGTTCTCTTGGAATGCTTTGCAGCGCCGATAGAAAGTATAAGATGTTAATTCCCGCCCAACGCCATGTCGCAAGCACGACGAGAGCAAACATGCTGAGCGATGAACTCAGCAGCCATTTCTGACTGTCAAAGCCGAACAGCTTAATGAAGGAATTCATAATAGCTCCGTCCAGCTCGCTAAAGATGAGCCGGAAGATGATGCCCGCAACAACGATCGAAGTCAATGCGGGAATAAACAAGCTTGCCCTGAACAAGTTGCGGGCACGCATCACCTTCGCGTTAAGCAGAACCGCGAGCAGCAGCGGCAACGGGACGAGTACGATCAGCGTCCAAAACGTATAGCGAGTGCTGTTCCACAACGCTTTGTAGAAATCAGGATTGAATAGCCGTTTGTAATTGTCCAGTCCAATAAAGGCGACATCTCCTGGCAGTACCCGTTGAAAGCTCATGATGACGGCACTCACGAGCGGGTAGGAGAAGAAAATGACAAAGGATAATAGAAAAGGCAAAATAAAAAGATAAGGAGCCAGCTTCTGACCGTTGAACCTGCTAGCCTTCGCATTGTCCTTCCGCCTATAGGAGACTCGATTGTCGGCATTCATGTACGTCTCACCCCTAAGCAATCTGCTGTAAAAATAAATCGGCCGCCGGCGTTGCTGGGCACGGCTTTTGTGAACTGCTTCGCCGGCGGCCTTGTTAATGGATGTTCTTATTGACCCGTTTCTTTGCGCAGCGCTTCCGCTGCTTTGGTGATTACCGTCTCAGGATCTTCGCCGAATTGGAAGATCTTCGGAACGATCTCGTTGCGAACCGCGTCGAACACTTTCGGGGACGTTTCACGGATGTTAACCGGATAGATCTCGTCCTTAACCTCATTCAACGTCACGAAGATATCCGTACCGAAATAATCCGTGAATTTGTTCGGTTCCGCCATTGCCGGATCGTTCCAAACTTCCGTGCGGATCGGGTCCATACCCAGCTGCTTCCATACTTGAATATTGCCTTCCTTCGACAGCTTGGCGTATGCCAAGAACTTTTTGGAAATATCCAACGCTTTCGACTGCTTCGTAATCGACAAGCCTGTTCCGCCCATACCGGCAGAACGGTTGCCGCCTTCTTCCCAAGCAGGCATTGGACGAATGATCATTTTACCCTTCAGATCCGGCATTTCGTCGGTGAACCGGTTCATGAACCAGAATGGCATGAATACGGCTGCTGCGCCGCCTGCGTTCATGAACGCTTTGTATTCCGGTGTATCATGCCCGACGCCTGGAGATATAGCAGCAATCTTCTCGTCGACCAGCTTCTTAAAGTACGTCATCGCTTGAATATTGCGCGGGTCGTCAACCGTGATTTCTCCATTTGGTCCCACTTGATCGGACTTCAATTGGTTGATGGCGGGCCACCAAGACCAGTTGCCGGCGCCTTCGAACGTGATGAACGGTACGCCTGTTTTTTCAACGACTGTTTTGCCGTAGGTTTCAACGTCGCTCCACAACTTAATGTCATCTGGATTGACGCCTGCTTTATCCATAATTTCTTTGTTGTAGTACATGACTGTCGCGCCTACGTGCATATCAACGCCATAATATTTGCCGTCCTTGCTGTAGATGTCGACACGCGATTTGACGATGTTCGGGATCTCAGGATCGACGACGTCGTTAAGCTCAACCAGTTGCACGTCGCCTTTCATGAAATTCGGGAATTTGCTTTGCTCGATATCGACCAAATCCGGTGCGCCTTCTCCGGACTGGAAGGCAAGCAGCAAACGTGTATGCATATCGTCATAAGGAATGTTCTGCGCATCCAATTCGATCGTCTGATCGGGATTTGCTTTATTCCATTCATCAGCCATGAATTTGTAGAAGTCTGCATGCTGCTGAACGAAGGTCCATAACGTCAGCTTCGTCGGCTCTGCCGAAGGCGGCGCCTCGTCGGTTGCTTTATTCGTCTCCGCCGGCGCTGCAGTCGGGCTTTCCTCCGTTCCTTTGTTGTTATTGTTGTTGCCACCGCATCCAGACAATACCATGGATAAAATGAAGATAAGTGCAGTTAAAGCCATACTTGCCTTTCGCATTCCGTCATCCCCTTTAACTGATTTGTTATATGCTCAATCCTCTCGGATCATAGCCAATGCTAGAGTTAGCGCTTTCATTCAAAATCTAAACGTTTAGATTTTTCATTAAAAAAAGGCGATCGCCTTTTAAGGTGAAGCTACGGAATCTCTTTCAATCAGCTTGCATATCGGCTTCGAATTGACATCTGGTTCTTCGCCTTGAAGGATGCGGGATAATGCATCCATCGCCTTATAGCCAATCTCGTGCAGCGGCAAACCMATTGTTGTGAGCCGCGGTGTTAAATACTCACTGAATTCCCGGTTATCGAAGCCGATGACCGAAAGCGCTCCGGGAATCGCAACCCCCATCTCGCGGGCCGCTTGCAGAATCCCAACCGCCATGACGTCATTCATAGACATTATTGCCGTCGGTGGAACTGCTTGTGACAGAAGCTCCTTCGTTAAGCGGTAGCCTGATTCCGCCTCCCAGTCTCCCATCTTGATTAGGAGCGGATCGAAAGGCAATTCAAACTCTGTAACCGCCTTATAAAACCCGTTAAACCGCAGCCGCGAAGGAATCGAATCCATAGCGCCGCTAATAATGGCAATGCGGGAATGGCCTTTGTTCACCAAATATTCCATTGCCTCGTAGGCTGCTTGCTCATCATCGTATTGAATCGACAGGTCGCTTTGCGTGTAACAGTATGTATACACAATCGGCTTGCCCAAAGTATCGCACAGTCCCGTCAGATCGCGGGGATGCACGCCAATATAAATAATGCCTTCCACTTGCTTGCTGAGCAGCTCGGAAACCGCGTTTTCCGCAAAATGCCGGTATGCGTCGACATTGTCGAAGCTGCGCCCGATTCTCTTATCCAGCCGCAAGTTAGTCAACAAAATATGCATGTCCAGCCGATCGGCGCAATCGTTAATGCCGTCGATAATTTCCGGTACGTTGAACACGGTGACGTCCTCCGCAATAACACCGATCGTATTCGTGCGTCTGCGCTTCAAACTTTGGGCGGCGTTATTCGGCTTATAATTCATTTCATCAATAACTTGCAGGACGCGTTCTCGCGTTTGCTGCTTGACGTTGCGGGTGCCGTTCAATACATAGGATACGGTCGCTGTGGATACTTTAGCCTTTGCGGCGATGTCTTTAATGCTTATGCTGGACACGACTGCACCTCCGTATTTAAACGTTTAGATTTTTTGTCGAGAAGAATATACCATGACAATAACTTCCTATGCAAGCGCTTTTTTTATGAGAGAGTGAACCAGCAATATCCGTCAATTATCTGTATAACGAGATAACTGGAATTTCTCCCGTTATTACGACTATCCCCTGTTCATTTTTATGATATAGAGGGATTTTCTCCCGTTAATAACTCCGTTTACGAGTAGACTAAGCGATATCGGTGAATTTAACAGGAGGAAATCACGTTATTCTAATCTGCTTGGCGTATTTCCTAGTAAATAAATGGATAAATTCCCTGTATTTTAAACATAGCTGACTAAATTATGATCCCACAAAAAAAGCCATGCCTCGAAGGGCATGGCTCATTAAGCTACGTGATTAAGATAAGTGTCCTATTGATCGACGTTTGCAAGCTGCTTCCGATTATCGCCTTTAACGTAGAATAAAAGGAACGATACCGTCGCCGTTATTCCCATGGCCCCCATCATGCCGAACAGAAATTGCGGGCCTTGGTGGTCTACGATCCAGCCGGCTGCTGCATTGGCTGCAATTCCGGCAATGCCGCCTGCGGCAGCGAACATCGTCTGCGCGGTCGCTTTGCCGTTGTCCGGCGCCATCAGGTTGACGATCTCAACAGCCGTGCTGAAGTAAAAGACGAGCGCGATGCCGTCTACCGCCTGCAATAATAGAACGACGTAAGTCGGCGGAGCGAAGCTAAGCGCGAGATACTTCAAGGCGTACATGAGCACGCTGCCGATGAGCAGCGGGAACAAGCCGAGCCGGCGTATGACCTTGTATGAGAGCCAAAATAACGGAATTTCGACGACGGCGGCAACCGTGAAGCTCCACCCGACAAGCTCCACCGGATAGTCGAGTCTTTGAAGGAAGATCGATAAGTAATTAAAATTCATCGTCATACTTACCGATACGAGGATGCTGATGGCAATAAAGCATACAAAACGCCAGTTAGTGACAAGCTGCCGGAGGGCGCCTTTCTCTATCCGGTGCTTCGGCTTGGCTCTTGGAACAGCAGGCAGCCAGAAGAGGAAGAGAAACAACAGCAGCGCAAACAGCGAATACGCCGTAAAAATATACTTATAACCGATATCCTCAAAAAGATAACCTGCAAAAACCGTAATGACAGAAAAGCCGATAGCGCCCCATACCCGGACTTCACCGAAGGAAAAACCGTGCCCCGTTCCGTTCTGAACGGCAATCGCATCAATTAGCGGCGAAGCAGGCGAACTAATGAACGAGAACAGCACGAAGGTAATAATCAGCGCAGTTAATCCTTGGTCGGGAACAAGCGCCAATACGACAACCGCTGACAGCAGCGAGATCCATCTCAATATCGAGCGATAATCTTTCGAACGGTCGTTTAATAGTCCGAATAACGGCTGAGACACAATACCCGCCAGCGAGCCTAGCGCTAGTATGAGCCCCATCTGAGAGCCGCTAATTCCCCTATCATGCAAATACAAGCTTAAATACGGCGCATATGCGCCAAGCCCCATGTAAAAGAGCAAGTAGACCGACGATAACTTGAGCTGCAACTTGAATCATCCATTCTGCGATAAATTTCTAGAAGTGCATGTGCACCATTATACGCGCTTCTTAGCTGTCATTCACCTCTTATTTGATTCCAAAATGATAGGATCTTCCTATAGCTTAAAACGCTAGTAAAGCATAAAAATCATTACCTATATAAACAAAAAACAGTCTCGCTATAAAGCAAGACTGTTTGGCACATATTATTAACAATGTTTTTGCTTATGTCCGGCGCATGTACGCTTTGACCGTAATCGGTGCGAAGACCGCTACGATGACCGCAGCGCCGATAAGCGAGATAACAAGATCCATGCCAACCGTGCCTGAATTGGTAAGCTCGCGGACGGCTGTAACGAGATGCGAAATTGGATTGATCTTCACAAACCATTGCAGCCAGTTCGGCATCGTATCGACCGGTACGAAGGCATTGGACAGGAACGTAAGCGGGAACAGCACGAGCATCGAAATGCCTTGCACGCTTGACGCTGTACGCGCAATAACGCCGAAGAAAGCAAAAATCCAGCTAATCGCCCACGAGCAGAAGATGACGAGCAGCGCGGCAAGCGCAACGCTGCCTAAGCCGCCTTCGGGATGGTAGCCCATTACGTAACCCATGGAGAAGGTAAGCACTGTTGCAATGCTGTACCGGACCGTATCTGCCAGCAACGCTCCGGCAAGCGGTGCAATACGGGCGATCGGCAGCGACTTGAATCGGTCAAATACGCCTTTGTCCATATCCTCGCGCAATTGAACACCTGTAACGACGGAGGTCGTGATAACGGTTTGAACGAGAATGCCGGGAATAATGACAGGCAAGTAGCTGATGACATCGCCGGAAATCGCTCCGCCGAAAATATAAGTGAACATAAGAGTGAATATAATCGGCTGCAGCGTTACGTCAAATAATTGCTCAGGCGTACGCTTAATTTTGAGCAAGCCCCGGTACGCCATCGTGAACGAGTTGCGCACCGATTGTCTGAAGCTCGTGCGGTTTCTCAGCTCGCTATAGACTGTTGATTTTGTAGTTGTGTGGTTCATACGGTTACTTCCTCCTTAACGCCATGTCCTGTAATCGTTAGAAATACTTCATCAAGCGTCGGCTTTTGTACGCTAAGCTCTGCCAAATGAATACCTGACGAGCGAAGCGCGATCAATAGATCGGTCACTAAGTCGGCATCCGCCATTGGTGCCGTAATTTTCGCAGCTTCTGAAGATACGCTCGTCTGTACGCGCAGCACCTGCTCGACGATTCGGCGCGCCTGACCGATGTACTCTGCATCGGCTACTCGCAAATGCAGGGACGACGTTCCAACCGACGCTTTCAATTCATCTACGGTACCTTCGGCGACGACGAGACCGCGATCGATAACCGCTACTCTGTCGGCAAGCTGATCCGCTTCTTCTAGATATTGGGTCGTAAGCAAAACGGTTGAACCGGTATTCACCAGACGGCGAATCGTGTCCCACATCTGCGAGCGGGTACGCGGATCGAGTCCGGTCGTCGGCTCGTCAAGGAATAGGAGCGGCGGCTGCGCGATCAGACTGGCCGCAAGATCCAGCCGGCGACGCATGCCGCCAGAGAAGTTGCGTAGCGGCCGCTTCGCAGCCTCCGTGAGGCCGAATTCCTCCAGCAGCTCCTCCGCCTTGCGCTTCGACTCCGCTCTTCCTAGACCCAGCAGGCGGGAAAATATAATTAAGTTCTCGGTAGCGCTAAGCGACTCGTCGACCGAAGCATACTGCCCGGTCACGCCAATCAATTGCCTTACGATCTGAGATTCCTTCACCACATCATGCCCAAATATTTTAGCCGATCCAGCATCCGGTCTCAGCAGCGTTGCCAGCATGCGGATGGTCGTTGTTTTCCCCGCTCCATTCGGACCAAGCACGCCATAGATCGAACCTGTAGGCACTTTCAGATCCACACCGTCTACAGCCCGATTGTCACCGAAAATTTTGACCAGCCCTTGTGCTTCAACAGCCCACTCTCCGGTTTCTTTTCTGTATACATGACTCATTGAAACTCCTCCTATACAAAACTGAATAAAAGGATCATAACGCGCCAATTTAAACGGAGTTTAAACAATGTCCAATTGTTTGCGTGTTACACGCTTAACGGCATGCTAGAATAGAGGAAGCAATTATTACGCGATTAGGAGCAAATCAAGTGCGGGCACATCCCATTAACCTTTTACGCCTAACAGGCATTCTAGATGGTATATCATTGATCGTATTATTAGGCATTGCGATGCCTTTGAAGTATAAGGGTGGAATCGAGGAAGCAGTCACGATAGTAGGCAGCATACACGGCGGCATCTTCTGTCTCTATGCGGCGGCTATTGCCTACGCAGCTATTCGAGTGAAGTGGAATCTTCTCTGGCCTGCCGCGGCCGTCATTGCGGCCTTCGTCCCGTTCGGCAACTTCGTGCTCGATTGGCAGCTTAAGAAAGCGAAAAACAAATACGAATTGCGCCAGATTAACATTTCCGTGCTTGTGTACGCAATCGTGTTCTTCTCTTTCTTCGATTTGTTCGCGCAATTGCCCGTCATGAGCACCTTCGCGGCATCTGTCGGCGCCAGCTCTTTTATTGTTGGTTTCGTTATCGCTCTGTACTCGCTGGCCAATACGCTTGGCAACATATTGTCCGGCATCATGACGGATAAGGTTGGCCCCTTCCGGATCTTGATGGCCGGAATGGTCTTATCCAGCGGCGCATTGCTGCTCTATCATTTCGTCGAAGAACCGACTTTGCTCATTATCGTTCGAATCCTGCACGGCTTCGTCGCCGGGCTGATCGTTCCGGCAGCGTTCACCTACTCCGCGAATACGACGATGAGTAACGAGCAAGGGAAGAAAGTCGCCTTCACGGGTACGTTCGTCGGACTTGCCGCCATTATCGGCCCTGCTTTCAGCGGTATAATGGCAAGCAGAACGTCCGTGCCGTTCGTCTTTACTTGCGTAGCCGTACTCGGTTTGCTGCTCGCCGTCCTATCTGCTATTTTTCTCAGGAAATATAAAATCATAAAAAACGAGAAGGCTGAAGCTAAAGCACAATCGGCTGGCTCGCTCTTCCAAGCAGGTGTAATAAAGGCTTACGGCGGCGCATTTTTCTTAATGTTCTCGCAAGGCGTAATTGCTTACTTACTGCCTCTCCATGTGCAGTCGCTCGGTTATGATTCAAGGTTAAGCGGCACGTTAATGAGCACGTTTGGCATCATTGCCGTCCTGTTGTTTGTACTTCCGACGAATCGCATATTCGACCGTGTCGCTCCGTCAAGAACAATGGCCATCGGCATGGGGCTAATGGGAGCAAGCCAGCTATTGATTAGTCAGTCGAATACGACACTGTCGCTTTATGTTGTACTAGGTCTATACGGAGTAGGCTTCGCACTCCTATTCCCATCTATTAATACAATGCTTATCCAAGCAACACCGGCCGATCTGCGAGGCAAAGCCTATGGTTACTTCTACGCCTTCTTCTCGCTCGGTGTCGTTGCCGGTTCCAGCGTACTCGGCTGGCTGCCCTTCGATACCATCGGAGGTTTTATGTTCACGGGCTTCATTCTTCTGCTGTTCGCCGTAATCGTCTCTTTCGATAAACAAAGAAAACAAGTGCTTAATCACTAATACCGAATGAGTAAGAACAGCCCTGCTTCTCCATTGGGAGAGCAGGGCTGTTCGTTTGTCTACATGTATGATTATCTCTTGAAAAGAATCGGGAAATAATCGTTAGCGAACGGCTGACCTTGAACCGGACGCGGCCCCAACAGTCGAATGTTGTCGTGACGCTGGATACCCGATCGATAGCTGGTACCGCCTTTCATCACATGAGATACAACCGATAACCGCGGATCATTCGTCCGATTCGGTCCCGATCCATGGAAGGTAAGACCGTGATGAAAGCTTGCTTGTCCCGCCTTCAGAATGCACGGCTCCTCTATCCAGCTTCGGCCATCCGAATATTTATGCTTCAGTTCCTCCATGTTCTGGTTAAAGAAGGAGTCGCTGTCAGGTACCAATCCCCACTTGTGAGAGCCGAGTATCGTCATCATGCCGCCGTTCGATAAATCCGTGTCCTGCAGTGCAATCCAAACGGTTATCATATCGGGCGTATCCGAGCATTGCCAGTAACCGTAGTCTTGATGCCAGCCCACGTTGCCTGCATCGGAAACTTCACTGCCGATACCGGGCTTATAAATAACCTGATCATGCCAAAGTCGAATTTCATCCGTGTCCAACAAATCGGCGGACAGCTCTCCAATGAACGGATCCAATACCGCCTTCTTCACCTCGTCATTGATCCACCAGCCGTTATCCAGCTTGCGAAGCGCGCCAGGGTTGTCGCTAAGCCGAAAATGATTCATTGGTACCCCGTCGCCATCGTAATCGCCCGACCATATCCGGCGATGCGCCTCGCGCAACCGTTCGATCTGCTCGTCATCAAAGAGCTTGGGGCTAATCCAATAGCCATCGCGGTTAAATGTTTCTTTATCCTGTTGCGTAATTTTGTACTGTCTTTCAGCTTGTAAGGTCATCTATGTTCCTCCTTATTTGCGATTGACATCATCTTAACCTGAACGAATAGCGATTGACGTTCAAGTTCGTACGAAGTAGGATGAGAAACATAGAGTACATACTCAAACAAACGAACGAACGAAGGAGCCTCCCCCTTTCATGAACAAACGCTGGACATACGATACCGACAGCAATCCGCCTATCCGCAGCGTACCGGAATTCGTCATGCTTGGCAGCGATGAATTGCGTAAGGCAGTGCCGCTGCATGAGCATGAGCATCCCGGATGTTATGAATTTGTTCTAATTGAGCAAGGAAAAGCAAGCTGGGTGCTTGAAGGGCAATTTTATGAGACATTGACAGGTGATCTATTCCATTCGCGTCCCGGCGAGAAGCATAGAGGGGGCTTCAATGTGATCGAGCCCTGCAAGTTTTGGTGGTTGATTATCCCGAAGCGCCTCATCATAAAGGTTGGTTATGCTTGCCGCCTTCAGAGAGCTTAGTCATCGAAGAAGCATTGTTGCAATTGCCGCACCATTTCCATCTTGGACTGCCGGCCGTTGAAGTTTTCAAGAAATTAAGATTGTCGTTAGTGAAGGATAGCCCTAGTCAAAGCACCGCTGTACGTTCCGCTTTAATTGAAATCATTCTTGCCTTTATAGGGCCTCGCTCCGGAACGAATGATATCGCATCCGATTTGATTCATGCCATTCATGAACTTATTGCCAGAATGAACAAACAGCCGGAATGGCGCCCCTCCGTAAATGAGCTTGCAGCTGTCGCGGGCGTCAGCTACCGAACGTTTCAGGACTTTACCGGAGAGCCGCCAATGACGTTCGTCGAGCGGCTTCGCGTGAAAGCGGCATGTCGTCATCTTATGGAATCGGATGCATCGATAACGGACATCTCTTTCCAGTTAGGGTATCAATCAAGCCAGCATTTTGCGACCGTATTCAAGCGTTTCGTTGGCACGACGCCTACGCAATGGAGAAGATCCCAGAACCTATTGCATCGTTGAGTGAATGTCCATGGCTCTCAGTAGATAAAAAAAACCACGTCATAACGACGTGGTTCAGATTCCAAAACCTTGGTTCAAATGCTCTGGAACAGCTTCAGCTTATCCGGATTTCTGACCAAGTAAATGTTACGAAGAAGATGGCCTTCGATTTGAAATAAAGTAACGGCCTCTATGCCCTGCTCGGAGTAAATCGAGATGCCGATCTGACCATTAATTTCACTTACTCGGAATGACGAGGAAACACCGTCGCTGGCACTTTTGCGCATGATACCGAGCAAGAAACGGGAAACAAATGACCTGCTCACGATCGGATGAACCGCGGAGACAACTTTTCCGCCTCCATCGGAAATCAACACGACATCTTGGGCTAGCATCGCCATCACTTCGTCGACCCGGTCTTGTTCAAGCATGTTCAAAAACTGGCGAACCCATGCTGCATTTTCATTCGTGAAGGGTAAGGCAGCCGCGTTGCCAGCCTCTCTCATTTTCGCTTTCGCACGGCTGAACAGCTTGCGGGTATTGGCCTCGTTCTTGTCGATAATGGCTGCTATACCCGCGTATTCAAAACCAAGCGCTTCGCGAAGGACAAACACCGCCCGCTCCGCGGGCGACAACCTTTCCAGCATAACCAGCATGGCATAGGATAATAATTCGGATCGAGCGATCATTTCGAAATTTTCGTCATCAGAGGTAGGAACGGGCTCGGGCAACCATTCGCCAAAATATTGCTCCTTGCGTTTGCGCGCCGACTTGTGCAAATCCCGGCAACGATTCGTCACCATTTTGCATAAATACGCTTGCGGCGCTTCCGCCAAACCTAGCGGGTTTCCGTCATATGCCTTCAGGAAGACATCTTGAACGATGTCCTCCGCATCGGAGAATGAGCCGGTCAACTGGTAAGCTAGAGAAAGCAGCAAACCTTTATATTTTATATACATTTGCTCCATTCCTACGCCTCCATCACAATGTGTATATCCTATTATTTGATTGTACTGGCCAAGTTCCAAGTAAAATGTTTAATCCGATAACCCATTTTGCCGGTAATTATGAAATCAATTCCCCATTTGCGCACCCATGTGAGACCTTTATCAGGACCCAAGCCAATACTGAAGCTGTCCATATAGCTGGTATGCACAGGTGCCGGTTTACCTGCTAGATCAGCTGCAAGGACTTTCGCCAATCTACTCGCTTGAGGGATGGCTTCCTTACAAGTCATCCCGTCGGAACGGCCGTTAAGCGGATCGATGACTTTGGCGCAATCGCCGATACTGTATACGCCGGGAGCAGCTTGTACCCGGTAGCTGGCATCAACCTTCACATACCCGTCCGAAGTAACCGGCAGGCCGAATTGTTCGAGCGCAGGACTTGGCAATAGTCCCAATGTCCACACGCATAAGCCTGCAGGCAGCTTCTCGCCGTCGGATAAGTAAACGATACCTGCATTTTCCCGAAGCACTCGGTTTGCATGGACAACCTTTACGCCGCAATCTCTTAAAAAATGCTCCAATTTCCGGGACACGCCGTCCGGTCCGTCAGTAAAGAGACGATCATGCGCATTATACAAGCGAATATCAACTTCATTCGTCTCGATGTCGAGCTTCCGGGCTTCCTCCCGGACATAATAGGCCAGCTCCGCCGCCGTCTCAATGCCGCTTATGCCCGCTCCCGCTACCGCAATCGTCAACAAGCGTTTGCGCTCATGCGGATTCCGTTCGATGGCAGCCTTGCGTAGATTGGCAAGCCATATTTCCCTTATCCGAAGGGCATCATCCAGGTTGCCTAGCGGTTGCCCCCCTGCACTTGGCTCAGGCCGCCGAACGATGCTGCCAGCCGCTACAACAAGAATATCATAATCCAAGCTTTGCAAGGCGCCCGAAGCGTCTGTCAGTCGTACTTTTTTCGTTGACGTTATAACCTCCGTGACAGTTCCCTGAATGAGCGATATGCCCTCAGGAAACAGCTGCGTGAGCGGCACTCGAATATCTTCGTCCGTTACCGCAGGCTTAAACAACTTCACCTTGCGAAAATGATATTTATTTTTATCGATGAGAACGAACTTGACGGATTGGCTGCCCTCTTGTCGCTGCAAGGTTTTACGAATTTCATTCATGGCATGTATGCCTGCGTATCCAGCCCCAATAACGACGCAAGTTAATGTTTTCATTACGATCACTCCCATAGACTCGATTTCTTGTATAACGATATGGAGTCGACTTTTGTGACATCGCTGCCGCCCCTCCCCTTGTAAGAACACCTTGTAAAAGCATATACGTCCTTAAGAGTGAGGCTGGGTTTGCGTTCGCGCCTGTAAGTGCATATATGCTCTTACTGAGTGGATACGGTGGTTCATTGAGGCGTCGCAGAAAAAAAGCATGCCCCCATTAAATGGGAGCACGCTTCTCTGATCCAATTACATCCACTTTTTCTGATAAGCTGCGATTTCCTGGTACTCATCAGTCAGAAGTCTGGACATCCGCACGAAGATGCGGCTCAGCTCTTTGTATTTCACCACATTCTCTTGATTTGGCAGATGCTTATGCGACGAGCCCATCATCGTCGATACGACATGCAGCGAATCGACCTCGCCGATGCTGTACATCCCTAGAATGGCGGCCCCTAGGCAGGAGCTTTCGAAGCTCTCAGGCACTTGCACCTCTTGGTCGAATATATCGGCCATCATCTGACGCCATAGCTCTGACCGTGCGAAGCCGCCTGTCGCCTGTATTTTCTTCGGTTGGCCGATCAATTCTTCGAGCGCCATAAATACGGTAAATAAGTTGAAAATAACGCCTTCCAGAACAGCTCGAATCATATGCTGCTTCTTATGGTGAAGGCCAAGGCCGAAGAACGAGCCTCTTGCATTCGCATCCCATAGCGGCGCCCGCTCTCCTGCCAGATAAGGGTGGAACAGCAAACCGTCGGCCCCTGCCGGAACGCGGGCAGCGATTTCGGTGAGCACCTCGTAAGGGTCCTTGCCAAGCCGTAGCGCCGTCTCGACCTCCGCTGAGCATAACTGGTCTCGAAGCCACCGGAATATCATCCCGCCGTTATTGACCGGTCCGCCGATTACCCACATATCCTCGGTTAGCGCATAACAGAAAATTCTTCCCTTCGGATCGGTGATCGGGCGATCGGTGACGGTACGGATCGCTCCGCTCGTCCCGATCGTCACGGCAACCGTTCCCGGATCGATCGCATTCACCCCGAGATTGGACAGTACGCCGTCACTTGCGCCTACGACAAAAGGCGTCGAAGCCGGCAAGCCCAGCTCGGCCGCCCATTCGGAAGCAAGGCCGGTCAAGCTATAGGTCGTCGGCACCGGCTCAGACAATCGCTCGGCGGTAACGCCCGCTACCTCCAGTGCCTCCCCATCCCAAGCCAGCTTCGTCAAATTAAACATGCCCGTTGCTGACGCGATGGAATAGTCGATCACATATTGGTTGAACAGCTTAAAGAACACATATTCTTTGATGGAAATAAACTTATGCGTTCGTGCGAACAAATCMGGCTCCGCATGTCTAAGCCAAGTGAGCTTGGATAGCGGGGCCATCGGATGCAGCGGAGTTCCCGTGCGCAAATAAATTTGATGACCGTTCATCTCGTTCTTAATTCGTTCCGTCCAGAAGGCACTGCGGTTATCCGCCCAGGTGATGCATTTGGTGAGCGGGTTGCCGTCAACGTCAACCGCAATGACGCTATGCATGGCTGAGCTGAACGACACGCACAATACGCTTGTTGGATTAACGCCGCTATCTTGCACGACATGCTTGATCGTGCCGATAACCGCGCGAAAGATTTCATCCGGATTCTGTTCCGCAACATCCGGCTTAGGCGAGTATAAAGGATACTCTATGGTATGGCTTGCTTGAAGCACGCCTTTCGTATCGAACAGAACGGACTTCGTGCTAGTTGTTCCAATATCAACGCCAATTACATAAGAGGAAGCCATCTTACCTCCACTCCTTTCTTCCACTATCCTCGAATCGCGGTTAGACAACCGTGTTCAAGACGAGGATCAAAGCAAGCGCTACGACCGAAATGATCGTCTCGAGCGCCGTCCACGTTAGAAGCGTCTCTTTCACGCTCATGCCAAAATATTCTTTGATCAGCCAGAAGCCCGAGTCATTCACATGCGAGAGGATGAGCGAGCCAGCGCCCGTCGCAAGCACGAGCAGCTCGACATTCGTTCCCGGCATCGCCATTGCGATTGGAGCAACGATTCCAGCTGCCGTCATCATCGATACGGTTGCAGAACCTGTCGCCACGCGGATCATTGCCGCAATTCCCCAGCCCAGCAGAATCGGCGATACATTCGACGCGGTAGCAAGCTCAGCGATATAGTCGCCGATGCCCGAATCCAGCAATACGCGGTTGAACGCGCCGCCTGCGCCGATTACGAGAAGAATGGTTGCCGTAGGCGCCAAGCAGTCATTCGTAAATTTCAGTACCGTTTCGCGGCTTAAGCCTCTGAAGAAGCCAAGGCTGAAGAACGAGTATACCGTTGCAATCAGTAAGGCTACGACTGGATCGCCGACAAACTTGGCCGCTTGGTAGAGGAAGTCCCCGCTCGCAAGCGTCCCGTTCTCTAAGAACAGATCAGCGACGGTGGCAATGAGCATTAGAAATACAGGCACTAATATCGTAAACAACGTGTTAAAGAAACCGGGAAGCTGCTTTGTTTCCGCATTTTCCGTGAGCTGATCGCCCATTTCCTTCGGAACTTCCTTATGGATTCGCTTACCGATCCAGTTCCCGTACAGCGGACCTGCAACGATAGCGGTCGGCAAACCGACGATGATGGAGTACAGAATCGTCTTGCCGATATCGGCATTAAAGATTCCAACGGCTGCCATTGCCGCCGGATGAGGAGGCACCAGGCCGTGAACGACGGACAAGCCGGCAACGAGCGGAACGCCGATCTTCACTAACGAGAGGCCTGTTTGTCTGGCAATCGTGAATACGAGCGGAATGAGAAGAACAAATCCGACTTGGAAGAACACCGGAATGCCAACGATAAACGCGACGCACATCATCGCCCAATGAACGTTGCGTTCACCAAACAATTTGATAAGGGTACGGGCGATGCGCTCCGCACCGCCGGACTCCGCCATCATTTTGCCAAGCATAGTGCCAAGCGCCAAGACGATAGCGAGGAATCCGAGCGTATTGCCCATGCCTGTCTTAATGGAATCGATGATTCCGGGCGAGTCTTCCGTTGTCAGAAGCGGCATTCCTGCAGCAAGCCCTGCACCGATTGCGGTGATAATCAGAGCGACGAAAGGATTGAGCTTCACAACGGTAATCAACAATAGCAGCACGACGATCGCTGCAAGAACGATAAATAACAACATGATGTGTGTTCCCTCCGTTTGTGTATGTGATTTAACGATCAACGATCTCGATAATCCTGAGGTGTCATTCCGTACATCTTCTTAAACGCGTAGATGAAGGAGTGCGGCCTCTGATAGCCAAGCAGAGCAGCAATCTCATAGATCTTCTCGTTGCTCTGCTTCAGCAAATATTCCGCTTTTTTCATTTTGACGCGCTGCACATAATCACTCATATTTTCCCCGGTTTCCAGCTTATATACTTTCGAGACATAGACCGGGTGGAGAAATACGTTCTCGGCAATCTTTTGCAGTGAAATATCGCGCGTCACGTTCTCTTCAATAAAGGTTTGAATATCCCGTATGAGCTTAGATCTGGAATCTTTCGTTTCTCGTTCCATGTCGTCCCTAATATGCCGCAGCGTGCGGAACGACCATTCCCGCAGGTGATTCAAAGACCGAAAAGGTATGCCTTCCGACATCCGATCGAAGTGGCTGCCAATTAAGTCGGCTAAGTGCCGTCCGTTCTTGTGGGTTATATACGTGTAGGCTGATGCAATCGTGAAATAGATCTCGAGCAGATGCTCCTGTGAAGGATCATCGCCTTGCTCCATCGATTCAAAAATATAGCGAAGCTTCTCCTCGATGACCTCCCACCGCGCTGCCTCAAGCAAATGAATCAAGGTTGGCGGGTTGTAAAGACTTTGCAAGGAATAGATGGGCGGCTCCGATTTAGGCTCGTCTTCAAGGCGCATGAAGAGCTCTCGCTCGTTCCCGATCCGCTTCCGGAATGAAGAAATCGCACGGTTGTAGTACGCTGCAACATCGCTCGGAAACTTCCCTTTATTACTCACCAAAATGGATATTTTACTTTTCAGATACGTACATACGGCAGATTGCAGCGAGGCCGCTGTCCGTTCGAACCAGACTGTATCATCTTGGTCAGGTTCATCCTGCTTCGCCGTCATCACAAACACTAAATAATCATGAGCGTCCTTGGTATGCCAAATGGCATACCTTGTACCGAACAATTCCTCGACCATGTTGCTTACGGCATATTCTTTCCATGCCAAATCTTCAAGTTCGTATTGCAGGAAAGACTCGTCCAGCCGAATAACCATTAACGAAATGGTTGACCAAGCGTGACTTCCCATCTCAAGCCTGGCCATCTTCTCTTGAAGCAGCTCTGCGCTCCACTTCTTGCCCTGAAGCAGCTCTTGAAGGAGATTCGCCCGAAGAAGCGGCATATTTTCTTTGAGCGTATAGCTCATTCGCTGGCTGGAAAGCACTTCTTCCCAATCCTGCTCAAGCTTGATTAACACCCGCTTCACCGTTGCCAGCAGTTCGACATCTTTGACCGGCTTCAGCAAGTAATCCTCCGTCTGATACAGAATAGCCTGCTTGGCAAAGTCGAAATCGGAATAGCCGGACAAGAGGATGCATTTGGTTTTCGGCCAAAGACGGCGGATTTCGGCGATCAACTGAAGCCCCGACATGCCCGGCATCTTAATATCAGTGATGACGATATCAATGGAGAACTGCCTTAGCAGCTCAAGTGCCTCTAGACTGGAATAAGCGCGATATACCTGCTCAATGTTTATTGACTTCCAATCGATAGTCGTCGCAAAACGATCCACTACATGTGCTTCATCGTCCACTAACAATAGCTGTGCCATCGCATCCCGTCCTCCTATTCCGAATCAACGCCGCCGCAATTGCGAGTCCAGGTTGCGGTAACGATTAGACCGCCGTCTGGCGCGTTGCGGAAGCTTAGACCGGAACCTTCGCCGTATTGATAACGCAGACGCTGGTGCACATTTCGTATTCCGCTTCCCAACTCATCCGTACTAGAGTCTTTTTGCGCTAACCGTTCTCGCAATTGATCTAACTCAGCATCCTTCATCCCGACACCGTTATCCGTTACGTGAATCCGATTATATTGATAACCCTGCTCACCCGTGATGCCGATCATGCCTCCGCCTATACGCGGCTCGATGCCGTGAACGATGGCATTCTCGACAAGCGGCTGAAGGATAAGACGAGATATCGGCTCGCTTAACATGGTTTCAGATACGTTAATGATGTAAGCCAGACGTCCCATTCGCAGATGATGGATAGCCAGATAATGCCTCACTAAATTCAACTCATCTGCAACCGTGACCTGTTGATTCTCGACCTTCGTCGTGTACCGATAAAATTCCGCCAAATTTTCCGTCATGGAGATAACCGCTTCCCGATCGTCCATCATCGCTGAATTGATAATGAAGAACAGCGAATTATATAAGAAATGCGGATTAATTTGAGACTGCAGCTGCTTTAATGTCGCATCCCGCGAACGCAGCTTCTCGGTATACACATCTTCGATTAAACGCTGAATCTGCTCAGCCATCTCATTGTAATGACGAATCAGATCATCGAATTCGCTCTTGGCTTTGTAGTTAATCCGCCATGAAAGATCGCCATCCTTCATTCGCTGGACGCCGCGGATCATTTTGTGGAGCGGAATCTGAACGTTGCGATACAACAGGAAGGCAGCCACAATGCTCATCATAAGCAGTAACGCAATGGAACAATAAAACCAATTACGCGCGGTCATGATTGGCGATACGATGCGCTCAACAGGAACGTAATCGACGAGATACCATCCAAGCTGACGAGATTTCACATAGCTGACCAGGTACTTTTCGCGGTCGATGCTAATCGTCTGTTGCCCCGAACTACCGGAAGCATCGTTCAGTACAGCTCGGATAATGGATTCAGCCGTTGCTGAAGAAAGCGTGCTGTTCGGGATCGTCTCCTCATTCGGATGATAGAAAAAAGGATCGCTTCTATTTTCTTTTTTGTGGATATCAAGCATATCGCTCATATTTTGCACGGGAAAACGCACTTGAAACATCGCAGTTAAATCGTTGTATGCGTTCGCGTTAGCTGGTTCGGTTATTTCCCGAATGAAAGTTCCAACCGGATATCCCCGCGATCTGTCCTGGTCATACGTCCATGTTGTACGTATGGGTCGCTCTTCCGGCCTTGTTGCCGCTCCATTCACGTAAATATTAGAAGAGAGAATCTTCTTCGCAATTGGCAGCTCGATGGTAAGATCATTCGACCAAGCGCTGGACACACTCTGCAGACTTAGCTTCTCGGTCACGCGAGCTTGCGCTTTCAACGATTCGCCTGTTCCGCTAATAAATTCACGGATGTAAGGATCGTAGCTAATGATCACAGGGAATACCGACAAGTTCTCGATGATTGAATCCATTTGATTCATCAGGAAAGTAAGCTGATTCAAATTGGATGATCGGACCTGCTTCTCTACCACGCTGCTTGCTATGCGATTGGAATAGCTGTACAGAAGCAAGATCGGGATGAGCAAGAGAACAGTCGTAACGACAATTTTGCTGAAAATAGATAATCTGTTCCGCACTCGTTACACCTTCTTACTCCGCTTCTTTATCGAGAATCGCCTGCAAGGCAGCGTTCGCATGATCTGCCGTCTCCTGTATATTCGTTTCGCCAGTTATAACCTTTTGCACGATTTCACCGACCGTCTCACGGGCTTCCGCCACATTGATCGTTGTCGGTCGGTCATGGTCGACTCCGCCATTTACCGATTTCTTGAATACCTTTACGAGCTCAACTGGAAATCCTGCCGTTCCTTCTTCCTGATCCCATACGGAGGATCTCGGCCCTGGAATCCCTTTTTGTTGAATCAGCATCGTAATCTCCTTGCTGGTCGCCCATTCAATAAATGTCCATGCCGCTTCTTTATGTGCCGATTTCGGGTTAATGGCCAGCCCCCACGAAGTGATGTTATATGGCCTTGACCCCTTCGCCCCCGCCGGAAAGGTCGCGAAGCCCACATTACCTGCAACATCAGGATAGTCTGGATCCATCGTCATCTTGTAGATCGAATTGGCATCCGTATACAGCGCCGCCTTACCCTCCGCGAAAAAAGCGCTCGCTTGCGGCCATGACATATTAATCGCATCTGATGGACCGTAATCTCGAAGGAGCGTGCCGTACATCGTGAATGCCTTGATTGCCTCAGGCGTATTGATCGTTGCTTTATTGCCAAAAGTAAAGTCTCCTCCCTCCGAATAAAGGTAGGAAGATACTTGTGTGACAAGCGGGCTGCGCCCGCCGCGTGCAACGAATCCGTACACCCCGTTATCCGGGTCATGCAATCGGGACGCGGCTTCCGCTAATTGCTCGATCGTCTGCGGAACGGGTATACCGGCTTCATGAAGCAGGTCTTTGCGATAATACAATATAGCTTGCTCGATAATTATCGGGACTCCCGAAAGTTTGCCATCCACGATCGACGAACCGATTGATTGAGCCGTAAAATCCTCATAATCGTAATCCGCTGTCCGCTTAACAAAGTCATCAAGCGGCTCTAACCAGCCATTTCGAAAAAACAACTTGCCCTCCTGAAGAGGCCGATACATGAATACATCAGGCGTTTCGGAGCGCGAAGTGAATTGAACGGTCAGCTTCTGAGTCAATTGATCCTCAAAAAAACTTTGCACGCTAACGCTCATTCCCGTTTCGGCTTCGAACTGCGGCAGAAGCGGCCTAATGGCATCGACCCATGGGTGAGAACCCGTCACTAATGTGATCGATTGTCCGGCTAAAGGCTTGTTTGCCGTGCTCTTATCCCCAGCGGAAAGATTATTATTGCTGTTCCCGCATCCGGTTGCCGCTAAAGCTGCAAGTATAAGCGCCGCCCCGGATCGCCTCATGCCATTACCTCCTGAAATGATATTGCTACAGCAACCTTAACGATACTTGATCCTGATCCTGTACGAAATAACGAATACTTAATATCGATAACTAAAACTAAACATAAGCCCTACCTATTATTAACAAAAAAATCAGCGGATATTTAACATATCCGCTGATCCTTATTTATTTCTGTATGCGCGACTTATGGATGAGGAAAAAACTGGTTAGCCAACTTATCCATGGAAGGTGTCGAACTATTCGTTGCCCGCTTCCATTGGGCGAATTCGCTGCTTAACGCTTCCATCTCGGAGATAGTTCCGTCAATTAATTTATAAATGGGGATTATGCTGTACAGCTTCAAGAAATAATAAACCAACCGCTTCCGCTCGCGGATAAACTTAACTTGCCCAGCCGGCGTAATCGTGATGTCCATCGCTTCCAGTACGCGAAAGCCCTCATCCATAGCTTCGATCAATTCGAGCAGCAGCCTCTTGTCGCCGTCCAGCTTCTTCATTCCGCCCTCTGGGGAGAAGCTGACCGTATTCAACACAAGAATAGCAATAATATGGCTTTTCAGCCAAGCATCTATATCATCATGATAGTCCAGCTTGTAGCTAGCCTTCTTGAATGCGTTATCCAGTAAAAGTTGGAACGGAATCGGGCCGTCCAGCCCTCCTAACACCATTTGTCCGCCTCCGCGTACAGCCAGTATGCGTCCGTCCTCGTATCTGCGCCCTCCGCTTAGCTGGAAGCCGAACGCAACGTGCTTCTTCGTCCGACTGTTTTCCTCAATATAAGATTGCATCTGCCTAGCATCCGCATTGTTGCCTACGATAACGATATGTCTGCTTTGATTGGCTGCTAGAATCGGAAGGACAGACGGAAAGTCGCTATATTTCATCACGACGAAAATAAGATCGTATTGATCGTCGGCTTCGAGCGTTCGGATGACGCGCACTCGGTCCACGGTCGTTCGAAGTTGAAAATAATGACGAACAACGACTCCGTTCCTCTCCAGCTCCTCGGCCCGCTTCCCTCTGGCAAGAACAGTTACGTCATTGCCTCCGCGCTTCAAAGCATGCGCAAGATAACTGCCTAATACGCCTGCACCGTACACTAAAATGTTCATTCGGCATCCCTCTATCTCGTATTTTATAGATAAACGTTGATTTATCAACAAACGTTGAATAAAATAAGCTTAGCAAACGCGTAGTTACGCTTCAATGCTTAATAAATCCGTTATTGTTGAATAATCAACGAATGATCCCAAATTGTCTAATAGAGCTGGAGGAAAACAGATGGACAGACGAGTACTCAAGACGCGTAAAGCTATAATCGACGCTTTCGTCGAACTGCTGGGAGTGCGGGATTTGGATCAAATAACGATCAATGACATTGCCGACCGCGCCAATGTCAACCGCGGCACGGTTTACTTGCATTACGCAGACAAATACGATCTGCTTGATCAATGTATCGAAACATACTTGCAGCAATTGTACGAAAGCTGTATGCCTAACAGCGACACGCTCCCGTTGAACGCCAAGGCGTCGCTTCTTCTCACATTTCAATATTTGGAGCAGAACGCCTACATCTATAAAATATTAGTGACCCGAAAAGGAATTCCGGCATTCAGAGAACGGCTGATGACCATTATGGCACGAGGATTCGAGGAGCAAATAGACGTTTACGGCATGAAGCGAGGGATGAATAGAGATATTACTGTTCAATTTCTAACTTCGGCTGCTGTCGGTCTCGTGGAATGGTGGATTATTCAATCGATGCCCTATCCTGCGGAGGAGATGGTCGAGCAGCTATTTGCACTGCTTAGTCTTCATCTCCCGCTCCCGCCAGAAATACGCTAGCTAACCTCTACTGAAGCCGTCCTTCATTCAAAGCCGCGATCGATTTCTCCAATCTGCGCGCACGTGTTTCTGGCGTCTTGGCTCCCTCAATATTTAATAGAAACCGACGTTTATTGCTGTAGGACAGCGTTTCGAAAAAAGCTCTTGCATTCGGATTACGATCAAGCTCCTCCGAAAAATCGGCTGGCAGCGTCACCTCTCGAGGCTCGGTGTCCAGCTCGATCTCGACATCTACCGTATCGCCTGCTTGAGCGCCAGCACCGGCACGATGCTCTGCGCTTAGCGGTAGCATATATTTACCTCCCATCGATGCTATGGTGCTACGATAACTATAATCCCCGATCATCACTTTAACTGCAGGCTTCTTCCCAGCGCTCAGGCCTTCAACAACGTGTTCGGGAACTTCGATTCCCGTGGCTGACTTTTTGGCTAACAAAACAACTGCTTGAAATTTCATTCTATCTCCTCCAATTTGGCTCATTGCCTCTTCCCTGTATTCCCTTGGGACAGCGAGAACGTAGCTAGTTCGCTCAGTTGGAGCGCATTTTCAAACGAAGTGCCCGGCAGCCCGTTAAGCAACCAGCGGCCAATAAAGCCAACTGTTCCGCCAGCGGCGAAGGTTGCTTGAGCTTCATTGCCATAGATGAGTTGAAGCCGTTCCCGAAGCTTCTCATTCAACCAGCTTAAGAAATGCGAATCATGAAAGCGGTTACGATAGAAACTCTCGTAGGAACGTATATGCTCGCATATGACGAACGTAGCCGGAATCGGAATTTGGTCCGTATACGATTCCATGATCCGCATATGTTCCTCGCTGGTTTTTCCTTCGTAAATGTCGAGAAGCTTGCTCGTGATTTCATCAGTCACCTGCTCAAGCAAATCGAATTTATCTTGAAAATGCGAGTAGAACGTTGACCTGCTAATACCGGCTTTATGGACGATGGCATGTACCGAAATTTTCTCGAACGGAAGTACGGCCAATAGTAAGGTAAAGGCCTCCATAATGAGCCAACGTGCGGATATCACGTTTCTGTCAGTTACGCTCATCAGATACGCCTCCTTATATAAATGGACATTTGCTATGCGATTGTAAGTTGAAGAACAAATTCGATCTAGCCTATGCTAGAAATAAGTTCTACTTCATGATACCAGCAAACCTAATAGGAGGCAAAAACAATGAGCAAAGTATATGTAATTACCGGCGGATCCGGTGGAATAGGGAAGGCGACTGCTCGCCGTCTCGGCAAAGCAGGAACATTGCTCCTTGCAGATGTAAGCGAAGAGCGCCTGAATCAAGCCATCGCAGAACTCGCTGCAGAAGGCATTACGGATGTCTACATCCAGACTGTCGATATTACGAACGAACAGCAAGTCGATGAGCTTGCCGCTTCCGCGGCTAAGTTAGGCGAGCTGGGGGCAATTGTTCACACCGCAGGCTTGTCGCCGACGATGTCGAACGGTCGCAGAATTATGGAAGTCAATATGGTTGGGACTGGACTGATTCTGAAATCTTTCTTGCCTTTAGCCGTTCCCGGTTCCGTTGCCGTCTGTATCGCGTCGATGTCGGCGTTTTTCTTCCCACGCAACGAGGCATACAATGATCTTCTAAAGAACCCGCTTGCTCCAGACTTCTTGGATCGAATCGAACAAGTTACGCAAGGCAAGTCGGATACTTCCTATGGCTTCTCGAAGCTTGGCGTTCAATTGATCGTAGAAGAGCAGGCTTGGGATTGGGGACAAAAGGGCGCTCGCATCGTCTCCGTTTCTCCGGGTTCGATCAACACGCCAATGGGCAGACAAGAAGCGGAAGAAAGTCAAAGCATGAAGATGCTGCTTGACAATACCCCGCTAGGACGCGAGGGTGAAGCAAGTGAAATCGCTGGCGCCATTGCATTCCTATGCAGCAGCGACAGCTCCTATATTACCGGCACCGACATCCGTGTTGACGGCGGTACGGTAGCGAAGGTTCAGGGCATATTCGCAGCAAGAAGACAGCAATAAAATATAATCAACTTGTAATCAACCGTCCAAAAAAAAAGCGCAGAGAAAAGCCGCCTTGCCCCTAAACGGGACAAGGCGACTTCGGGCAAGCTCTGCAATATTCAGGAGACATCTCGTAGTAGAAGCAGCATGTCTGACGCATGTAGGGAGCCAGCTCGCCGGCGACTCCACCCTGCGCTGCGGTAATGAACTTTGTTAGCGGATTGCGGCGTTCTCCGAAGAGGCTAGCGGGCGCAGTCTGAGATATAAACGTATAGTCATCCTTATATCGTTGCCATACTGCCGGATCTTCTTCATCTTCTAATCCATCCTCGTACAACGGAACAATACGAACAACCGCATTCTCCCATAAGATCGGCATGGGCACTCGGCCAAACACCGATAATGAACGAAATAACGGGGTAATGTGATTTCCAAACAGCTCATGTACTACTTGAATCCGCCATTCTTCCCGTTTGCCCGCTTCCGGTTCCGTTACACGAAGCTCCCTAATCCTCAGATTAGGAAATTTGGAGTTGCTGGCTTTATATTCATTGTCGTCAGGCGCAGCCAATCGACATTGATCCGGCGTCAACTGCAAGCCCTTATTGTATACGGTCATCGCATACAAGACAGGCACTATGACAAGATAAGCGTACCGCTTTGCAAGCATCGACGCTGTTGCGCGTCTCGATGGCGAGCCGATCTGAGCGGCTAAACCGTCCAAGTAGATTTCACATTTTCCCCTATCCAACAAATCGCCAGAGTCAATAGATAGGGCTGTGTGAGAAGCTTCATTTTCAAAAGTGAGTTTAAATCTTCCTTTCAAATCTCCCCACTCCGACTTTGACAGCTGCTTCGGTATATTATGGAGTTCCAAGGAACACTTCCGCGACTCTGTCTACAACCATATTAATAGCGATCGGACCATAATAAGCAATCCATACGTTCGAATCAACGTCATACACTTGATTATTTTTCACGGCATCGATACTTTTCCAAACCTCGGACTGCTGGATCTCCTCGACGACTTTCTTGAACATATCGTCCTGAACAAGGAAGTAATGGTCTGCTCCTACTTCCGGCAATGCTTCGAGCGAAATTTCATAGGCGCTGTCCTGCTGCTCCTGTACCTGCTGCGGGGCGGACAAGCCAAGATCATTGTATAGGATCGCAGCCGCGCGGTGGCCTGCTGTATGAACTCGAATGCCTTCATCCCGCGGTCTTATCAACGCTACCGTCTGATCTCCGAGCTTAGCCTTCAGCTCCTCTTTCAGCTTTGCTGTTTTCTCCTTATAGGATTCCAGGACCGCGTTCGCTTCTTCCGACTTGCCTACGATTTTGCCAATCGTGACCAACGTATCGCGCCAGTCTTCATTGAAGTCGAGCATGATGGTAGGAGCAATCTTAGTCAAGCTGTCATACACTTTATCTTGAAATTCGGTACAAATGATCAAGTCCGGTTCCATGGCGACGATAGCTTCCAGATTAGGCTCATCCCTCGTTCCAAGCACCTTCACGTCCGTCAGCTTGTTAACCAAGTAAGCAGGGAAATCGGAATTGTCCGCGGCTGCCTTCACGCTGCCCGAAGGCTGCTCTTCTAAAGTTACCAGCTGATCGACGAACTTCGTATCAAGCACTGCAATCTTCACCGGATGCTGCTCCAGCGTTAATTCGCCCTTCGCATGCTTAATAACGACCGGATACGCTTGCTGCGCTGCTTGCGGCGCATTCGTGCTTGTTGCAGCCGTATTAGAAGGCGAGGCCGTTGGACTCGCTCCATTGGTATTGTTACCTCCGTTACTCCCTGCCGAGCATGCGCTCAACAATAAAATCAAACTCAACATCAAACTTACCGCCAATACTGATCTCTTGCTCCGATTCATTCCTTTTACTCCCCCGTCGGTATATTGATAATGATTATCACAATCATTATTATAGGAGAGGAGTTGATTCGCGCCAATGGAATAACGCGACATCGATGATGTACTTTTCCGACGGTTTTGACGAAAATGGAGAGGGGAGACGCCGCTATACTTCTTAAACGCCTTGCTAAAATAATAACTATCCCCGTAACCTACGGATTCTGCGATAACTTTAAGCGATACATTCGTATTCGATAACATCGCCTGCGCATGATTCATGCGGATTTGAATAAGATATTCCATCGGTCCTAAACCAAGCTTCGATTTGAATAATCGCTGCAGCTTTCTCTCGGTGCAGTGAAGGGCATCCGCCAATTGCGTCAGACTTATCGGATCTATGTAACGTTCCTCCATAAAACGAATCGTTTGGCTTACGAGATCCGGCTGGCTCATCGCTGCTCCCTCAAGCGCGTGAAGCTGCTGCAGGATGTCATATACGAATTGATGAAATGATGCCCTTACATGAAATTTCTCTAATTGAGCGCCAAGCAGCCAAGAAGAATGCATACTCTCTATCTTCGATAAGAGACCAAGAGGATGAGCAGGAGCGAAGCCATACTGCATTTGGAACGGATTATGATCTCGATATACGTTCAAAAGTTCCTTTCGGCTTGGCAATACGAGAACCGCTTTATAGAAAATGAAATAATAATCGATTTGTTCTGCCACTTGAACAATGTCTATGGTCGCGCCTTTGCCGGCATGGCATACATAACAGCGATCTACGTTATGCTCGGTTCCATCAATAAGGATCGTGGCTGCTCCCTTTACTGCCAGCAGGAATGCGCTAGCCGGCAATCGGAAGCCCTTCATACTCTCGCTCAATTGCAACTTAGACCGACGAACATCAAGCACTCTTATAGCTGCATGATTCCATAATGGTAATTGATCCTGCAACGTCATCATGTTCACCATCCATGTCTGTTCACATTTACCAACTCTTTCATTATAGTAAGAATCATTCTCATTATCAAAAAATATTTCAATGGTATAATGAACTATCCGATGAATGGGAGTGGTTCATAATGGAATCCGTCGAATGGATAGCGCTCAGTGCCTTAATTTTGTCACTTGTGCTGCTGTTGAAAGTGTTCAACCTGCAGCGGCAGCTTAATGAAATCAAATCCGATCTTCAAGGGAATGAAAGATTGCCTTATTCATCACCCGGATCGGCCTCCGGCAGCGTGCCGGCAAATCTTGACGATAGATTGCGTATACTGGTTGCATCGGGCAAACGAATTCAAGCGATCAAAGAACTTCGGGAAGTAACCGATCTGGGGCTGAGAGAAGCCAAGGAATACGTAGACAAAATGATAGGACAATAAAAAGAAGTCCACGACCTTCATCGTGGACTTCTTCTCATTGTTTCTCGAACTGGCTTACGTCTCTAACTCCCATGCCGGATTCCAGACAATCTCCCACAGATGGCCATCTGGATCGAGGAAATGCCCGGAATAACCACCCCAGAAGGCAACATGCGCGGGATCCGTAATAACGCCTCCAGCACGCTCAGCCTGCGTCATAATTGCATCTACTTCCTCTTTGCTCGCTACATTGTGACCGATTGTCATCTCCGTAGAGCTGGGAGGCGACAGAGGAACCTTCGCTTCAAGCGCTAGATCTTCACGCCTCCATATCGCGAGCTTCACTCCTGCCTGCAAGTCGAAGAAAGCAACTGCGCCATGCTCGAATTCGGTCCCGATAATGCCTTCCGTTGGAAATCCTAATCCGTCCCGATAGAACGTAAGCGATCTTTCCAAATCGGCTACCCCTAACGTGAGTACGGTTATTCTCGATTTMATCAATGTGCCCTCCATTCGATCATTTCGTTCAGCGCATTTTCCCAGAACTGCTTCATTTGATCTCGCGTGCCCGAATGATCCAGGTTTTCTTGATGAAAGCTAATGGTAGTTCGGTCGGGTTTAATGGGGATCAGTCGGATTTGTAATGTCGAAAGCTTCTCCCAGTCATTCCTTCCCCACTTCAAGCGCAATTGCTTCTCAGGCTTCACTACTCTGAATTGACCTGTAATGCCCTCCTCGGAAGTAAACGTCTCTCCCTCTTTGAAGGACAAGCCCGATACGGTACCTATCCATAATCGCAGCCCTTCCGGTGAAGTCAAGAAAGACCAGGCTTGTTCAGGCGTAATCGGCAACGTTCTCCGAACGCCAATCTGGAAGCCAACGGATGCCGTCTTGCCAACAGGCTTATCGTTGTCAGCATGTTGATTGCTCATCTTATCACCTCGCATCAATGTTTATACACAACTTCACCTGCTGGAATGATCAGCATTCGATATTCAGCATAACTGTGCCTTACTTCCGACACGTATGTAGCTCCCGTTCCAACTTCACTTCAACAAACTTAACTTTTCAATCGCTTGTTGTTCGGACGGCAAGAAGAAGAAATCTGTCCCATTATTGCATTCATAGATAAAATCGCGAAGGCTTTTACTTGGATATATCGAAAAATCCCCAACGAAAGCAACCTTCGCATGGTAATTGATGAACTTCTGAAGAATTTCGCCGGCCAGACCTGTTTTCAAATCGAAAAAGCTTTCGCTGACCAGTTCTTTACTTATCACAAAACGCTCGCAGTCTGTTTCGTATTTAATGGTAGCCATTAGATCCAATGCGGATTGAACATCCTCTATTACGATCTCACTGCCGCCTACAACGGCAATATTTGCTCCGTTTGCTTCTACTTTCGTTATACTCATCGTTACCCTCCTAGGTCGTTTCATAGCCGTCGCATCCTCATGACGATAAATAACTATTTAATAACAAAACCGCTTTAGCCCGGTCATGATCATCCACAAGCATGATGCTGATTTTGCGAGCGATATTCACCACTCCTCCCCCCTTGCGATAGGCATTCGGACTTGGAGCGTGAGACCATTGTTCGGCTCGCTTCGCACACTCATTTGACCTCCGATGGCCTCGATTCTTTTCTCCATCGTTTTTAGACCGAAGCCGTAAATGACCGAATCGCTGCCTGTTCCATTGTCCTTTACCGTCATATGAATCGTATCTTGTTGCTCTACGATACTAATGTCGACCATGCTCGCTTTGCCGTGCTTTAGGGCATTGGTGATCGATTCCTTGATGGAGTTGATCATGACATACTCCTGAAGGGAGATGAGCGAGGCAGCGTTTTCGAATGTATAGGATGATTCATCCATAGTCTTTTCTTCAGCTTCTCCCAGCTTATATCGCCAAGTTCTCTCTTCAAGATTATGACAGATAGTACAAACTGCCAGATCATTCCTACAATCATTAGTATCCAATAGAGAATACCCGGGTGAAAAGGGACGATCGGTACAAGAATGGGCAGCAAGACGAATCGAAAAAAGCCATCGGCAACGCGACCAAAGCCAAAAACCCCAAAAATTTCCTTACACTGTATTGATTTGTTTCCATTTCTCTATCCACCCATCCCACTCCTTCTAAGGCATTGTCAATTTCGAAAATAAATATATATAAAAAGACCGTCATATGATAAGTGACGATCGTC
Organism: Paenibacillus sp. 05T425; assembly: GCF_056396205.1. Lineage (NCBI taxonomy): Bacteria > Bacillati > Bacillota > Bacilli > Caryophanales > Paenibacillaceae > Paenibacillus > Paenibacillus sp. 05T425. Next base: position 674,439 of record NZ_JBFTLA010000006.1, read on the forward strand.
ATACAAGGCGCAACACCCGTAAATTATCAGAGTTGAGTGAAGATTGGATGAACTTTTAAATCTGCTATTGTATTCATTTGTATATAGCTTTATAAAGAGAATATGTACTAATTTTGATTTGCTACTTCATTATACGAATAGGAGATGATTATGTGGACGCTACAGTTTCTTCTCAAGCAGGAAAGTGCCCAGTTATGCACGGAGGCGCTACTAGCTTCAAATCAAGCGGGACTTCGAATCGTGATTGGTGGCCTAACCAGTTAAACCTGAATATTCTCCATCAGCATGACAGAAAATCTAATCCTTTGGGAGAAGACTTTGATTATGCGGAAGAGTTCCAAAAGTTAGACTATCATGCTCTTAAACAAGATCTAGTCGATCTAATGACTAATAGTCAAGAATGGTGGCCGGCTGACTTCGGACATTACGGCCCGTTCTTTATTCGTATGGCTTGGCACTCTGCAGGTACATATCGTACAGGCGACGGGCGCGGCGGTGCTGGAAGCGGCACACAACGTTTCGCTCCGCTGAATAGCTGGCCGGACAATGGCAACCTTGATAAAGCACGCAGGCTGCTGTGGCCGATTAAGCAAAAGTATGGCAACAAAATTTCTTGGGCCGACCTGATGATTCTGACAGGCAACGTCGCGATTGAATCTATGGGCGGCAAGACGTTTGGTTTTGGCGGAGGACGCGCGGACGTTTGGCATCCGGAAGAAGATATCTATTGGGGTAATGAGAAGGAATGGCTGGGAGATAAGCGTTACACAGGCGATCGTGAGCTTGAAAATCCGCTTGCTGCCGTTCAAATGGGTCTTATCTACGTCAACCCGGAAGGTCCTAACGGCAATCCGGATCCGCTTGGAAGCGCTCGCGACATTCGCGAAACGTTCGGACGTATGGGAATGAACGATGAAGAAACCGTTGCGCTCGTTGCCGGCGGCCATACGTTTGGCAAAGCACATGGCGCAGGCGATGCTGCTCTTGTCGGTCCAGACCCTGAGGCTGCTCCTATCGAAGCACAAGGCTTGGGCTGGCTAAGCACACACGGGTCCGGCAAAGGACGCGATACGATCACGAGCGGCGTTGAAGGTGCTTGGACCGCTAATCCGACTAAATGGGATAATGGTTTCTTCGATCTTCTGTTCGGGTATGAGTGGGAGCTTACGAAGAGCCCGGCAGGCGCTCATATATGGGCTGCTATAGATCAAGCTGAAGAGCATCTTGCCCCAGATGCAGAGGATGCATCCGTTCGAGTTCCGACGATGATGACTACTGCGGATATGGCATTGCGCGTGGATCCAGCGTACGAGAAGATTTCCCGTCGTTACCATGAGAATCCTGAAGAGTTCGCGGACGCGTTTGCTCGCGCTTGGTTCAAGCTCACACACCGTGACATGGGTCCTCTTGCAAGATATTTAGGCCCTGAAGTTCCAAATGAAGTTCTGATCTGGCAAGATGCTGTACCGGCTGTTGATTATACGTTAACAGATGCGGAAGTAAACGAACTTAAAATAAAAATTCTAGACTCGGGACTTACAGTAAGCGAGCTGGTAACAACGGCCTGGGCTTCGGCCAGCACCTTCCGCGGCTCTGATATGCGCGGCGGCGCCAATGGTGCCCGCATCGCTCTTGCTCCACAGAAGGATTGGCAAGTCAATCAGCCGCAGCAGCTTACCAAAGTCCTTACTATTCTAGAAGGCATTCAAGAAGATCTGGATAAGAAAGTAAGCTTGGCCGATTTGATTGTTCTAGGCGGCAGTGCCGCAGTTGAGAAAGCTGCACAAGATGCAGGCTTTAATGTCACTGTTCCATTCGCTTCGGGACGCGGCGATGCTACCCAAGAACAAACGGATGTGGAAAGCTTCGCTGTGCTTGAGCCTGTCGCTGACGGCTTCCGCAACTATCTGAAGAAGTATTACAGTGTAAGTGCGGAAGAGCTCCTGGTAGACAAAGCGCAATTGCTGAACCTTACGGCACCGGAAATGACTGTTCTTGTAGGCGGCATGCGTGTTCTAGGTACGAACTATGGCGGTACACAACATGGCGTGTTCACGGATCGTGCAGGCACGCTCACGAACGACTTCTTTGTTAACCTGCTCGACATGAACGTTGCGTGGACGCCTATTAGCGGAACCGTATACGAAGGACGCGATCGCAAAACAGGCGAAGTCGTACGTACTGCTTCTAGAGTTGACTTAGCATTCGGTTCAAACTCCGTTCTGCGTGCCATTGCCGAAGTTTATGCTCAAGACGATAACAAAGAGAAGTTTGTGCGTGACTTTATCGCCGCATGGGTCAAAGTCATGAATGCGGATCGTTTCGACTTGAAATAATCATTTAATTGAGATAAACAATGCCAAAAAAGATGATTCCTGGTTTGAACAGGAATCATCTTTTTTAATACCTATCTATGTACATTCAGCTTATCACCGAAAACCCTCAATTCCCTTCTGCTGACAAGAGAAAGAATAATGTAGTTAATCCAACTTACTGCTGGGATGGAAAGTATCAATATGTAACGTTGTTGAAAATCTATGCCAAACAACGTCGATTCCTCATCTAAGTTGTACAGGAACCCATATGCTGATCCCAACATTATCCCATTGATAACGAATACGGAAATAATGCTAAACCATTTGCTTCTTCTGTTCTTCATTATAAAAATAGATAGTATCGTTGAAACGATTAATGAAAAAGCTATGATCATATAGTTCAAGACTGCACCGCCTTCACTTTTTTAGCCGCAAACCGTTAAATAGAGCGATGAATTGCTTTTTAGATGCATCTTCTTTATCATGCTTTGTAAATTCAAGTACGTAAATAATGCTGTCTTGTATCGGAATAGCGGCAAAATAGACGTCATGTGTACCAGTTAGTCCAGATGCGGCTGTTCCGTTGTCAGCATCGAGTGTATATAGTTTACCACTTCCGATAGGAGTATCAATTGCTTCTTCATTTGTCATTTCACTATGGTTGGGCTTATAAGATCTAAAGTCAAAATCGTCTGTATACGGGTACGTGACAACACTCCCCATATTGATTCCGTTCTCGTCGGTGATGGATGCGCCAAAGCGGTCATTGGCACTCAAGTTCCATCCCTTCGGCAGCGGAAATTCCAGATTGGAAACATCGTATTCTGTGGCCGCGATAGGTTGATCGAATTTCGTTTCACTTACAAATTCTTTCCCGTTCCAACCGAAGGATTGTGTGACTTCTTTTCCGATACTGTTGTCATAAAACGTGCTTGAAAAGCCAAATTTAGATTTAGCCAACTTGGTGGAGTAACGCCCTGTACTGCTCACGAATATTTCTGGATGCCCTTTAATAGGCAACTCTTTAATGCGTCCAGAATCATCAACCGTAAAGAGCTTATATATACCGCCATTGCTCGATGCATATTGACCAATCGTAAAATCGATATTCCCATCCCCATTATAATCATCGAAATCGATGTCAAAGAACGAGTTGAACACCATTTCATCCTTAAAATAACCGTTTAAATCGACGGCGCTTTGTACCTCGTCGCTTTCATTGGAAAGCTGAATTTGGAATTCACCCACCCAGTTGCGACCCATCAAAGGCCCAGGGGTCCAGTCTTCGTAATACTTTCCGTTAGTAAGAACCACACTCAAGTATTCATGTTTTTTTGTAAGCTGAAATAGATCGTTCCTAGACAATGTGAGCGGTCCCGTTACAAGGATTGCGTTGGAATCGAAAGTAAGGGAGGTTGGGATTGGACTTGCGGTTGTATTATCTAAATTAGTGTCTGAATTCGTGATGAGTGTTGGCGCCACTGAGCACGCAGTTAACAGCAACAACGGTACCAATGCAAAGAACCATTTTTTCATATTTCATTTTGCTCCTTCAAAGCGTTTCCTCGGCATTTACACCATAATTCAATTGTGCGATTGCTAGCTTAATGAAAAGTGGCGTAGCTGTGAAATCTATGCTATTGCTCCCCGTTTAACGCATCCGTTTCGATGGCCGCTAATTTGAAAATCACCGCCCAATCAGTCAGCTTTAGCTGCTCAGGTGAATAATCCATCGTGTGCAGAGTTTTCAGATTGGTAGCTTGTAACCCCCAGATTGCCACCTCGCCCTCTTCGGGCGAGACCGATTGCTCTTCATGCAACGGGATATCACCAAACGCGGTGTGAACTTCATCCGCATTAAACGTATATCCATAACCGACATGTCCGCTCTCCTCAAAAAAGACGCTTTTGGTAATATATTGGCTGTACCCCTCATCATTCTCTGATTTATCAATCGAAATAATTACTTCGCCATTCCACGCTCTCCCGTGAATAATTCCGTTGGCGTCAATCCTCCTGCATTATACCTTCCGGTCCCAATTCAAGGTATAAATATAAACTCCTCCCCAGTTATACTCCACCACATCTAACAACGCTGGGTCCTTTGGTACGAATGTTTAATATTAAATAACCGTCACTTCACAACTCGTATTTAGTGCCCAACTCCTTCTACTTGAGGCATCTCGACCGTCTCTCCGTTGCTCAGTAACACTTTTCTGAGGTCGATATCAAATCGAATAAAGCCTTCTGTTACGGGAGCAGTATCATACTTTTGCCAATCATTCGTTTGCCAATTTGCGTGATCCAGGGCCGATACCCTAAGGGTGGAAGTGCCCTCCGGTACCAGATGAGTCCATACGGCGATTGCGGTTAGGTCATCGGATATTTGAATATCCAGAAACATTGTTTCGTAAAACATTTCTTCAAGCAGTTCGTGCAAAACACCATCCTCCGTTAATGCCGCAACCCTAATTACTGCCCCTAAACCGTTATCGGAGTCTACTTCGTTTAAGGGATCGAGCCTTAACAGTTTCGTCAATTTATTGTTTACATATAGAGTTTGAAAGAGCTTGCCGGAACCGTCCATTGCTCCCGTTATACCATTAAAAATTAGGAAATTCGGCGAATCGGTTGCAAGTGCTGTCTGCACAAATACATTTTGGCCTGACCAGAAGTACGGACCGATCACTTCAATCCTATTGCTGGTTTCAAGCTCAATGACAGCATTTTCCTTGTTATCTCGTAAATGAAGCAAAGCCAATTTTGTAGGACTTGTGATGATGGACGTATCGGAAAACTGGTAAATTAGGGTGTCTCCTGAAGGAGAGAGGACAGCTCCTCTTTTTTCGATGGCGGGATCTCCCATCTCAATGACTTCCCCAAGCGTGTCTACAGAAAAAAGCTTGCCATAGGATTCATAAACGACCCCGCTGTCAGTTTCACCAAGATATATCGCTTTGCTTGCATCAAAGACTGAACTCTTGATTGGTTCAGTCTTTTCAGGTGCGCGGGTCGAGCTAGCTCGCGTTTCTTGGTGCTGTTCCAGCGAAGCAGACAATGTGGAATCGGTATCCACATTAGGAGAATCGGTGAACAATAAATAGAAATATAACAACAATGCAGCTCCCAGTAGCAGCGACACCAGTAAAATCACTTTTTTCATCCAAAGTCCTCCTACATTAACAATGCTATTCCCACCGTTAGAGCAACACTTAAACATACTTTTTATTCTTTGCTCCAACATGATACACAGCAATAAAGGTGTTCACTCTTTAGCAATTGGCCCGTCTGTTTCAATTATTAAACGAAACCAAATACTGGAAAGTTGCACTTTTTCCCCTTTAGCTTAATAAGCAGAACCGCCTGATGGCCTCCTATCTATAGACGCCAACGTTTCGTCGAAACGTATAGAGAAAGTATGTGCAAAATGCTTTCCTATATTTAAAAAAAAGAGCAAATGCCGTGGCACCTGCTCCTAGATCTTATTGAACTAAAGTTCTCCGTTAGGAGCGAAATGATGAAGCTGTGGCATCAAAACAGCCAATCGCAGAATAGTCTTTCAAGGTCGCTGCGCCTTGATCACTCGACAATAGCTAAATCCGTTCGTCGTTTGGAAGATGCGGGGCTGGTCACCTGCAGTCGCTCCCATGAAGATAAACGCGTAACCATCGTATCTCTCACTCAAAAAGGGCGTGAAGTTGAACCCAGAGTGATTCAGGCTTGGAGCAAGCTGGATGAGATCACAACGAAAGTTCTCAATGACGAAGAAAAAATACAGTTTGTAGCTCTGGCAAAAAAAATAGCCGTTTCTTTAGAAGCTTAACTGTAATTTTTAAAAAAAGATGAGGGAATAAAGGAGAGATAAGCATGTCTAATAAGTCGATTCAAGCCATTCTGGTCAATGAATACGGTGGTCCGAATGTCTTAAAGATAGAAACAGTTGAACGCCCCCAACCGCAAACGGACGAAGTGTTTGTTCGTATCGTATATGCTACGATTATTCCGCTAGACTATAAAATCCGTAACGGTTGGCTTCAAGAAGTTTTTCCTGTAACCTTCCCCTACATTCCTGGATTTTACGCTTCCGGAGTTGTCGAAGAAATAGGAGAAGGTGTAACGGATTTCAAGCCCGGTGATCGCATTTTTGGTAGTATTAGAGGAGCCTATTCAGAATATGGCAATCTGGCCAAACCTTTCTCATACATGCTGCAGCGGGCGGCGTTGGACAGTTTGCCGTTCAGCTGCCAAATGGAAGGGAGCGACCGTAATCGCTACGGCATCAACCTCTAACATAGACTTCGTCAAGTCTTTGGGTGCGGATCAAGTCATCGATTATACCATGACGGCTTTCGAAGACGTCATCAAAGAAGTCGATTTGATCGTCGATTCCGTTGGAGGCGAGACTGAGAATCGATCATGGGCCCTTTTGAAGAAGGGGGGAATTCTTGTCTCTTTGACTCAGGCTCCATCTCAAGAGAATGCTCAAAAGCATGGCGTTACAGCTAAATTTAACACCAAATTCCCAACATACCCGAATCTACAGACCTTAACGGAATTAATTGCCGACGGTACGATTAAAGCAGCGATTGATTCCATATTCCCGCTAAACCAAGCTAATAAAGCACTGGAGAAAAGCGAAGCAAGATATGGACGCGGAAGAATTTTACTGCGCATAAACTAAATCTAATAACAACATGTATGAAATAGAAATTTGGATATTAAAACACGAGAGCAACACGAGTGTATACCACACTACGTGTTGTTTTCTTCATTCATATCAAACTATTCTGGCTAATTGTCTTGTCAGGTCACTTCCCCCCAAGAAAATCTTTCGTCTTCACTTATTTCAACAACTCTCTCGTAAAGGAAATCAACTATATGTTTTACTTCCATCCGGCTGCTGTCACCATGCTTCTTTACCCCCAGCTTCATCTGGAGAATACATCCTGGGTTACTGCTGAGGAGGTAGCGTGCTTCTGTCCGGTTCGCATGCGCCATCTTATGCTCTAGGATTTCGCCTGCCATCTCGGGCTGCGTGACGTTATAAATGCCTGCAGAGCCGCAGCATCGATCCGCTTCCTTCATCTCGACATATTGGACATTGGAAATTTGCCTCATCAGTTGCCTTGGAGCACTTGCGCTCTTCATGACATTTCGCAAATGACAAGAGTCCTGATAGGTAATCGTAATGGGACCGTCGGCACAAGCGCTCGAATCTGCAAATGCCGGGAGTCTTCCATAGTCGATGAGCAGCTTGCTCACATCAATAACTTTGGAAGCAAACCATTCTGCAAGAGATTGATATTCGGAGTCATCATGCAAGAGGTGGTCGTACTCCACTAGCAAAGCTCCGCATCCCCCTGCGTTAGACACGATATAGTCGACTCCCGCTTCCTTAAAGACGGTAAGATTCGTACGAGCTAAACCTTTCGCCAAATCCAGCTCACCACTATGCGCGTGAAGCGCACCGCAGCACACCTGCTCATGCGGAATGACGACTTCAAATCCCGCTTCCGACAGCAGCTTTACGGTATTCACATTGGTTTCTGCGAACAGCACATCCATGATACAACCCCTGAACAAGGCAACACGGGCAATCGTTTTTCCTTTAGCCGGATAGACGGTGCCAATCCTCTCTACCACGCCTTTTCCCGTTGCATTGGGAAGGATTTGCTCCATTTCACGAAGATGTTTCGGGAATAGATGCATGATGCCCGTACCTCTTGCCAACTTACGCAGGCCTGATTTCTGATAGGCTGCGAGAGAACGTCCAAGCCACTTCATCCGTCCCTGGTGCGGCAACATCCCCTGAAGCATCACTTTACGCAGACCGTTAACAGGAATGCTATGTTCTGCATGGTCCTCAATTGCATCTCGAGCCTGCTCGATTAACTGTCCATATTTGACATCGGCGGGACACGCCGGTTCACAAGCTCTACAGCCCAGACAATGGCTCATTTGGTCTTGAAACGGTTGATCTGCTTCCATCATGCCGTCTACAACCGCTTTCATCAGAGCGAGTCGACCGCGAGGAGATTCCTGCTCCAATCCGGTTTCCCGAAAAGTCGGGCAAGCCGGCAAACAAAATCCGCATCGCATGCAATTCGTCAGTTGATCATAGTCCAGCTTCAAATGAAGCGTCTGGGCCATAGGATCGTTGAGCTTTACATTTGGCTTCTTGGGAATTGTCGTTGGACTCGTATCACCCACGGGATATCACCACTCTTTTTCTCGTCTCTTTGGCGAAAATTTTACCCGGATTAAGCAGGTTATGCGGGTCGAACGCATGCTTGATCCCTCGCATCATTTCTATTCCGGGTTTACCGATCTTCCACTCGAGGTACGGGGCTTTCACCAAGCCAACGCCATGCTCTCCGGTAATGGTTCCACCCAGTTCGATAGCCGCTTCGAATATCTCTTCGAAAGCCTGCTCCACCCGGTGCACTTCGTCTTGATCTCTTGCGTCTGTCGTAGCAGTCGGATGTAAATTGCCATCTCCCGCATGTCCGAAGGTGGCGATCATTACATTATGTTTTCTAGCAATTTCGTTGATCCGCAACACCATCTCCGCAATTTTGGATCGAGGTACCGTAGCGTCCTCCAGTATGGTAGTCGGGCGCAGACGCGCCAGTGCGGTGAAAGCGCTGCGCCGTGCCGTCAGCAGCTTCTCCGCCTCTTCGCGGCTCTGCGCCACCTCTACCCGATCCGCAAGCTCCGACTTGCAGATCTCTTGTATTCGCTCCATATCACGCTCTACCGCCTCCGGATCGCCATCCTGCTCGATAAGTAGAATCGCTTCCATATCTCTAGGCAGACCGAGTTTGGCAAAATCATCCACGACCTGAATCGTTGGATTATCCATAAACTCCAGCGTTGCCGGGATAATCTTCGCTTCAATAATACGTGATACGGTTCTCGCCGCTCCATAGAGATCCTTATACATGGCAAGCATCGTCTTCTTCGTCTTTGGCGGCGGCACCAGCTTCAAGGTTGCCTCGGTGATAATGGCAAGCGTCCCTTCCGATCCGACCAGCAGCTTCGTCAAGTCATAGCCGGCGACATCCTTCATCAGCTTCCCGCCGGTCCGCATAATATCCCCGTTCGCAAGGACCGCTTCAAGCCCGATGACATAGTCCTTCGTCGTACCGTATTTCAAACCGCGAAGCCCGCCGGAGCACTCGGCAATATTTCCGCCAATCGTTGATATTCTCATGCTGCTTGGATCCGGCGGATAAAATAGTCCGAGCGATTCAATATGCGATATGAACTCACCCGTAATGATCCCCGGCTGAACCGTCGCCGTTAGATTTTCCTGATCAACCTCTATGATTTCATTCATGCGGTGCATGACCATCACGATGCCGCCGTGGACAGGAACCGTTCCTCCGCACAGATTGGAACCAGAACCGCGGGATACGACCGGTATGCGATGTGCGGCGAGCACCTTCATAATATCCGACACTTGCTGCGTGCTCTCCGGATAAATAACGCCATCCGGTATACTTTGGAGCATTGGCGTTCCATCATAGGAATGAGCAATTAACGCTTCGCGATCATCCCGAAAGTTCTGTATGCCTACAATCCGGCGAAGTTGTTGAACGATTGCTTGCTCCAGCATTATGGTTGATACTCCCTTCTATCTAATTGGACAAATCAACGTGAATTCTCTTTAAGTGAACCGCCGTCCATTCCTTAATAGGGAAGCGATGTGCTTGCTTTACGATATTCTCCTCGATTAATTCGCAATTCCACACATCGTAAATTTTAGCTTCGTACTCAGACTCGGTACCGTCATACGGCCCGTACCATAAGCCTTTGCCTGGTAAATCGTAACGGAACAAAAACAGATATTCATCAATGCCTTTGTGCAGGGCGAAATAATGATGGCCTTCCGTATTGCGTCTGTCTCTTGCCATTTCCTGATACGAGCAGGACTCGAGGATTTGCTTCATGAATTTCAGACGCGGCCCGCTTTCTCCAACCAACGTCCCGCCGTATGACCAGAACAAGTCTTGGTCATTCCCCTCGATCTTGAACACCTCGCCATGGGACGCATATCCTCCGGCCATTGCCGAGAGCCAGTGACGGAACACGGTCGTTGCCGCGTCGCTGTTGCCCCAATCATCCTTGATATTCCCTTCATATTGGTACTCGTCATTGATGACGGGCATGTTGTAGTCATTCATTAATTCCAGCAATAAGGTATACGTATCCGGGTGCTGATAGGACACATGGGTCATCCAATCCCGTTTCGGGTAAGCCGATCCCAAAGGAATATTATGATTCGATCTCGGGTGATTGTGAGGATCGTTCGTATGGATGTACGTGCCGATCAAGTCCCAATCTTTATGATCCATCCCGATACAAAACTTACCATCCGCCGTTTCGGATATGTCAAATTCATTAGCCAACGACCACCATACGTTGCGAAAAGCAGCTAGTCTTGCAATCATGTATTTGACGTACTGAAGCTCATCCTCTTGCTGCATGCCACGATCAATCCCCCAAGTATCATAAGGGTGGAATAGGATGACATCCGCCTCAATGCCAAGCCGCAATAGATCCTTTACGCGCTCCTCGTAATTTTGAAAGTACTCAGGAACAAGGGTTTGGAAATCAAAGTCGTTCGATTGTCCGGCGAAAGGAAAAACAGGCGGATCATAGGACACATTCACGTCGTTAACGCCGCCTCTGTAGTACTTGGGAAACACGAGCATTCGGATCTTGTTGAATCCGTATTTGGAGAACGACTCCAGCGTCTGCTGCCGAATCTCCTCGGGTCTGTAGGTCCAAGCGTACGCCGTCGTTCCCATAACAAAAAACGGTGTTTCATCCGCATAGTTGAAGTGCTTCCCGTTAATTTGGACCGGGCCGTGATTGCCTTTCTGTGCTTTCGTACTTTCGAAAGTCCCTGTTAACCCGTTGAATTCCTCCTGATTGGAGGAAAGCTTGAAGCTGTATGTCCCTTCCTCCTCGGGCATGAATCTGATTTTCCAAGTCGATCCGCCGTCATAGAAGCCAAAAACCTTTTTGCTCGTTTGACCTTTGCGAAAATAAGCTTCCAGCCTTACATCGTGAAACGGTCTAGCGAAAGTTTTGGAAGATTGCAATTCAATCTCGAACACGCACCATCGTTCAACAAGATTAGAATACTTCATCGTATACACCCTCCTTAATGGAAAAACGAAAGGCAAAGGAGACTCGCTCCCCTTTGCCCTTACTGCTTCAACTTTCCGTTCAGCCTGCGCCTTGAAGCAAAGTGGACACCGCATGCCGCCAGCCTGCCAAGCATTTGTCCCTAGCTGCCGCATCCATCTGCGGCGTATATACTAGATAGCCCCGGACGCTAGATTCTATCTCCGCCATAGAGCCCCACACGCCTACTGCCAAACCGCCTAAATAGACGGAGCCTAAAGCAGAAAGCTCCATAACGTCCGATTGGACGACTTTTTTATTTAATAAATCGGATTGGAACTGCATCAGCAAAGGATTTCCGGCTGCCCCGCCGTCTGCTCGAAGCTCGCCCATCGCTACGCCGGAAATCTTCTGAAGCTGCTCCAACGCATCGTATACCTGATACGCAATACTTTCTAAAGCAGCTCTGACGATATGTCCCTTTCCCGTTGCACGATTCATTCCTGTAATAGCCGCTCTCGCATTCGGCCGCCAATGCGGGGCGCCTAGGCCGACAAAGGCAGGCACGAGATATACGCCTTCATTAGAAGGCGCGTCCTGCAGCAACCGGTCCATCTCCTCGAAGCTATCGAATAAGCCTAAATTATCGCGAATCCATTTGATGCTGTCGCCGGAAGAACGAATAATAGCTTCAAGCGCATAAGTCACTTTTCCCTGGGAGCCCCATGCTATCGTCTGAACGAGCCCATTGCCCGAAGCGGCGGGCTGCGTTCCCACATTCATTAGCACGGAAGTTCCCGTTCCGTACGTAGCTTTGGCCATACCTTCATTAAAGCATAATTGACCGAACAACGCCCCCTGGGAATCTCCGATAATGCCGGAAATCGGCACGCGAGCGCCCAACCAATCATTCTCTTCGGTGTACCCGAACACCTCGTCGGAATACTTCACCGCCGGAAGCAGCGAAGACGGAACGCCGAACAGATTGCACAGCTCTTCATCCCATTGCAGCGTATGGATATTGAATAAGGAGGTTCGACTGGCATTCGTGAAATCGGTAGCATGCACGCCCCCGCCAGTCAGCTTCCAGATCAGCCAGCTATCGATCGTGCCTGCCATCAGCCTGCCTTCGGTCAGCTTGGATTTCGCGTCCTGTACATGGTTTAACATCCAGCTCCATTTCGTTGCAGAGAAATAGGGATCGATCATTAGCCCGGTCTTCAGGGTAACGAACGGTTCTTGCCCCTCCCCCTTCAAAGCAGCGCAGTGCTCTGCCGTGCGTTGGCATTGCCATACGATTGCGTGATAGATAGGCTCGCCAGTAATTCGATCCCACATGACCGCTGTTTCTCGTTGATTCGTAATGGTAATTGCCGCCAGCTCGATTGCCTTTATTTGAGTATGCTGCATGACATCGATAACAGCGCGTTTCACATTCTCATAAATTTCGAGAGGATCATGCTCCACCCAACCCGATCTCGGGTAAAATGGCTGATGCTCGAACGAGCTTTTGCCGACCACCGTTCCATCCCGATTCACGAGCAGCGCTTTCGTCGCGGTCGTGCTTTGATCAATGGCTAATATATAGTTATCCATGCTCACCAATCCTCTATCTGCCCAGCAAATCGAAGGCGATTTGTTTCAAGTGGTCGACATGGATGCCGTAGTGGCGGAACACTTCCGATGTCTTTCCCGCGATAGCCGGTTCATCCGGAATGCCAACGATGCGCACAGGAACGGGATGATGCTGAACGACGACCTCTGCAACGGCAGCGCCTAATCCGCCATGAATGCTATGCTCTTCGACCGTAATGATCTTGCCGGTCTCGCGCGCGGCTCGTTTTATCGCTTCCTCATCGAGCGGCTTAATCGTATGCATGTTAATGACTCTAGCCGAGACGCCTTCCTCTTGGAGCGCGGCTGCCGTATCTAACGCAACGCGCACCGTTTCACCGGACGCAATGATCGTTACATCCGATCCATCTCGCAGCGTTACAGCTTTGCCGATCGTGAACTCGTAATCATCGGAATCGTACACATCCTCTACGGCGTTTCGGCCAATTCGGATGTATGCGCCGCCCTCATACGCTACGAGCGCCTCCGTCATTTTCTTCGTTTCGTGCCGATCAGCCGGCATAACGACAGCTAGCCCCGGAATAGCGCGCATAACCGCCAAGTCCTGTAAGGAATGATGCGACATGCCTAATGCTCCGTAGCTAACCCCACCGCTTATCCCTACCAACTTGACGTTCGTAGCCGAATAAGCGACATCGACTTTGATCTGCTCGATGCTCCGCATGCTCAGGAAGCAAGCAGGAGAAGCAACGAACGGCTTTTTGCCGCTATGCGCAAGACCTGCCGAAATACCGACGATGTTTTGCTCCGCGATGCCAACCTCGACGAATTGATCCGGGTATGCGTTTGCAAAAGGAGCCATCGCAGCCGATCCTCTGGAATCACTGGTAAGCACCAAAATATCTTTATCCTCTTTGGCCAGATCGAGAAGCGTCTCGCAGATCACTTGTCTGTTCGGTATACTGTTGCTCATACGCGTTACACCTTCCCTTCCTGCTTATAGGATTCCAGCGATGCCGCCAACTCGGCAAGCGCCATGGCCAGCTGCTCGTCATTCGGTACATGATGATGCCAGTGCGGTACGTTTTCCGCAAAAGAAACGCCTTTGCCCTTCACCGTATTCGCCATAATCAACGTCGGTTTTCCCGAAACGGCAGGTATAGCATCGAATGTCCTCACCAGTGCATCCATGTCATTGCCGTCTATAGAAACGACATTCCAGCCGAATGCCGCCCACTTGTCATCAAGAGGATCAAGTCCCATCACTTCTTCGGTTGATCCGCTGATTTGCAGTCGGTTGCGGTCGATAATGCCTACCAAATTATCAAGCTTAAAGTGTGCCCCTGCCATCGCCGCTTCCCATACCGAGCCTTCTGCCTGCTCTCCATCGCCCATGAGGCAGAATACCCGATAACCTAATCCATCGCGTTTGGAAGCTAGCGCCATGCCAACCGAGATAGCGAGACCGTGACCGAGCGCGCCCGTATTCATCTCGATGCCCGGCACTTTGTTGTTCGGGTGGCCGATTAATCGCGTGCCGAACCGGCTGAACGTATCCAATTCCGCTTTCGGAAAAAAACCAAGATCGGCTAATATGCACCACAGCGACTCCACCGAGTGGCCTTTGCTGGCGATGAAGCGGTCCCTCACAGCCCACTTCGGATCCTTGGGATCCACCAACATCACGCGGTAATACAAGGCGGTTAATATATCGGTGTTGCTTAGCGAGCCGCCCGTATGTCCGGTCTTGGCACCATGGATCATGCGCAGAAGATCCATCCGAATTTGCGCCGCTTTTCCTTTAAGAGCTGCTATTTCCACCCTAACTTCCTCCTTCACTCTATAGTCCTTTGCCGCGAAGCCATGACTGAATTTCCTGTTCCGTAGGGTCAACCGGATCCGGCGTCAGTCCAGGAATGTAATTGCAAGCCTCATATAGAGCTGGAATGGCATTGGCATGTATACCGACAGAATGATGAACATAAGGACCTTTCACAAGCTTTTCTTCCCATAACGGCCAGTCGTTCACTTCAACCCACACATACGAACCGCGAGTATAAGGACCTTGAATGCCGCGTGCTTTACCCAGGAAAAGCTGGTATTCGCCATGATCTCCATCGAAACGAGCAAGCGTCATATTCCCGCCTTTAATCTCGCCTTCATGCGTTCCAGGGGAATGGTCATCGAATAAAAAATGTTTGCGAAGCTTCGGCTGATTCTCGACCGATAACGACACCGKGAAGTTGCCGCAATGGAATAGAAGCTCTCCGTTCGCATWCTCGGGATGGCGAACCGTTAGATCCGCGAAGAAGGTCGGGTGCTGATTCATGGTTGCAGCCTGCACCATGACAGAAGTAATCGCTCCGTGAATATCGGTCTCGCAAGTGACTGGAATTTGCTCGTCCGTTAGAATCGCATTAGCTAGACAAGGCATGATTCCCATGGCGTCCTGGAGCGACGACCAGCATTGAATCGCAATAGCCGAGCTGCCCGTTCTTTTCGCATAATTTTTCATTGCTACTTTCAAAGCCGCTATCCTTCTCACATCTGCCTCAGTCACTTCTGACCAATCCAGCTTTTCTTTTATATAATCCATACATGCTGCAAGCTCAGAGCTATTGCCTTTCTCGATCCGTTTCGTTTCCGATTGAATGTCCACGAGCGTAATCGGATGAATCTCGATGCCGAACCGCTCTAACAATTCTCCCTCATTGCACATCATCGTCCAAAAGGATGCCGGGCGCGGCCCGATCTGCAAAATACGCAGCTTCCTAAATTGCTTCACCACATTCGATGCGGCAATGAAGTTCGTAAACCCACGCTGAAATACGGGATCATCCACTCGTGTATTCGTTACATATGTGAATGGAACGTTGAAACGGCGGAGCACTTTGCCCGTTGCGAACAGTCCGCACTGTGTATCTCGAAGCCTCATTCCGTCCTCTAGAGGCGATTCATCTCTTGGCCCCCACAGCAATACCGGCTTGCCCAGCGCTTTGCCTACTCTAGCAACTGTATCTTCTGTGCCGAAATTGCAATGCGGGAAAATAACGGCATCTACTTTTTCTTGTTTAAAGCGGTCAATGATCAGATCTGCATTAATATTGTCGTCGTACAGCAAGCCCTCCTGATTGATCCCTTCAAGGTCGACGATATCGATGTCCATACCGAAGCTTTCGATCTTCTGTTTGATCAACACCTTATACTTGTAGGCATCCTCTGCGCTGAATACAAAACGTCTTGTCGGCGCATAGCCCAGCTTAAGTTTCTCCACTGCTGCACTCTCCTTAAAATAACTTAACCAATAATGAAATATGACTAATTAGTTAAATAAAGTTTAGTTAAAGATCATTAACTACAAACTAAATTTATCATCATTCTGTTATATGGTCAACGAGTTTAATTGATTTTTAGTGAAAATTTTAGTCATATCACTAAATAGTTTAGTTAAATCAAGTCGTTATATTGCTTAACCGAACACTTTCGTGTAAACTAAACTGAACTAAACACATCCGTTAATTTGATGATTGGAGATAGATTGCTATGAAGATGGAGGACATCGCTAAGCTTGCAGGCGTATCGAAAGCAGCTGTATCGCTTGCTTTGAACGGCAAACACGGAATAAGCGAAGAAACGCGCGAGCGTATTATGCAAATTGCGGAGGAACACGGCTATAAACATAAAGCCAAATCTGCGGAAGCAGACCCTGCTCAGCATGCCTTAACTTTCTTGGCCTTTGCCAACTCAGGAATCGTGCTTGAGGAGTACTATCAGCAGCCCTTCTTTCGCGAGCTCATTCACTTTATCGAGGAGAGATGCCGGCAAAGCGGCTTCTCGCTTATCTACACTTCCGTGGAACAAGAGCAATATATGGACAAAATCAAAGCATTGGAGGACGAGAAGAGAAGTGACGGAGTGATCCTGCTCGGAACCAATCTGAATCAACCCCAAATAGCTGCGATCGCTGAAGGCCTTTCCATTCCGCTTGTCGTTCTGGATAACTGCTTCGAGACGCTTCCTGTCCATTTTGTCAGCATTAATAATGTGATGGGGGCTTATCAAGCGGGCTTGCACCTATGCGAGCAAGGTCATACAAATATCGGTTATATCGCATCCAATGTACGGATACAAAATTTCGATGAGAGAAAGAAGGGGTTCGACGACGCCCTGAGAGAGAGAGGGCTTAACGTTAATGACCCGTGCATCTTCTCCGTTGCTCCGACGATTCTCTCATCGCAAGAGGCGCTGCAGCAGCAGCTTACATCTTATTTAGCCGCTGGCAATCCGCTGCCGACTGCCTTCTTCTGCGAATGCGACTATATTGCCATAAGCGCGATTAAGACGCTCACCGAGCTAGGCTATCGCATTCCAGAGGACGTGTCCATCGTCGGCTTCGACAATATTTCGGAAGCGCGGATCGTCATGCCGGAGCTGACAACCGTCCATGTCGCCAAGGAACGACTCGCTTACTTGGCAGTCGACTTGCTCGTTCAATCCATCGGCTCCAAAGATCAGATCAAGACAAAGATCACGGTGGACACGGAGTTCATCCAGAGACTCTCTTCAACCAAGCAACGGGAAAAGAGTATGGCTGGATTAGAATCATAAACGTACAAAAGAAAAAGCCCCGTTTGGGGCTTTTTCTTTTGGGGACATACCTTTACCCGCACGAATCATTTTAGACTTATTTTAGAATTGGTTTATGAATGGTTAACGGTTAACGATTACAATGGGATGGAAAGGAGTTATGCCACATGTTGATTCGAACCAAATTGCTTTTATCCTATATAGCGATGATTGTCGTACCCGTTGTGTTGATTGGCGTTACGGCCGCGCTAGCCTATGGAGCTTACATGCGAGACTTAACGCCTGGCTCGGTTGAAGAAACGTCGCAGCAGCGTTCAATTCCGTTCATTGCGCTGCGCGACCTGTTCGGTGGACGCAATGAACTCGCCTCCGGCTTGCGGTTTATCGCGAAGCATGATCCTCGCCTGTTCAGCGAACCCGCATTTATTAAGGAGACGGAATCCGAGCTTGCGAAAGTCGATGCGGGTATCCTGCTGCTCTCCGGTGATTCGCACGTGAACTATATCTCCCCCGGGTTATCGGAAGCTGACATTGTGGCACAACTGAATAAAGGGAGCAAACAATATCAGACAGCAATCCGTCACCCTGGCCCGTCTAGCKGCGGATTCAATCACAGCTTGGACCGCATTTCGTACATAGACCCAAGTGGTGAATCCGGCACACTTGTCATCGTATCGGATATGGAGCCGGTAGCCCGCTTCTTCCGAAGGTTTATGCCAACCGTTCTGATCACGCTGTTTGGGGCGCTTGTGCTGACCAACGGCGTCTTGACGTATTTTGTCTCGCGCAGCTTTATCAAGCCGCTTTACGCGCTTAAGGCAGCAGCAGGACAAATCCGTGAAGGCCATTTGGACCGACCGGTTCATCTGCGGCGGCAGGATGAGATCGGGCAGCTCGGCCTTGCATTCGAAGAGATGCGCATCCGCCTGAAGGATTCCATTGGCGATCAGGTGCAGTTGGAGACGAATCGCAAGGAGCTGCTAGCGAACATCTCCCATGATTTGAAAACACCAATTACGGCGATCCAAGGCTGCGTTGAATGTCTGCAGGATGGAATCGCGGACTCGGAGGAGAAGCGGCAGAAGTACGTTACGATGATTGCAAATAAAACAACCGACATGAACCGGATGATCGAAGAGCTGCTTCTATACTCCACGCTGGATATAGGGAAACTGCCATTCCACTTCGTAACAATGGACATTGCGGCATTCTTGCAGCAAATTGTATACGAGCTGCGGCATAACCCCCGCATGAGCGGCGTTGATGTTTCTTACAGCAGAAGTTCGAGTAGCGTTGGGAGCAGCAATGAACATCTGCTCATTCAAGCAGATCGAGAGAAGCTGCATCGCGCGATGCTCAACATTGTTGATAACAGCCTCAAACATATGGTAATTCAACCGGGGATGCTTCATTTTGAACTCACAAATGACTCAAGCGGAGCTGTCACGATCCGAGTGACAGATAACGGGTCAGGCATTCCTGAAGCTGCGCTCCCCTATGTGTTCGATCAATTTTTCCGAGCGGAGACGGCGCGCCGTTCGGAAGCAGGCAGCAGCGGTTTAGGGCTCGCCATCGTGAAGCAAATTGTTGAAGGTCACGGCGGTTCGGTTATCGCGCTTAGCACGCCAATCGCGGGAACGTCGATTGTGATGACGTTTCCGGCTCTGCAATCCGCATCAACTAAGAAAGGAGTCCAGCTATGAAACGGATATTGATTGTCGAGGATGATCCGGTTATTGCCGAAGTGCAGAAGGACTATCTAGATGCGAGCGGCTTCATATCGGATATAGCTAGCGAGGGCGAGATCGGCCTTAAGATGGCGCTTCAGCATCCATACGATCTCATTCTGCTGGACTTGATGCTCCCAGGTACGGACGGCTACGAAATTTGCCGGCGTGTGCGGGAAGCGAGCAACGTGCCCATACTGATCGTCTCGGCAAAGAATGAGGAAATTGATAAAATTCGCGGCTTTGGGCTCGGAGCCGATGACTACATCTTGAAACCATTCGGGCTTGGCGAGCTTGTCGCCAGGGTGAAAGCTCATCTTGCACGTTACGACCGGCTCGTGGGAAGCGGCGAATGGCGCAGGGACGAACTTCAGCTCCACGGTATACGCATCGATCGGCAATCGCGCAGAGTATTCGTGAACGATGTTGAAGTTCCTTTTACGGCCAAAGAATTCGAGCTGCTCCTCTTCCTCATGACGAATCCGAACCGGGTATTCCGCAAAGAGGAATTATTCGAACGGCTATGGGGCATGGACGCGCTCGGTGATTATGCAACCGTTACGGTACATATCAGCAAGCTTCGGGAGAAGATTGAACGCGACCCTTCCAGGCCGCAATACGTCGAGACGATATGGGGTATCGGCTATCGATTCAATCTCTAATTCAGCAGCACTTCAGGAGGTTCTATCACGCATGAAGAAACTAAACGCAAAACAAAGAAAAATACTGTTGCTGCTCCATCTTATATTTGCCTCCATCATGCTGGGAGGCCAAGCGACATTCATCATTCTGGCTCTAACGGCTTCCGTAACTGACACAGCTTCCGTGCTGCAGGCCTGTTACACCATTATGCATCTACTTGCTGATTCAAGCGTTCGAGCTTCTACGATCGGCACAACCGTAACCGGCATTCTCTTATCGGTCCTTACATCTTGGGGATTATTCCGCTACTATTGGCTCATAACCAAACAACTGCTAACGCTCTTGTCGATCGGAATTGGCTTGATCGGGATCTACGAATGGACGTTGAAGGGCGTTATGCTAACCGAGACTTCGGGAATTCATGCATGGGCTGAGCCTGGTTTTACAGTGAATCACACCTGGTTATGGATCGGGATAGCGATACAAACCCTTTCATTGCTTGCGATGTTTATTCTATCGGTATGGAAACCTGGCGGTAAGCGCAAGTAGCAGCTCAGTAAACAAGCCCCCGATCGCCACCTCGGAGATCGGGGGCTTGTCGCATCACTTATTCAATATACAATTTTGAAAGTTGCGTCCCGCTTCTCCACCGTCGTCGAGATCGGATCAAGTCGCACTCTGTGACCGCGACGATCGTCGGGTGCTTCGCATTGAGCGGTTGATTGTAGTCCCGCTTATTGAACCTTTTGCTAAGCTAGGATAACGGCCACAGCAATCTCGATTAAAAAATAAAATACCACGTCCAGCGGACGTGGTATTCTCACACCTTAGCTATGAGCTTACCCAAAAAGATAGGACAGTTCATCTGCATATAAGATGACTACTGCAATAGAAATCACGAGGTTCAATAAAGCCGGTATCATTTTTCCAATCGCATGTTTAACTCTAAGATGCGAGAGTAACGCGAAGAGCATCTTAATGCCTATCATTATTGCTGCCCATGCGGCAATCTCCGGGTACCAGTAGCCGATAATGATTCCTACACATCCAATAATTTGAACGTAACCCGTAATGACGCGAAACCATTGAGGAAGTTTAATTGAATCAAACAGTTCGACCTGATGAGCAGCTCCTGCAAGCTTGCTCCCGCCAAAAAAAGCCATGGAGAAAAGCAGCCAACTTTGAAGAACGATGGTTAGTATATGCACCGAATCAACACCCTTTTTCGTCTGTTATGATCCGACACCAATCAGTGTCCTAATTCATAATATAACACCATATGGTGTCCTGTAAAGATGTATTTGATGCAAAATTTATCCATCGGTCGATTTGGATTCAATCAGATTTGAACAATCGTGTAGCTGTGGCCAGCTTCGGCCGTGAACGCGATCACTCCTTCTTCTACCTTCTCCCAATCTGCGACTTCAACCGCAATCGGCACTGAGGTGCGCACTCGGCAGCATCCAGATTGTGAAGCTCGGATAGCCGCGCTTTGAAGCTTCCCGTCTGCCCAGGCTAGATCGAGTTCGTAGCCGCCGCGGGCGCGGATGCCGATTATCCGGCCGGATGGCCAAGCCTTCGGCAGCGCAGGCAGCAAATGCAGTTCGCCGGCATGGCTCTGCATGAGCAATTCGGCAATGCCCGCCGAAGCCGCGAAGTTGGCTTCGATTGTGAGCGGATAGAACGTAATTTTTGGATGGCGGTGCGCATTGAACAGGTTCGGGAATGGATTTCCCAGCAGCTTCGTCAAATAGGAGTGCGCCATTTCCGCATCCTCTAGGCGCGCATATATGCTAATATTCCACGAATAGCACCAGCCGATTGTATCCTCGCCTTCGTACACGCGGCGGCGATCGAGGCTGACACGGGCGGCTTTAGCCAGTTCTGGCGTACCGCGAACCGTAATCTGATTTCCCGGATGCAACGGGTACAGATGGGCGGTATGTCGATGGCCCGGCTCCGCTTCGTCGAAGTCGCGATACCACTCCTGCAATTGACCGTGCCGACCGATACGCAGCGGTAGCAGCCGCAACAAAGCAGACTGAAGCGATTGACTGAACTCAGCATCCGTTCCCAAAATACGCGCAGCCTCGATACAGTTCGTGAACAGCTCGCGCATAAGAGCGATATCCATCGTTGAACTCATACTTACCGCTGCCCGTTGTCCATCTGGCGTTAGGAATGTATTCTCCGGAGAGGTCGACGGTACCGACACGAGATTGCCTTCACCATCCGACACCAAGTAGTCGAGGCAGAACAGCGCCGCTTCTCTCATAATTGGATATGCCTTGTCCTGTAGGAAGTTCTGATCGCCGCCGTATGCGTAGTGCTCCCACAAATGCTGGCACAGCCATACGCCGCCCATCGGCCAGTAAGCCCAGCTTGCCGAGCCTTGGGAAGGACTCGTATTGCGCCACAAATCGACGTTGTGATGCGAAGCCCAGCCCCGACAACTATAGTAAGCCTCTGCCATACGCGCTCCGGCGATTCGCAGATCTTCCAGCAAATCGAATAGCGGTTCATGAAACTCCGCAAGATTGCACACCTCAGCCGGCCAATAGTTCATCTGAGTATTGATATTTGTCGTATAGTTGCAAGACCATGGCGGCTTCGTCATGTTATTCCAAATGCCCTGCAGCGTCGTCGCCTGCGTCCCCGGACGGGAAGCGCTTATCATCAGATATCGGCCGAACTGGAAAAACAGCTCAACGAGCCGCTCGTCCGCTTGGCCGGCCCGTACTGCCGCAATCCGTTCGTCGGTCGGGATGTCATCGCGGAATGGCGAATCAAGCTCCAGTGTCACGCGATCGAAGTAAGGCGTGATGTCAGCTATATGGCGTTCACGCAGCTCGGCGTAGCTCAGCTTCGCCGCATCGTTCAGCCATGCATCGCAACGCGGCCGAGGGTCCAGCCCTTCTAGTGCGGGATCATGATCGAAACCATTAAAGCTGGTCGCAGCGGTTAGCAGCAGCGTTACCGCATCCGCCCCTTTTACGACAAGCCTTCCTCCATGCGTCTCGACAATACCACCCTCAGGGAGTGCCTGAAGATGAATCTGAAACCGGATTCCTTTATTTTCCTCGTAAACGACCGTATCTTCCGATTGCTCTTTCTCGTGATCCAGCTGGCTTGGCGCTGCGCCAGTCAGAATAATGCGATCGTTTCCGGATTTATTTACACCGTAATTAAGACGGCTGGTTAGCGCCGCCTCCAGTCCGATTGCCCCTGGTCGATCGGCTTCGATTCGCACGACCATCACCTGATCGACTGCCGACACGAACACCTCCCGTGTTACGCGCATGCCGCCTGATACATATTCCGTCCGGAACAGTCCCGTGCGAAGATCAAGCTCGCACCGGTATTTTTCCGCTGTGGAGGGATGGCTCATCTCCAGTTCCAGATCGCCCATAGCCTGGAACGCATGGCCCGCCGGCCCCAGCATATGCTCTTCGATCACCGCTTGAGCATCGCTGAAGCGGCCTGCGAAGATAAGACTGCGGCTCTCCTCCAAATACCGCAACGGCTCCTCGCGCTCCGCGCCCCGCTTCGTGCCAGACCACAGCGTGTCCTCGTTGAGCGCAATCCGCTCGCGCTTGATGCCGCCATAGATCATGCCGCCCAAGCGGCCGTTACCGACCGGCAGCGCCTCGACCCATTCATCAGCCGGCTTGCGGTACCACAGCTTCATAGGTTTGCCGCCTGTATTGTCTTTCATTGGTTCAGCTCCCCTGTTGTTGTATTTGATCAACCATTCGTGCTTTACCCATTAACGGCAGCCAAAATTCGGACATCCAGCGCGGCAAGCGCCAGACTGCCTTCGTACGTCGTGCCGCTTAGCAAGTCGACATAGGCGTCCTCACCTAGCTGAACTTCCGCCGCAGCTTCGTTATGATTTAACAAGAACAGGAAAGCTTTGCCGTCTTTGACTCGAACGGACACTTCTACGCCGGAAGGCGTATCCAGCAATGGCCGTATACCGCATTTGTCACACAAATAACCGATCAGTCCGCTAAGCATGGACGGCTCCGGCGAGGTCGCTACGTACCATGCCTCGCCTAATCCGCGTCGGTTGCGCGTAAGCGCAGGGAAGCCTTGGTAGAAGTCGCGTTCGAATACGGCGAACGGCTCTGCTCCTTCGGAATGAACGACATCGCACAGCACGCCGCAATCGTACGCGCCTTCCAGCTCTCCAAGCTGCGCTGTCATGACGACTCGATTTCTTTGATGCGCCATCGGCGCGTCGATCTCCTCCACCCATATGCCAAGCAGCTCGCGAAGCTCGCCCGGATAACCGCCAGGCGTAACCAGATCCGACTCGCCTACGATACCGCTGAACGTCGTGGACACAAGCGTGCCGCCCTGCTCTACGAAATGCTCCAACCGTGCTGCATAGCCCGGATGGAGCAAATACAGAACCGGTGCAACCACAATGTCGTAATCAGCCAGATCGGCTTCCACGCCGATCATATCAACCGGAATATTCCGGCTGTAGAAGGCCTCATAATACTTCTCAACTTCCTTGACATAGCGCAGATCCACGGTAAGCCCGCTGGAATGCTCTATCGCCCACCAGTTATCCCAGTCGAACACGATCGCCGCCCGCGCATCTGATCGCGCGCCAAGCAAAGTATCGCCTAGCTGCTGAAGATCGCTGCCGATCTGGGCGCATTCCCGGAAGACTCGAGTGTTCTCATGGCCGGCATGATCGATCAGGGCTCCGTGGAACTTCTCGAATGCGCCGAGCGAGCGCCGCAGCTGGAAGTACATAACCGCATCGGCGCCGCGGGCGATTGCATGATAACTCCATAGACGGTTTACGCCGGGACGCTTCAGCGCATTGCGAGGACGCCAGTTAAGCTGGGTAGGGCACGATTCCATCAGCATGAACGGGTCTCCCCCTTTCAAGCCGCGCATCAAGTCATAGCGCATCGCCACTTGGCTCGGGGTCATATCGTCTGCGGGATACATATCGAGCGCAACGACATCCAGTTCCTTTGCCCACTTGAAGTAATCAAGCGGCTTATAGGTCCCGTTGCTTTGAAAGTTCGTAGTCACTACCGCATCCGGAGTTACGTCCTTGATGGCGTCACGCTCCAGCTTGTAGCATGCTAGAATGGAATCCGAATTAAAGCGGTCATAGTCGAGCGAGATGCCTTGGAAGGCGGTATCATCCGGATTGCTCGAGCTTATGTGCTCGCTGAGCGCGCTCGGCAGCACGATTTCGTTCCAAGCGTAGAACGTATGGCCCCAGAACCTTGTATACCAGGCGCGGTTCAGCTCCTGGAGTGTGCCGTAACGATCTTGCAGCCAAACGCGAAACGCCTTCTCGCAGTTGTCGCAATAACATCTCAAACCGTATTCATTATTGACATGCCATAGCAGCAATGCAGGATGATCGTTGTAGCGCTCCGCGAGCTTGCGCGCCATCCGCTCCGAATAGAGCCGGAAAGTCGGGCTGTTCGGGCAAGAATTATGCCTGCGCCCGAACTTGCGCTTGCGGCCGTCATATTCAACCAAAGTGACATCTGGATAGCGCGTCGCCATCCATGCTGGATGAGCTGCCGTCGACGTGCCAAGGCAAACCTTGATCCCTTGTTCATGAAGCAAATCCATCATCTCGTCCAGCCAGTCGAAGCAGTACGTGTTCTCATCCGGCTGATTAAGCGCCCACGAGAATACGTTGATCGTGGCAATATCAACGCCGGCGATCTGGAACATCCGCATATCCTCATCCCATATCTCGCGCGGCCATTGCTCCGGGTTATAGTCTCCTCCGTACAATATTTTCGGCAAGTTGTCCGTAAACATCAGCTGTTCGCCCTCATGCCTTCAAGCAACTTCTTAATTTCCATCACGCTGCGGCGCGGACTCGACAGAACAGGCTTGCCGATCCGATCCGCAAGCTGCGCTTCCATGCGCGCCATCGAGCCCTGTGCAAGCACGAGCGCATCGGCGTGCTCCGCGACTCGGATCGCGGTCTCCATAAGGATGCGATCATGCTCATCGGGGCGGCCGCTAACGAGAGCGTCATAGGCTCCCGCAGCAAGGCCGTCGATCAACCGCACCGACTTGCCGCGCAACTTCGCTTGCTGCTGCAACAGCCGCATCGTCGGCTGTAGAGTCGTTGGCAGCGTCGCCAATACGCCGATTGCGCCGTACGACTCTACCGCCTCCACGGCCATGCTCTCATCGATTTTGACAAGCGGAATGTTGAAAAAAGGCCTTGCATCAGTAGCAACTTCGCCAACGGAAGAGCAAGTATTGAGAATAATCGACGCGCCCAGGTCGGCGCCGTTCTGATAATATTGCATTAGACGCCGCTTCACGCCTGGAGTCACTTCTCCCTCGCGCACAACCTCGGCGATCAAACTGTCATCGATAATGTTGACAAGCCTAACGCCCGGCAGCAGCTCATCGAATTGCTTCTTGAGCGGTTCAGCTAGCCCTTGGCCTGTATATACCGCAACGACTGTATCCATTTCCTAGTTCCCCCTTAGTAAATGCAAGGTAAGCGCTGTCTTTTCTATTCATTGTAGTCATTGACCTGCCACAATACAGCGTTCAATATTAATGAAATTGCTTTAAATTATGGACCAACTACTACTGGATTAGCGCAAAAGAGGGAGACCCGGCGCCGCAAATCCTTGATCGGCATCGTCAAGCACCAGTACCCAGTCGGTGCCCGGCGCGCTCGCCGCTGGAGGAACGAACTCATGCGTTCCCTCGTTGTCCATCTCGCCGACGAATTCACTTTCGCCTGTTCGCGGATTGAACCACCAAATCGCGGCCCGTTTCCCAGAGAATTGACCCAGCCGCAAAGTGATCGCCCGGCCCGTATAGGTGTACGCCATCATGTAGCTTCTACCCAGGTTCACGAATAAACGATCGTAACGGTATCCCGGATCGCCGCAAATCGCCTTCTCGTCAGGCGTCCGCTCATCAAAAGGCCTTGATAGAATCAGATGTTTCAAATGGACCATCTGCTTCGCGCCGTCATCATTGAGCGCATCGGTCCAACTCCGCGTGCATCCGTACGCCCCGACGCCCCGATCCTCTGTATGAAACTGCATGACCGCATTATGTCCATAAGTATGTCCGAACGCGCCTGCGAACACCGCCCAATAGGCATAACGCCTCACATCATCCGCCTTCCATCTTGGAGCGTCCAGATTATGCAAGCCATGTGGAATATCCTCGTATGAAGGCTCGCCATCTATCGTCGGCTTCGCCGGCACTTTGGCCCAATCCGTATTCACAAAACGCCAGTTGTCTTCACCGACTAACGTGTCCGGATTGGTCTCCTCCATCTGGTCATAGCTGCGATGCCCCGACTGGAACATATTAAAGTCGAGCCAATCTTCGTTATGGAACCACTTCGACGATTGTGTCCGTCCGTATGGATGGAACGTCATCAGGTGCTCCGGAGCAGCCTTGCGTAACGCTCGGCCCATCTTGAGCCATACATCCGTATTGTCACTTCCGCGGATATCGCCACCGTTCAGCCAGATCACGTTCGGACGATCCTTGTAGCGGTTGCCGAGCCAATCGCCGTAACGCTCCGCTGTCTCGGCATCGGTCCGATAATACTCCACAACGCTGCCCCATACGGGGACAAGCGCGACRTACAGCCCTTCGCGCTCCGCCATGCCAATCACCTCGTCGGCAAATGACCAATAGCTTGTATACTCAGCCGATTGTTCCGCATCGGGCTMGTCCAGATCGAGATCCCGGAACGGCGTTCTCCCGTAAGCGTTTGGAGTAGTCAGATCATGCACAAGCATAATCTGGATGACGTTGTACCCCTTGTTTTTCCGGTCATGCAGATAGGTTAGAGCCTCTTCCCTCGTCGTCCGCTTTAGAAGCAGCCATGCCGTGTCTCCAAGCCAAAAAAACGGAGTGCCGTCAGCATGCTGCAAATATCGTCCGTTCTCCGAAACAATAAGTTTTCCATTATCCCAAGGCATTGCATTACTCATTCCTATTCCCTCCCGTTTCATTGCATACAAACAAAAGCTTGACGCGCAATTACGCTCAAGCTCTCACTTCATGCCTAATGCATTTTGTAGTGTTGCCGGTATTCGCTCGGCGTGACGCCGCAATATTTTTTGAAAACGCTGAAGAAGTGTCGGACGCTTTCGTACCCGACTTGCTCGGATATGCGATGCAAGGAATCATCTGAATCGCCTAATATCAATACCTTCGCTTTCTTAATGCGATAAAGATGCAAATAATGGATCAGAGTCAGTCCTGTCTCCTTCCGAAAGAGCGAGCTGATATAATTCGGATGCAAGTATACATGCTCGGCAATTTGATCGAGTGAAATATTTTCCCTATAATGCGTTTCGATATGCCGAATAATTTTTTTGACGTTTCTGGACATTTGATCGTAGTCGACGCCCGGGACAGAGTCCTCCCAATCTGACGAAGCTTGAGAGGAATCCTCATCATCGCCGCCCAGCAGCTCAAGCGACAAATTCGACATCACATCGTAAAGCTCTGTCTTATTGATCGGCTTCAACAGATAATCGATCACTTTGCAGCGTATCGCTTGATGCAGATAGGTGGGATCATCGTATCCGGTCAAAATGATAAAGCGGTTGCACAATCCTCGCTCGCGCACTTTTCGAATCAGTTCCAGCCCGTTCATCTCCGGCATCTGAATATCCGTAATAAGCAAATCGGGACGGAAGTTCTCCAGCTTCTCAAGCGCATCGAATCCATCATGCGCACTGACGATCTCCGAGCATGGGGTCTGCCCTTTCTCAATGATATTAATCAGCCCCTTCAGCATGAAGGGCTCGTCATCTACGATCATCAGGTTAAGCATGCTAAACCCCTCCTTGAACTTTGAGCTTTAGTGTGAACATCGTGCCTTCCCCCGCCTGGCTTTCTACCATAAGAGCCGAGTGATCGCCATAAAAGATACGGATGCGTTCGCTGACATTGTATAGCCCTTGACCTGAATTCTCCTTCTGCAGCTCTTGCCGGTCGAGCACGTTGCCGAGTACGCCGCGAATGACATCAAGGCGTTCTGGCGGTATGCCCGGACCATTATCGGCTATTACAATGATCAACGCATCGTTCTCCCGTTTGACGACAATATCGATTCGGCCGTTTCTGCGGCTGCGTCCAACGCCATGATGAATGCAATTTTCCACCAATGGCTGCAAAATAAACCGAGGACAGCTTACATGTTCGATAGGAGTTAATACTTCAATCGAGTAGTGGAATCTATCCAGCAAGCGCAGCTTATGCATATCCAAGTAATGCTGGACATTCGTTAGTTCATGCTGCAGCATCGTCTCGTTGTCTTTGGAAGTTAGCGTATAACGCAACAGCTTGCCGAACGTGAACGTCGCGTCAACGACCTCCTGATCGTCATTGATTTCCGCCAGCATACGAATCGATTCCAGCGTATTGTACAAAAAGTGAGGCTTGATTTGCGCTTGAAGCACGAGGTAATCAGCCTCCTTCTTCATCAGCTCGGCCTTATGGACATTAGTCAGCAGTTCATCGATTCGGCGAATAAGAGAATTATAGGATCGGGTTAGGAAATCGATCTCGTCTCGGGAGCCGCCTCCCTCGTAATAAGTCAATTTGTTCTCGTCGACCTTTCGCATATGCTTCGCCAATCCAAGAATACGCCTGACAATCGTGGAGGCTGTCGCATAATAAATGCCTGTAAGGATAAGAAGCGATAAGAGCAGCGAGATCCCGAGAAAAACGGCTTTCTTGCGAATATCGACAAACACATCGTCCATCTGGCTGTAGAAGTAGAAGCTTGTCGACAGCTCCGGCACGGAAAGTGAATTCACGAGCAGCTTCTGACTGCGCTTATAGGCGAAGCCTTTTCCGCTCTCTTCTGCAAGCGCTTGCAACTCGATTGTTTGCTCATCGCTCAAATCATACCCGTCGCGGTAAACAGTCTCACCGTTATAAATGATCTGTACATGTATATTTTGATCGACATCGATCGCTTTCAATAAATTTCTGACCAAGGAATCGTCGACAATGATCTCCATTGCGGCTAATGACTGCGTATAGCTGTTATTAAAGATTCGCTGGTAATAGCTTAAGTACGGGAGCCCTGCGCCTTCTTTGCTGGCGGGATACGAAGCGTTCAACCATACGCCTTTATCCACATTTACAGCGTTCAACAGCTCGATTGCTTTCGCATCAATCCGGCTCAAATCCTCCAGCTCACCGGCAACCGATTGAACGGATTGGTGGTTCTTGTACAATTTAATGGACGCAACTTCCTTATTGCCCGTTATCGCATAAACATAAATCGGCCGGATATCTTTTAGATAGGTGTACACCTGATTGAGCTCCGATGGATACATTCCGCCAAGGTAGTCGATTAGCTGCTGATTATACTGAAACTGCGAATGGATAGACTCGATTTGCTTCAGTCTCGCCCGAAATCCTTCACCCGCTTGCACGACCAGCTCCTGCTTGCCTTCCGAGAACTCGGAAATGACATCCATATAGAATTGATTGTACAAGTAGACGCCAAACACAAGAATCGGCAGCAGCACTAGCATGAGATAACCTAATGCCATTTTCTGAACAATACGCATCGTTTTCATCGCATCGGCCTTTCTTCGCATTAGGCATCCTGCATGAAAGCATTTCATCCATGTTTGTTATTTCATACGATCTATACAATCATATCATTATACTGAAAATTCCATCAATATGTCTTGGTGTCTACAGCCCCGCCGGCGGCATATAACCGAACGGGACCATACAGGCCGCCAGCCGCGAACGCCGTCTCCCAATGCTCAGGCATTGTATTCGGCTGCCAGTAAGACACCTTCGGATTCGTGGATCCTCCGACATTGCTAGAAGGGCGGCCGACTTCATAATGGGTACCCAGCGTGTTCGTCACCCGAATACGAAGATGATGTGTTCCCGGGCCGACATCAAGCTTGAACCGATACGGGCCCCATGCGCGCACACCGAGCGGCCTTCCGTTCAGCCATACCTCGGCCGTGCCGCGAACATGCCCCAGCTCAAGCACCGCGCCATTGTCTTCTTTCCATTCGGCCATCGATTCATATTCGACAACGCCGCTATGATGCGGCAAACCCAGCGCAGATCTCCAATCGCCAAGTTTGCCTTCTACCTTCGCCACCTCGAACCGGATCGGCGCAAGCAGGACGTCCGTTTCCGTGCTCATATCGCTTGGCACGATGCGAAGCGCAGCCACTGTCCCCGCCGGCTGCGGATCGAAGCCGGCTTGGCCGTCACGCATTAGCTGCCTCTGGCCGTCTATCCAGCATTCACATTCGCCCGCGCTGACGACCTGAAGCGCCGTGGCACCCGCCGGTAGCGGAAAGCGCAGCCAAATCGGCTTTCCAGGCTGAGACGCATCGCGAACGAACGGCAGCGGCTGGGACTTTGGCTTGGCATCCGGCATAAGCCAGTCGATATTCGGCAGCGGATGCGTGCGGCCGGGAAGCCACATCGTCTCCGTCTCGGCGAACTGCAGCACCGCTTCATGAAGCACCTCTGAGCGCTGTCCCTGTTCATTCAACCACGATGGGCCGGTGCAGAACATTTGGCTGCTTCCATCCACACGCTCGATCACGCCGTCCACCATTGCCACGCCTTCACCCTCCGGCATGACAAGCTCGATGGTATTGTCGCCGCCCTGCCAATACGGGGTCAGATCAATCTCTTCTTGACCTTGCCGAATATACGGATTGAAATCGCCGTGCTCGGTCATAGGTTTGCCGTTCACATAGAGCGCCACGCGCTCCTTCGCGCAGAAGATGACGCGTACGCGACTGACGTCAATGCTCTCCTGCTCAGGTATCGTATACGACAGCCGGGTTTTCAGATTGGGGCTCGGGGAATAAATCCACTTCGGTAGCTGCTCCTGTTCTTCCGCGCACACTGTAATCCCAATACGGATCATCCCTTCGGCCAGCGCCTCCGCACGCAACAGCAGCGAATTGGCTCCGGCCTTCAGGTTCACGGAAGCAATCTGCTCCTCCGGACCTCCATTCCATACGATCCGTTCTCCATTCACCCACAGACCTATTGCCGCATTGCTTTCCGTGCGCACCCAGTAAGTCCCGGCCTCCGGGGCTGCCACATTCGTCCTCGCCCATACCTTATCGCCAAGACCCGCCATTCCCAAATTCAAAAATTTGCGCGGAACTCGGCCCATCCGGCCGGCCCATGTCTTAAACGACAGGTCCCCCAGCGTGTTGCTATAGACGACAGGCCATACGCTGCCTTCTTCAAACCTCTGATCCCGGGACGCTTCCCAGTATGCAGCCTCGCTCCACAGCCGCTTCATCCATTCCGAATCGTCAAGGACGCTCGCATGCCAGTTAGCGGCAACGCCGTCCGCTTCGCTCTCCTCTCGCGCAACTAGCAGCTCGCGGCGCTCGATCGGCGCAAAAGCCGTTTGACCGCCATGCAGATCAAAATCGCCATATCGGTTATCTAGCGTCGGTACAGCTAATACCTTCCATTCGTTAAGCTCGGCCACCGAATCTTGCTCGGCCCGAAGGACGGGTACTTCCGCCGGCTGCGCCAGACCGTCTAACGCGAGCGGGGATGTGCTGAACACGTCAGCCTCTACATGATTCCACGGGCATACGACGAATGCCGCCGGCCAGCTGTCGAACGTCACCTCCAGCGTGACCCACTCACCGTCCCTGCTATAGGATAGCGGGTAGACCCGCCCGCTCACAGGATCCCAAAGCTGCGGATGCCCAGCGGTGCGAAGCCGATAACGCGCGCTCCGCGGCGGCCGCGTCGTCTCGCTCGAAGGTTCGTGCATCGGAAGCAGCTCTCCCGCTTCCGGCAGCAACAAAAAAATATCTGCGTCCTCTGTTCTGCGCATAAGCGGCATATTCGGTCCTTCGGCCCTTCCCTGCATCCTCGATTTAAGAAGCTCTAATGCTTCGCCGGAAGAGCTGACATACATAGCCCCCTCCAGCACCGGATCATCCTCACCGCAATGTACGGCGATAACCAAACCGCCGGCTGCGATCCAGGAATTCACCTTCGCCAAAGCAGCATCATCCATAATGGTGGTGCCGCACAATAGCAATGCAGAGAACGATTCCTCGCCGATTCGAAGCCTGCCGTCCGACAGCTCCGCAATCTCCAAAGCGGAATCGTCCGTCACGTCAAAGTCGATGCTGGCGGAGCGAAGCGCACCCGGTTTGTTGCGCTCCTTGCGATTCCAGCGGCCCGTCAACGATTGGTAAACCTCTTGCACATGTGCAAGACGCTCATGCGGCATCCTATTGGCGACGAGCATCGGATGGTCTAATGGTCCTCCATCGGACAGCGACATCCAGCCGCATGCCGCATGCGAAGGATAATGAACCGCGACATCGGCGACATGCGTTCCTTGCGTTAACAGCCAGCATGCGCGGCTGACCGTATCGGCGAACACGCCGTAATGCTCATAATACGGCTGGCGCCAGCCTGTGTCGGGCGGCGCCCACTCCCACCAACCGCCGCGCGTGCTGTAGTAGACGGAGTGAGGACTGTAAAGCGTCACGCCAGCCTGCAGCCAAGGCACCAGCCAGTGCATCGTCTCCTCCAGCGTTCCGCCCCAGCCGCTCGTATGGAACGACTCCAGAAACACGCGTTTGCCCCCGTGCAAATGAACCATTGAAGCATGCGGCTTGATCTCGCCGTCCATATCGCTGCCGGCCGCATTATACCAGCGATGCGTGCGCATGTAATCCAGGTAAAGCCGTTGCGCGCCGTGGAGTTCGACGCGGCGCGCAGGGCCGGCCTGGTCGCAGCATTGCAGCATATTATAGCGCTTATGCCATTCATATTGCAGCTTGAACACCGCTTCCTCCGCCAGCTCGGTCGACAGCTCATACACGCGCCTGCGGACGAGCGAAGCTCCCTCCGTATCCTCGAACAGAGCCGGCAATGCTGCGATCAAGTTCTCTCCATGGCGCTTCGCATACAACTCAGGTAGGCCATCGGTCCATAACGGCATCGAAGGAAGCTCATCCTGGAAGCTGCCGGCGATCGTTCGGCCCAGATCATTCGGAAAACGCCGCTCGAACTCCCCATAAATTCGGTCATACAGTTGCTCTGTCGCGCGCTTGTCGAGCCAGTTGAACCCTTGCCTAATGGTTATATAAAGGTAGTCGCCAGTTTCTATTAACAACTCCGCGCCTTCCGGCAGCTCCTCGCCATGCTTAAGCCTGCGAAGCTGGTAGCCGGCCAATTCCGGCTGCTCCGCGACAAGATGCGCGGGGAAGTTCGTTCCCGAAAAGCCGATTTGGTCATAGAAGAAAATGCGCATGCCCAGTCTCTCCGCTTCACGCAGAGCCACCTCGAACATAGACCACCAGCGCTCGCTAAAGTATGGCGGATCATCCGCAACGCTTCCGTATTGCGGACCAGTCGGCGCAATATTGATGATGCCGATATTGCGCAGGCCTCCGCTGCGAAATTTCTGCAATTGCCAGCGTACGCGATCCGCCGTTATTTCCTCCGCACTCCACCACCAGAATGGCACAGGACCGAAATCCGGATCCGGAGAAGCAAACTTCTCTCGCAGATTGTTGAAATTCATGTAAGTTTCCTCCTGGAATTTGAGCTTGATAGGGGATAACCGCCGCAGCCGGCGAACTTGGCCGCAGCTAAGAGCGGAGCCTGCGGTTATAGATGACGCAATAGCCGAAATGCATAAGCATTTCGGCCACGCTTATGTTCATCCACTTTTGTGGGGTTTACATCAAGGTACGATTAAAAGTTTTTCTGATATTCCTTGTACTTCGCAGTAGCCCAGTCTTCCAGCTTCGCCAGTCCAAGGCTTTCGGCTTTCTTCAGCAATGCTTCGTATTCCGCTTTTGCTTCTTCTTCGGAAGCAGCCATATAAATTTTCAGTTCCTCGGTCGTGACCATGTTCTGAATTTGAGCTTCAATCGTTTGCTCCTCTGTATCCGGTTCAGTCGAAACGAGACCGAGTGCCGGGTTGAACTCAAGCACCTCCCTGGCAGCCAGACCCCATTGCGTCATTTGTGATTCAGGGGCATAGCGCTGCAATGCTTCGTTAACGCCGCTGCTGCCGATCAGGCCCCACCAAACGACACCCATTTGCGTTTGAACTTCCGTATTGTTGAAGTCATATTTCATAACCGGATATTTCTCTGCTTCATTCCATTCCCAATCTTCGCCTTCAAGCCCGTAAAGTCCGAGCTTTTGACCTTCTTCGCTGTACATGTATTGCAGGAATTTAATTGCTGCTTCCGCATTTTTGTTGTTTTTCGTAATGTACATGCCTGCCCAGCCGGAACCGCCCATCGGAATACCCGCTTGATCGCTAAGCAGCTTCGTCACTTGCGTCATTTCGAATGGCTTTCCAAGCTCTTTTAATTGCGGGTTCGTGGAATCCGCGTTGCCGGCGCCGTGAGCAAAGGCTTGACCGTTTAATACGTATTGATCGTCTTGCTGCGCATCCTTGAAGGTGAAGTTCTCGGCGATCATGAAGCCTTCACGGTACAGACGGTTCATGTATAGGTAGTAATTTAAGTAGTTCTCGTCTTTCAGGTAGAAACGCGCAGCACCGTCGATGTCCACGAAGCCTTTGCTTTTCTTCAGACCGTAATTGATGCGCAGATTTTGGCCGATTTGATCTTTATCCCAAACGAGCGGCACCATATCCGGATACTTCGTTTTCACTTGACCCAAAATCGAAAGGAAATCATCCAGGTTGTTGAGCGCCGGGTTGCCAAGCTCCTCCATAATATCTTTGCGCAAAGTCATGCCGTTCGCGCCTGGTATCGCCTTCGGATTATCTTTCCACTCTTGCTCCGTGGAGAAAGCATTGCGCACCGTATAGAAGTTGCCGTCGGGCATCATGTTGACGCCAATACGTTCTTGACTGATTTTGAAATCAGGAGCATACTTCTCGATCAATTCGTTCAACGGATAGGAAACATCGCTATCCGCCATACGCGTCAGATCGGTAGCCGTATACACCAAATCAGGCAAGTCGCCTGAGGCGATCAAAAGCGGAAGCTGCTTGTCATCGGCGGCAACCTGGATGTTCAGCTTAACGCCGGTTTTCTTAGTGATTTCTTCCGGCACTTTGCCGGTCCAGTCTTTCAGCGGCCACCATGACATATTGACGAATAAGTCAAGCTCTACGATCTCTTTCTCTGCAGGCGCATCGGTTGCCGCACTCGCATCGGTCGGCTCCACGCTGTTCTCTGTCGGTGCGTTGGTAGCCTCGTTGTTGCCTTTATTGCCGCCGGAACAGGCCGTCAGCAACAGCATCAATGCAAGCGTTATCAAACCTGTCGATTTAAAAACCTTACCCATTGAAATTGCCTCCTTTTTTATGTTGCCGCATTGCTTATATGAGAAAACGGAATAAAACTTCTGTCACTTCCGCTTTATTCCGCGATCCACCAACGTTATACGCATGTTGTCCAACCGCTGCTGCTTAACCTTTTACAGAGCCTATCATAATTCCTTGCACAAAATACTTTTGTAAAAAAGGATAGACGAGAAGGATCGGTATAACCGCGATAACCATTGCC
Organism: Paenibacillus sp. 05T425; assembly: GCF_056396205.1. Classification (NCBI taxonomy): domain Bacteria; kingdom Bacillati; phylum Bacillota; class Bacilli; order Caryophanales; family Paenibacillaceae; genus Paenibacillus; species Paenibacillus sp. 05T425. The sequence goes on from NZ_JBFTLA010000006.1 coordinate 710,964, forward strand.
GTGACCTGTATCGAGAAGGTTGTTACGCCAGTAACGGCTGCAGCCCGTTCCGCGGAAGCCATGTCGACCGGAATCATGCCTTGATTGATTACCTCCATCATACGGTAGGTTAAAGTTCGCAGCGAATCTTTATTGACGAAGTAGGCCGAGTCCATCCAAGAGTTCCATTGGCCTACGCCTATGAACAATCCCATTGCCGCAATCAATGGTTTGGATACCGGTATGATCATTTTGATGAAAATGGTTAAATCTGAAGCCCCGTCTATTCGTGCCGATTCCTCCATCTCCGCCGGTATTTCACGGAAGAACGAGACCGCAATAATGAGGAAGAAGATCGTCACCGAACCCGGTACAATATAGACCCAAAAGGTATTGAGCAATCCTAAGCTGCGCAGTACAACGTAGTATGGGATAAGTCCGCCCGACGTGTACATGGCAATGATGAAAAACGAGAAGTAGAACTTATGAAACACTAGATTGCGATACGCTAGACCATACGCTGTCAAACACGTAAAGAAGATCGTTACAGCCGCTCCGACAACTGTCCTTAGCCCTGAGACACCAAAGGAAATTAGCCACTTCGGATCGCTCAGAAACTTCGCGTAATTGTTAAAGGTAAAATCCCTCGGCCAAAAATAGATGCCGCCTAGCGAAGTGTCAAGCCCGTTATTGAACGAAACAATGAGCAAGTAGTAAAAGGGGTACATCGTAGCCAGCGCTATGATGATAAGCAAACTAATATTTACCGTATCCACGATGCGGTCCTCGACGGTTCTGCGATGCATAATGGACTCCTTTCCGCTGTTAGAACAAGCCGTTTTTCGTTATTTTTTTGGACAAGAAGTTGCTTCCGAATACAAGGATGATCGCGATAATCGACTGAAGCAAGTCAATTGCCGTCGCATAGGCGTATCGGCCCTGAGCCAAGCCCATCTTAAACGCATACGTTTGCAAAATCTCCGAGCGTTCGTTATTCATCGCGTTACCGAGCAAGTACGATTGCTCGAAGTTGGATCCAACTAGACCACCGCCGAGCAGGCTTCCGACTGCCAGAATGAGTACGACTACGATCGTGCCGCGGATGCCAGGCAAAGTGATATGCCAGATACGGCGCAATCGACCGGCGCCATCCATCTCGGCCGCATCATACAGCGTCGGACTGAGTCCGCTGATCGCTGCGAGGAATATAATGGCCCACCAGCCTGCCTCTTTCCACATGGCCGTCGAAACGGCTAGTCCCCAGAAATAATTTTTACTAGACAGGAAAGGAAGCGACTTGTCAATAATGCCTATTCCCTTTAAGAAATCGTTTACGATTCCAGCATTGCTTGACAAGAAGATAACGAGCAACCCGGAAACCACGATCCACGAAATAAAATGAGGAAAGTAGCTGACGGTCTGAGCGAAACGCTTGAAGAGCTGATGCCGTACCTCGTTAAACATAATGGCCAATAAAATCGGCATCGGGAAGGTAAAGAACAACTTCAAAAGACTGATTGCCAGCGTATTCGTTACAAGAAGCTTGAAATTGTAAGCGCCGACAAATTCTTCGAAATATTTGAGCCCTACCCAATCGCTGGTAAAGATCCCTTTAATGCCGCTCGATATGGAATAATCTTTAAACGCCATCAAAATGCCGAACATCGGCAAATAATGGAAGACGAAGACGATCAGCATTCCCGTTAACACGAACACATGCGCATATTTCTGTTTTATAATTTCACGCCAGATGGATCGTTTTACCGCTGGGAGCTGCTGCGTCCGTTGTAATGTGCTTATCTTCGTTTGCTGTTCCAAGCTTTCCTCATTCCTCCCTCTTCCCTTAGGCTCAAGCTGCCGTTTGGAGAATATGACTAAATTGTATAGTCGATAGCATGACATGAATAGTGTTGAAAACTTAAAATGCAGCGATCAATTTTAAGGTTTTTGAAAGCGCAATCATTATCAAAACCAAGAAGTGATTATTCTTAACTTATTTGCTTAATATTTAGATGTAAATGATTACAAAAGCAGATCGCCAGTATCGAAGGGAGTTCCTTCAATACTGGCGATCATGTTCATATCGTCACACTTCAACAGTCACTTTTTGCCGGCAAAATGTAAAGCTTCCTGATTCCGTCTCAAAAATAATATAGTCCTTTTCGTCATGCCGTTTCCTGATTCCTGTCGGCAATGCCTCATTCTCCTCTTGCCCGCAGACGGTTCGAGGTACGTATACGATCCCCTTAGCATTGGGCGGTATCGTTATGTTCATCGAGGGCTTACCCTCCTCGTCTCTCTCCCAGCGCACTCTCGCATAACCCGGACGCAGCTGCTGCCATGCTTCAGCCCATTTCATGTCCTCCGGCATATAAGGCTTAATCATGATGTTGTAACGATCCGTTTCCGTATCATAGCGGTAATCCATGCCCGCCAAACCTTGATACAGCCATTCCTCCAGATGTCCCAGCATGAAGTGGTTTTGCGACTTTCCGACTGTCGGGCCGTCCCAGGCTTCGGTAAGCGTCGTGGCCCCATGCTCGATTTGATACCCGTAGCTTGGCTTATCCGTAATTTGCGACATACGGTAAATGACATCCGATCTGCCGGCCCGGCTAAGAGCAAGCAGCAGATAACGATAGCCTACATCGCCGGCTGTCGTCTGGTAGCCGCGTTCGGCAATTTGCCGCACGAGCTTCTCGATTAGCACACCGTAATACTGCTTCGGGGCAAGTCCAATCACGATCGGCATAGCAAGCGCGGTATCACTTCCCGTTGCGTAGCTGGTTGCTTGTTCGTCCCAGTATTTCAGATGAAACGCCGATTGGATGGATGCGCTTAATTGCTCATACTGCTGCACATCCGCTTGCTCGTTCAGCAATGCCGCTATTTTTCGCATGACGACGGACAGGCCGTAATAGATCGCTGTTTCCGTGAATGGAACAGGCGTATTTTGCGAATATCCAGGCCCTGCCGGACCGATGTCATACCAGTCGCCAAGCCCTTCCGTTATGATGTATCCGTCCGACTTCTCGGTGAGATACGACATATATCGTTTCATGCCTGCATAGTGTTTCCGAATCAAATTCATGTTGCCGTATCGCTGCACGACTTCCCATGCGGTTAATATATACGTTCCGCCCCAAGCCGTAGCGTCGCGGAATATTCGCAGGGTATCGTCGAACACGACATACTMCGGCGCCGTCGTCGGCACCATGCCGTCCCGTAATTGGGCATCAGAGATGTCTTGAAGCACCTTCCGCAGCATCGCCTCCACATCGTAATTGAACATAATCGAAGGTCCCATCAGATGAACCTGCTCCAGCCAGCCAAGCTTTTCCCGATGCGGGCAATCCGTGAATACGCTCTTCGTATTGCTTAGAATCGCCCCATTGATGATTTCGTGGATCCGATTAAGCAGCGGATTGGAGCACTTGAATCCGCCTGCGGTTTCCAGCTCAGGGTACAGCATCTGCCCTTCGATACCATGCAGCACCGGCAAGGAAGATTGTGCTCCAGCGGTGAACGCTTCAGGAACTGCTCCTTCGATCATCACGTAGCGGAAGCCGGTATACGTGAATTTTGGACGCCATTCCTCTATGCCCTTGCCGTTTAATGTATAACAGAACTCGCTCGGAGACCCTGTCCACTTCTGATTGACCAAGCCCTCTTCCGTCAGCAGCTCCGCACAAGTCAATACAACCCTCGAGCCAGCAGCCCCGCTGACGCTAATCTTCGGCCAACCCGAGAAGTTTTGACCTAGATCCGCCACGTATATTCCGGGCTTCGGATTCATGATGGACTTGGTGCCGAATGTGCGCATCACCTTAACCGGCGGGGCCGATGCCGCCGTAAGTTTGCCGGAAGGGCCCTCGATCTCTACGGCAGGACGCCACGAAGCAGCTTTCTCATCTTCTCTTGTTGCGTCGTACTCTTCGCCCCCATATATGCAATTGAAGAGCAACGGGCTTTCTCCGGCTTGCCAATTGCTGTCGGTACCGATCGTTTCGCGCGTACCGTTGGCATATTCAATAACGATATCGGCCAAGCATGTAGGCGTACCGTAAGAATTCTTAAACTTCGTATATTTGCCGCCCGGCACGTGGTAGAAGCCGTTGCCCAGCTCAATATGAACGATATGCTCACCGTACCCCAGCTGCGACGTAATGTCATAAGTCGTATACAGAACCGTCTTATCATAGTCCGTCCAGCCGGGATCAAGCTCATGATCGCCAACCTTCTCGCCGTTCAGCCGCAATTCATAATGGCCAAGCCCGCTAATATACACTCTCGCGCGCGTGACCTCATGCCTAGCATCGAAACGGCGACGGAAGCGGAACGCTCGTTTCGATTCCTTCTTCGCGTCAGGATGCGCGATCCACTTTCCTTGCCAGCCAGCGCTGTTCAGCTGTCCCATTTCCCACCAAGCTGCCACGCTGTTATAAAACGTGCCCTGTTCATCTTGGATGGTAACCTTCCAATAATACCGCTGCCTTGGCTGCAGCGGGACGCCGGAATAAAGAATGGCCGTATGATCGCAGCTAGCGACGAATCCGCTGTCCCATGTATCCGCATTTCCCTCCAGCAGTCGCTCATAGCTTGTTGCAACCTGAATCCGATAAGCCTTTTGGCGAAACCCCGGCGGCAATTGATCAAGAAACGACCAGCTGAGACGGGGAGTCGTCTCATCAAGGCCGATCGGACGAGGCCTGCCTTCCGCCCGCAGCGAACCGATCGCGATCGGCAAGGACGTCGCGACCGCAATCGTGCGGAACTCGGGAAAGACATTGCATGTCGCGTCGCCTTCCATCGGACGCCTGCATGCTGTATAGAAGTGATACAATATCCCGTTATGCGTAATAACCGACGGTTTATGGGCAAAAACGGAATCGATCATATTGCTTTCGCCAATCGTAATAATCGGCTCTTCATATTTGCGCCAGTCCAGCAAATTATCCGAGAGCGCAATCCCTTCCTGAGCCGCTTTATAGTTAAAGCCAAAATAAAACATCGCCCAGCGAGCGCCGTCCCGCAGCACGCAAGGATCGCTGACGAACCCGCTGTCCCATGCGTCCGGCGTCACTTGAACAACCGGATTTTGCTCATGCCGCGTCCATTGTACAAGATCCTTCGAAGTCGCTAGGCCAGTCTGCTCGATCCAACGGCCTTCATCTTTATCCTTCGCATTGTAAAACAAATAAAAAGTGCCTTCATGCTCCACCAAACATTCTTTATACAGCCCGCCTTTCTCCCATTCCCCGCCATCCTCAGGCACGAGAATCGGATTCTCCAGGCGATTCCAGCTTCTCAGGCTTTCATCTTCTGTCCAGGCAAGCCCGATTTTGGCAGATCCTGCTTCATAACCGTCACCCGGATAGGAATGATAGGCCAACCAGTACTTGCCGTTCCATTTCTTCAGATGGCCTGGACCATGCAAATCATTGTCGCGCAACATCCATGTACCGGCAATATTGCGCGAATCCCAGGCGTTTCCTTCCTCATCTCTAGTCAATATCGTCGACAGATGCTGCCAATTCAACAGGTCGTCGCTTGTAGCGAGTGCCGTCTGATATCCCTTTCCATCAAAGCCGACATACATCATGTAAAAAAGGTCATTGTGCCTGAATACGAACGGGCAATCTACCGCGCGGCTGTCAAATGCGCCTTCCGCACCTGATCCGACTAGCACGGGCTTCTTCCATTTGTACGGTGTCAAACAAGTGGCGATATCCATTATGCATGACCTGCCTCATCCTATTTTTACTGGTAGCTCTCGGGTTCAAATTTCGTGCTGCGCGCGGACAAAGTACGATTCCCCGCCCACTTGACCGCCTTTTAATATAAGCTTCAGCCCGTCTATTGCCCGGCCTTTGGCATGAACTTGGCATATTGGACTGCCTGTCTCGAACAAGGAGTCGCATCCCAGCGCATCCACATCAAGCTCCTTCACGATATAACCGGATGYATCGCCGCCGGCAATGACCAGCTTGTTCAAACCACAGGCTTCGATAAGCCAGGTGGCCAGCATGCCCAGCACAGGTCCGAGCCTTCTGCTGCTTTCTTCCGACTTGATGCCGAGCTGAGCGAGTCTCTCCCTCGTACTGGCTACATCCGGATCGTCGGGTCCGCTCGCCGTATACATAATCACGCTTTTTCCCGTTTTCAGCAGATTCATTGCCTGTTCACGCACKGCGGCGATCGCAGTCTCGCCCGAAGAAGGATCGATAAGCTGGGATACAGGCAGACGAATTCCGCAAAAACCGTGTGCAAACGCATAGCTTAATTGCTTGGCAGTCACGGGCGAGCAGCTTCCCGACAGGACAAGCACTTGTCCTTGTCCTTCTGCATCCTGTGCTTCATATTGCGTATCCTGTTCAGTCTTCACGATTCCGGCTGTTTGCCAATGCGCGGCAAGAGCCTGCTCCACCCCGGATGAGCCTATGACGAACAGCGGCTCTTCCGATGCTTCGGCTTCTTCCCAAATAAGGCGACCGACGGTTTCCATCCGCTTGGCATCAAACGCGTCGAATATAATAATATCCGGCCGCTCCTCCCGAAGCAGCTGCTCCAAATTCGTACGCACCGTTTCATAGGAACCTTCAAGCGCTACAATATCCATCAGCGATATCCGAAGCGAGGTCTGCTTCTGCAGATGCAAGCGCAGATCGGATTCCTCCATTGGTGTAACCGGATGCCTCGACATCGTTGGATGGCGGTCAAGCCGGTGAATCTGCTCTCGGGCCGCAGCGAAATGATGGCCGAATAGAGTGAAACGCCGCAAATGCGGAGCCCCAGCAAGCAGTGGAATAAAACGTCCTCCGAATAGGCCGCGGCCAAGCTCGGCCGCCTTGCCGATGCTTCCTATTTGGGGAGATGAATCAAATGTGGAACATATTTTGTAATGGACAATAGCCGTGTTGGCGGCATGAAGCTGCTTGAAGATGGGAGTTAATTGAAGTTCCATTTCCTCCGGCGACAACGATCTGCTGATTCCGGCTACCCCAAATGCGGCCAAATCCGAAAACTGGCCATTAAGCTGCTCTGAAGTCGGAGGGAGTAAAAATAAACCGGCATCGACACCTGCTTGAAACAGCGTTTCCAGCACGTCCGTCGAGCCTGTGAAATCGTCGCCGTAATAGCTAAGTAAAGGTCTGCGTTCCGATCGCTGCTTCATGCGCTTATTGACCTGCTCTTCCGAATTTGTCGATTGCCCGCTGCACGACTTGGTGCTGCTCCGCGCATTGTTCCAATGGTACATTGGCCACAGCCGCTTCCCATGCCAGCTTCATGCTCTCGAAGCCTGCAGCCGCGCCATCCGGATGTGCCAGCATTCCGCCCCCGGCCAAATGCATCACGTCCACCGTTCTTGTAGCGTCATAAGTAGCATGAGCCGTTCCCGCCCATTGCCCTGAAGAAATGACCGGCATCGCCTTGTACCCGCCTAGAAGCGGCGCAGTGCAAGCCTTGATCGAGCGCGTGACCGATTCGTTGCTTTCGTAGAACTTGCCATCCAGGCCGTTCACATGAAGATGATCAGCGCCCGCCAGGCGGCATAGCTTCTGGTATGCTGTGAATTCCATGCCCAGATGCGGCGAGCGGGTCATCATTCCCCACTGGTTGCGGTGTCCGTGAATCGGCACCTCGCTGTAGCTGTTCAGATGAGCGAGACCGGCCAGGCCTACACTCAATATGCTGACCATCACGCAATTGCCGCCGCACCCGACGACAAGATCATGATTCCTGCGAAGCTCATCCCAGTCGCCTGTAATATTGAAGGCGTACATGAGCTTCTTGCCTGTCGCATCTGCCGCCCGCTCGATCGCTGCCGTCACGGCTGCAACTTTCTGGCGGAGCGGAGCATATGGCGGATCGGCGTTAAGCTCATCGTCTTTGATGAAGTCCAATCCTGCTCTAGCAAGATTCTCTACCATTTGCGCCAGCTCTTCGATAGTCAACCCGATGCTAGGCTTCACAATGGTGCCTAGAATCGGACGATCGTACACATCGAGCAGCCTGCGCGTTCCTTCTATGCCGAATTTGGGTCCCGCATAACGTGTTGCGAACGCTTCCGGCAATTGGATGTCAAGCAAGCGCAATCCGGACAGTTGCTGCAATTCATACAAGTTGCCCGCGATCGCCGACATTAAATTAGGAATGGACGGTCCGAAGTTATGAAGCGGAAATGAAATAACAATACGTCCGCGATGATAGTTGCCGTTATGATTGGAAGGCAGCACCACTCCCGGCAAGCCCGGCGTGTCATGGTCTTCCAGCCATTCAATATGCTCTACGATGGCGCCATGCTCTTTCTTCAAACGATCCGTTTCGCCCGGTACATGCGTGAAAGTTCCCGTGGATTGCTCGCCTGCAATGATCATCGCAGCTTGTTCCAATGGAAATGGCGTTTCTACCATATATGTTGCAGTAACACGCTGTTGATCCATACGGTTTCACTCCCGTCTTCATAATGAAAGAAATTCTACTAAACACCTGCTGCAAGGGGAATGAATGCGCTTGTAAATACGAATCGGCCGGAGCCGACGCGGAACTGGAAGCCTTCGGCTTGCTCTCCAAGTAATTCGCAGCCTTCACCCGGGGCTAAAGCTGATGGATCGTTGCCGTCTACGCGCGCACTGCTTCCCGGAACGTGAACGGTCGCGGTCGTATTCGCAGGCACTTCGATCTCTAGACGCAGCTCTGCTCCGTCTATTAGCTCCCAACCGACATGTATGATGCCGTAAATTGACTCATAGGAGGCTTTGACATGCGTCAGCTGTCCGCCCGGTCTAGGCTTGATTAACATATGGCGGAAGCCCGGCTCCGTCCTATCCGCTTCGATGCCCGCCATGTAACGGAACATCCACTCCCCCACCGAGCCGAGCGAATAGTGATTGAATGAATTCATCGAAGGCGTCTGGAAACCATTATCCTCCGTCCAACCATCCCAACGTTCCCAGATCGTTGTCGCGCCGTGCTTGATCGAATACATCCATGACGGGAACGCCTCTTGAGTAAGCAGCTTATAGGCGACGCCAAGCTCTCCGCTGTCGGTAAGTGCCGGCAGCAGGTAACCTACGCCGAGAAAGCCGGTGGACAAGCGGTCTCCCCGCTCGCTGATATTGTCAGTCAGACGGCGTATCGCTTTGGCCTTCAACTCTTCCGTCAACAAGCCGAACTGAAGCGCAAGCACATAAACGGTCTGCGTATCTCCCTTGATAACTCCTTCATTCGACACGAACGCGTTACGGAATGCCACCGCGATATCGCCGAACAATGATTCGTAACGAAGTTGATCCTCGGTTTTGTTAAGCGTTCCGGCGATCAACCCCATCAGCTTCGTGCTGTATGCAAAATAAGCAGTCGCTAGCACCTCGTTCGGCGTATCCGCCTGGATCGACAACCAATCCCCATAGTTGGCGTAATCGGGACGAATCAATTCATTGCTGTTATGCTTCAGATAGTCCACCCATCGCGCCATCGCATCGTAGTGAGTTTCAAGAATACGCATATCCCCGTACATGAGGTACAGCGTCCATGGGATGATCACTCCCGCGTCGCCCCAGCCGGCGTTGTCCGGCGCAAACCAGTTCAGCCGCGTGTTCCACATCTTATGGCGAATCCATCCGGCATCGGGGGCAACGTCCGTGAAAGCGCCCGACGGCTGCTGGCAGTCGATCATATCCCACATGAATTTCGTGAAGAAACGTGATACGTCCATGTTATAAGAGGCCGTCCTAGCGAATATTTGGGCATCTCCGGTCCAGCCAAGCCTTTCGTCCCGCTGCGGGCAATCCGTCGGAACGGATAGAAAATTACCGCGCTGCCCCCAAGTAATATTAGAATACAGCTGGTTGACCATAGGGTCGGACGTTTCCAAACTTCCCGTCACCGGGGTGTCGGAGTGAATCACTTTCCCCATGATGGTCGTCAGATCCGGTTCTCCCGGATAGCCGACCAGCTCTACGTAACGAAAGCCGTGGAATGTAAAGTGCGGTTCGTACCGCTCCTCGCCCTCGCCCTTCAACACGTAATGATCCTGCTGAACGGCCAGCCTGAGGTTATCCAGATACAGCGTGCCGTCCGGATTCAATATCTCCGCATGACTTAGCGTAATTCGTGTGCCTCGCGCGCCTTGGACGCTCACTTCGGTCCAGCCGACCATGTTCTGGCCCATATCGAAGATGTACGAACCGGTTTCCGTTCTTCGAACGGATATCGGCTTAACGGTCTGTGTGATGCGAATCGGTGGTTCCATCGTCGCTGTGAGCTGACCATTGTAGCCCGAACGGATGTCCGGAGCCTCCCATGAAGCGGCGTTGAAGTTCGGCCGATCCCATCCGTCCATCTCCAGCCTCGCGTCATACGATTCGCCCATTATCATATCGGAATAGCGGATAGGTCCTGCCGTCGTTTGCCAGGAGCCATCCGAAACCACAAGCTCCCTGCTGCCATCCTCATATTCGATGCTTGCCTGCAAGAGAAGAAACGGCCGCTCGCCATAAACACGGTTGCCGAGAAATCCGACGGTTCCCGCATACCAGCCGTCACCGAGGATGACGCCGAACGCGTTCTCTCCCGGTTGCAAGCTGTCCGTAATATCATAGGTCTGAACTTGAACACGTGTATCGTAATCTGTCCAACCCGGAGCGAATAGATGTCCAACTTCCTCTCCGTTGACCGTCAGCCGGAACACGCCCAGCGCCGTAGCATACACAACGGCGCGGCGGACAGCAGAACGAATTGCAAATGATTTGCGCAAAAACGGTGAGGGCTGCAAATCCGGCGCAGTTCCGGGTCCAAGCTGCGGCTTTCTGCCGATCCACTTCGCCTTCCACTCCCCGCGAGACAACAGTCCCATCGTCCAGTAAGAAGGCTCGCTCCATTCTGATATATGATCCCGGTTATCCCAAACTCGAACCTTCCACCAATACTCTCTCTCCGATTGAAGCGATTGTCCGGCGTAAACAACGTGCACCGAGCTGCGAGACTCCACCTTGCCGCTGTCCCACCTATCCGCTTCGCCGCGATCGAGCTTGTCGCGGGAGGACGAGACCAGCACTTGATACGCCTGCTGCTTCGCGCCCCGCTCATCCGATTCCAGCCGCCAGAAAAGGCGGGGAGCCAGCACATCTATACCGATTGGATTATGTTCGTATTCGGTTTTACAATTTGTAATTCGCATGGCCACATTGACCTCCTTCTTCTATTAAAGATGTAGATGTCCGATTGCGTTCGCTCGAGACTCGTCGTCTAGGAACGGCTTCAGTCGAACCGTAAATTCCGTCGATTCCGAGGCAAGCAGATAAGACGGCAAGGTCGGAGCATAACCGCAGCTATGATTGCCAATACCCGATTGTTTCCAATCCGCATTGATTTCCACTTCGCCCAGATCGATCAGGTCAGAATGATGTTTGGCCTCGCTCAAGGCTTTGGTCCCGTATCGGTTTGCGCCAACTTGCCCGAGCGGCATCCCCGCTCCCGCAATAAGCAGTCCAACGCCGTCGACGTCCGCGATTGCGGCCCAGCGTACGTCAGCCTTGCTTCCGCTCTCTTGCGGCTTGATATAGGGCACGAACTGCTCATCGATTGTCCCTTCGTACACGCCAAGCTTCCCGCTGACTTTGCGGTCGGCGTAACATTCATGCGGACCTCGGCCGAACCAGGAGAAACGGTCGAATCGCTTCGGCATCGTGAACCGAATACCGGCTCGCGGCAGAGGCGGCAGCCCTTCCTTCAGAGGTTGAAGCTCGTTCTCCATCATCACTTCCCCGTTGCTGTATATCGTATATAGCTGCTCCACTTGAAATAGTGGCCGTGAACCTTGAACGCCGAGCATGGACTCCGTCTTGATCTGAACCGCTGAGTCGTCTTCTAGCGGCCATGACTCGACTCTGCGGACATAGGCGTTGAGCTCATGATAACCTGCATCACGCCACTGCTTAGCCAAATGGACATCGTTGTCGATCGGCGCCCTCCACAGATTGACGCGAGGTCCTTGCGCGAGCACAGATACGCCTTTATAATTCCAGGCGGTTATTTCGCCGATCAGCTTGTCGAACGTCAATGTGAAGCCATCGCCGTCGACGCGAATAATTCGATCGTTCTCCGTCGCGAACAGTCCGGCGGGTGTATGCGTATCGGCATCAGCAGACTCCGAACAAGCCGAATGGTTCAGCGGCACGTCGGCCCACGCCACCTCGTGGCCTGCCTGCGCCCAAGCCGTTCGCTCGCGCAGGATGAAGCTGACATGCAGCCAATATTCGCCGCACCCATCCGCCGGCCGCGTCCGGTAAGGGATCGTGACGAGTTCCTCGCCGCCGGCCGGAATATGCAGAGGCGCAAGCTCCCCCTCCTCCAGCGCAATGCCGTCGCAATACATACGCCAATGGACGGCAAGATGCGAAAGCGCTACCATATCGTAACGATTGCCGATCCGTAAAACGCCATGCTCCGGCAGCACCGGATGAACGGTGACCGGTTCAATCGCCTTCTTGAATTCGATTAAGGCCGGCTTAGGGCTGCGGTCAGGGAACAACAAGCCGTCGATGCAGAAGTGGCCGCTATGAGGCATATCTCCGAAGTCGCCGCCATAAGCGTATTGGAGGCTGCCGTCACTTACTCGGCGGCGAATCGAGAGATCCGTCCATTCCCAAATCAAACCGCCGCATAGCCGAGGGTAACGGTAAACGGTATCCCAGTATTCCTTCTGATTGCCGAGAGCATTGCCCATCGCATGCCCGAATTCGACCATGAGATACGGTCGCGTCTCCTCTTTCTCCCCTTCAGCAACCAGCATATCTACCGAAGGATACATGGAGCTGATGATGTCGACAATCGACGCATCCTTAGCCCGTTCGTAATGAATCGGACGTGTCGGATCCGCCGCTCTCGTCCATGCAGCCATGGCGTCGTGATTGCCCCCATAGCCCGACTCGTTTCCAAGAGACCAGACGATGACGGAAGGGTGGTTCTTATCCCGCTCCACCAGCCGAACCATCCGATCCAGGAACGCCTCCTTCCACTCGGGATCCTCAGCCAGAGCGCTTTCGTAGGCGGTCTTCTCGTCGGGATTGTTGATCCAGCGGCTGATCTCTCCGAGAAATACGCAGCCGTGCGTCTCCAAATCCGCTTCGTCGATGACGTACAGCCCATATTGATCGCAAAGATCGAGCCAGCGCTCGTCGTTCGGATAATGAGAGCAACGAACAGTATTAATGTTATGCTGCTTCATCAGCGTAATGTCGCGAACCATCGCCTCCATCGTCGTCACATGGCCGAGCTCAGGATCGAACTCATTGCGGTTCACTCCGCGAAGGATGACCGGCTTGCCATTGACGAGCAGCCGACCGCCCTTCACGTTCACGTCCCGGAAGCCGACCGTGTAACGATGCACTTCAGCTACCTTCCCCTCCGCATCGGTCAATGTCAGCAGGAGCGAGTAAAGAGCAGGCTGCTCAGCCGTCCACAACTCTGGGGCGCTGACCGGAAGCTCTGCATGGACGACAACTTCCTCACGAGGACCGGGCGATGCGGCGGCAAGCGATCTGCTGTCAAGCTGTTCCTGCGACGGTCCGAACAAAACCGCATGAAGGCCGTAATCCTCTCCCAATTGGTCGGATCGATTCGTTAAGGTGATGTCAAGCTCAAGCACCCCTTCTCGGTACGTCTCGTCGAGCTTGGTCCTAATGCGGACGTCTACCATATGCACGATGGGAACGGATAGCAGATAAACATCCCGGAATATCCCGCTCAGCCGCCATTTGTCTTGATCCTCCAGATAGCTGCCTGTCGACCATTGATAAACGCGAACCGCCAGCTTGTTCTCCCCAGGGCGGACATAAGGCGTAATATCGAATTCCATCCGATTATGGCTGCCTTGACCGAATCCGACTTCCGCTCCATTTACCCACAAATGAAAAGCGGCATCCACGCCGTCGAACGCGAGAATAACGGATCTGTCGATCCAACTGCTCGGGATATGAAACCATTGCGCATAACAGCCCGTCGGATTCATTTTCGGAATGAACGGCGGGTCAACCGGGAACGGATACTTGCTGCTGCTGTACAAGGGCACGCCGTAGCCGTGCAACTGCCAATTCGACGGAACCGGGAGCGTATCCCACGCCTCGCAGGAAAATGTTTCTTCGTAAAACCGCTCTGGCGCATCGAATGGGTTCTCCGAATAGTTAAACTTCCAGTCTCCGTTCAGACTCCGATAAAAGGGGGAGGCTGAACGATCATTCGCCAAAGCCGCCTGTTCATTCTCGAACGGAATCGCAGCGGCCCTAGCACGAACGGTATTCAGCTGCAGCACGTTCAAATTTTCATAATCATGCAAATCTACCATACGAATTCTTTATCCAATCGACGATAATCACCCTCGCGCATCGGCGCCTGTTCGAACACCTTGCGTCCGCTATACAAAGGCTTCTTCGTTCCCGTTGGCGTTATGCCCACGACATCGTCGCCGCGCCACTGCGTCTCGAACGTTTGGCCGACCGCATTCTCCAATGTCTTGCGATAGCTCAGAGGGAATGTGACCGTAATGGTTTCCCCTGCGGCAGCCGGGCCCAGCGCGAGGAAGTGACGGTTGACCCAACTGCTCGCTTCGCTGCCTTTGCCCTCGGTCACGGCCCCGTCCCGCTCGCGACTGTACCTGATCTTCGTAAATCCGGCCCACTCCGGAATCCGGATCAGAAGACGTGAAATGTCTGAACGAACGTTAAGCACGACTTTGCCTTCATGAGGCATATAGCTGCTAACGTCGAGCCACTTCGAGCCGCGATTCAGCAGAAAGTTGACACTGACGGTACCGTTCTTCTCCGTAATGGTGTTGCTCCATCCCATGAACAAGCCGCGCGTGCCCGAGCCGAGACAGCAAATTTGCAGGTCGCTCGTATGCCCCCGTCCTTCGATGACATCGCTTACGAAATCATTCGGTGCGGAATAACCCGCGAATGAACCTCGAGTACGATCGGCCACTTTATAGAAAGATTTGTCCGCAGCAATATCATTCGACTTATCGTCCGTCTGCTCTACCCAGTCGAGATCGAGCAGCTGCGATTCAGCAAGATGGTTGCGCAGAAACCGCTCGACAATACCCCAATACTCGACATAGCCGCTCTTCGCCAGCGTAATGCCGCAAGCGATCAAGTCGACAAGCGAGCACGTCTCATGCTCGTAGGCCTGCTCGTGCAGATCGCCCGGCGTCCAGCCGAACGCCGTGCATTTGGTTAGCGCCCAATCGTAACACTTCTTCACCCAAGCGATCATCGCCGCATTGCCCGAATGCATGCCGAAGCGCGCAATCGCGTCCAGCGTCCCAAGCCGGGTATGGAAGTGCCCGCTCCGATAGGCCAGCGAATCGTTAAAGCTGCCGTCCTCGTTGAAGACGCCGCTCCGCTCCATAATGAGCGCGGTGAAGAACTGACAAAGCTCATAAGCATCCTCGTTGCCCGTCAGCTCGTAGTATTTCAGCAGCGGCATGACGAGCCTTCCGCAGAAGGCAGCCGGATCCGGCGCCAGTCTAAGCTGTACGCCGTTCGCCGACGGCCAGCCCGACTCCTTGTATTCGGAGGCGGGATAATACCAGACGTCCCGTTCCTTCACAGCGATCTGCTTCAGCGCGGCCACGTGCTTATCCGCCGCTTCCTTCACCTTCGGATCTCCCGACTCCATGTACCAGCTCGTCAGCGACAGTATAACGGCACGTTGGTCGATCAGATTCGCGTTCGGCTCCCAATTATGGTTCGGATTCTTTTGCCGGTAGTTCATGCCGTCCTCCTTGAAGAACGACAGCAGGTTCGCGCGATACCGTTCCTCAACCTCCTTGCCGAACGTCTCGCCGGACATATGTCTTGCCAGAATCAATCCGTCCACCATTCTCCCGTGAGAGGAGCCGTAATCCCAATCGCCATGAACCATATAGGCGGGCTTATGCGTCAAGTCCGCGCTGAAAAATGGAATATAGCCATGGTCCTGGTCAGCCATGCCGATTATCGCGTTGATCGCATGAGCCGCCCGTTCCTCCAGCATTAACGTATCCGGTATAAGGTTTCTTTGATGTTGTTCCATCCCTTTTCCCACTCCTTTATTAGATATCTCCACGGACGATGATTCCGCTAACCTCATCTCTCCGGTTCTGTAAGCTTCAAGGTATATACCGTGCCTTCTCCTTCGCGGCTATCGATATGCAGACTCGTATGACCGCCGTAGAACGCGCGAATGCGTTCGCTGACATTGTATAAGCCATAACCGGAGTTCTCGGTCTGCAGAGCTTGACGATCCAATTCATTTCCAAGCACTCCTCGAATCACGGCCAGACGTTCCTCCGGCATGCCAGGGCCGTTGTCGGCGATCATGATCACGAGCTCCGCTTCTTCTCGTCTGATGACGATATCGATCACCCCGCGCTTGCGGCTGCGCCCAATGCCGTGTTGGATGCAGTTCTCCACGAGCGGCTGCAGAATGAACCGCGGACAGCGGATATGGTCGATATTCGCCAAAACTTGAATGGAGAACTGCAGCCGATCCAACATGCGCAGCTTATGCATATCCAAATAATGCCGAACATTATCGATTTCGTGCTGCAGCATCGTCTCGTTTTCTCCTGAGTTCAGCGTATATCGAAGCAGCCTGCCAAACGTGTATGTCGCGTCGACCACTTCCTGATCGTTATTGATCTCTGCCAGCATTCGGATCGATTCAAGCGTATTGTAAAGAAAATGAGGCTTGATCTGAGCTTGCAGCACAAGATAGTCCGCCTCCTTCTTCATTAGCTCGGCTTTATGCACCGTATTCAACAATTCGTCAATGCGATGGACAAGAGAATTGTATGATCGCGTCAGAAAGTCGATTTCATCGTTGGACTTTCCAACCTCGTAATAGGTTAGCTTGCTTTCGTCCACCTGTCGCATATGTTTTGCCAAACCAAGAATTCGGCGAACGAGAGAGGATGCCATCGCGTAATAGACCCCCGTCAACACGACCAGCGATACCACTAGCGAGAGTGCGAGAATGAACATCTTGGTCCGGATGTTGACGAATACTTCGTCCATTTGACTGAAGAAGTAGAACGTCGTGGACAGCTCAGGAATGGACAACGTGTTGACGAGCGTCCTCTGCTTGCGCAAATAGGCGTAGCCTCGATCGCTTTCTTCGGCCATAGCCAGCAAGCTTGCCGTCTGTTCATCGTCCAGCTCTATCCCATCGCTATGGTACACCGCTTCGCCTTCTTGCATAATCAGCACTAGCATGTTGTGATTGACATCGACCGCCTTGAGAAAATTGCGCAGCAGCGAATCAGTCGTCACAATCTCCAGCACGGCCAGCGGCTTCGTATAGCTGTTATTGTAAACACGCTGGTAGTAGCTCAAGTTCGGAAGCGCAGAGGTTTCGGCTTCGCTTCGGCGCAGCCAGACGCCTTCATCTACGTTAACTTCGTTCAGTTGAGCTAGCGGCTTATCATCCAGTTGGTCCAGATCCTCAAGCTCGCCGACCACTGAGTGGACCTCGGGCATCGTTTTGTACAGTTTAATTGACGAAATCTCGTTATCGCGCGATTGCGCATACATAAACAGCGGACGAATATCTTTGAGATAGTTATAGACATGTTGCAATTCAGAATGGTAAAAGCCGCTAAGATAATCGATCAACTGCTGGTTGTTCAGGAACAGAGCATGAATCGATTCCACTTGGTTCAGACTTGACCGGAACCCATCGCCAGCTTGAATGACCAGCTTCTGCTTACCTTCCGAATATTCTGACATTACATCCATGTAGAACTGATTGTACAAGTAACCGCCGAACACAATAATCGGCAATAGTACGAGCAACAGGTAGCCAAGCGCCATTTTCTGTACGATCCTCAAATTCTTCATTGCAACGGCCTTCCTTCGCATCCGGCAGCCTCATTTGAAGCGCTTTCAATCGTTTTACAACTATTATACGAGTGATCTTCAATAGCAGACAACATACCTTTCGCTAGATTAGCTTGCTTCGGTGCCAACAATAGGAGAACTTATTTTTATTGTATAGACGCAGCTTTAAGATGAATAGTGATGAAAACTTAAAAACGAGCGAACATTTTTAAGAAGTGTGTAAGCGTAATCATTACGCACCACTTTTTACATTCCATTTACTTTCCAATAATACTGGTCATACTAACCACATCTATACTGTAGAAAACTGGGCTTGAATAGGGAGAGGAAAACATGACTTCGAATCAGATAGCGCAATTTGAAAAGAAAGTCATCATTCGCAACATTGAACCAGAGGATTTCGAGAAAATAATCGCACTTCAGCATATCTGTTTTCCGAACATGGATCCTTGGAAAATAGAGCAATTGGAAAGCCATGTCCGCATTTTCCCTGAAGGACAAATTTGCGTGGAGCTCGATGGCGATATTATTGGCTCTTGCTCCAGCCTTATCGTCAATTTTGACGATTATTTAGAGCAGCATACGTATTCGGAGATTACGGACAAAGGCTACATTCGCAACCATAATCCGCGCGGGGCGAATCTGTACKGCATGGAGGTTATGGTTCATCCCGACTATCGCCGGATGAAAATTGGCAGGCGGTTGTATGAGGCGCGCAAACGGTTGGCCGAGATGCTGAACCTGCGCAGTATTATCGTCGGCGGACGAATTCCCGGATATCACAAGTATAGCGATGCAATGATGCCAAGAGAGTATGCGGAAGAAGTGCTGCAGCAGAACATTTATGATCCTGTGCTCACCTTCCAAATGATGAACGGTTTCACGTTGAAGCGGATTATTACGAACTATTTGTCCGATGACAAAGATTCAAAAAACTTTGCAGCTTTGCTCGAATGGAACAATATCGACTATAAACCCAGCAACAGCAAGACACACTATAAGCTGTCTTTTCCCGTGCGAATTTGCGTCATCCAGTACATGATGAAAAAAATCGACTCCTTCGAAGAGTTTGCGATGCAATGCGAGCATTACGTCGATGTTTCTGCCGATTACAAATCAGATTTTGCCGTGTTCCCGGAAAATGTGACCATGCAGCTGCTCTCCTTCCTGGATGAACGTTCGCCCAGCCTTGCCGTTCGGAAGCTCAGCACGTTCACGGAGCAATATATCGAATTGTTCACTGAACTGGCCGTTAAGTATAATGTAAATATTATCGGCGGTTCTCATTTTGTGGAAAAAAACAATCGTATTTATAACGTCGGCCACTTGTTCCGCCGTGACGGTACGATTGAGCAGCAGTACAAACTGCATATTTCGCCGAACGAGCGGAAATGGTGGGGAATTAACGGCGGATCGGAGCTGGAAGTATTCGATACCGACTGCGGTAAAATATCCATTCAGCTCAGCAGCGACATCGAGTACCCGGAAATTTCGCGGATCGTTGCCGAAGAAGGCGCCCAAATCATATTTGTTCCTTTTTGTGCGGAAGATAGGCAAGCCTTCCTTCGCGTCAAATATTGCGCGCAAGCCCGTGCTGTAGAAAATCAAGTGTTTACGGTTACTTCCGGTACTGTTGGAAATCTCACGCACGTAGATAACGTAGACATTCAATATGCGCAATCAGGCGTATACACGCCTGCTGACTTCTCCTTCCCGCGAGACGGGATCGCAGGCGAATGCAGCGAGAACACGGAAACGGTTATTATGGCTGAGCTGGATATGGAAATTTTGCAACGGCATCGCAAATCGACGGACATCCTTACGTTCAAGGATCGTCGGACGGATATCTATACGTTGCAAATTCGTTCCTAGATCGAGGAGGCCCTATGAAATTACTAACTGTTGCAACCGCTCAGTACAGTCTCGCTGATATCCAATCGGATGAAGCTTTTTGGTTCCGAATAGGAACGGGAAAGAAGCTCCACAACCAGAAGGTTGTAGTGCTTCTTTTTCATTATGGGGCTTAGGGAATACGACTTCGCCTAGCCCAAAAAGCCTTTCTGCCGAAGAATGTTGCTTGTGTCCTCCCATAATCTACTTTGCATCGCCAGTTCTCCCCCAGGGTGCACGGGTTTTATGGGATCACCGGTACCAACATTGTAATATCCCCCTGAACTTTCCTCATACTTCGGATCGGTCATTAGACGAATTATAATATCAGCACCTCTTCGGGGATCGCCAATACGGAAGAAATTCAATAAACGCTCAAGCAGAGAGGCAAACCAAAGCTCTCTCCCTAGACCAGTAACGTTAAATCCCGGGTTCAAGGCATGAACGGATATTCCCGTTCCTTCCCATTGACGCGCAAGTTCGGCAGTAAACATTATATTTAACAGCTTGGTTTTTCCKTATATTTCTGACGAACCTCTATGTGAAAAAGGAGATGTTTCAAGTAGATCCTCCGATAGTTGAAGTACACCGTGACGGCGAGAAGCTTCTGAAGCAACATTAACAATTTTTGCGTTTCCCGCTTTTTGCAGAGATTGTCGTAAGGAATGAGTCAATAACCATGGTGCAAAATAGTTCACAGCCATCATTTCAGCAAATCCGTCTGTAGTTACCCGCTGTTCAAAAGCATGGAGGCCTGCGTTGTTCAATAACACGTCTATCTTGGGAAATTCATCAGATATTTCTTGGCCTAATCGTCTGACATCCTTCATTGAGGACAAGTCCCCGTAGAAAAAATTCATTTCGGCTGCAGGTACACGCTCTTTTATCATTTTTTCAGTTGCTTCCGCCCGACTCTTACTTCTCGCTGTTAGGATAAGATGAGCCCCTCGATTAGCCATTTCAAGTGCAACGAGTTGCCCCAAACCACTTGTAGCGCCTGTAATTACTATTTTCGGATTTACGTATACCGTCATCTTCATTCTCCTTTATTATGGGATACTTGTGTTGCTTAGCATTTTGACATCTCATAACCGGATTTATATAATTGATATATATCAACTATAGATAGATGATTGATATATGTCAACTATATAACGAATGGAATCTCTATGAAAATTCTAAGTTAGGTGGTAACGATAATGAATGTTGAACGCAAAGATACGGTAAGAGGACAACTGGAGCTTAGGCTTGGCGAACAAATTAATGCCCTCATTAGCGCCTCACATGCGCTAAATGTCAGAACTTCTGCCTTTTTCGATTCCTCAATACAACCTGCGGCTTTCCATATCATCCGTTGGCTATACTCCCACGGACCAACTAGCGCCTCTTCATTGGCAGACTCAACTGCAATGGACCGTAGCTCGGTCAGCCGTCTCGTCAAACAACTAGAGATTCTAGGTTATGTTACTAGGGAAGGCTCTCCCAATGACCGTCGAGCGGTACTTCTTACACTCACGGATCTTGGACGAAAAAAAACGTTTGAAGCTTTGCGGAATAAAGAAAACTTTTTTTATGAACGAATAGCACAATGGGATAATCAACAACTTGAAAAGTTTACTGAAATGCTCAAAGCTATAAATGGATTTGGGTAAGACCATTAAACTTTTATAGTAAATAGTTACAGATATACAAACATACTTTTAGTTGAATTGCCGTGGAGCCTTAACGAGATAATGCCCGTGTGAGGTTGCTACAGTCACAATAAGTCGGGACTCTGCAATGACCCAATGTATTCGTATTTGTATATTTTACCGGCTGGACCGGTTTGAATTACTCGGAATTTACCTCTTTCTACAAGGCTTCTGCAGTACTTGATGACCGTTTGCTTGTGAATCTCCAGTTCAATCGCCGCTTTCGCTGGGCTAATGATACGATTGTGCCGAATCGCTAGACGCATCAACTGGCGTTCGATTTTTTGATATTCGCGACGAGGCATTTGATTTTTCTCACCCGTTGACACTAGATAGGGGGCTAGTATGCAGCGAATCATAGTTCGTACGAACAATGGATTTTCTTTCATTTCATCTAAGGGTATAGAAATCACTTGGCATTCTTGTGATTGCAAGAACAAAGCTCTATTTAGATCCATTCGATATTTCGAACGATCCGTGCCATGTGAACCATAATCCATGACTTCGAATACATAACGAAGACTGCCCATGATCCAAATAAAATCCACAAAGTAAGGCCGAATCCGTGCCCTCTTTTCAAAGCATCCTTTCGTTCCCCCTGGCGTTTGGACAAGTGATCGTTTACCCACTTCTTATGCTCGATCTCAAAACTCAACTGTGTCACCCTTCCCTGGCAAAAAATAAAACGCCTCGACTTCCCTTACATTAGAAGGGATACCGAGGCGTTCTTCGCCAAACCATATTTAAGTAAAACCATAATAATTCATTTAAAGCCAAGCAGCAATAAGTATTATTTCCGTACTATAGTCTCATGAACATTTTGTGTGATTTTTCATACAAATGCAAAGGCCAACCTAAGCTACATTCTCGTTTATACGACTTTTCATACAAATAATCGCAATACACAGCAGGAGCGTTCAACTTTGTACGATTTTTCGAATAAAACAACTATATTAGGGTCAAGTCCAAAGTTGTGTGTAAAATCCTCGAACAGAAAGCCTACTCGTCGCGAGTAGGTTTTTCGGTTGTCTTTGGTGTTTTCTTTCGCCACTCGTGGTACTCGGTCATTTCAATATATTTCTTGCCTAC